>NZ_JAPDNC010000004.1:213197-417929 GCF_025947915.1 Erwinia sp. INIA01
AGACAGAGACAGAGACAGAGACAGAGACAGAGACAGAGACAGAGACAGAGACAGAGACAGAGACAGAGACAGAGACAGAGACAAGCTTAGCGTATTCGTTTTGCCTGCAAATTTATTTTTCGCATAGCAAAACGGGCCAGCTTTCGCTGACCCGTAGAATTAGGTGGTGGAAGCGTAGAGATTCGAACTCTAGAACGGTTTCCCGTCGCCGGTTTTCAAGACCGGTGCCTTCAGCCACTCGGCCACGCTTCCACAATGGGGCGCACTATAAACATCCCGACCGGGCTTGTAAAGCAGGTTTTGTTTCGTTTGCCTGAAAAATCAGCGAAAACGACGCGCTCGCTGTGATATTCGCCAATCTGCTTAAGTTATCAGCGCTTTAGCGAGTAAAGAAGGGTAAAACATCTTTCCCCTTCGCCCTTCCCTCTTTATTCTCTCTGGTATTTTAGTGACCCTGAGAGGTGCTTTATGGATCGCATAGTTTATTCCTCACGCGAAAGCTCGCTGTTGAGCACGCACAAAGTTTTACGTAATACCTATTTCCTGCTGGGCCTGACGCTGGCATTTTCCGCCGTCACCGCCACGCTGAGCACCGTGTTTGCTCTGCCTTCCCCAGGACTGATCCTGATGCTGGTGGGTTTCTACGGCCTGATGTTCCTGACCTATCGTCTGGCTAACAGCCCGGCGGGTATTCTGGCTGCGTTTGCCTTTACCGGTTTCCTTGGCTACTGCCTGGGACCGATCCTGAACTCGTTCCTGTCTGCCGGCATGGGTGATGTGATTGGACTGGCGCTGGGCGGTACTGCGCTGGTGTTCTTCTGCTGTTCAGCCTACGTGTTGACCACTCGTAAGGATATGTCTTTCCTGTCCGGCATGCTGATGGCAGGTTTTGTCGTGCTGCTGATTGCGGTTGTGGCTAACATTTTCCTGAACATCCCGGCGCTGCATATGGCGATCAGCGTGCTGTTTGTCTTATTCTCTACCGGTGCCATCCTGTGGGAAACCAGCAACATCATTAACGGCGGCGAGACCAACTATATTCGCGCTACCGTCAGCCTGTACGTTTCGATCTACAACATCTTCGTTAGTCTGTTGAGCCTGCTGGGCATGTCCCGCAGCAACTAATTCTGACCTGATGCAAACAAAGCCTCGCTTATGCGGGGCTTTGTTTTTGGCTGAAGTAAAAGTTTGTTAAACTCCGCCGCAGAGTGAATCAGTCTGTAGAGGTAATAGAGTGCAATTTGAAGGCAGAGAGATTGAGCGCGACGCGCAGGGCTATCTGAAATCCACCGCAGACTGGAGCGAAGCGCTGGCACCGCTGCTGGCGGAAGAAGAAAACATTGAACTGAGCGACGCACACTGGGAAGTCGTTCGGTTCGTGCGCGAATTTTATCTGGAGTTTAATACCTCTCCGGCCGTACGCATGCTGGTGAAAGCCATGGCACAGAAGTATGGCGAAGAGAAAGGCAACAGCCGTTATCTTTTCCGACTGTTCCCGAAAGGCCCCGCTAAACAGGCCACTAAAATTGCCGGTTTACCCAAGCCCGCAAAGTGCCTGTAACGCTAGCCGGTCGTAAACCCTTTTAACCCGGCAGCAGGCTGGCAGGGCTCCGTCAGTACGCGTTCAACCCTGGCGGTTCGCGGCCCTCCTGCTTGCAGCCAGCCGAGCAGCGCATCAACCTGCTGCTGCTCACCGCACATCAAAACTTCTACGCTGCCGTCATCAAGGTTTATCGCATGGCCCGTAAGCCCCAGAGCTTTTGCTTCGCGCTGGGTACTGTAGCGGAACCCGACGCCCTGCACTCTGCCGTAAACCCATGCACGCAGACCGACACTCGCCATTTTCTCTCCTTATCTCCGCCACTGATTGCTTTTTCCCAGTCAGCACCGGACAATATCGCCTGATTCTCTGAGTATAAGCATAACTAACTATGACTGTTCGTTTGATTCTTGCCAAAGGGCGTGAAAAGTCCTTACTCCGTCGCCATCCATGGGTGTTCTCCGGGGCGATTGCCCGCATGGAAGGTAAAGCCCAGTCGGGTGAAACTATTGATGTCTGCGATAGCCAGGGAAAATGGCTGGCGCGTGCCGCCTGGTCTCCACAGTCGCAAATTCGCGCACGCGTCTGGAGCTGGGAGCACGACGAATCGATTGATATCGACTTTTTTGTCCGCCGTTTGCAGGCCGCGCAGCAGCTGCGCGACTGGCTGGCTCACCGTGACAATCTTGACAGCTACCGCCTGATTGCCGGTGAATCCGACGGGCTGCCGGGAATCACTATCGATCGATTCGGTAACTTCCTTGTGCTGCAGCTCCTGTCTGCCGGAGCGGAATACCAGCGTGCCGCGTTGATCACCGCGCTGCAAACCTGCTATCCGGGCTGCGCAATTTACGATCGTTCTGACGTTAGCGTCCGTAAAAAAGAAGGTCTGGAGCTGACCCAGGGTGTTGTTCTGGGCGAAACGCCACCGGAACTGCTGCCGATTACCGAACACGGAATGAAGCTGCTGGTGGACATTCAGACCGGTCACAAAACCGGCTATTACCTCGATCAGCGCGACAGCCGTCTGGCAACCCGCCGCTATGCAGAAGATCGCCGCGTGCTGAACTGCTTCTCTTACACCGGTGGTTTCGCAGTTTCCGCCCTGATGGGCAACTGTCGTGAAGTGATCAGCGTTGATACTTCGCAGGCTGCGCTCGATGTGGCAAAGCAGAACGTTGAGTTAAACGGTCTGGATCTGAGCAAGGCCCAGTTCCTGCGCGATGACGTTTTCAAACTGCTGCGCCGCTATCGTGACGAAGGCGAAAAATTCGATCTGATCGTGATGGACCCACCTAAGTTTGTTGAGAATAAAAATCAGCTGATGGGTGCGTGCCGTGGCTATAAAGACATTAATATGCTGGCAATGCAACTGCTGAACCCGGGCGGTATGCTGATGACCTTCTCCTGCTCCGGACTGATGCCTACCGAACTGTTCCAGAAACTCATTGCAGATGCCGCCGTCGATGCTAAGCGCGACGTACAGATTATTGAGCAGTTCCGTCAGGCTGCCGATCATCCGGTTATTTCCAGCTATCCGGAAGGACTTTATCTGAAAGGTTTCGCCTGCCGCGTGCTGTGACTTGAAAAGTGTTGCCTTCGCCTCCATACAGTGTGGTAAGGGCAACGTTTCAGGAGGTCACCCATGATTGCCAGCAAATACGGTATTGGTCAGCAGGTTCGTCATCAGCTGCTGGGTTTTTTGGGCGTGATAGTCGATGTCGATCCTCAGTATTCACTGAAAGAGTCGGTCAGTGAAGATATCAGCGGCAGCGAAGCAATGCGTGCAGCGCCCTGGTATCATGTGGTGATGGAAGATGAAGAAGGCCAGACGGTACACACCTACCTGGCCGAAGCGCAGATTGCCTGGGAGCAGCCGGGAGAACATCCTGATCAACAGTCGCTGGATGAGCTGGCGCTTTCCATTCGCCAGCAGCTGCAGTCTCCAAGCCTGAGAAATTAATTTAAACCCTGCTAAAGCAGGGTTTTTTATGCGCTCTTCGCCAACCCAAGGCGCGGGATTTCTATTTTCGGGCAGCGATCCATGACAACGGTTAGCCCGGCATCCGCCGCCAGCACCGCAGCCTGTTCGTTGATCACCCCAATCTGCAGCCACAGCGTTTTCGCACCGATGGAAATCGCCTCCTGGGCAATGCCCCACGCCGCCTCCGCATTGCGGAAAACATCCACCATGTCGACAGGCTGAGGAATGTCTGTCAGTTCGGCATAAACCGCCTGCCCCAACAGTTTCTGACCGGCCAGTTTAGGGTTGACCGGTATAACGGCATAACCCTGAGAAAGAAGATATTCCATAACGTGGAAGGCCGGGCGCTGCTCGTTATCTGTGGCCCCTACCAGGGCGATAGTTTTGCTACTGGTCAGAACATTGATAATCTTTTTGTCATCCATTTTTCTCTCCGGTTCGGGTTAACGGCCTGTATTTTCTCATTATGACTGATTCGCCTGGCTCAGTATCACCACTTCAGTAATTCACGATCAATAGCACGATTAAGTGTGTTTAAATGTTAATATGATGCCATACTGAAAGACTTTGATACATTCGACGTTTTCTCACCTTTTGCTCGTCTGGAGTAAGAATGAAGCTGTTTAAGGTCATAATCGGGCTGGTCATAATGCTGATTGCCTCTTCTGTGCAGGCAACCACGCTAAAGCTTTCTGCCGATATCGACCTTTTGGTTCTGGACGGGCATAAAATTTCCGGTTCGCTGCTAAAAGGCGCTGACGGATTAGAGCTGGAGCGCGGCGAACATCAGCTGCTTTTTCGCGTAGAGAAATCGTTTCATATCCCTGCCCATACTCCCGTGACCTGGGTTTCAGCTCCGCAAATTGTGACGTTTACCGCCCGCAGTCAATCGGTGCTGATTCAGCTTCCCCCTTTAGCTTCCGTACGCGAAGCCAGAATGTTCGACAAGAAACCGCAGTTTACTTTAGTCGATGAAAAAGGCGGCGAGATCGAAAATAAGCGCGATTTTTTGACCGTTACTACCAGCAGTGATTTTGAACAGGCGATGATTCACTATAACCTGAACGGAGAAAACGCCTCAGTTCCACGTTTTGCGCAGTCGGGTAAACATACTGCCCTTAGCGCTGCACAGGAGCAGGATCTGGCTCTCGATCGCCGTTCGGCAGCGGAAAGGATGCTGCATCTCTGGTATCAGCAGGTTGATGCTGCCACCCGCCAGCGTTTTATTACCCTGATGAAAGCCTTACATACCAGTTGATATCCGTTTAACCGCAACGTTACACTCAACTTTCTGTTTATTTGACGTTTCTGCCGTTACCCTACATAGCCAGGATATCTGAATGGACCAGACCACTCGTAAGATACAGCCGCAAAAACATATTGCGCTGGTCGCTCATGACCACTGTAAAAACTCCCTGATGGAATGGGTAAATATCCATAGAGAAAAGCTGCAGCCCCATACGCTGTATGCCACCGGCACAACCGGTAATCTGGTACAGCGAGCAACCGGCCTGCCGGTTACCGCCATGCTCAGCGGCCCGATGGGCGGCGATCAGCAGGTGGGTGCGTTGATCTCGGAAGGGAAAATCGATCTGTTGATTTTCTTCTGGGACCCGCTGAACGCCGTACCGCACGACCCGGATGTGAAAGCCCTGCTGCGTCTGGCTACCGTGTGGAATATCCCGGTGGCAACCAACCGCGCAACCGCTGATTTCATTATCCACTCGCCGTTATTCGATCAGCAGGTTGAAATCCAGATCCCGGATTACGAGCGCTACCTGCAGCAGCGCCTGAAGTAACCGCTTCTGCCGTCAGGGTTTTCGCACCTGCGGAACGCCCTGGCGGCCCAGTTCGGCAACAAAATCCGAAGGTTCATCGCGATCGTAAAGCAGCCAGACCTGATGGATTGCACGGGTGATGGCGACATACGCCAGTCGACGCTCCTCGGCATCGGGAAACTCTTCCACCTTGGGCAGTAGCGCCGCTTCCATCACCGATTCCCTCGCCGGTGCAGGGAAACCCTCATCCCCCTGAGACAGTCCCAGTAGGATAACGTACTCCGCCTGCTGTCCTTTACTGGCGTGGATAGTCATAAACTCCAGTTTGAGTTTTGGCCAGCGAGTTGCCGCTTTATCCAATACCTCAGGGCGAAGGTGATGATAGCGAGCCAGCACCATAATCCGCTCGTCCGGCTGAACGTAGCCACTCATTTTATTCAGCAGTGCTTCCAGCTGATCTTCCGGCAATAGCTGAATAGATTTTTTGGTCCCTTTGGCCAGGCTGTTCAGCGTTTTCTTCAACTGGTGCGGATTACGCTGTACAAAGGCGTTGGCAACTTCCCCAATGCGTTGATTGAAGCGGTAGGTGGTATCAAGTATGCAGCGGTCGCCCTCACCAAAATAGTGATGAAACGCCGTGGTCAGGGTCATTTCAGCACCGCTGAACCGATATATCGCCTGCCAGTCATCGCCGACGGCGAACAGTGCGGTTTGCCGGTTTTGCCGACGCAGTGCAGCCAGCAGTTCTGCCCGCTGCGGCGAGATATCCTGAAACTCATCCACCAGAATGTGTTTCCACGGGCTAATAAAGCGGCCTTTATCCAGGATGTTAATCGCCTGATGGATCAGGCCAGAAAAATCGACGGCCCCCTCGTCCTTGAGTGCGGTTTTCCAGGCTTTAAGCAGCGGAGCCATCAGCTTGACTCTTTTGCTAAACAGTTCGCGGATTTCTTCCGGCGCACCGTCGATCATTGCCGCCTGGGCACCGCCATGCATACGCATCAGTCCCAGCCAGCGTTCAAGGCGTGTCGCCAGTCGCTTTGCCAGGCTGTTACTTTGCCAGAAGTTTCCTTCCTCTATCTCCCATTCCAGCTCGTCACTCAACCACTGACGCCAGCCGTTGGCGTGGGCTTTTTTCTCACTGCACTGCTGCCGCCAGACGCTAATCAGCAAATCATGACGCGCCGCTGTGTCGCTTTCCAGTTTGCTGATCGCGGGGGATTTATTGCTGCCCTGACGAATAATATGCAGCGCCAGAGAGTGGAAGGTACGTGCCGAGAAGTCTTCACTGTGCAGGCGTGAACGCAGACGCTCATTCATCTCTTCTGCCGCTTTACGACCAAAAGCGAGCAACAGCACCTGCTCCGCCGTCGCCTGTTTGCGCAGCAACAGCCACCCCGCCCGCGCAACCAGCACCGAGGTTTTACCGCTGCCCGCTCCGGCCAGTACCAGCACCGAATCTTCGCCATTGACCACCGCTCGCGCCTGCGAGGGATTCAGCGGCGAACTCTCCACCTGCTCGAAATAATCGGCATGCTGTTCCAGCATACGCTCCGTCCAGTGCGCGTTACGCTTCACGCGCTGGCTGTCACTGTCATTCAGCCACTGCTGACAATACCGCCAGGATTCGCGGCAGTTATCAAACTCATCAAGGCGGGATACAGGAAGCGGCACGGCGTCGAAGGATTTACGGATCGCCTGCTGCCAGCTGCTAATATCGCTGCGTTTCAGCCAACGATCCTGCTGCTCGGCAAGACGAATGGCTTCGGCCTGCTGGTTTAATACTCCGGCCGCCACTTCACTCATCTCCTGGCTCCACTGCTGCCAGGCGAGGCTGAGGTAGTGGTAGAAACGCTGCGTTTCATTCCATTCCGTACCGTGCAAACGAACGACTTTATCGTCAGGCAATGAAAATTCCAGCTCGCCCCAAACCAGACCACGCTTGCAGGCTATGGATAACAGCTGATTAAAGGGAATCAGATACTCGTGTTTTTCACCACTGACCTCAACGCCAGCATTCAACAGCCGCACCCGATTGTAAGGATGTTGTGCCAGATGTTTACCCAGCGATGTTGCTTTCAGTTCCATTCCTGCGACCCTGCTGCGGTTAATTTCATCTGCACATAGTTTAGCTGGCGACAGTTTACCTCTCCAGCGTTAAAACGCGTTACAATCAATGAATTGTCACTGAGACTTCTCTCAACGCCTAAGGGGACACCACCGATGCGCGCCATACTTAATATCCTCAATTTCATTCTGGGCGGCTGTCTGACCACCCTGTCATGGTTGTTGGCCACATTAGTCAGTATCGTGTTGATTTTTACCCTGCCGCTGACCCGTTCATGCTGGGAAATCACTAAACTTTCACTGCTGCCCTTCGGTAATGAAGCGATACATGTGGATGAGATAAACCCTGATGGAAAAAGTGCACTAATGAACTCAGGCGGTACGCTGCTTAATATTCTGTGGGTGATTTTTTTCGGCTGGTGGCTGTGCCTGATGCACATCACCGCAGGTATTGCGCAATGTCTGACGATTATTGGTATTCCGGTGGGCATCGCTAACCTGAAAATTGCCGTTATCGCACTCTGGCCGGTGGGGCGCCGCGTCGTGCCCGTTGAAGTCGCACGCGCTGCACGTGAAGCCAATGCGCGCCGTCGTTTTTCGTGAGCCGTACCATGCAAACCTCGCTGATCGATAACCTTCGCCGGCATGCGTTTAACAGCAGCTGGCTGTACAATATTCGCATTACGCTGGCTCTGATTGGCACTACGGCCGTCCCCTGGTGGCTGCATCAGATCACCTGGACAATACCGCTAACGCTGGGCGTCGTTGCCGCCGCGCTGACCGATCTCGACGATCGCCTCAGCGGCCGCCTGCGTAACCTGCTTATTACGCTGATCTGTTTCTGTATTGCTTCCGTGTCTGTTGAGCTGCTCTTTCCACATCCGTGGCTGTTTGTTATCGGGTTGGCGATCTCTAGCTGGGGCTTTATTCTGCTGGGCGCGTTGGGGCCGCGTTACGCAACGATTGCCTTCGGCGCATTACTGATTGCCATCTACACCATGCTGGGAATTGGTCTGTTTCCCCAATGGTACTTGCAGCCCATCCTGCTGCTGACCGGCGCCATTTGGTATAACCTGCTGACGCTGTTCGGGCACCTGTTGTTTCCTATCCGCCCGCTGCAGGAAAACCTGTCACGCTGCTATGCGCAGTTGGCACAGTATCTGGAAGCCAAAGCCAGCCTGTTCGATCCTGACCTTGAAGAAGATGACCGGCAGGCGATGGTGGATGTCGCTATGGCAAACAGTCAACTGGTCACCCTGCTGAACCAGGCAAAAGCGTCTATACAGTCGCGGCTACGAGGAGATCGCGGCCAGCGCGGAACCAGGCGCACGCTTCATTACTATTTTGTGGCTCAGGATATCCATGAGCGCGCCAGTTCCTCGCACGTGCAGTACCATTCTCTGCGTAAAGCATGGGGTGCCAGTGATATTCTTTTCCGCTTTCAGCGCCTGTTAACGCTGCAGGCCGTGGCATGTCGACAGCTTTCACGCGCCATCCTGCTGCGTGAAACCTATCAGCATGATTTGCGCTTTGAACGCGTGTTTGCCAATCTTAACGCAGCGCTCCAGAGACTGACTGAGCAACAGCCGGAGAGCCGGGAAGTAAAAGCGATGCACTTCCTGCTGAACAATCTGAAAGCGATCGATGCCCAGCTGGCAACGATTGAATCAGAACAGGCGCTGGCGGAAGGCGGTTATTACCACGATCAATCGCTTTCCCGCGAGGGGCTAACCGGCTGGAGCGATATCCGCCTGCGCCTCAGCCGCCATATGAGTGCGGAATCGCCGCTGTTCCGCCATGCAGTCCGACTCTCGCTTCTCCTGTGCGCCGGTTACGCTTTTATTCAATTCACCGGCCTGCAGCACGGCTACTGGATACTGCTAACCAGCCTGTTTGTTTGCCAGCCCAATTACAGTGCCACGCGCAGGCGGCTGGCGCTGCGAATCGTCGGTACACTGACAGGAATTGCTCTCGGATTGCCTCTCCTTTGGCTGGTACCGTCTATTGAGGGGCAGTTGATGCTGATCGTCGTTACCGGCGTGATGTTCTTCTTCTTCCGTAACATTCAGTATGCCCATGCCACCATGTTTATCACGCTGCTGGTGCTGCTGTGCTTCAATCTGCTGGGCGAAGGGTTTGAAGTCGCGCTGCCACGCATTATTGATACGCTGCTGGGCTGTGGCATTGCCTGGCTGGCCGTCGCATTTATCTGGCCGGACTGGCGTTTTCTCAGACTTCCGGCCGTGGCGGAGCGAACGCTCAATGCTAACTGCCGCTACCTGGATGCAGTGCTGGTGCAGTATCATCAGGGAAAAGACAATCGCCTTGATTACCGCATCGCACGGCGGGATGCCCACAACGGTGATGCAGAGCTGGCTGCCGTGGTATCGAATATCCCGGCTGAAAGTAAAGCGGATAGCGCACTTCGTGAAGCCGCTTTCCGACTACTGTGTCTGAACCACTCGTTCCTGAGCTACATTTCAGCGCTGGGGGCACACCGTGAGAAACTCGAAAACACCAATCTGCTTCAGCTAATGGATGATGCCGTCTGCTATGTTGATGATATCCTGCATATTGAAGTGGTGGATGAAGCTAAAGCGCAGCGCATGATGGCAAACCTGGCACAACGGATTCAGAAAACTGAGTCAGATAATGCCACCAAAGAACCGCTTGTCTTACAGCAGGTGGGCCTGCTGGTGGCATTGTTACCTGAAATTGCCAGGCTTAAACAGCAGATTGTTCAACGTACCGGCAACCAGGCTTAATGAAAAAAATCACCCTTTTCGATGCGCATTGCTTTTAAACCAGGCGCGCAATTCCTCTTTAACTGCGGTCGGCAGCGCCTCATAGTGGCTGCCAACTATCGCCCCCTCAAGAGCAAATAGCACCGAAAGACCAAGATGTTTATTGATAGCCCGCAGTTTAAGCCAGCTTCGTTTTGCCCCCTGTTCCATGAGCATTTCAATGGAACAAATACCGACTTCCCGCAGCAACGCCTCCATCCGAATCCCCATATTGGGTAGATCTTTGATACGCCGATTCCTTAGCCTCTCTTTTAATTCCTGCCGTGCACCATTCAGACACAGTGAAGAAATAGCCACTAGCTGGTCGGCATCGGACCACAGCACACCATCAACACGGTAGTAATTAAGGGCAACCGGCAGACCTCGCTTTACAAAATGCAGGGGCTGCATTTTCCTTTCACTTATATATGGCTGGGCCTGTTCGCAGGCACGCAGATACAGTTCTCCATCGGCAACAACTGCAAATACGGTCTTCGACACAGACAGGCTATAGCCACCAAACTGTGTGCGTGATTCCACCGGCCCCAACGCCGCTAAACGCTGTTTCGTCTGCTCAATTCTCTGTTTTGAACTACTCATAGCAACTCCCTGCTCAGCTTAAGAACATTCGCATAAATCCCGAAAAATCAACATATTGAAACATAGGCAATCCGTATTACAGGTTCAATGAATAAATGACAATGTTTCAAGTTATCTTGCGATTTTGCGAGGCGTAATCAAAAAAATAAGGTTGATCTTTGTCCATTACACATATACTGTATATTCATACAGTGACATTGCGAGCGAAGACATCATGCATACCTATTTCCCGAAATCTCAATCAGTTAATAGTGCATTCCACGTTTCATCACGCGTGACATCTGCTCCAGCTAATGCCGCTGGCCTGATTAGCGAATTAATTTACAGCGAGAACCAGCCAGGTATGACGCAGCTGTTGCTGCTCCCTCTGTTACAGCAGTTAGGCAAACAGTCTCGCTGGCAGCTGTGGCTCACTCCTCATCAAAAGTTGAGCCGCGAGTGGTTGCAGCGTTCAGGGCTGCCTTTAGATCGCGTTATGCAAGCCGCACATTCAGGGCCAATCACCACCGTTGAAGCAATGATTAAAGCTTTGCAAACAGGTAATTACAGCGTCGTTTTGGGGTGGTTCGAAGAGGATGTTTCGGAGAGCGATCGTGCACGACTGCTGGCAGCAGCAAACTCTGGCCAGGCACTGGGGTTAATCATGCGTCCCGATCGTGCAAATTCTCAGTCAGGCAGACCACTTAGCGGGTTAAAAATTCATTCAAGTTTGTATCATTAAGTAAAAATGAGATAATTCTCAGGATTTTTTCTCGTGGTACACGCCTTAAGCCCCAGATAATGTTATGACGCGGCTGTACAATAGGTTAGCTGCGTCTCTGACCATTTCTTATACACATAATTCCGTTCGGAATGTTAAAAAATATGTAAGATTCCCCATTTTTTTACCGGCCAGCGTCATATCACACTTGTAAGTTTGCTAGTACGTTGTAGACTTTATCTCGCCAGGGTGCTCAATAACCTCCTTTTTTTGGAAGAGTCATAAACGAGCATGACAACCCGGCAAAGGATTTAACCAAAGAGCTTAATTTAAGCTCATTGCCTATTTGGATGATAACGAGGCGCAAAAATGAAAAAGACAGCTATCGCAATTGCAGTGGCACTGGCTGGCTTCGCTACCGTAGCGCAGGCCGCTCCTAAAGATGACACCTGGTATACCGGTGCTAAACTGGGCTGGTCTCAGTACCACGACAAAGGTTACTACGGTAACGGTTACCAAAACAACGACGGCCCAACTCATGAAAACCAGCTTGGTGCTGGTGCATTCGTTGGTTATCAGGCGAATCCATACCTGGGCTTCGAACTGGGTTATGACTGGCTGGGCCGTATGCCTAACAAAGGCGATCAGGTCAATGGCGCATTCAAAGCGCAGGGCGTTCAGCTGGCAGCTAAGTTGAGCTACCCGGTTCTGGACAACCTGGACCTGTACACCCGTCTGGGTGGTATGGTTTGGCGTGCTGACTCCACTCAGCAGGTAGTTGGCGGCGATCGCATCAGCGATCACGACACTGGCGTTTCTCCACTGGCAGCAGTGGGTGTTGAATATGCTCTGACTCCAAACTGGGCAACCCGTCTGGACTACCAGTGGGTTAACAACATCGGTGACGCAGGTACCGTTGGTGCACGTCCTGACAACTCTATGTTCAGCGTAGGTGTTTCTTACCGTTTCGGTCAGGAAGAAGCTGCTGCTCCAGCACCAGCTCCAGCACCAGCTCCAGCTCCAGTTGTTGAAACCAAGCGTTTCACCCTGAAGTCTGACGTGCTGTTCAACTTCAACAAAGCCACTCTGAAACCAGAAGGTCAGCAGGCTCTGGATCAGCTGTACACCCAGCTGAGCAATCTGGACCCTAAAGATGGCTCTGTTGTAGTACTGGGCTTCACAGACCGCATCGGTTCTGAAGAATACAACCAGAAACTGTCTGAGAAACGTGCTCAGTCAGTAGTGGACTACCTGGTATCTAAAGGTATCCCAGCTAACAAGATCTCTGCACGTGGCCAGGGTAAATCTAACCCAGTTACTGGCAACACCTGTGACAGCGTGAAAGGCCGTCAGGCTCTGATCGACTGCCTGGCGCCAGACCGTCGCGTAGAAATCGAAGTTAAAGGCATCAAAGACGTTGTAACTCAGCCTCAGGCTTAAGTGACGCTTTGAGCAAAAAACCCCGCTTCGGCGGGGTTTTTTATTTCCTTCATTACAGCATCTGAGAGTTAAATTGCTTCCCGTCCTGTTATTCAGGTTTTCCGAGAATAGCCTTAAGATCCTGCTTAAGTGAGGACATCTGACTGGCATATTGCTCTTTACGTTCCGCATCCTCAATGAGCTGCACCACCGTTTCCGAAAGCGTACTGTTACGGCGCTGCGCCAGTCCAGCAAGACGCTGCCACACCAGATATTCCAGATCGATAGACTTCTTCCGCGTATGCTGATGTTCAGCATTAAAATGGCGTTTACGACGCGCGCGAATCGTCTGCTTCATACGGTTTTCAAGAGCCGGATTAATATGCTGGTTAATCCAGGTCAAAACCAGATTGGGAGTATTCTCCATCGCCAACAACTCATCCACGACCGCCTGCGCTGCGCTTAACTCGACATAGCGCGTGATCGCTTCACCTTCGCGGTGTTTTTTGACGAGGTATTTCCATTTCCATCCGCTTTCAAGATTTTCCAGTTGTTGATATTTCATCGGAATCTCATGCTGATCCTATAACAAGTTAAGAATAACAGCTTTTTTTAATCTGGCTGCAAAGAAAACCGGAACCAGGCCGTGAATCTCAATTCAGTTAATACAGAACCGCATGTCTGCTGTGCTTAACAGGCTGAATTATTGTATAATGCCGCTTTTATTCATTTCAGAAAAATACGATAACTTTGACCAACAACCGATTAGAGTGGCGCGCCCTACAGCCCGATACAGAACGCTTCCAGCATCTCATCTCACAGGCTGCCACCACTGAGACAGAGTGTTTTGCTAACGTGCAGTCTCGCCTGTTCAACGGCCTCAGCCTGCTTCTGCAAACCCCGGCTAAAGTACCGCTTATGCTGGTCAAAAGCGCCGAAAGCGCCGAATATCTGGCTTTGCTACAGGATGTCCTCTCTTCCCTCGTCGAATCAGATGAAGAGGATGATGCAAACCTGTTATACGGTGGGCACTACCTGGTTGAACCGCAGAAGGTCATCTGGCGCCCTGCGGAAAGTTCAGATGATAATTTTGCCAGCACCGGCGGCGTTCATCAGGCTGACTGGATCGAAGCCGAGCAGCTTTTTGGCTGTGTTCGTGTTTATAACTCAATACTCACGCTGTCTCCGGGTCTTGTTCACCGCGCCAACGGCGGCGTGCTGATTCTCTCCCTGCGCGCGCTGCTGGCACAGCCATTACTCTGGCTACGCCTGAAAAAAATCATAGTCAACCAGCGCTTTGACTGGTATTCGCAGGATGAAACACGGCCTCTCCCGCTAGACGTCCCGTCAATGCCGATGCAGCTTCGTCTGGTTCTCACCGGCGATCGTGATGCACTGGCTGATTTCCAGGATATGGAACCCGAGCTGGCTTCACTGTCGCTTTACAGCGAGTTTGAAGAGAACATCCAGCTGGTTGATGAGGAAGAATTCACTAACTGGATGCAGTGGGTGCTCAACATTGCACAGAGCCTTGGTTATCCAGCCCCGGCAGCTGATTTCTGGCCAGTGCTCATCCGCGAAGCAGCCCGCTATACCGGCGATCAGGAGACACTTCCGCTAGATCCAACCTGGCTGGCACGTCAGCTGCAGGATGCTGCACTTTACAGTGAAGATGAGAACGTAAACGGTGAAAATTTACGCGACGCTCTCACTACCCGCGAATGGCGTGAAGGTTTCCTTTCAGAGCGCGTCCGTGATGACATTCTGCTTGACCAGATTCTGATCGAAACCGAAGGTGAAATGGTTGGCCAAATCAACGCACTTTCGGTGATCGATTTCCCGGGTCACCCACGTCCGTTTGGTGAGCCTTCGCGTATCAGCTGCGTGGTGCATGTAGGTGACGGCGAGTTTACCGATGTAGAGCGTAAAGCAGAACTCGGTGGAAATATCCATGCTAAAGGCATGATGATTATGCAGGCTTGGCTGATCGCCGAGCTGGAGCTGGACCAACAGCTGCCCTTCTCCGCTTCTCTGGTATTTGAGCAGTCATACTCAGAAGTTGATGGCGACAGCGCCTCGCTGGCAGAGCTTTGCGTATTAATCAGCGCACTCGCTTTACAGCCAATCAATCAGCAAATTGCCGTTACCGGTTCCGTCGATCAGTTTGGTCGCGTTCAGCCCGTGGGCGGATTAAATGAAAAAATTGAAGGCTTCTTCAATATCTGTAATCAACGTACGCTAAATGGCAATCAGGGCGTTATTATTCCTGCGGCCAACGTACGTCACCTCTCGTTACAACAAGAAGTTGTAGATGCTGTGCGGGAAGGTAAATTCCATTTGTGGGCCGTATCCAGCGTGGATGAAGCCCTGCCGTTGTTAACGGGTGTTGAATGGGACAAGGAGAACGATCCTTGCCTGCTGCGTTCTATTCAGGATCGCATTGCTCAGATTAACCAACAGGATGCACGACAGCTTCCGTGGGCACTGCGTTGGTTAAACTGGTTCAACCAGCGCTGATCGGACTTGTTCAGCGTACACGTGTTAGCTAAAATTCGTGATTCACTAAAATAAGGCTTATTGAGAATATGGTAGATAAACGCGAATCCTATACAAAAGAAGACCTGATTGCTTCTGGTCGCGGTGAACTTTTTGGTGCAGAAGGCCCGCCATTGCCAGCCGGCAATATGTTGATGATGGACCGCGTAATCAAAATGACAGAAGATGGCGGCAACTACGGTAAAGGCTTTGTTGAGGCCGAGCTGGATATCAATCCGGACCTGTGGTTCTTCGGCTGCCACTTTATTGGCGATCCGGTTATGCCTGGCTGCCTGGGTCTGGATGCAATGTGGCAGCTGGTCGGTTTTTACCTCGGCTGGTTAGGCGCTGAAGGTAAAGGCCGTGCGCTGGGCGTTGGCGAGGTGAAATTCACCGGCCAGGTCCTGCCAACGGCGAAAAAGGTTTCGTACCGTATTCATTTTAAACGCGTTATTAACCGTAAACTGGTGATGGGCGTTGCTGATGGAGAAGTGCTGGTCGATGGCCAGGTGATTTACACCGCTACCGACCTGAAAGTAGGTCTGTTCAAAGATACAACTGCTTTCTAATCGTTCTGGTCATTGTTGCAAAACAATGACCTGCAGAACCGAAAACCTCCGCAGCAGCGGAGGTTTATTCCTTTACGTTGAACAGGCGTTACGCGGTAACCGTCCTGTCCTCCATGGCCTGTCGCCAACCTCCCAACCAGTGAGATCGAGCATCTAGCATTTGGTAAGGACACATCTCTTTTGAGCGTCCGGTAATGCCCGCCTGATAACCTCGTGAATGTGCCCGATCCAGGCGATCTCGTTTCTGTCTCTTCATGCCGCGTTTCCCTCATTTTGTCTGGTGGAATCTGGTGGAAAGAAAACAGTGGCTACTGAGTGCGCAGCCACAATTAAGTTCTACCTCTGCGGTAATAAAAGATCAATGCGCAAATTTCACGCCAATGTCATATTTATGACCTGGCATTTTCATAATTTTGCATTGTTTATTGGTACTGAAAGGTTACAGGTGGATGATTAGCAATAAAAAAGCCTTCGATTATGCAAAAGTCTCATTTTGCGATAATCAAAGGCTTAGGCCATTTGTAAAAATAATAACTAACGTTGCTGATTTATCGCATTTGCGATCTGGGTCGAGATCTGTTGCCATCCCTGAGAGAGCGTTCTGACTAGCGAATCATAACCGTCCTCGCTTTGCGGCAGGTCCAGCATAAACGCACGCTTCTCTAAGCGGCCTTCACGCTGCAGCATCCACACACCACTGATCACTGCACGGCCATCGTAGCGCCCATGAAAGCCGGTGACCGTCACGTTGAGTGTATCGTGCTGCTGACCAAGGGGCGAAGAAGAAATCACCGCGCCGGGCAATTCACGGCTCAGATTACTGACCAGCGTTTGCTGTAGCTGCTGGTCGAGCGGACTGGCCCAGCGATTGTTAGCGGCGATAACGTACTGAACGTCATTGCTCTGATAGACCACGCCGTTACCTGCCAGATAATCCGGGATCGATACCGCCTCTACCCAGATTGGCCGGGAAAAAGTCTGACTGCTCACCACCGTATTACTGCCTGCAACAGGCAACTGATAATAGCGTGTTTCTGGCGTGCTGCTGCAGGCAGTCACCGCAAGTATCAGCGCTAAGGGTATCCATTTCATCATCATTTCGCCCTCTTCGGCTGTGGGTCCTGACCGGGTTTCGCTTCAAACACCAACGCATTACTTTTATTGTTCAGCGTTTTTAGCACCGGCTGTAGCTCACGCATCACCTGATCCAGACTCTGCAAATCCGCCACCATTTTGTTGTAAGCCGGCGATCCTGGCTGGAAGCCCTTCATGCTGCGATTCAGTTCACGTAGCGTATTCTGCATATCTGCCGGCAGCTCCTGCATCGCCTGACTGGAAGTGATTTGATTGAGGTTATCCAGCGTTTTTTGCAGCTCGCGCAGCGTGCGCTGGCTCTCTTTCAGCGTACCGGTTGCCTCGTTCAGCATCGGATTCAGCGGCAGGTTATTGATCTTATCCAGCGACTCCACCAGCTTTTCCTGAAGCTGCGCAAGTCCACCGCTGACCGTCGGAATCAGCTCGTAATCTCCAAATTTAGACGAACCAGTTACCGCTTTGGCATTTTTATAGAAATCCAGATCCACGTATAGCGAACCGGTCAGCAAGTTGGCAGATTTAAGGGAGGCGCGTAACCCCTCACTGATACCACTTTTCAGATGCTGCTCGAAGTTGAAACCTTCTCCCAGCTGCTTACGGAAACGCTCTGGTTCTATACGGATCAGCACCGGAATGCGGTAATCGTTATTCAGGCGCTGAGCGATACCCGGCGCGGTGAACGGTACTTCAGCCACGGTACCAAGGCGAATACCCCTGAATTCAACCGGCGCACCCGCATTCAGGCCGCGAACCGATTCGTTAAAGAACATCAGGAAATCTTTGTGCTCGCTGTAGAGAGAATCCTGAATGCTACGCTGATCGTCAAATAACCGATACTCCGCTTTATTTTCAGCGGGCTTACCCAGCTCCCAGCCTTCCGGTACGTCAAAACTCACCCCACCGCTTAGCAGCGTTGCCAGCGATCCCATTTCGACCCGCATCCCCGATGCGGACATATCAACCGCAATGCCGCTGTCTTTCCAGAAGCGAACATTGGTGGTAATCAGCCGATCGTAAGGCGCGGCAATAAACAACTGATAGCCGATCATACGTTTATCGGTATCGAATGAACTGGTTTCTACTGAACCAACGCGATAACCACGGAACAGGACCGGATCGCCCGGGTTTAGCTGGCCGGCTTTGCGGCTGTCCAGAGTGATGCGGATCCCTTTTGCATCCGGTGGAGCCAACGGCGGTGCATCCAGTAGTTCATACTGTTTTGCTTTTTCGCCTTTTGCACCGGGCTGAAGCTCAATATAGGCTCCGGACAACAGCGTTCCCAGACCGCTAACGCCACCGCGGCCAATAGTGGGTTTGACGACCCAAAAAGCACTGTCTTCGCGCAGGAGTTTCTCCATACCAGAGTTAAGACGCGCTTTAATTTCAACGTGGTGCAGATCGTCGGTCAGCACCGCGCTCTCTACGATGCCGACATCCACACTGCGGCTTTTAATGGTGGTTTTTCCACCTTCAATGCCTTCTGCATTGGTAGTAATCAGGGTCACTTCCGGCCCCTGATGACTGAAATGATAAAACAGTATCCATGCGCCGATCAGCACGGTCACAATCGGCACGATCCAAACCGGGGACCAGCGTTTAATATGTTCTACCCTGGCGGTGCTGTGATTATTGTCCGTCACTAAACGACTCCTCAGTACTCTTATCTTTCACCCGATCCCAGGTTAGTCGGGGATCAAACGTAATAGCAGCAAACATTGTCAGGATCACCACCATCGCGAATAACAGCGCGCCCGTTGCGGGATAGATGCTCATCAACCGCCCCATACGCACCAGTGCCGACAGTACGGCAATAACAAAAACGTCAATCATTGACCAGCGTCCGACAAACTCGACCATTTCATAAATTTTATGCATCCGTTCACTGTCATGGTGATGCCGACTGTCTCCCTTGACATCCCAGCACAACCAGCCGATAGCCAGCATTTTCAATGAAGGTACCATGATACTGGCAATGAATATCACTAGTGCTACCGGATAGGAACCATCGCTCCACAGCAGGATAACCCCGGCCATGATGGTTGAACCCATCTTGTTACCCAGCGCTTCGGTGATCATGATTGGCATCAGGTTAGCGGGAATATAAAGCAGTATGGAGGTCAACAGCAGCGCCAGCGTCCACTGCAGACTGTGCTTACGCCGTGCATGGCCATGACTCCCACAGCGCGGACAGACTAACCGATCGCTGGCCAGCACTGCGGTACAGCATGAGCATGAGCGCATACCCTGCCGCAGGCCGCTAATGCCCGCCACCGGACGCGCAGGCAGAGCGGGTAATGGCGCAACTCGCTGCCAAAGCACCCGACGTTCTATGCACTGAAATGCCCGCAGTTGCAGTACGCAAAACAGGCACCAGGGGATAAAGCTGCTACCAATGCCGATGTCGCCATAGGCCATCAACTTAACGAAACTGACCAGAACTCCGGCGAGGAAAATTTCCGCCATGCCCCAGCTCCGCAGCTGCATCAGGATGCGGGTCATACCCCGTTTCAACGGCAGCGGCAGTTTTAACGGGCTGACCAGCAGCAGGATCGCTATCATGCAGAACGCGGGCACGCCCTGAACGAAGAGCATAAACAGCGTAGCCAGACTGCTGTAGTCCTCAGAAACCATTACCTGAGGGATCTGCATCATGGAAATTTCGCTGCTTAAACCCGCAACCCGCATATTAACGAAGGGAAAGAGGTTAGCCAGCAGCAGCATAAACAGCGCCGCCAGCGCATAGCCAGCCGGCCGCCTGAGCGGCTCAACCCAGCTGGAGTGAAGTGTGGTATGACAGCGCGGGCAGCTTGCTTTGCTGCCCGGCAGAAGCACGGGCAACTGTGTCATGAGGTCACACTGCGGACATAGAATCCATTGATGTGCGTGGTGCGACGAACACATACCTTTCCCTCAATAAAATTACGCGCCGTTACTTAACGACTCAAGGTATTCCCAACGTTCAAACGCCGTTTCCAGTTCCTGTTCGGCTTTTGCCAGCGCATCCAGAACCGACTGAGTCGCCTCGTGCGGCTGGTTAAAGAAGTTTACATCAGCAACCTGCGCCTGATATGCAGCAAGCTGTGCTTCCAGCTCTTCCATTTTCTGAGGCAGCTGTTCCAGTTCACGCTGTAAATTGTAGCTCAGCTTAGCAGCCGGTTTTTTCACTGCTTCGCTTTTTACGCTTTCCTGACGAGGTTGAGAAGGCGCACTTTTAGCGGCAGCACGGTTTTGTTTCCAGGCAGAACGCTGAAGCTGGGCATCATGGTAGCCACCAACGAATGCACCAATTTCACCAGTGCCATCGAAGATCCAGCATTCGGTGACGGTGTTATCCACGAACTGACGATCGTGGCTAACCAGCAGTACCGTTCCCTGGTAACCATCAATGAGTTCTTCCAATAGCTCAAGCGTTTCTACATCCAGGTCGTTGGTCGGTTCATCGAGAATCAGCAGGTTACTCGGCTTCAGGAACAGACGAGCCAGCAGCAGTCGGTTACGCTCTCCACCGGACAAGGCTCGCACCGGCGTCATCGCACGTTTTGGATGGAACAGGAAGTCCTGTAAGTAACCGAGTACATGACGCGGTTTACCGTTTACCATCACTTCCTGCTTACCTTCGGCCAGGTTGTCCATAACCGTGCGGTCCGGGTTCAGCTCGGCACGGTGCTGATCGAAGTAGGCCACTTCCAGTTTAGTACCAATATGCACTCGGCCACTGTCCGGCTTTAGCTGATCCAGCATCAGCTTCAGCAATGTCGTTTTGCCACAGCCGTTCGGGCCGATGAGAGCAATTTTATCGCCGCGCTGAACCTGACGAGAGAAATCGTTAACCAGCTGCTTGCCCGCAATACCGTATTTGACGTTTTCCAGTTCGAAGACAATTTTGCCGGAGCGTGATGCTTCTTCCACCTGCATGTTGGCTTTGCCCATCACTTCACGACGTTCGGAACGTTCGCGGCGCAAGGCCTTCAGTGCGCGTACGCGTCCTTCATTACGAGTACGACGGGCTTTGATGCCCTGGCGTATCCACACTTCTTCCTGCGCCAGCTTGCGGTCAAATTCAGCGTTCTGCATCTCTTCAACGCGCAGCGCTTCCTCTTTGCCCAGCAGATACTGATCGTAATCTCCCGGCCAGGACACCAGCTTGCCGCGGTCAAGATCGACAATACGCGTTGCCATATTGCGGATAAATGAACGGTCGTGAGAGATAAAGATGATGCTGCCCTGGAACGTTTTCAGGAACGTTTCCAGCCAGTCGATGGTTTCAATATCCAGGTGGTTGGTTGGCTCATCAAGCATCAGCACCTTTGGGTTGCTGACCAGCGCGCGCCCCAGCGCCGCTTTACGCAGCCAGCCACCGGACAGGGAAGAAAGTTCAGCGTCACCATCCAGACCAATCTTCTCCAGCACGTCATGAATACGGCTTTCCAGCTGCCACAGATTTTGATGGTCGAGGATCGACTGCAGACGCGCCATCTCATTGAGATTTTTATCGCTCGGATCTTCCATCACCAGATGAGAAATAGCGTGATAGGCTTTCAGGTGCTCCGCCTGCTCTTCCACCCCTTCGGCAACAAAGTCATACACCGAGCCTGCCACGTTGCGCGGTGGGTCCTGTTGCAGACGAGCGACGATCAGATCCTGTTCATAAATGATACGACCATCGTCCAGAGGCTGTTCACGGTTGATAATCTTCATCAACGTGGATTTACCGGCACCGTTACGCCCGACCAGACAAACGCGCTCATTCTCTTCGATATGGAGTTCAGTGTTATCCAACAGCGGCGCATCGCTGAATGAAAGATAAGCGCCATGAATACTGATTAGTGACATAAATACTTATTCCTTACCGGCGTGCGTCAGCAGCCAGCAGTTGTGAATTTGACGGTTACGGGCAAAATCCTGTGACTGTGTTTTGGCGGTAATGTCGCGAGCCTCAAGACCCAACGCTTCCAGCCCGGCAAAGTCCATCTTAAAGCCGCGTTTATTGTTAGAGAACATAATGGTGCCGCCCACTCTCAGCAGACGTTTAAGATCCTTCATCAGATCCAGATGATCGCGCTGCACATCAAAACTCTCCTCCATTCGCTTGGAGTTAGAGAACGTTGGCGGATCGATAAAGATCAGATCGAACTGTTCATCGGCTTCGCGCATCCAGTTCAGGCAGTCTGCCTGCATCAGTCGATGCTGGCGACCGGTTAAACCGTTAAGCCGCAGGTTACGTTCTGCCCACTCCAGATAGGTCCGCGACATATCGACCGTGGTGGTGGTGCGCGCACCGCCAAGGCCGGCGTGAACGCTGGCACTACCGGTGTAGGCAAACAGATTAAGGAAGTCTTTGCCTTTACTCATCTGGCCCAGCATTTTGCGGGCGATGCGATGATCGAGGAACAAACCGGTATCGAGATAATCCGTCAGATTGACCCACAGTTTGGCGTTAAACTCGCTGACCTGGAAAAAATCCCCCTTCTCGCCCAGTTTCTGATACTGATTTTTCCCTTTCTGCCTTTCACGGGTTTTCAGCACCAGCCGGTTGGTCGGTAACTCCATGACATTAAGCGTTGCGGCAATGACATCAAACAGACGCTGGCGCGCTTTAGCTGGCTCAACGGTTTTCGGCGGCGCATATTCCTGCACCACCACCCAGTCAGCGTAGCGGTCAACGGCGACGTTATAATCCGGTAAGTCGGCATCATAGACGCGATAGCACTCAATCCCTTCCTGGCGCGCCCACTTATCCAGCTTCTTCAGATTCTTACGCAGGCGGTTGGCATAATCATCCGCCAGCTGTGCTACGGCACCGCCAGACGGGTTCGCGGCCAGCTGATAGTTTTTCTGCACGCAGTCCAGCGGACCATTTTTTGCTTTGAACTGACGATCTGCACGCAGCTGCAGGCAGCTCAGCAGCTCAGGTGAAGCGCTGAACAGCGACAGATTCCAGCCGCCAAACTGAGCTTTCATCAGGCGGCCCAGCTGACTGTGCAGCGCGATCAACGCAGGTTCACTTTCCAGACGCTCACCGTAAGGTGGATTGCTCAGCACCGTACCCGCCGGACCTTCCGGCAGCGGATTTTGCAGCTTCAGCACATCCTGAAGGGTGAAGCTAATCCGCTCAGCCAGGCCAGCACGACGGGCGTTGGCCCGCGCACTTTCAATCACGCGCGGATCGTTGTCATAGCCGAAGAAGCGCGAGGTATTATCCTGCAGGCCTTTCTTTGCTCTCGCCTGCGCTTCCTGCTTCACTTCACCCCAAAGCGCCGCATCAAATTTACTCCAGCCGGTAAAGCCCCAGTGATTGCGGTGCAGGCCCGGTGCACGATCGCAGGCGATCATGGCGGCTTCCAGCAACAGCGTACCGGAACCACACATCGGATCGACCAGTGGCGTACCCGACTGCCAGCCGGAGCGCAGCACAATAGCGGCTGCCAGTGTCTCTTTCAGCGGTGCCTGACCGGTTTGCTGGCGATAACCGCGCATATGCAAGCCTTCGCCGCTGAGATCAAGCGCGATGCTGGCCGTGTCTTTATTCAACCAGACATTGACGCGGATATCCGGCAGTTCGCGATCGACATCCGGACGCGCCAGCCCTTTACGGGTAAAGCTGTCAACAATGGCGTCTTTGACCTTCAGCGCACCATACTGACTGTTGCGGATAACCTCGTTCAGACCGCTAAAATGCACGGCGAAAGTTTTATCGCTGCCGAACATTGCCGGCCAGTCAATAGCCTGCACGCCGAGGTAGAGGTCCAGATCGCTGTAAACACCGCATTCTGTCAGCGGCAGCAGAATACGCGAGGCCAGACGACTCCACATCAGACTTTGGTACATCAGACGATCGTCACCCTGATAATGTACGCCGCCCTGGACGACCTGGCAGCTTTGCGCGCCAAGGGCTTCCAGTTCACTTTTTAACAGCTCTTCGAGCCCACGCGCCGTACTGGCAAACAGAGAATTCATAGTGTCACTTATCGTCATCAGAAAATTGCTGCGCATTATAGCTAATCATGGCGTCATGTCATAAAGTTAGCTTCTTTTGCTGCAGAAACCCTGGCTTAACAGGGGGCATATACCGGCTGCACAAGGAGTCAGCACCATGATCACACTGTCACGGTTATTTATTCACCCGGTAAAATCCATGCGCGGCATGCAGGTTTCGCATGCTCAGGCTTTAGAGAGCGGCCTTGCCTTCGATCGCATCTTTATGCTTACCGAACCTGATGGCACCTTTATTACCGCGCGCCAGTATCCCGAAATGGTGTTGTTCACTCCGGCTTTAATTATGGGTGGTTTACAGCTCAGCGCACCCGATGGCAGTAGCGCAACGGTGCTGTTTGAGGATTTTCTCCCCGACAGTGAGCCCACTGAAGTCTGGGGAAGCCACTTCAGCGCCCTGATTGCCCCAGACAATATCAACCAGTGGCTGAGCAGCTTTTTCCCCCGACCACTTCAGCTACGTTGGGTTGGCCCCCGCATGACCCGCCGGGTAAAACATTTTGATCAGGTTCCTCTCGGATTCGCCGATGGTTTCCCCTATCTGTTGGTTAATGAAGCCTCACTGTTTGATTTACAACAGCGCTGCCCGGCAGGCGTGAGGATGGAACAGTTCCGCCCAAACCTGGTGATTACCGGTGCGGACGCCTGGGCCGAAGACGGCTGGTCAACGGTGAAGATCGGCGATGTGCTTTTCGATCTGCCCAAACCCTGCAGCCGCTGCGTGTTCACCACCATCAGCCCACAGCGTGGCCGCAAACATCCCAGCGGTGAACCGCTGTCCACGCTCCAGCGTTTTCGCAGCGCGCAGGACGGCAGCGGAGATATCGACTTCGGAATGAATCTGGTCGCCCGCAGCAGCGGCGTCATCCGGAGTGGCGACAGGCTTGAGGTGATTAAACGCCAGCCTGCCCGCGCCTACGGCAGCGGTGAAGTTACCGAAACGCTGACCGTCGATACACAACCGCCCGGTGAGGTGACCCTGAATTGGAACGGTCAGGCGTTCAGCGGCAACAATCAGCAGGTGCTGCTGGAGCAATTGGAAATGCAGGGGATTCGTATTCCCTACTCCTGCCGGGCAGGGATCTGCGGCAGTTGCAAAGTCACTCTGGTCAGTGGTGAGGTCAGCGCATTGAAAAAAGGAGCAATACGGAAGGATGGAACTATACTCAGCTGCAGCTGTATCCCGTCAGGGGATCTGATTCTACGCTAAGGATCTTGCGCGGTGAGTTACACCGCGCGAGCAAACCGCAGCGCATCAGGTTTAACCTGAGGCGTAAGACGATCGTGCATAATTTTTATCGCATCACCCAGCATCATACTGCGGCCGGCCAGAATGAGCTCCGGCTGAGCCAGCAGGCAAAGCGCCGCGTTCTCACCCGATTCAACGACGATCATTGTCGCCTGCTCACCGCTATCGCTAACGGTAACGCAAACCAGATCGCCTTCCTCAGGACGGAAGCCACCGTGCGTCTGAGTCACAAAATGCCAGCTCTTCGGCATCAGCGGCTTGAGGAAACGGGTCGCCACCAGCACGTTCAGCACCAATTCAGCGTGCTGTTCAGAATCCAGCTCTGCCTGGCGGCATCGCTCAGCAAAGGTGAAAAATAGTGCAGCGTCATCGACACAAAAGCCTGAAACATCAAAGGCATCCGGCGTGAGCATCTTGCGGGGAAAACGTGAGCGAAATGGCTGTTCACGAGCCAGGTCCAGCATCATACGGTCTTGTTCTGCGTCGAAAAACCAACGCCAGCTATCGTCCGGTTTTATCCTCATGATGAGTCCTGTAGTAATAAGGGTTACAGATGTCCGGAAAAATATTCATGGTCCGGGAAAAAAACGGCTGTTTTTTAACTTACAGCAACACGCCAAAATGACTTAATAGCGATCTAACAGAACAAAATATAAACGAGCCAGAGGCGAAAATAAAGCCCCTGGCATTTTTTACTCAAATATGGGTCACAATTTCTTTTATTAGTGGCGGACCTTTGTAAATAAAGCCGGAATATATTTGTACCAGTGAAGCTCCCGCTTCCATTTTTTCACGCGCTGAAACCAGGGAATCAATACCGCCCACGCCAATAATTGGCATGCTGCCCTTCAGCTCAGCTGAGAGTCGACGAATAATTTCCGTACTGCGCAGCTGTACGGGACGGCCACTCAGCCCACCGGCTTCATCACAATGTTTTAACCCTTTAATCAAAGAACGATCGAGGGTCGTATTGGTCGCAATAACGCCATCAATATTGTGTCGCTGCAAACTATCGGCAACCTGGATCAATTCTTCTTCAGAAAGATCGGGCGCGATCTTCACCGCGACAGGAACATATTTATGATGAAGCTGTTGAAGTTCACCCTGCCGGGTTTTAATCGCCTGCAGCAAATCATCCAGCGCTTCACCGTATTGCAGACTGCGAAGGCCCGGTGTGTTCGGCGAGGAAATGTTGATGGCGATATAGCCCGCGTACGGATAAATTTTATCCATGCAGGTTAAATAATCTTCTTTTCCCTGCTCAACCGGCGTGTCTTTATTCTTACCGATATTAATGCCGAGAATGCCGTCATAGTGGGCTTTCTTAACGTTCTCTACCAGATGGTCAACGCCAAGATTATTAAATCCCATGCGATTAATGATGCCCTGCGCTTCTACAACGCGGAACATGCGAGGCTTATCATTACCCGGCTGCGGACGCGGGGTGACCGTACCAATTTCAATAAAACCAAACCCCATTGCGCCAAAGGCATCAATGCATTCACCGTTTTTATCCAGCCCGGCAGCCAGCCCCAGCGGATTTTTAAACGTCAGCCCCATGCAATTAACCGGTTTAAACGGTAATGACTGGCGGATCAGGGCGGTGAAGGGGGTGCCGGAAAGGCGCGTCAGCTGCTGCAAAGTCAGTTCATGCGCGCGCTCAGGATCGAGCTGGAACAGCGCCTTACGAACGAGGGGATAGTACATGGTCACTCCTGAGGTCCCGATAGAAAATCGGGGTCGTATTATCCGGTATTCAGCCACTAAATGGAAACGTCGTGGCGTAAAAGCTAAAAAAAAGTGCGTCATGTTAGCGACACCGTCAACACCGCCAGCCGCTATATGAAAAAAATGGCAAAAAAATGCCGGATAAATCATTTAAGCCCCTCTTCCTGCTCTGTCAGGATAAGCCAATCAGTTCTTGAATGTGTTTAATTAATAACTTTTAGCTATAAGGAGTGGTTATGCGCGTTATTACTCTGGCGGGAAGCCCCCGCTTTCCCTCTCGCTCCACCGCACTGTTGACGGTGTGCCAGCATGCCCTTGAACAGCGCGGCGTTGAGGTGACTCCGTGGAATCTGCATAACTTCCATCCTGAAGATCTGCTTTACGCGCGCTTTGACTCCCCTGCCCTGCTGGCCTTTAAGGAGGATCTGGAAAAAGCCGACGGACTGATCGTTTCAACGCCGGTCTATAAAGCGTCTTTTGCCGGTGCGCTGAAAACCCTGCTCGATTTACTGCCGGAACGCGCGCTGGAACATAAGGTGGTTCTGCCGCTGGCCACCGGCGGCACCGTTGCCCACCTGCTGGCGGTCGATTATGCGCTGAAGCCGGTGCTTAACGCCCTGAAAGCACAGGAAGTACTCCACGGCGTATTTGCCGACGACAGCCAGATCGCCCACTACGACCGTCAGCCTGAATTATCCGCTGGACTGGCTGCACGCCTTGAGGAATCGGTAGATACCTTCTGGCATGCGCTGGCCCGCCGCCATCAACCGCTGGCCGCAGCCGTTTAACCCGTTTCTGTTTTCTGCTGGCGCAGCCACGCCCCTGAATTAAGGAGTAAAACGATGAGCCTGTCCGTCTTCTGGTTCCTTCCCACTCACGGTGATGGTCATTATCTGGGTACCAACCAGGGTGCCCGCCCGGTGGATTACACCTATCTGCAACAAATTGCCCAGGCAACAGACCGCCTGGGATTTGGCGGTGTGCTAATCCCGACAGGGCGATCGTGTGAGGACGCCTGGCTGGTTGCTGCTTCGCTGATTCCGGTGACACAGCGTCTGCGCTTTTTGGTTGCTCTTCGTCCGGGCGTCACATCACCGACCCATGCGGCTCGCCAGGCCGCGACGCTCGATCGTCTTTCCAACGGCCGCGCCCTGTTTAACCTGGTGACTGGTGGGGATGCGGAAGAACTGGCGGGTGACGGCGTGTTCCTCGACCACCGCGAACGCTATGCTGAGTCAGCAGAATTTACCCGCGTCTGGCGCCGGGTGCTGGAAGGCGAAACCGTTGATTATGAAGGTAAGCATGTCAATGTGCGCGGCGCACGGCTGATGTTTAAACCGGTACAACAGCCAAGGCCACCGCTGTGGTTCGGCGGCTCATCCGAGGTCGCTCAGGATCTGGCGGCGGAACAGGTCGATGTCTATCTGACATGGGGCGAACCTCCTGCACAGGTAAAAGAAAAAATTGCTCAGGTACAGGCAAAAGCCGCCGCACTGGGTCGTAAAGTACGCTTTGGTATCCGCCTCCACGTGATCGTCCGCGAAACCAATGAGGAAGCCTGGCAGGCCGCCGACCGACTGATCTCCCATCTTGATGATGCCACCATTGCCAAAGCCCAGGCCGCACTGGCTCGCACCGACTCCGTCGGCCAGCAGCGGATGGCCGCTCTGCACGGCGGCAAGCGGGACAAACTGGAGATCGCGCCGAATCTGTGGGCCGGAGTCGGTCTGGTGCGCGGCGGTGCCGGTACGGCCCTGGTCGGTGATGGCCCGACGGTAGCCGCAAGAATGCAGGAGTACGCTAACCTCGGCATTGAAACCTTTATTCTTTCCGGTTATCCGCATCTGGAAGAGGCCTATCGTGTGGGTGAACTGCTGTTCCCGCATCTCGATCTGGCGATCCCGGAGGTACCGCAGCCTGCGAAAATCAATGCCCACGGTGAGCACGTTGCGCATGATTTCGCGCCGCAGAAAGTTTCTCAAAGCTAACAACGCCCCGCCGTGCTGATGTGCGGACGTTTTGGTTTTACAGCAATACCCGCCGAGAGGGTTCAGAGGTAGGCATGAGTAAAGCAACTAAACATATCACCAATGCCCTGTTGCCGTGGGCGCTACCGGTACTGCTGGTCGTTGTCTGGCAGCTGGCATCTCAAACCGGCTGGCTTTCCACACGTATTCTGCCGTCCCCCGAGTCGGTGCTTGTCACTTTCTGGCGACTTTCCGCCAGCGGGGAACTGTGGCAGCATCTGGCTATCAGCGGCTGGCGCGCCCTGCTGGGCTTTGGCATAGGTGGTTCAATTGGTCTGCTGCTGGGCCTGATAACCGGCATGTCACGCCTGGGCGAGCGCCTGCTGGACACTTCCGTACAGATGCTGCGCAATGTCCCTCACCTGGCGCTAATACCGCTGGTAATACTGTGGTTTGGCATTGATGAATCCGCCAAGATCTTTCTGGTCGCCCTCGGCACCCTGTTCCCCATCTATCTGAATACCTATCACGGCATCCGTAATGTCGATCGCGGCCTGGTGGAAATGGCGCGCAGCTATGGACTCTCTGGCTGGAGCCTGTTTATCCAGGTCGTGCTGCCGGGTGCGCTGCCCTCAATTATGGTTGGCGTACGCTTCGCTCTTGGTCTGATGTGGCTGACGCTGATTGTCGCTGAAACAATTTCCGCCAATTCAGGTATCGGCTATCTGGCGATGAACGCCCGCGAATTTTTACAAACCGATGTGGTCGTGGTGGCGATCGTTCTTTACGCCCTGCTGGGGAAACTGGCTGATGTCAGCGCCCAGCTACTGGAGCGCGTCTGGCTGCGCTGGCATCCGGCATATCAACTAAAAGAGGAGAATGCATGAGCGAGCTAAGTTCTGCTCCGGCGCGTTTGAACGCAGGGACACCGTTAAACATTAACGGTGTCAGCAAACAGTACAATGGCCGCACCGTACTGAACAGCATCGATCTGCATATTCCCTCAGGACAATTTGTGGCAGTGGTCGGTCGCAGCGGCTGCGGTAAAAGTACCCTGTTACGGCTGCTGGCCGGGTTGGAGAAAGCCAGCAGCGGCGAACTTCTCGCCGGCAGCGCACCGCTCAACGAGGCGCGCGAAGATATCCGGCTAATGTTTCAGGATGCCCGATTACTGCCGTGGAAAAGCGTCATTGATAACGTCGGCCTGGGACTAAAAGGGCGTGACTGGAAGCAAAATGCGCTGGAGGCACTTGCCGCCGTCGGGCTGGCCGATCGCGCCGGAGAATGGCCCGCGGCCCTCTCGGGCGGTCAGAAACAGCGTGTGGCACTGGCCAGAGCGCTGATTCATCGTCCAGGACTGCTGTTACTGGATGAGCCACTCGGTGCGCTGGATGCCTTAACGCGGATTGAAATGCAGGACCTGATTGAATCGCTGTGGCAGCAGCATCATTTTACCGTGCTGCTGGTGACGCACGACGTCAGCTAAGCGGTGGCGATGGCAGACCGCGTGCTGTTAATAGAGGAGGGAAATATTGGCCTCGATCTGAGTATTGACCTGCCGCGCCCGCGACGGAAAGGCTCCGTACGGCTGGCCGAGCTGGAAGCCGAAGTCCTCGATCGCGTGCTGAAGCGCCCGGCAGCTCCCGCTGAACCGCGCTACGCACAGCGCTAAAAATAAAGGGGGCGATGTAATCGCCCCCTTTGCTTAACGCTGGCACCAAATTCAGGCGTTCAGCGCTTTCTCGATTTTCTCGAACAGGTCGCCAGAAAGTTTATCCAGCCCCTTCAACTGCTCCAGCGCTTTACGCATCAACGCCTGGCGGGAGGCATCGTAACGCTTCAGACGAATCAGCGGTTCGATCAGCCGTGCCGCAATCTGCGGATTGCGGGTATTCAAATCGGTCAGCATTTCAACCAGGAACTGATAGCCGCTGCCGTCCTGCGCATGGAACGCCGACGGATTGGCTGCGGCAAACGCCCCGACCAGCGAGCGAACGCGGTTCGGGTTACCGAGAGTGAACGAACGGTGATTCAGCAATGCTCTGACCTGGGTCAGCACATCCTCAGCCGGGCTGGTTGCCTGCAGGGCAAACCATTTGTCCATCACCAGTCCGTCATGATGCCAGCGCTCATCAAACGCCGCCAGCAGCTCAGTACGACACGGCAGCTGTGCTGCGACAGACGCGGCCAGCGCAGCGATACTGTCGGTCATATTGTTAGCATGGTGATACTGATCGCTGACCAGTTTATCCGCCGCCGCCGCATCACCGAACGCCAGATAGCTCAGGCAGACATTTTTCAGCGCACGCTGGCCGATATCCGCATGTTCAATACGATATTCAGCGGTTTGATTCGCCCGATATACTGCCAGCAGCTCATCCGTCAGTTCCTCAGCCAGCGTGCGTACCAGCGCTTCGCGTACCGCCGCGATTGCCTGTGGATCGATGGTATCGAACAGCTCGGCAATTTCATTTTCACTCGGCAGCGTCAGGATTAACGCCATCAGCGCCGGATCGCTGTTCTCTTCTAACAGCACTGCGCGGAAGGCATCCGCCACGTGCAGCGGCAGAGAAAGCAGCTGCCCTTGCTGATAGCGGGCAACGTTCAGCCGGATATGATTCACCATCAGACTCTGCGCAGCATCCCAGCGCGAAAAATCGTTACGCGCGTGGCGCATCAGGAAGGTGAGCTGCGCGTCGCTCCAGTTGTAATCCAGTTTGACCGGTGCGGAGAACTCACGCAGCAGCGAAGGTACAGGCTGGACTGGAACGCCATCAAAAACAAACGTCTGGAAGCTTTCGGTAACGTTCAGCACGTTATGTACAGGGTGGCCATTGTGCTGCAGCGGAATTACCTGACCTTTGCTGTCGTACAGCTCAATATCCAGCGGAATATGCAGCGGCAGTTTCTCCTGACGATCGGCGGTCGGCGGTGTCATCTGGGTGACGTGCAGCGTATATTGCTCAAGCTCAGGGTTATAGTCATCGCGCACGCTCAGTACCGGTGTACCCGACTGGCTGTACCAGCGGCGGAACTGCGACAGATCGACATTCGATGCGTCTTCCATCGCCTGCACAAAGTCATCACAGGTTGCCGCACTGCCGTCATGACGTTCGAAATAGAGCTGCATGCCTTTCTGGAAGCCCGCTTCGCCCAGCAGCGTGTGCATCATGCGGATCACTTCCGAACCTTTTTCATACACCGTCAGCGTGTAGAAGTTGTTCATCTCGATCACCTGCTCCGGGCGAATCGGATGCGCCATCGGGCTGGCATCTTCCGCAAACTGCGCGCCGCGCATCACGCGCACGTTGTCAATACGGTTAACCGGGCGGGAGCCCAGATCCGAACTGAACTCCTGATCGCGGAACACGGTCAGCCCCTCTTTCAGGCTGAGCTGGAACCAGTCGCGGCAGGTCACGCGGTTTCCGGTCCAGTTATGGAAATATTCGTGGCCGATCACCGCCTCAATACCGAGATAATCTTTATCGGTCGCGGTTTCCGCCTTCGCCAGTACGTATTTAGAGTTAAAGACGTTCAGGCCTTTATTTTCCATGGCGCCCATGTTGAAGAAATCAACGGCCACGATCATAAAGATATCCAGGTCATATTCCAGACCGAAGCGCTCTTCATCCCACTTCATGCTGTTTTTCAGCGAGGTCATCGCCCAGTCGGCGCGGTCAAGGTTGCCGCGATCGACAAAGATCTCCAGCGCCACATCGCGGCCGGAGCGGGTGTGGAAACTGTCACGCAGCACGTCAAAATCACCGGCAACCAGCGCAAACAGGTAGCAGGGTTTCGGGAACGGGTCCTGCCATTTGGTCCAGTGACGGCCACCTTCAAGTTCGCCGCCATCAATTCGGTTGCCGTTCGACAGTAAATAAGGATACAACGCCTGCTCGGCAATAATGGTTGTCGTGAAGCGGGCCAGTACGTCCGGGCGGTCAAGATACCAGGTTATATGACGGAAACCTTCCGCTTCACACTGGGTACACAGGGCCTCGCCGGATTTGTACAATCCCTCAAGTGCGGTGTTTTTATCCGGGTGGATCTCATTAACAATTTTCAGCGTAAACGCGTCAGGCAGGTGGCTGATAATTAACGCCCCCTCTTCCAGCCGATAATGCTCCCAGGGCTGTTCATCGACGGCAATCGACACCAGCGACAGATCTTCGCCGTCCAGACGCAGCTCAGCGTCAGAGTGCGCCAGTCGCTTAATCTGACTAACGGCGGTCACCCTGGTAGTACTGGCATTAAGATCGAACGTCAGATCGATATCGGTAATCGTGTAGTCGGGTGCACGATAATCATGGCGGTTCTTAGCTTGCGGCAGTTGCGTCATAAGTCCTTCTCACGTCGATAATTAATTTAACATTTCAAGTTTATTCCTGTTATCGCACGGTTGCCACGTTGATTCCACACGAAACGCGGGATTGATGGAAAATGATACATACTGTTAACATGAGCACATAATGTCCTCGACCAGCCCGTCTGAATTGTGCTGTGATCGGGTTCAATAAATGAGTATTCGGGTTATACTCCTGCGACTTTTTTCCATTTGAACCAGGGATAACGCTCTTCGCCAGAGGATGCTGAAACGCACCATGACACGACACGCTTCCCCGATTTTGACTACGCTTCTGGACACCGACGCCTACAAACTTCATATGCAGCAGGCGGTTTTTCACCGGTATCATGACGTTACGGTTGCAGCTGAATTTCGCTGCCGTGGTGACGATATGCTGGGCCTGTATGCCGATGAAATCGTGCAGCAGATAAAGATGATGGCTACGCTGGCGTTGAACGATCAAGAGTTCACCTATCTCTCCGGCCTGCCTTTCTTTACCGCTGACTATCTCGCCTGGCTAAGGGAATTCCGATACGATCCGCAACAGGTTCAGGTACGCAATAATCTGGGCAAGCTGGATATCCGTATCAGCGGCCCGTGGCGTGAAGTAATTATGTGGGAAGTCCCACTACTTGCGTTGATCAGTGAAGTCGTGCATCGCCACCGCTCTCCGCTGGTGACGGCTGAAATGGCCGTCGATAAGCTCAAAAGCAAGCTCGACCAGTTCGCCGATTTGACCGCCGATCTGGATATGTCGCGCTTCCGTTTGATGGACTTTGGCACACGCCGCCGCTTCTCGTGGGATGTGCATCTGGCGATTGTCAGCACGCTGAAGCAGGATTTCCCTTGGCTGGTAGGTTCGAGCAATTATGAGATTGCCCGTCGGCTGGATATCGCGCCAATGGGCACGCAGGCCCATGAATGGTTCCAGGCACATCAGCAAATCAGCCCGGTACTGGCGAACAGTCAGCGCGCAGCACTGCAGGCCTGGCTGGAAGAGTACCCCGATCAGTTGGGTATCGCCCTCACCGACTGCATTACGATGGATGCCTTCCTGCGCGATTTTGGCCGCAACTTTGCCAGCGCCTATCAGGGGTTGCGCCATGATTCCGGTGAACCCCAGGAGTGGGGAGAAAAAGCGATTGCCCATTATCAGCAGTTGGGAATCGACCCGCTCAGCAAAACACTGGTGTTCTCCGATAATCTGGATCTCGACAGCGCCGTGGCGCTTTACCGCTATTTCGGCCAGCGTATTAACGTGGCGTTCGGTATTGGCACACGCCTGACCTGCGATATTCCTCAGGTTAAACCGCTAAACATCGTCATTAAACTGGTCGAGTGTAACGGCAAACCGGTAGCCAAGCTTTCCGACAGCCCCGGCAAAACGATTTGCCAGGATCAGGCCTTCGTTCGCGCACTGCGTAAAGCTTTCGATCTGCCGCTGGTGAAGAAAGCCAGTTAGGACTTCCATCAGGGCCAGATGCTTTCTGGCCCGCAACTCCGCCAATACTGAATAAATCTCCCCACATTCATTGAATTCCTCTTGTTTCTCCTCGCCCGGCAAGTAACATAGCAAGACCCAAAATTTGGGGTAACCATTCCTATTCAGATCAATAGTGAGAGACTTATATGAGCGTTGTGCCTGTAGCGGATGTACTGCACGGCCGGGTTGCGGTTGACAGCGAAGTCACCGTACGTGGCTGGGTGCGTACCCGAAGAGATTCAAAAGCCGGTATTTCCTTTATCGCCGTTTATGACGGCTCCTGCTTTAATCCCGTTCAGGCTGTGGTCAATAATTCTCTGAATAATTATCAGGATGAAGTACTGCGTCTGACCACCGGCTGTTCAGTGATTGTTACCGGCAAAGTGGTGGAATCTCCGGGCGAAGGACAGAGCTTTGAGATTCAGGCGACCCACGTAGAAGTGGTTGGCTGGGTTGACGATCCGGATACTTATCCGATGGCGGCTAAGCGCCACAGCATTGAATATCTGCGAGAAGTGGCTCACCTGCGCCCGCGTACCAACCTGATTGGCGCGGTTGCCCGCGTGCGCCATACGCTGGCCCAGGCGCTGCATCGCTTCTTTGACGAGCAGGGGTTCTTCTGGGTATCTACTCCACTGATCACCGCTTCCGATACCGAAGGTGCCGGTGAGATGTTCCGCGTATCCACGCTGGATCTGGAAAACCTGCCGCGCACGCCGGAAGGCAAGGTCAACTACGAAGAAGATTTCTTCGGCAGAGAGTCGTTCCTGACCGTATCTGGCCAGCTGAACGGTGAAACCTACGCCAGCGCAATCTCTAAAATTTACACCTTCGGCCCAACCTTCCGCGCCGAGAACTCTAACACCAGCCGTCACCTGGCTGAGTTTTGGATGCTGGAGCCTGAAATCGCCTTTGCCGATCTGGAAGATAACGCCGCGCTGGCCGAAGCGATGCTGAAATACGTCTTTAAAGCCGTATTGGAAGAACGTGCCGATGATATGGCCTTCTTCGCCGAGCGCGTAGATAAAGATGCCATCACTCGCCTGGAGCGGTTTGTTACCACCGACTTTGCCCAGGTCGATTACACCGAAGCGGTAGAGATCCTGCTGGCATCCGGCCAGGCCTTTGAGAATCCGGTTTCATGGGGTATCGATCTCTCCTCTGAGCACGAACGTTACCTGGCCGAGAAGCATTTCAAAGCCCCGGTCGTAGTGAAAAACTATCCGAAAGACATCAAAGCGTTCTATATGCGCCTGAACGATGACGGTAAAACCGTTGCGGCGATGGACGTTCTGGCTCCGGGAATTGGTGAAATCATCGGAGGTTCCCAGCGTGAAGAACGTTTAGACGTTCTTGATGCACGTCTGGCAGAAATGGGGCTGAATAAAGAAGATTACTGGTGGTATCGCGATCTTCGTCGTTACGGTACCGTTCCTCACTCAGGGTTCGGTTTAGGTTTCGAACGATTAATCGCCTATGTCACCGGGGTACAAAATGTAAGGGATGTTATCGCATTCCCACGTACGCCGCGGAACGCTTCTTTCTGATTTCAGAATTAAATATAAGAAATTCATATATATACAAAGGCCAGCCACGCTGGCCTTTTTTTATTTTTGTAAATTTTGAGTTGACTCACAAAGTTCCCTGTTTTTTACATCTTGTTACACACATTTTCTTATTGTAACTAGAATAGGATATTAGTAGCATTTTCCAACTAGATTAACCGCGCTACGAATGGAAAGATGCGTGCAGACACAGGAAGACACCAAACTCTCATCATAGTTCTGTAACGAATTATTGACGGCAGTGGCAGGTGTCCAAATAACTCCAATGAGGGTAATAAAAATGATGAAGCGCAACATTCTTGCAGTGGTAATCCCAGCTCTGTTAGCAGCTGGTGCAGCCAACGCAGCAGAAATCTACAACAAAGACGGCAACAAACTGGATCTGTACGGTAAAGTTGATGCGCGTCACACTTTCTCTGACAACGCTGGCGACGACGGCGATGCAACTTATGTGCGTTTCGGTTTTAAAGGCGAAACTCAGATCAATGACCAGCTGACCGGTTACGGCCAGTGGGAATACAACGTCCAGGCTAACCACACTGAAGGCGGCGCTGACGTTCAAGACGGTAACAAAACCCGTCTGGGCTTTGCTGGTCTGAAATTCGGCGACGCGGGTTCATTCGACTACGGTCGTAACTACGGCGTGATCTACGACGCAATGTCTTACACTGACCAGCTGCCAGTGTTCGGCGATGACACCCTGTACCAGGACAACGACAACTTCCTGATCGGTCGTTCTTCAGGTGTTGCTACTTACCGTAACAGCAACTTCTTCGGTCTGGTTGACGGCCTGAGCTTCGCTGTACAGTACCAGGGCAAAAACGAAGGCCGTGAAGTTCAACTTCAGAACGGCGACGGCTGGGGTACTTCTGTAGCCTATGACACCGGCATGGGCATCAGCGCAGTAGGTTCTTACTTCTCTGCTAACCGTACCGTTGATCAGAAAGCAGACGGCACCGGCGACAAAGCGGATGCATACGGTCTGGGTCTGAAATATGACGCGAACAACGTATACCTGGCGGCGTTCTACGGTGAATCCCGTAACACCACCAACTACGGCAACACCGGCGTAGCTGCTAACAAAACAACCAACTTCGAAGTGGTTGCACAGTACCAGTTCGACTTCGGTCTGCGCCCATCCATCGCTTACCTGCAGTCTAAAGGTAAGGAACTGGACGGCTTCAGCGGTAACGGTTCTACCTTCGGCGGCGGCGATGCTGACCTGGTTAAATACATCGAAGTGGGTACCTACTACTACTTCAACAAAAACATGTCTACCTACGTTGACTACAAAATCAACCTGCTGGATGACACTGATTACACCCGTGCAGCCGGTCGCTCTACCGACGACGTTGTTGGTGTTGGCCTGCAGTACCAGTTCTAATTGCCTTTTGCCGGTGGGATATCCCACCGCGCAATTTGCAACAAACGGGGCTTCGGCCCCGTTTTTGTTTTTCCATTATCCCCGTTCTGCCAATTTACAGCCCATTACACAGACTCTGCGATCCCCTTCCCAGCCCGGTGATAAATCCACGCTCGTCTAGATATAAAGGGTGATATTTCCAACAGCTGCCGTACACTCATTCTCAGGCAAGGACCTGCATAAGGAAGAGAGTATGGACATCATGATCAATCGTATTGAACAGCTTGAAAAAGACACCGGCCAAATTAAAATCGACCTCGCCTGCCTGATGGCGCGCTCAGAAACATTTGCCACCAAAACTGATTTGGCGGAGCTGAGAACGGAAATGCATCAGAGCCTGGTGGGCATCCATAAAGAAATGGGCGGCATGCACAAAGAGATTGGCAGTATGCACCGAGAGATAACTAACCAGACTCGCTGGATAATTGCTACCGCCGTCGCCATTGCCGCTACCTGCATGACCATCGTCAAAGTTTTCTTTTAATGAAGCTTGATCTTTACCCGGCTTTTTTAGCGCAAACGGTTGGCAATTTCAGCTTTCTGACGGTAACCTGATTGCTCACTTCGCTTTAGATTAAGCTAACGGACTTCAATTATGTTTGAACGTATTGCAGCTGCACCCGCCGATCCCATTCTTGGTTTAGCCGACCTGTTTCGTGCTGACGATCGCCCAAATAAGATCAACCTCGGTATCGGGGTGTATAAAGATGAAACCGGCAAAACGCCGGTGCTGGCCAGCGTAAAAAAAGCTGAGCAGTATCTGCTGGAAAACGAAACAACCAAAAATTACCTTAGCATTGACGGTATTGCTGACTTTGCTCGCTGCACGCAGGAACTTCTGTTTTCAGCCGACAGCGCCATCATCAGCGCTAAACGTGCGCGCACGGCACAAACGCCAGGTGGTACCGGTGCGCTGCGTATTGCTGCGGACTTTATTGCTAACCAGACCAGCGCTAAACGCGTCTGGGTGAGCAATCCTAGCTGGCCGAACCATAAGAACGTGTTTGCCGCTGCCGGGCTGGAAGTCTGTGAATACGCGTATTACGATGCCGCTAATCATGCTCTCGATTTTGATGCACTGGTCAGCAGCCTGGACGCCGCGCAGGCCGGAGACGTGGTTCTGTTCCACGGCTGCTGCCATAACCCGACCGGCATCGACCCAACGGCAGAACAGTGGCAAGCACTGGCAAAACTATCGCTGGCTAAAGGATGGCTACCGCTGTTCGACTTCGCCTATCAGGGCTTCGCACGTGGCCTTGAAGAAGACGCAGAAGGCCTGCGCATCTTTGCCGTCAGCCACCAGGAGCTGATTGTTTGCAGTTCCTATTCGAAGAACTTTGGCCTGTATAACGAGCGCGTAGGCGCATTTACGCTGGTGGCCGCTGAAGCAGCCGTTGCAGATACCGCATTTAGCCAGGTTAAAGCGACAATTCGTGCTAACTACTCTAACCCACCGTCTCACGGTGCAGCTGTCGTCGCGACTATCCTCAGTAACACGGCTCTTCGCGCGCTATGGGAGCAGGAACTGGCCGATATGCGCCAGCGCATCCAGCGTATGCGTCAGCTATTTGTTAATACGCTGCAGGAAAAAGGCGCGAAGGGTGATTTCAGCTTTATCATCAGCCAGAACGGTATGTTCTCATTCAGCGGCCTGACAAAAGACCAGGTCGTACGCCTGCGTGATGAGTTTGGTGTCTATGCGGTTAATTCCGGCCGCGTTAACGTGGCGGGTATGACACCTGATAATATGTCAGCGCTGTGTGAAGCAATCGTCGCCGTACTGTAATTCGCTACGGACGAAATAATAAAGCCTGCGTTTGCAGGCTTTTTTATTTATTGCAGGAAAGGATTGCTGATTCTTTCCCGCCCAAGCGTTGAGATTGGGCCGTGACCGGGAATGAACGTCACGTCATCTCCCAGTGGTAACAGTTTCGTATGGATAGAAGCGATCAAATCGCTGTGGTTGCCCTGTGGGAAATCAGACCGCCCTACGCCACCGTTGAAAATGACGTCGCCAGAAACCAGCAGCCGACCAACCCGGTCAAAAAACACGATGTGGCCTGGGGTATGCCCCGGGCAAAGCAGGACTTCCAGCGTAACGTTACCTACAGCCACCGTTTCGCCCTCTTCCAGCCAGCGATCTGGCGTCAGGGGTGCACAGTAACCAAAGCCAAACATCTGACTCTGAGTCGGTAATCCTTCCAGCCAGAACAGGTCAGCTTTATGAGGTCCGACAATCTTAACACCGTAGTGTTCTGCTAACTCGGCGGCGGCCCCGACGTGATCGAGATGCCCGTGGGTCAACAGAATCTGCTTCAGTTCCACATTCAGAGCGGCAATTTCTTGTTTGATCTTGTCCGCATCACCACCCGGATCGACCAGAGCGGCTTCCCGGGTTTCCGGGCACCAAATCACCGAACAGTTCTGCGAGAAAGCCGTAACGGGAATAATATGATAGTTCATAACGCTCCACTGCCGGCAACGACAAAAGGCCGGCGTTCCATTTTACCAGTGCCTTACAGGACCGGTATCAATATGCACAAAGTTACTACTCGGATAGTATCCTACACCACCCGCTCGCAGAGCGAGAGCAGCTTTGCGCACATTGCTGAGAGCAATGCCGTCAATATGGAAATCCATCGCCTGGCCGAGGGTATGGTAGCTGTGTTTAGCCACGCCACGGCTATGGGATCGCAGGGAGTTATTTGTCGCGAGTGAACGATAGCCTGAAATCAGCTGTACAGGTTTACGAGTATCCAGCATGGTCTGTAAACGGAAGAGCTGATCAAAGAGATGTGGATCGATAGTCTTTATTTTGTTCGCCCGGTAATCGCGGAAAAAATGATTCAGACGCGCTAATTCGTCCTTGTCATATTTTTTACCATTAAAAAATTCCGTTTTCAGGCTTTCACCGGTATTCAGATTGCTTAGCGTCAATACCCGAGGACGGGAGGTGGAAAGCGAAGCAAATGCCTGTGTCGGAAAGAGAGCAACGCCAAGCGCAGCCCCCCCTAACGCCAACAATTTACGGCGGTTAGAGTCGAATTTGTCCATTAATCAGTATTACCTGGAAAAGTAGTTGGAAACGTGCTTTTACAACACTGCCCAAAACCTTACCGATGTAACAAACCCCCGTCAACCCGACAAAATGTAAACCGGCGCAGAGAAGCTATACACTCCCGCTGCGCCGGTCGGCGACGGTTTTGCTGTCCGCCACAGAACTGCTGAATAATCAACCGCTAGAGCAATAACTGACCAGCGCGCTTCAGGATCTGAGCCCCTGAACGAGCGGTACTGTCATAATTGTAAATATCTGTACGAAACTGTGGTTGTCCGTCATCAGCAACCCACGCGGTAAGATAGTAAAGGTTCACGGGAACACGCTGGCGGATAGAAACAAATCGGGTATTACCTTCCTTCAGCGCACCGGAAATACGCGTATCGTTCCAGCCGACATCCTGCAATAACAAATTCGCCAAATCGGAAGCGCGATTTACACGTACACAACCAGAACTTAGCGCGCGGATATCTCGCTGGAAGAGACCGTGGTTCGGCGTATCGTGTAAATAGATCGCATCTGAACTTGGCATATTGAATTTATAACGTCCGAGCGAGTTGGTCGGTCCCGGTGCCTGACGGATACGGTATGGGAATGAATCAGCGGACACCATGCTCCAGTTGATCATTGAAGGATCGATGACTTCCGACTCACCGCTCCACCCAGACAGCAACGTATAATTGTGCTTGTAAAGATAGCTGGGGTCCTGCTTCACTTTTGGCACAATGTCCTTGCGTACCAGCGTAGTCGGCACATTCCACGGTGGATTAAGTACCACATTGTTCAATGCGCTGCGCATCAACGGCGTTTTACGATCCGGCCGCCCAACGATAACCCGCGAGGACAGAATTTCATTACCGTTAACATAATAGGCCAGTGAATAGTTAGGGATGTTGACCATGATGCCGTTGTGCATGTCATCGGGCAGCAGCCGCAGTCGCTGGATATTTAACGCCAGCAGTGAAGCGCGCAGCTGAGGCGAAACATTCAGCCATTCGCGGGTACGCAGGCCGATTAAACCATCCGCCTCCAGTCCCTGCCAACGCTGAAAGCGCTTCAGACCATCTACCAGGTCGGGCGTGTAAACATTATCACTGTTTACCGGCACCACCGTGCCCTGCACGTTACCGATGTTATTCGGTGTTTCTGGCTGCACATCGGTGGTAGTGGTGGCGGAAGGACTAACAACAGCGCTGTTGACGGCCTGGTTCTGCCCTGCTGTGACATCCGGCTGCGCATTATCATCGTCATGCACCATTGGTGCATCAACGGCACCGACTACCTCATCGGCAGGCTTAGGCGGCTCATTTTCTGGAGACATCATCCCTGTACGCTGCAGAATATCTCGCAGCGCGGGCACATCGTTGCTGATTTGCCCCGGGCGAAGGGTTTGTCTGTCGGTCAACTGCGGCCAGGGACGGCTATCCGTTAACAGCGTTTTCAGGGCATTGTGCATGCGCGAATACTGCGGATGCTGCGGAACCAGCGAGAGAATAAAACCGTTCAGGCTGCCATGCGTCACCGATTTCTGCCACTGATTGATCACCGACAGCGGAGGGGTTTCCATTTTATACGGCACATTGCTGTACAGCCAGACTTCCCCCTTGCTCGGAACACTTGAGGTGAATTGCAAATAGCCCAGCAGCGCATCAGAAAGCACCACGTCACGTGCCAGCCCGCTGATATTTTTATCGGTCAGCATCTTAACCCACTGGGTAAACTGCGGCTGAACGCCAGAAATGGCCACTTCGGCAAGCTGCTGTTGGAACTGCTGGATTGCCTGACGATCCTGCCACATCGGCTGCATACCGCGATTAGCATAGAGCGGAGCCAACGTTTTTAGATAAAACGGGGAACCGAAGCGCGACATCGCTGCGGTAATGTCAGCCTGACTCTGCGCCACGGTAACACGATGATTAACCGGAGCAGAAACAGGCGGGATTCCTGCCAAAGAGGGAGACACGTATGCCAGCCCAAACATCAGGCTACAGCCGATAACAATGGCCTTAGCGATAGAAGATTTCTGCAGCAACATCCTTGCTCCCTGTATAAGTCAGCAACTAATGCTGAGCGATAGTGAACATCTATTTTAAGTATATAAACAGAAAACGGCATTTGCCTCTTACGTTGCAAATGCCGTTATTGAGAGTAATCCGCTAACAGGGATTTTACCACTTCTACCCGGTAATAATTCTGCGTCAGCCAGCCCCGGTGCTGCTCTCCGTTGCACCTGAATTCGCCGGAATATCAGCGGAGAATCCGCGCAGCCCGACGACGTGCACGTGCTCGGTATTATTAAATACTTTACGCACCAGCTTATAGGTTGTGCCTTTTTCCGGGCTGATATTTTCCGGTGCCGCAATGATAAGCTGCATCTCCAGACGGTCACACAGCTCAAACAGCGTGGCGATCGATTTCGCATCCAGACGCGCTGCTTCATCCAGGAACAGCAGCCGGCACGGCGAAATATCCTTACCGCGAAGTCGGCGTGACTCTTCTTCCCAGCTCTGTACCACCATCACCAGAATCGACATCCCCGTACCGATTGCTTCACCGGTAGAAAGCGCCCCACTCTCTGCACGCAGCCAGCCGTCGGAACCACGGTTAACTTCCACTTCCATCTCAAGATAGTTACGGTAGTCCAGTAGCTCTTCACCGATGGTCTGCGGCGTACGCTGCCCCATATCAATCTGCGGATTCAGGCGCTGGTACAGCTTCGCCAGCGCCTCTGAGAAGGTCAGGCGATTGCTGTTAAACAGATCCTGGTGCTGTTCGTGCTCTTCGGAAAGCACATCCAGCAGCGTTGAGTGCGCTTCACGGACGTTGACGTTCAGCCGCACGCTGTTAACCTGGCCAAAGCTGACCGCCTGAAGTCCCTGGTTCAGTTGACGAATGCGGTTCAGTTCGCGCAGGATCGTTTTGCGAATAATGTTCGACACGCTGCGTGAACTGATCGCCAGCATCTGCTCGCGGGCGGTCAGCTCTTCGGTCAGACGGTTCAGTTCAATCTCCATCTGTTCGATCGCTTCAACCGGATCGTCGGTGCGAATAATATCCTGGCGAATACGCTCACGCAGATGCTGATAGACGGCGATAAAGAACTGGATCTTACGCTCCGGACGTTTCGGATCTTCCGACAGGCGCAGCACATCGCGCAGATGCTCATTATCCGCCACGGCCAGACGCAGCGCACCCAGCGCCTTATCCGACATGGAGCGCAGTTCATCGCCCCCCAGATAAGCCAGCTCACGGCGGTGCAGACGGCGTTCAACGCCGTTATCTTTCACCAGTCTTAGTACCGCTACCCAGCCTGCCTTGGCATTGACCACCTGCTCACGACCCTGATGGTACTCACGCTCAACGCGGCGCAGTTTTTTCTGCAGCGCATCCATCTCGGCTTCACAGAAGGTGATCTGTTTTTCCAGCTGGTTACGGCGCGCACGGTTATTACTCAGTGCGCTGTAGAGTTCATCCCGGCGCAGACGCGCGCGTTCTTCAGCACTGGCATCGGCCTGCACGCCGATATCCTGCATCTCCTGCTGTAGCTCTTTCAGCATGTCGCGCTTGGCGTCATACGAACTTTTCAACGACGCCAGCACCTGAGAATACTGGGTCAGCTGAGTCTGATGCTGTCGAAGCTGCTCACGGGCGCGGGCGCGTTCCCCTTCCGCCTGCTCCAGACGCTGGCGCAGTTTTTCATTCAGATCGCTGGTGCCGTTGAGCATCCCGGCAGAGTCGGTATAGCTGAAGTGGGTGCGGCGCTGAACGACTTCAGTCAGCGCAAAAGCCTGCTGGCGCGCATCACGCTGCTGCTGCTGTGCCTGCTGATAGTCCAGCTTCAGCTGTTCGTGCTGTTCGGGATCGCTTTGCAATACTGAAAGGATCGGCTCCAGCTTAGCCAGATGCGCAGCATGCTGCTGAATGAACCGCGCAGCTTCCTGCGCCTCGTCCAGACGCTCAAGCACTTCGTCGTAACGGTCCTGTAGCGTGTCATCCAGCAGCAGGCTGACACGCGGCAGCAGGCGGTTCAGCTGCGCGACGCCCTCTTTGGCCTGGTCGAACTGCTGGCGCTGCTGCTGATTTTCACTTTCGTGATTGCTCAGCGCCCGTTCAACTTCACTACGCCGGGCGTTAAGCTGGCGCATTTCCGCTTCCGGATCGGATTCAAACGCCACGCCAAGGTGGCTACCGACAAAGCGGCTGAAGGACTGGTGCAGACGCTGCGCTTTTTGCACGTCAAAGGAAAGCGTGGCGAACCGCTCGGCAAGGGTTTCACGCTCGGCGTGTAGCAGCTCAAGCTGATTTTCACGCGCAGCGCGACCAAACAGCGGTACTTTCGGGAAGCGGGAATAACGCCACTGGCGATCGCCGGCTTTCACCACCACCGCTTTTTCAAGTTCCTCAACGTTAAATACGCTGTCATCGAACGACTGTGGATCGCCCTCGATCAGATAGATGTCTTCCGGGCAATCTTCAAGCCCGTCCAGCAGATCGCGGACCAGAGAAAGATCGGGCACCACAATCGCATGACGAGACGGACCATAAAGCGCCGAGAAGTAAGGCGCATCGTCGATGGTCACATCATCATAAATTTCTGACAGCAGCACGCCGCCAAAGCGCTCGGCCAGGGCATTAAGACGGTTATCCTCCGCCCCGCCCGGCTGGCTCAGCCGTTCAATCTGCTGTTCGAGTTCACGCTTACGGGCAGCAACTTCGTCACGCTCAACCGTGGTTTCTCGCTCGCTCTCCAGCAGCTGCTGCATGAACTCGGTTACCTGCTGGCTGCTTTCCAGCGGCTGCCCGGTTTGCTCGCTGAGCTGGGTCAGGATCTCCTGCGCAGCCAGCCACTGTGGAGCCTGGCGGGTCAGGCGCGTAATGCGTTCTCGCAGCTGATCCAGCTCCTGGCGCAGTGCCATGCGGCGCTCGCCGGCATCGGCGACGCTGTCGTTCAGCAGTTCAATCTGCGCTTCCAGTTCGCCGTGAAGCGCCTCAAGTTCATCAGCTTCAACACGGTTGCCGTGGCGTTTACAGAACTCATTCAGCAGACGTTCTGCATCCTGCTGTTCGCGCAGACGCTGCTCCAGCTCGGAAAGACGGGAACGCAGCGGCTGAAGCTGCTCCGCATGATAACGCTGGTTGGCAGCATCACGCAGCATATCGCGCCCGGTCTGCCATGCATCGGCACGGCTAACAGGACCGGCAATTCGCGTAACCAGCTCAAAAGCCTGCTCAAACTGGCTGTGGGCGGCTTGCGCCACGCTCATTTTCTGTTCCAGCTGCAGCAGTTTTTCGGTCGCTTCCTGCTCTTTAGCCTGGAAGGTTTCCTGCCACTCTTCGGCATTTTCCACGCTGAGATCGCCCAGCTGACAAATTTCTTTGGCACGCTGCAACGCCTGGAGCGCCTGCTGATACTGAATAGCGCGGGTCTGCTGTACGTCCAGCGCCTGCTGATAGTCGGCAAGCTGACTTTTCAGCTCGTCCACTTCCAGCTCGGCCGCTTCGCTGCGCGCTTCGTTTACTTCCTGAACTTCCCGCGCTTCCGCCACCACTTCGTTCTGCTCTTCCAGGCGGAAGGTCAGCTCTTCGAGGTCTGCATCATAGCGGTCGATTTTTTCCTGCTGGCGCAGCGCGGTCTGCACCAGATTGAGGTGATCGCTGGCGCCCTGATAGTCGGTTTCGAGATCGCTCTCAGCGCCGTTTTGTTCGGCCAGTTCACGCGCCATTTCAACGTGGCGGAACTGCTCGGCGACCAGCTGTTTACGACTGGTAAACAGCTCGCTGCGCAGCTGAATAGCACCATCAAGATGAATACGCCGCTCGTTGGCGTGCCGCATATAATCTGCGGCAACGTAGCTGGTTGCTTCAGAAATCAGATGCTTAAAGAGATCGCGATCGGACTGGGTCACGCGGATCGCTTCCAGCGTCATGCGGTTTTCACGCAGCGCGGCTTCCATGTCCTGGAATGCCTTACGCACGCCGCTGTTTTCCGGCAGCAGGTAATCGCGCAGCGAGCGGGTGATCGCACTGGAGATACCGCCGTACAGCGAAGCTTCAATCAGGCGATAGTATTTGCTGCGGTCAGCGGCAGAGCGCAGGCGGCGAGCAACAATGCCCAGGTCAAACATCACCGAGTGATAATCGGTGATGGAGTTGTACTGTTTAAACTGTACGCTTTCCATCGCTTCGAACTTGTCTTTCAGTTCGCTGAGCGGCAGCACGCGTGCCTGGCGGGCATTGACCGTTTCGGTCAGGATTTCCGTCGGATTGATTGCCGTTGGCAGGCCATGAATGCTGAACGGTTTGATATCCACCTTACGATCGCGCCCCGCCACCTGCTGCAAGCGCACCCCGACGATCACTCGCTGATGGCGGGAGTTCACCACGTCCAGCGCGGCGTAACACACGCCCGGGCGCAGTTTGCCGTGCAGCCCCTTGTCGCGGGAGCCCGACGTTGCACCGGCTTCCGTGGTGTTACGGAAATGCAGCAGCGTCAAATCGGGGATCAGCGCGGTAACGAAGGCCGCCATGGTGGTCGATTTACCGGCACCGTTACCGCCGGAAAGCGTGGTGACCAGTTCATCAAGGTCAAAGGTACGCGCAAAAAAACCGTTCCAGTTAATCAGCGTCAGTGAGCGAAATTTGCCACGTTCAATCATTTATTCTTCCTCTCCGCTTTCCTGCGCGCTGTGGTCTGCTTCACCGTCATCATTTTCATCGTTCAGCGCCAGTCCGCCATCCAGCTGCATCGCCTCACCGTCGCGGATCATCCGCAGCTGCGCATCGCGGGCGTCATCGCCGCTGCGCACATCGGCACCGAAGCGAAATACCGACTCGGTAATGCGGAACTTGCTGCTGTCATTGCCCATAAACCAGACCATGCCCAGACGGCGCAGGCGGTTCAGTGACGCACGCATTTTTTCCTGCAGCTTCTGCCGGTCAAGGTCAGAGCCCGTTGAGCGCTGGTTCACCAGCTTCAGCAGCTTGCCTTCATCCGCTAACGACATCAGCTCATCGTGCAGTTCCTGCTGGCTAAAGATCCCTTCATTCGCCAGGCGTTCCGGGCTGAGATAGAGGTAGCAGAGAATTTTTCCGACCATCATGTCCAGCTCGGACAGGACCGAGCGCGGGATCAGCGTTGTGGAGCGCGGACGAAGGTAGAAAAAACCTTCCGGTGCGCGGATCAGTTCAACGTTATAGCGCGAGTAAAACTCTTCCAGAAACTCCTGATAATCCATCAGGAAAGCGTGATTATCTAACTCTTCAATACCAATATGACGGCCTGCGCGCAACTGACTGTCCAGCGCTGGAAAAATCGGGTTAGCCAGTGCCTGCGCCAGTTTAACCGGCATCACTTGTTCAATATTTGTCGATGACATGTGCCTGCACCTTGGCTCCGTAATCATTAATGGCCTGCCACTCAGCGGACAGACCGGAGAAATCTGCTTCGGCCACGCCTAAGCGCACGGCCTGGTCGACAACAATACGCGCGACGTCAAAATGACGCACTCTCGGGTACTGTGCCAGGTAATCACGCATCACCGCGCCCAAATCCAGCGGCCGCTTCTGCGCTTTATAAATTGCCAGCGCCTCTTCAATCATCGCGGCAAGCTGCTCGCGAATTTCATTAAACTCTTCGTATTCCAGTTCGGACGGCAATTCACCGGTCACCTCTTCATTACGCAACGTCAGTTCTTCATCGCGCATGTCGTACAGGCGATCGGCATTGGCGTAGGTGAGTGCCCACGGCATATCGAAATAGTTCTGCACCGAGACGCGAAGTCGCTGCGCAAAGACGCGATTTTTATCCATATCGATCGCGGTACGAATAAATTTATGCACGTGGCGATCGTAGCCAATCCACAGGTCGATAGCCTGCTGGCCCCAGCTGATAATGCGGTCGAGTTTGTTTTGCAGATCGAAGACCAGCTTGTCAATAAAGCCGAGGTCCGGACTGTTCATAATTGAGTCCTGAATCCGCAACAGATTTGCCTGCAGCTTATCCCCCGCCGCTTCCAGCGTATCCTGCAGTTCGCGCAGCGTACCGGACGTTTCATTCAGCAGAAGCTCACAGCTGGAAATCGCCGCGCGCCAGTCTTTATTCAGCAGTTGAGAAATATCATCTTTTACCGCCTGCTGCTGCTCATCCATAATGCGCTGAGTAATATCGATACTGTCGAATATTTCAGCGACCGAATACTTTAACGGGGCGAAAACATTGCGGTGCCAGTGATACTCATCGCCGTCTTCCTGGGCGGCATCGGCAGCCTGCTTTAATTCACCCGCCACAATAGAGAGCTGCATAGACAGCCGCAGCGTTGAGAATTCACGCTGGCGGATATAGTAATCGGTGATGCCAATCGCCAACGGAGTCAGGCGATAAATAGCATTCCCTTCGGAAAATTCGCTGGTAAAGCGATTGAGAAGGCGCTGACGAACCATGTCATTAATGGCATTGTTAGCACGTACCAGAACGGTTTCACTGGTCTGCTCAAATCCGTCGCTGACGTGGCGAAAAGCATCTATCAATTCGCCTTCGCTCATTTCGCCATCCATGCGCTCGCCGTTTAAAGCCGCAACGGCCAGCAAAAATGCCAGACGTTCGGTTGGCAAAGAGACGGAAAAATCATTTTTTCGCGCCCAGGCCACCAGTTCAGGTACAGTCTGGGAAAATTCACTCATAACTCGTCCTTTTGAATGGGTTTCCGCGCTGTGACGTGGATGTAACGCCCTAAACTTAAAAATGGCTCCTGGTGGCAGTACTGCTTCTCCAGCGCCAGAACCTCATCAAATCGTTCACTCTGCTTATTCTTGTCACGCAGATAGTCGTGGAATACCCGAATGCCGGTTTTGTTTTCAATTGTGAAACCGCACTCCTGCAACCAGCCATAAACCTGCTGCGGATCGCGCGGGTAGTCGGGGGACAGCGTCTTACGTTTGCGCTTCCCTAATCCCGCTTGTAAATAGCCAAAGTTCCCCAGCACCATGGTCTGCATAGTAAGACCATTGATGTTATAGAACATTAGCGACAATACGCCACCCGGTTTGAGTACATCATAAAGCGCGCGCAGCGCCTGCTGCGGTTCTGCCACCCATTCGAGTACAGCGTGAAACAATACCAGATCAACGGGCTTATCCAAATATTGGCCTGCCTGCTGAGCGCTGATTTGTTTAAATTGCATGTTGTCGCTCACACCTTTTTCTTCGGCGAGGCGACGTGCACGGCTGAGCATTTCCGCTGAAAGATCGCATAAAACAACGTTATGCCCCCGCGCGGCAATTCCGCAGCCCGTTTGCCCTTCTCCGCCACCCGCGTCCAAAACGGACAGTGGAGCAGCGGGTAACGTTGTCAGCAGCGCATCAAGCTCCTGCCAGAGAATGGCCTGGCGAATACGGCCTTTAGTCGTACCGTAAATATTTTTGGAGAATTTTTCTGCGATATCATCGAAGTTGCGATCCTGCATGCTGACGGCTCCGGCTTTCAGGGGTGATTCAGACGCTCATTTTCGCATACACTGGCAGATAATAAACCTTTCAGTCATCACGCGGCTTCCGGGTGATGTTTTTTCGGACAAAAGGAACCTGTTTTCATGCTTTTTACCTTAAAAAAAGTCATCGGCGGGCTGCTGCTTCCTTTGCCAGTGCTGTTGATACTCATGGCTGTGGGGATTTTGCTGCTCTGGTTCAGTCGCTGGCAGAAAAGTGGCAAAACGCTTATCTCCGCTGCATGGCTGCTGCTGCTGCTGCTGGGTCTGCAACCGGTGGCCGACAGCCTGCTGAGGCCGCTGGAAAACCGCTGGCCCACCTGGAAAAATCAGCACCCGGTGGATTATGTTGTCGTCCTCGGTGGCGGCTATACCTGGAACCCGGAGTGGGCCCCCAGCTCCAACATGATTAATAACAGTCTGCCGCGCCTGACGGAAGGCATCCGCATCTGGCAGGCCAATCCGGGATCAAAGATGATCTTCACCGGCGCGGCGGCCAGGACCAATCCGCTAAGCACGGCTGAGGTTGGTTCACGTGTGGCACAGTCGCTGGGTGTGCCTGCGGAAGCGATCATCACCCTCGATAAACCCCGTGATACCGAGGAAGAAGCACAGGAAGTGGCAAAAATTGTTGGCAAAAAGTCTTTCGCACTGGTGACTTCAGCCAGCCATCTGCCCCGGGCGATGGTTTTCTTCCAGCGTCAGGGGTTACAGCCATGGCCCGCACCGGCCAACCAGATGGCTATCGACTCTCCTATAAGCTACTGGGATAAATATACCCCGTCAGCTTTATGGCTGGGGCACAGCGAACGCGCAGCATATGAGTGGATCGGGCGTCTCTGGCAGGCAATAAAGCCTGAAGAAGCCGCGTCAACGCAGCCAGGGAAGGAGTGATGTCGCTGCAATATCAAAGCGCTGGCGGTCAAACTGAGCGTTAAAAATCAGCCGCTGCATCTCTTCCCAGAGGATATACAGCCAGCGACGTGCAACAAACTCTTCAGCTACCGGTGCCCGTTGCAGGTAGCAGGCCAGTAGTTCTTCACCCGTTGTACTACCGCACAGGGGGTGAAGATCGAACTCACGCGGGGCCCACAGCACGTTACCCGGGCTGACAAGCGCCAGTAGCTGGTCTCCCCGGGCATCTTTCAGGATACTGCTGAGCGCCAGATTACCGTGGACCAGTACGCAGGGATCGTCAAAACCGTGAAACAGAGCGGCAAGGTGCTCGCGGCTGCGATACAGAATTTGCCGATCCTCCTGCGTCAGCTGCGGCGGTTTCAGATAGCTGAGCGTCGCCCATATCACTTCCACCCGCTGCTTATACCAGGCTGGCCACGTGTTTCTCTGGGTGCTGTCCACCGTGCCCACCAGCCCGTGGCTATCGGTTTTATGCCAGCTGAGCAGCCCTTCAACGATTTGCTGCTGTAGCTGCTGCCAGCGAGTATAGGTACGGGAGGGTGCCTCAACCGACACGCCGCCCATCCGCTCAATCAGCAAAACCTCATGCAGCGGCGTCTGCTGGCTGATCACCAGGCCATAGATTGCCGGAACGCGCACCTTTCCTTCACGCGCCAGTAACGACAACTTGTGCGCTTCCTGTGCAGCGATGCCCTTAATGCGGAAATACTTGGCGACCATCGGCAGCGAATAGCCGTTATCGTCATAAAGCGTGTAGAGGCTGGCATCCGGCTGGCGTTTAATACATTCAACGCGGCTGACCGCTTCGCCCAGTACCAGTGCCAGTTCGTTTCGAAGTTGTTCCATCTCTCCTCCTGTCAGGTCAGAGGGCCATACCCTGTGGACAATGCGGGTATCTATGATGGCGCTGAGGCGGGGAATTTACCCCGTGCGGGATCAATTTCAGCGAAGAATAAGGGGGCCAGATAACCGGCCCCGCAGACATTACTGCATCGCTTCGCGGACGCGAAGTAAATCCTCTGGCGTGTCAACACCTACGCTGGGAATCGCTTTTGCGACATCAACGTGGATTTTCTCGCCGTACCACAGCACGCGCAGCTGCTCCAGCAGCTCGATCTGCTCCAGCGGGCTGGCTTCCCAGCTGACATAGCGACGGATAAACCCGGCACGATAACCGTAGATACCGATATGGCGCAGGAAGGTATCGCCAATCTCATCACGTGAAGAGCTGAACCGCTCGCGATCCCACGGAATGGTGGCCCGCGAGAAATAGAGCGCGTAACCGTTGGCATCGCGCACCACTTTTACCGCGTTCGGGTTAAACGCCTCTTCAGCAGAGGTGATCGGGACGGCCAGCGTCGCCATGCCTGCCGTGCTTTGAGCCAGATTGTCCGCAACCTGGCGAATAATCACCGGTGGGATCATCGGCTCATCACCCTGCACGTTGACGATAACCGCATCGTCCGGGAAGTTATACTTCTCAATCACTTCCGCCAGGCGTTCCGTGCCGGACTGATGATCGGGACGCGTCATGCAGACTTCCCCGCCAGCAGCCTCAACCGCTCGGGCCACATCCGCGTTATCGGTCGCCACAATAACCCGTTCGGCGCCGGACTCAAGCGCGCGCTCCATGACGTGGACAACCATCGGCTTACCGTGGATATCAACCAGCGGCTTACCCGGCAGACGAGTGGAAGCGAAACGGGCAGGAATAATGGCGATAAAACTCATGGATGAGTCTCTTCCAGCGTCAGAGAGCGGGCTTCCACTTCCAGCAAAACAGGAATGCCGTCACGAACCGGATAGGCCAGACCGTCAGGCTTACAAATCAGCTCCTGCTGGTCTTTATTAAAGTACAGCTTGCCGTGACAAACAGGACAAGCGACGATTTCGAGTAAACGATGATCCATGGTTCCTCCGTAATGGACCCGGAATTACAGTAGGTAAAGAATACCATAGCTGCCGCCGGTGCTGTTGCTAACTTCGGGATTAATCGCTATCTGGCCCTGTGGACCAGACGGCGGGCAAGCGATGCGCTAACTCCGATGGCAGCGCGTCCAGCCTGACATATTCCGCGCCCTGCCAGCGGGCAAAGTTGGTCAGCGCACGCGGTAAATCATCCAGAAGCTGCTGACTGATTCGCGTACCCGGTTCCAGCCACAGTTCCCGGATCTGCAAAACGCGCTCTTTGCGCAGCATACGGGCATCCAGCCGCCCCTTTAAGGCACCACGGTGCAAAATCGGCAGCACAAAATAGCCGTACTGGCGTTTGGCTTCGGGGGTATAGCATTCAAGGCGATAGTCGAAATTAAACAGCTCCGAAGCTCGCTTACGATGCCAGACCAGCGGATCAAACGGAGAGAGTATTGCAGTGTGCGTTGCTGTCTGCGGGTTTTCCAACTGCGAATAGCGAGTATGGTGAACGTACAGCTCACCGAGTTTTTCCACCCGCACCGCGCGAACCAGCCCCTGTTCCAGCCGCTGTGCCAGATAAGATGCTACCGGCGCACGCTTCAGTCGATAGTAATCGGCCAGCCACGACGGATGGAAAATACCGAGACTGGCCGCACTGCGTTCCAGCATCTGCTGCACCGCATCTTCTTCGCTCAGCGCGTGCAGCCGGTCATCCCACTGCGGCATTATTTTCTGGCGCAGATCGTACACCCGCTGGAAGTTTCGCCGTTCGGTCACCATTAATTCCCCGGCGCTGAACAGATTCTCCAGATGGCGTTTGTGTGGTTTCCACGACCACCAGCCCGGTATCTGACCCGGCGGAGCATCGAAGTCAGCGGATCGGACCGGTCCCCGTTCGCGGATATGCTCGAGCAGTCCGGTTATCTCCTGATGATGCTGATCCATCCAGGCCTGATTGTATTTCCAGCCGAGCGCCGTGGGGTTCAACATGCGGTGGCGCAGCAGAGGATAATCCTCAATGGGAATAAAACAGGCCTCATGTGCCCAGTATTCAAACAGCTGTTTCTGAGCCAGCGCCTGCTCCAGCCACTCAGGGGGATAACCACCAAGGCGGCTGAACAACACCAGATAGGGGCTGCGAGCCACTACATGAATGGTATCGATTTGCAGTAAAGACATTTGCCGGATGCTGGCAAGCAGATCGTCGAAAAGGGCTTTCCGACGCAGTGGCCGTAATAATCCCTGTGCCGCCAACTGAAGCTGACGGGCATGGTTCAAAGAAAGATCTGAGGAGATCATGGCGCGCTCCGTCAACGAACAGGTTAGTTAAGCGCTGACCGGCAGAACAGAGATCGACCGTTAGCCGTTGCTCAGCGCCAGAATACGAGCCAGTAGCGCATCGGCATCTTGCACAACGGCGTCCACCGGTAAATACCACCAGTCTGGACAGGCAAATGCCCGGGCTTTCACCGCATCCTTTTCGGTCATCAGCAGCGTTTGCCCGGATTCAACTAAAGCGCCAAGCTCCTCGGCGCTATAATTCTGATGATCGGCAAAAGCGACCTCTTTTACCGGAGAAATACCCAGATTACGTAGCGTATTGAAGAATCGCGGGGGATGACCGATACCCGCCATCGCAATGACGTTATTCAGCGTTAACGCATCACGTTCAGCGCCCGAGGACAGGTTAATCGCCTTACCGGGCACCAGCTGCATCGCCAGTTCACCCGGCTGCGTCACGCCGCCGTTATTGATCACCGCAGAGACGTGTTTTAGCCGACCGGCACGCTCACGCATCGGACCCGCCGGTAACCACCAGCCGTTGCCAAAACGCCGCTCGCCATCCACAACCACAATTTCAATATCACGTGCCAGCGCGTAATGCTGCAATCCGTCATCTGTAACGATAATGTCTATCGGTCCGGCTGCAAGCAGGGCCTCAACGGCTTCCCGGCGGCTGGGTGATACTGCCACGGCAGCACCGGTACGCTGATAAATCAGCACCGGCTCATCACCCGCTTCAGCCGTACTGGTTTCCACATCCAACACCAGGGGATAGCGCGCAGCCTTGCCGCCATAGCCGCGTGAGACCACGCCAACCCGCAAACCCTGCTGCTGCAAGGCCTGTACCAGCCAGATAACCACCGGAGTTTTACCATTGCCACCGGCGGTGAGGTTACCCACCACCACCACAGGAACCGGAGCACGCCACGCTTTGCGCCAGCCCCAAACGTAGCTCAACCGCAACAAATTGCTGATGAGTCCGTAGAGCAGGCTTAGCGGCAACAGCAGCACGTACACCGCAGAGCGGCCGCTCCAGATACGCTCAATCATTGACCAAACTGCATCTTATGTAGCTGGGCATAGGCACCACGTTCAGCCAGCAGCGTTTCATGGCTGCCCCGCTCAACAATCTGCCCGTCTTCCACCACCACAATTTCATCGGCTTTTTCGATAGTCGACAGACGGTGAGCAATGACCAGCGAAGTGCGGTTTTTCTGCAGTTCATCCAGCGCAGCCTGAATCGCGCGCTCGGATTCCGTATCCAGCGCCGATGTGGCCTCGTCCAGTATCAGTACCGGGCAGTCCCGCAGCAGTGCGCGGGCAATGGCGATACGCTGACGCTGGCCGCCGGAAAGCAGCACGCCGTTTTCACCAATGACGGTGTCAAGACCATGTTCCATTTTGCCGATAAAGTCCATCGCATGGGCCATGATCGCCGCCTTCTCAATATCTTCACGGCTGTACTGCTCGCTGCGCGCATAGGCGATATTGTTGGCGATAGTGTCGTTAAACAGGTGCACATTCTGAGAAACCAGCCCCACCTGATTACGCAGCGACGACAGGGTATATTCGCGCAGCTCGTGGCCATCCATCAGAATTTCACCCTGCTGAATATCGTAGAAGCGCGTCAGCAGGCTGGCGATAGTGGACTTGCCTGAGCCTGAGCGCCCGACCAGTGCAACCGTTTTTCCCGCCGGAATATTGAGATTAATATTCTTCAGCGCAGGGATTTCACGGCCTGGATAAGCGAAGGTCACATTTCGGAACTCGATATCCCCCTTCACGCGATCGACGGTACGGGTGCCTTTATCATTTTCCTGCTCGCTGTCCAGAATCGAGAACAGCGTCTGGCAGGCAGCCATACCGCGCTGGAACTGGGCGTTAACGTTGGTCAGTGATTTCAACGGACGCATCAGCGCAATCATCGATGAGAACACAACGGTAATCGTACCGGCGGTCAGCGTTTCCATCACGCTTGGGAAGCTTGCCGCATACAGTACAAATGCCAGCGCCAGCGAAGCAATCAGCTGAATAATGGGGTCAGAGATGGATGAAGCTGAAACCAGCTTCATCCCCTGCTGGCGCATACGGTTGCTGACGCGGTCGAAACGCTCGCTTTCGATCTGCTGACCGCCAAAGATCAGCACTTCTTTGTGTCCTTTCAGCATCTGCTCGGCGCTGGTGGTCACCTGCCCCATGGTGTTCTGCATGTTCTTGCTGATATTACGGAAGCGTTTTGACACGCTGCGAATAGCAAAGGATACAATCGGTGCCAGAACAATCAGGATCAACGACAGCTGCCAGCTGTAGTAGAACATCATGATAAACAGGCCGATGATCGAGGCCCCTTCACGTACAACCGTCACCAGCGCGCTGGAAGACGAAGACGCAACCTGCTCAGAGTCATAGGTAATACGCGAAAGCAGAGTTCCGGTCGACTGCTGATCGAAAAACGAGACCGGCATTCCCATCATATGGCTGAACAGCCTGCGGCGCATGCCCATGACCACATTACCGGACACCCAGGATATACAGTAGCTTGAGACATAGCTGGTAATACCACGAATCAGCATCAGACCGATAACGGCCAGCGGCATCCATATCAGAACAGAACTATCCGCCTTGCCAAAACCATCATCGAGTAAAGGCTTCAGCAGTGACAGCATAAGCGTATCGCCCGCCGCGTTAAGGATCAGCGCGACTGCGGCCACAAATAATCCCGCCTTGTAAGGCACAATCATTGGCCAGAGACGACGAAATGTCTGCCAGGTTGAGAGATCTTTATCCAGATGCATTATTTAACCAGCTTTAGTTGAAATAGCCGCTCATTCTACCTGGATTCCCTGGGTACGCCAAACCACTGATGATACCAACGGTTCATTATTTGTTCTCTTAACCCCAAAAGATGCCAGTTATCAACGAAAAAGCGCGCGCTAATCTGCCCGGAAAGTGCGGTGTCGCGCCAGATGATCCGATTTTCATCATAGCGCATAATTATTTTCGATGCGGGTAACCGCCAGGCGCTGTAACGTGCAGCAGAGGCAATGGCGGCCTTCGGCGCTACCGCACGCAGCAGCGGCGGGGTTGATGAGGTACGGCTGCCGTGATGCGGAACCTGCAACAGATCGGCACTCAGCGCGGCGCGCTGTTCGGCAACGAGCTGCAGCTCTGCCTCGCGCTCAATATCCCCGGTCAGCAGCACGCGCCATCGCCCGTCGCTAACCATCACCACGCAGGACTGATTATTACCTTCACCGGGCATATTTTCTGGCGGCCACAGCGCCTGAAACGTCAACCCCTGCCAGCGCCAGCCTGCATCGCGATGACAGGGTAAATGACCCGGGCGCTTTAAAGCGCTTCGCACCCGGGCATCGGGATATGCAGACTGTATGCTCGGCAATCCGCCAATGTGGTCAAGATGCGCGTGGCTGATAACCACGTCGGTCAGCGTTAACCCCTGCCATTCCAGCCAGGGAATGATCTGACTGTGGGCGACATCCCCTCCTGGCCAGCGATTGCCGGTATCATATAAAACTGCCTTGCCATGTTGTGAAATCACCACGGCTAACCCGTGACCAACGTCCAGCATATCCACCCGCCACTCGGGTTTAGCGCTAAAATTACGCCAGCTCAGCAACAGCAACGTGCACGCCACCAGAGTGAATGGAGAGCTACGCCACCAGCCAAAGCGAAACGCGAGCAGCAGAAGCCAACACGCCAGCGAACCGGCGGCGAATGTGCTTTCCAGAGGAAACCAGCCGTTCGGTAACTGCTGCAACGGGAAAAAAACCAGTGCCAGTGAGCGATCGGCCAGCCACCATATAAAAGGGCCGACCAACGGCAGGAAGTTTACCAACAGCGATGTCAGTATCAGCGGTACGGTAACCAGAGATATCAACGGCACGGCCCACAGATTAGCCACTAGCGCACTCAGGCTAAAACCATGGAAAATAAATACCTGTAGCGGCATTAACAGCAGCAGCATGCCCAATTGCAAATGCAGCAGTCGGAGTGGCAGCCAACGCTTCCTCCTGCGGAAACGGATAGGAAGTGCGAAGCCTTGATACCATATCAGCAGCCCCGCAACGGCCAGCGCCGACATCCACAAGCTGTCTGACAGAATACTGAGCGGTTCCAGAAACAGGATAAGTGCAATACAAAATAGCCATACCTGCCAGCTGCTACAGTTAATCCCCTTCAACCTTAATGTGCTCCACATCAGTAATGCCAGCATCGCGCGCATCGCTGGTGGATTGCTGCCGGAGAGCCAGCAGTAGATCAGTGCCACCAGCAAACTGCAGTACAAAGGAAAGCGATAGTTAATCATCCATGCAGGGAAAAAGAACTGAATGAGTCTGGCAACCAACCAGCCAAATCCTGCAGCCAGTCCAATCTGCATCCCGGCAATTGCCATCAGATGTGCCGTACCCGTTTCTCTTAGCAGCTGGGTAATTTCACGCTTAACCTCTGAACGGTCGCCAAATGCCAGCGCGGAAATCAGTGCCTGCCAGGGTAAATGACCATAGTTTTGCCGGGTAGAATTCATGATAGCGCCACGCCAGCTACACCGGGGCTGCCGAACTTCCGCACTAATTACTCGCCCTGTAAGCGGCATGCTGTTGGCCAGAGTAAATCGCTGCCGATCGAACCCTCCCTCATTTAGCTGGGCATGAAGAGGACGAAGCGCCAGGGTCATATCCCATCGCTGCCCCTGGCAGAAAGTCTTTTCGTCGCCAGGTAATCGCAAGGAAGCATAAATCGGAGGAAATAGTAGCCGGCCATCCTGACGAAACAGACGCACTCTGGCGCGTTCAGCACCGGGCAGGACAGTGTCAATTTGCACCTCTGCCCGCACAATCCCCTGCGTAAGCCAGTCAATCTGCTCCTGAAGAGATCGGGCGGTATTCAACGGCCAGAGAGAGAACAGCAGAACCATTGCAGTGAAAATAGCAACGCGTTGTGAACAGCGCATAAGTAAAAATGAGAGTACGATCGCAGCGATATCGTACCCATATCCGGGTAAACGGGGTATGACCGTGAGCGGCAAAGTGCCGATAATAAGACTGCCAGCCAGCTGTGTTGCCGTTATGCGCATGTTTCCTCCCTGATAGCAGGTCAAAGTGTGACATGCAGGTGAGAGACAGGCATTAGCGTCGGTTCAGAGCTAAGAGACGTGCCGAAAATTCTTTCTGTTTTACAGCAACAGGAAGGGATTATTGTGCGTCGGGTTCAGATTCTACAATGCGGCCTGTTATCGTATCGCGGCCGAATCACCGTATATGAGCAAAAAAAAACGACACCTGAGTGTCGTTTTTATCGTTTCGTCGCTATCAGCTGCCGTAGATATTGGCGCGATCGCGCAGTTCTTTACCTGGCTTGAAGTGTGGAACGTATTTACCTTCCAACTCCACTTTGTCGCCCGTTTTCGGGTTACGGCCGGTACGAGGTGCGCGATAATGCAAAGAGAAGCTGCCAAATCCCCGGATTTCAATGCGCTCGCCCTGCGACAGGGTCGTCGCCATATGCTCAAGCATCTCTTTTACCGCATCCTCAACGACTTTCGCCGGTATATGAGAGTGCTGGCCAGCAAGTCTTTCAATAAGTTCTGACTTGGTCATAAAACCTCCGGTTAATCCCTTGTAGGAATAGCTCTGGCAGTTATCGACGATACAGGGCAGCTTACGCTGCCCTTAAAGCGAAGATTACTCGCCTTTAGCTGCTTTGAAAGCTTCAGCCATAGCGTTAGAGAAGTTGCCTTCTTCCTGTTTGGTGTTAACAGTATTGATGGCTTCTTTCTCGTCTGCCTGGTCTTTCGCACGTACAGACAGGCTAACAACGCGGTTTTTACGGTCAACACCGGTGAATTTGGCTTCAACATCGTCGCCAACATTCAGAACCAGAGTTGCGTCTTCAACGCGGTCCAGCGAGGCTTCAGAAGCACGCAGGTAACCCTCAACGCCGTCAGCTAATTCAACTGTAGCACCTTTAGCATCAACTGCAGTCACTTTACCGTTAACAATTGCACCTTTCTTGTTCAGAGAGATGTAGTTGTTGAACGGATCTTCTGCCAGCTGCTTAACGCCCAGGGAGATACGCTCGCGCTCTGCGTCAACCTGCAGAACCACAGCTGCGATTTCGTCGCCTTTCTTATATTCACGAACTGCTTCTTCTCCGGTAGCGTTCCAGGAGATGTCAGACAGGTGAACCAGGCCGTCGATGCCGCCGTCCAGGCCGATGAAGATACCGAAGTCAGTGATTGACTTGATTTTACCTTCAACACGGTCGCCCTTGTTGTGGGTTTCTGCGAACTGCTGCCATGGGTTAGATTTGCACTGCTTCAGACCCAGGGAGATACGACGACGTTCTTCGTCGATGTCCAGAACCATAACTTCAACAACGTCGCCCACGTTAACAACTTTAGATGGGTGAATGTTTTTGTTGGTCCAGTCCATTTCAGAAACGTGTACCAGGCCTTCAACGCCTTCTTCGATTTCAACGAAGCAGCCGTAGTCGGTCAGGTTGGTTACACGACCAGTCAGCTTGGTGCCTTCTGGGTAACGTTTAGCGATAGCAACCCATGGATCTTCGCCCAGCTGCTTCAGACCCAGAGAAACACGGGTACGCTCGCGGTCGAATTTCAGCACTTTCACGTTGATTTCATCGCCAACATTGACGATTTCGCTTGGATGCTTAACGCGTTTCCAGGCCATGTCAGTGATGTGCAGAAGGCCGTCAACGCCGCCCAGATCAACGAATGCACCGTAGTCAGTGAGGTTCTTAACGATACCTTTAACTTCCATGCCTTCCTGCAGGTTTTCCAGCAGCTGATCGCGCTCTGCGCTGTTCTCGGATTCGATAACCGCACGACGTGAAACAACCACGTTGTTGCGCTTCTGATCCAGCTTGATTACTTTGAACTCAAGCTCTTTGCCTTCCAGGTGCAGAGTATCACGCACTGGACGCACGTCTACCAGTGAACCTGGCAGGAACGCACGAATACCGTTCAGCTCAACTGTGAAGCCACCTTTAACTTTGCCGTTGATAATACCGGTAACAGTTTCAGCATCTTCGTAAGCTTTTTCCAGCGTGATCCAAGCTTCGTGACGTTTAGCTTTCTCACGGGACAGCAGGGTTTCACCGAAGCCGTCTTCCACTGCATCCAGAGCAACGTCAACTTCGTCGCCAACCTGGATTTCCAGTTCGCCGGCTGCGTTTTTGAACTGCTCTGCAGGAATTGCAGATTCAGATTTCAGGCCCGCATCAACCAGAACAACGTCTTTGTCGATAGCAACAACGACGCCACGAACGATGGAACCCGGGCGGGTTTCGATTTCTTTCAGGGATTCTTCAAATAGTTGAGCAAAAGATTCAGTCATATTGATAATCTTCAGGATTCTTCAATTTAACGTCCACCTGACATCCTGACGGGTGGGGTTGTTTCACATGCCCCATAACATCCATATCACAGGGTTAATTAAATTTTGCGAACAGGTGCACAGTATAGTGCACTCTCGTCGGAATTACCTATTACGCAATAGCAAGCTTTTCGCGCGCATATTTTAGCGCAACTTCAATGACCTGCTCAATAGACATTGTTGTCGAATCAAGCACTAAGGCATCATCCGCAGGCACCAAAGGTGCAATCGACCGGTTACGATCGCGCTCATCGCGTTCTTTTATCTCGGATAAAAGGCGGTCAAAGTTAACACTAAAGCCTTTTTCCTGCAACTGTAGCATACGGCGATGCGCGCGTTCTTCCGAACTGGCATCAAGGAAAATTTTCACTGGCGCATCCGGGAATACAACGGTACCCATATCGCGCCCATCGGCGATCAGGCCCGGAAGTTCACGAAAACCGCGCTGACGGCGCAGCAGGGCTTCACGCACGCGTGGAAATGCGGCAACTTTTGACGCGGTGTTGCTGACATCCTGAGTACGGATCTCTGCGGAAACATCCTCACCTTCAAGGATGACTTCCATCTCGCCTTCACTGGACACAAAACGCACGTCAAGATGAGCAGCCAACGGGACCAGCGCTTCTTCAGAAGTGATATCAACCTGATGATGCAGTGCTGCCAGCGCCAGCACGCGATAAATTGCGCCAGAATCCAACAGGTGCCACTGCAATGCTTCGGCCATCGCTTTACATAATGTGCCTTTACCCGCACCACTTGGGCCATCAATGGTGATCACTGGGGCTATTGCCGTCATGTCGTTCTCCTGTCGGTGGAATGTCTGCGGCTATCAGTGCCCGGACAAATATCGTCGCGCATTATACGCTGCAAAAACCGGGATAGTTACCCCTTAAACATAGTCAGCTACAAAATTTTAGACGGGTTCAAACAACAGGCGGGTAATGCAGCAGAATAGAATGAGATAAACGCAGCTTCCGCCGCACCTCAGTGCGGCGGAAGAGTTTGTTATGCCAGTTGGCTGATACGGGCAAGCTGTTCAAAGTAGTCAGGGAACGTTTTCGCAGTACATTTTGGGTCGAGAATGGTGACCGGGGTGCTCGACAGTGCGACCAGCGAGAAACACATCGCCATACGGTGATCGTTATAGGTACCAATCTCGGCATACTGGATCGCTGCAGGTGGCGTGATGCGGATGTAATCGTGCCCCTCTTCAACTTCAGCGCCAACTTTACGCAGTTCGGTGGCCATTGCCGCCAGGCGATCGGTTTCTTTAACACGCCAGTTGTAAATGTTGCGCATTACCGTGGTGCCTTTGGCGAACAGCGCGGCCGTCGCGATGGTCATTGCCGCATCGGGAATGTGGTTCATATCCAGATCGATAGCATTCAGTTCGCCACGCGTACAGGCAATAAAGTCATCGCCCCACTCAATACTTGCACCCATTTTTTCCAGCACGTCGGCGAAACGAATATCGCCCTGCATGCTCTTACGACCGATGCCGGTGACTTTAACGGTGCCGCCTTTGATGGCCGCCGCCGCGAGGAAATAGGAAGCCGAGGAAGCATCGCCCTCAACCAGATAATCACCCGGAGCCTGATACTGCTGCTGCCCACGGATGTGGAACGCGCGATAGCTGTCGTTCTCGACCTCAATGCCAAAGGTTGCCATCAGATTGAGCGTGATATCAATGTACGGTTTCGATACCAGTTCGCCTTTGATGACGATATGCGTATCGTTTGCCGCCAGTGGGGCCGTCATCAGCAGTGCCGTCAGGAACTGGCTGGATACGCTGCCATCAACGGATACATCACCGCCGCTAAAACCGCCCTTAAGACGAAGCGGCGGGTAGTCTTCCTGTTCAAGGTATTCAATGACCGCACCACCCTGTCGCAGTGCATCAACCAGATGGCCAATCGGACGCTCTTTCATGCGCGGCTCACCGGTCAGCACAATATCATTGCTGCCGAGGCACAGGGCTGCTGCCAGCGGACGCATCGCCGTACCGGCATTACCGAGGAACAGCTCCAGCGCACCATCAGCCTTTAGCGCTCCCCCCTGACCCACCACTTCACACACCGTGCGGTCAGCAGACAGCGTGTAGTGAACGCCAAGCAGCTGCAAAGCGTTGAGCATGTGGCGAACGTCATCGCTGTCCAGCAGGTTAGTCAAACGGGTGGTGCCATTAGCCAGCGCAGCCAGCAGAAGCGCGCGGTTCGATACGCTCTTGGAACCAGGAAGGTTAACGGTACCGTTGACCAGGGCGATAGGTTGTAACGTCAGGGAATCCTGCATGTGAAACGTACTCTCCAAAAAAATTACAATGAAACCCCGCAGCAAGGCGGGGTTTCAGATTAAAAACGTACTGCAGTTTCGGCTAAATCCTTAACCGTGACGACGCTCGAAGTCGATCATGAAATCAGTCAGCGTCTTGATACCTTCCAGTGGCATCGCGTTATAAATTGAAGCACGCATGCCGCCGACTACGCGGTGGCCTTTCAACGCATGTAGGCCGTGCGCGAAGGACTCTTCCAGGAACAGCTTATCCAGTGACGCATCGGCCAGCTGGAAAGGCACGTTCATACGCGAGCGGTTTGCTACGGCGACATCGTTGCGATAAAAGTCACTTTTATCGATAGTGCCGTACAGCAGATCGGCTTTGAGCTGGTTACGCTTGTCCATCTCAGCCACGCCGCCCTGCTCTTTCAGCCACTTGAATACCAGGCCAGAAAGATACCAGGCGAAGGTCGGTGGCGTGTTGAACATCGAGTCGTTATCAGCCAGCACCTTATAGTCAAGAATAGAAGGCAGTTCTTTGCGGGCCTTGCCTAACAGGTCTTCACGCACAACAACCAGCGTCAGCCCAGCCGGGCCGATGTTTTTCTGAGCACCGGCATACAGTACGCCGTAGCGGCTAACATCAATCGGTGAGGACAAAATGGTTGAAGAGAGATCGGCTACAACCAGCTTGTCGCCAAAATCAGGCGTTTCACTGATGGCAATACCATCAATAGTTTCATTCGGGCAGTAGTGAACATAGGCGGCGTCATCGGACAGTGCCCAACTGCTCATCGGGGTGATGCCACGCAGGCCATCAACCGTAGTTTTCGCGTCGATCACATTCGGCGTGCAGTACTTCTGCGCTTCTTTTACAGCGCTAGCCGCCCAGTAACCACCGTCAACATAGTCTGCAGTCGTATGGCTACCCAGCAGGTTCATCGGAACCGCGGCAAACTGCGCACGCGCGCCACCATGGCAGAATAAAACTTTGTAGTTGGAGGGGATTTTCAGCAGATCGCGAAAATCTTTTTCTGCCTCTTCCGCCACCTGAATAAATTCCTTACTGCGGTGGCTGATCTCCATTACGGAGGTGCCTAACCCCTGCCAGTTGCAGAGTTCCTGCTCAGCACGACGGAGCACTTCTACCGGCAGCATTGCCGGGCCAGAGCTAAAATTGAAAACCTGACTCATTTCCCCTCACCACTTTCAGATCAATCGGTTTTGATTCCTTTATCGGTTTTATCATTGCCACCCCAATGCTGCAATGATTTATCCGGTCAACCGACCAGTTTTCAGGCCACGGCCGCAACAGCTTGTAGGGGAAATGAAACAGCAAACGATATTTTGTGAGGCGTTTTCCACCGTTGTAAACGCCTCTGTTACTGTTTCGGCGGAATATGGCATTCTTCAGCAGATGAATTTTAGGTTGCCTGATGGCGATTCCAGCGGAAAACCCGTATCATTGCGCGCTTTCCGCACAATCAATAACGAGTGGGCAAAATGACTCAAACTTATATTCCAGGCAAAGACGCCGCGTTGGAAGATTCCATCGCGCGCTTTCAGCAAAAACTACAGGATCTGGGCTTCAATATTGAAGAAGCGTCCTGGCTGAATCCGGTTCCCAATGTCTGGTCAGTGCATATTCGCGATCGCGACTGCCCACTGTGCTTCACCAACGGTAAAGGCGCCAGCAAGAAGGCTGCGCTGGCTTCCGCACTGGGTGAATACTTTGAACGCCTTTCTACCAACTATTTCTTTGCCGATTTCTGGCTGGGTAAGCAGATTGCCAACGGCGATTTCGTTCATTATCCCAATGAAAAGTGGTTCCCGCTGCCAGAAGATGACCAGTTGCCTGAAGGTATTCTCGACGCGCGCCTGCGTAAGTTTTACGATCCGGAAAATGAGCTGAGCGCCAGCGATCTTATCGACCTTCAGTCCGGTAATGCCGATCGCGGTATTGTTGGTCTGCCGTTTACGCGCCAGTCAGACCAGCAGACGGTCTATATTCCGATGAATATCATCGGCAACCTGTATGTATCCAACGGTATGTCAGCGGGCAACACCGCTAACGAAGCCCGCGTACAGGGTCTGTCTGAAGTCTTTGAGCGCTATATTAAGAATCGTATTATTGCTGAGTCCATCAGCCTGCCGGCGATTCCGCAGGATGTGCTGAACCGCTATCCTGGCGTGGTTGAAGCCATCGATCGTCTTGAAGCCGAAGGTTTCCCTATCTTCTCCTACGACGCTTCTCTGGGCGGAAAATACCCGGTGATCTGCGTGGTGCTGTTTAACCCGGAAAATGGCACCTGCTTCGCCTCATTCGGCGCGCATCCTGATTTTGGCGTAGCGTTGGAACGTACTGTTACCGAACTGCTGCAGGGACGCGGCCTGAAGGACCTTGATGTCTTTACGCCACCGACCTTTGATGATGAAGAAGTGGCCGAACACGCTAACCTTGAAACCCACTTTATCGATTCCAGCGGTCTGATCTCCTGGGACCTGTTTAAAGACGATGCCGACTATCCGTTCGCTGACTGGAGCTTCAAGGGGACAACGGAAGAAGAGTTCGCCACTCTGATGGCAATCTTCGATGCGGAAGGCCAGGAAGTTTATATTGCCGATTATCAGCATCTGGATGTTTATGCCTGCCGAATCATCGTTCCGGGCATGTCAGACATTTATCCGGCAGAAGACCTGCTGCTGGCCAATAACAGCATGGGTGCCTACCTGCGCGATACCCTGCTCAATCTGCCTGACAGCAGTTGGGAAAAAGAAGACTACCTGGCGCTGCTGGAACAGCTGGATGAAGACGGACACGACGACTTTACCCGCGTACGTGAGCTGCTGGGTCTGGCAACTGGTAAAGATAACGGCTGGTACACCCTGCGTATCGGTGAACTGAAGGCCATGCTGGCCATGGCTGGTGGCGACCTCGATCAGGCGCTGATCTGGACCGAGTGGACGATGGAATTCAACCAGTCTGTATTCAGCCCGGCGCGTGCAAACTACTACCGTTGCCTGCAGACCCTGCTGCTGTTGAGCCAGGAAGATGAACGCGATCCGCTGCAGTACCATACAGCATTCGTGCGCATGTACGGCCAGGAAGCCGTCGATAACGCTTCTGCAGCGATTAGCGGTGAAGCGCCATTCTACGGTTTGCAAAATGTAGATAGCGATCTGCTGGCATTCCCTGCACACCAGTCGCTGCTGGCAGCTTATGAGAAATTACAGGCGGCAAAACGCCGTTACTGGAAATAACTCAGCAACCTTACCTAATAACGTCAGATGCGGGTAATTTCTTTCTGAAAATGTAGCGCAGGCGATAAGTTAAAAAAAGGTAACAGTTAATAGCTGTTACCTTTTTATTTTTCACAAATTAGAATTAATCACCGCCATTTTTTTACCTTTCCATGGCGTCTGAAAATAATAATTAAATTATTTTTTTAAATATTAAAAAAGTTTTATTTGATATTTATCATCAACATACAACGAAACCAACCCTCTGATTACGATCGGAATGGCTGAATTGCCAGGCCACTATGATCCATGTCAATTTCCCTTCTATACTCGTTTGTTAGACTTTCCTTGCTGACTAATTTTTGGAGAACGTTAGTGTGAAAGCTGGCAACCTCTTTGATCTATTACTACCTGCTGAAATGGCCAAAGTTGCTGAAGACGCTGGCGTCTACAAAGCGACAAAAAAACCGTTCACCACCTTCTTTCTGGCAATTAACGCGGGCGTATTTATCTCTATCGCCTTCGCTTTTTACATCACGGCAACCACCGGTACCGGCACCATACCCTGGGGGCTGGCAAAACTGGTTGGAGGTATCTGCTTTTCACTGGGCTTGATGTTAGTTGTTGTTTGCGGTGCCGACCTTTTCACCTCTACCGTTCTCATCGTAGTGGCCAAAGCCAGCGGCAGGATCACCTGGGGCCAACTGGCACGTAACTGGATCAACGTTTACGTAGGTAATTTTATCGGTGCCGTTTTCTTCGTCGCCCTGATCTGGTTCGCAGGACAGTACATGACAGCCGATGGCGCATGGGGGTTGAACGTCCTTCAGACCGCTGACCATAAAATGCACCACACCTTTATAGAAGCAGTATGTCTGGGTATTTTGGCTAACCTGATGGTGTGTATGGCGGTATGGATGAGTTATTCCGGCCGCAGCCTGATGGATAAAATGTTTGCTATGGTTCTGCCGGTTGCCATGTTTGTGGCCAGCGGTTTCGAGCACAGCATCGCCAATATGTTTCTTATTCCCATGGCCATTGTCATCAAAGATTTCGCTTCGCCGGAGTTCTGGCAGGCAACCGGGGCAACAGCCCAACAGTTTTCACACCTTACCGTCAGCAACTTTGTTACTGACAACCTGATCCCCGTTACCCTCGGCAACATTATCGGTGGCGGCCTGCTGGTAGGGTTAACGTACTGGGTGATCTATCTGCGCGACGGCGATCACCACTGAGTCTCTGTAACAGAATCTTATACAGCCGCAGACCGAACACCGTCTGACGGTAACGTACAACGAACTTCACGTTATAAAGGTAGGTATCACATGACCGAGCTAAATAAAGACATGGCTAAAGCCTGGGACAGTTTTGCGGAAGGTGAATGGCAGAACAGCGTTAACGTTCGCGACTTCATCCAGAAAAACTACACTCCGTATGAAGGCGATGAGTCATTCCTGGCCGGTGCCACCCAGGCGACCACCACCCTGTGGGATAAGGTCATGGAAGGCATCAAGCTGGAAAACAAAACCCATGCGCCGGTTGATTTTGATACCGACCTTGCGTCAACCATTACCTCCCATGATGCAGGCTACATCGAAAAAGACCTTGAAAAGATTGTTGGCCTGCAAACCGAAGCCCCATTAAAACGTGCGCTGATCCCGTTCGGCGGCATCAAAATGGTGGAGGGTTCATGTAAGGTATATGGCCGTGAACTCGATCCATCACTGAAAAAAATCTTTACCGAGTATCGTAAAACCCACAACCAGGGCGTGTTTGATGTTTACACCCCGGATATCCTGCGTTGCCGTAAGTCAGGCGTGCTGACCGGCCTGCCGGATGCCTATGGCCGTGGTCGTATCATCGGTGACTACCGTCGCGTTGCGCTGTACGGCATCGATTTCCTGATGAAAGACAAGTTTGCCCAGTTCGCTTCTTTGCAGAGCGATATGGAAAATGGCGTCAATCTGGAAGCCACCATCCGTCTGCGTGAAGAAATTGCTGACCAGCATCGTGCGCTGCAGCAGATTAAAGAAATGGCGGCAAAACACGGCTTTGATATCTCTGGCCCGGCAACAACCGCTCAGGAAGCCGTGCAGTGGACCTATTTTGGTTACCTTGCTGCGGTGAAATCGCAGAACGGCGCAGCGATGTCCTTCGGTCGCGTGTCGACCTTCCTCGACATCTACATCAGCCGCGATCTGAAAGCCGGCAAAATTACCGAAGAAGAAGCGCAGGAGCTGATTGACCATCTGGTGATGAAACTGCGTATGGTACGCTTCCTGCGTACCCCTGAATACGATGAGCTGTTCTCCGGTGACCCAATCTGGGCAACGGAATCACTGGCCGGTATGGGTGTTGATGGCCGTACCCTGGTGACCAAAAACACCTTCCGCTTCCTGAATACGCTCTACACCATGGGCCCGTCACCTGAGCCTAACATGACCATTCTGTGGTCTGAAAAACTGCCTCTGAACTTTAAAAAATTCGCGGCGAAAGTCTCTATCGACACCTCTTCTCTGCAGTATGAGAATGACGATCTGATGCGCCCTGACTTTAACAACGATGACTACGCTATCGCCTGCTGCGTTAGCCCAATGATCGTTGGCAAACAGATGCAGTTCTTCGGCGCCCGTGCCAACCTGGCGAAAACCATGCTGTACGCAATTAACGGCGGCGTGGATGAAAAACTGAAAATGCAGGTAGGTCCGAAAGAAGCACCAATGATGGATGAGGTGCTGGATTACGAAAAAGTGATGGCGCGTATGGATCACTTTATGGACTGGCTGGCAAAACAGTATGTCACCGCGCTGAATGTCATCCACTATATGCATGACAAATACAGCTATGAAGCCTCACTGATGGCGCTGCACGATCGTGACGTTTATCGCACCATGGCATGCGGTATCGCAGGTCTGTCGGTTGCCGCTGACTCACTTTCAGCAATTAAGTATGCCAAAGTGTCCACCATTCGTGATGAAGATGGCCTGGCGGTTGACTTTAAAATTGAAGGTGAATATCCGCAGTTCGGTAACAATGACTCCCGCGTTGATGATATTGCCTGCGACCTGGTTGAGCGTTTCATGAAGAAAATTCAGAAACTGCACACCTACCGTAACGCCGTACCGACTCAGTCCGTACTGACCATTACCTCAAACGTGGTATATGGTAAGAAAACAGGTAATACCCCGGACGGACGCCGCGCCGGTGCACCATTCGGACCAGGTGCTAACCCAATGCACGGTCGCGACCAGAAAGGTGCCGTTGCTTCTCTGACCTCCGTTGCCAAACTGCCGTTTGCTTACGCTAAGGATGGTATTTCCTATACCTTCTCTATCGTGCCAAACGCGCTGGGTAAAAACGATGACGTGCGTAAAACCAACCTTGCGGGCCTGATGGATGGATACTTCCACCACGAAGCCAGCATCGAAGGTGGTCAGCACCTTAACGTCAACGTGATGAACCGTGAGATGCTGCTGGAAGCGATGGAAGATCCGGAAAAATATCCGCAGTTGACCATCCGTGTTTCTGGTTATGCCGTTCGCTTTAACTCGCTGACCAAAGAACAGCAGCAGGACGTGATTACCCGTACCTTCACGCAGACCATGTAATAACCCTGCGGCCCTCTTCGGGGGGCCGCCGTGAGAAGTCGGTTTCGCCAGTGGCCTGTTATTCATCTTGCAGGGCACTGTCAAAACAGACTTAACGCAGCTTAAGACTGCGTCAACGTGGAGAATTCATCGCAATGTCAGTAATCGGACGTATTCACTCATTTGAATCTTGCGGAACCGTTGATGGTCCCGGCATTCGTTTTATCACCTTCTTCCAGGGCTGCCTGATGCGCTGCCTCTACTGCCATAACCGGGATACATGGGATACTCACGGCGGTAAAGAAATTACGGTCGAGGAACTGATGAAGGACGTAGTGTCCTATCGTCACTTTATGAATGCATCCGGCGGCGGCGTTACCGCTTCCGGCGGCGAGGCTATCCTGCAGGCTGAATTCGTCCGCGACTGGTTCCGCGCCTGTAAGGAAGAAGGGATTAATACCTGCCTCGACACCAATGGTTTCGTGCGGCGCTACGACCCGGTCATTGATGAACTTCTGGACGTTACAGACCTGGTGATGCTCGATTTGAAGCAGATTAATGATGATATCCATCAGGTGCTGGTTGGCGTTTCAAACCACCGCACGCTGGATTTTGCCCGCTATCTGGCTAAGCGGAAAATTCGCACCTGGATACGTTATGTGGTGGTGCCCGGCTATACGGATGATGATGATTCTGCCCACCGCCTCGGTGAGTTTACCCGCGATATGGGCAACGTAGAGAAAATTGAAATGCTGCCCTATCACGAATTAGGCAAGCACAAATGGGTTGCGATGGGTGAGGAATACAAGCTGGACGGTGTTCACCCGCCGAAAGCGGAAACCATGGAGCGGATTAAACATATCCTGGAAAGCTACGGTCACTACGTGATGTACTGAGCCAAAATAAAAGGGCGATCCGCAGGATCGCCCTTTTACCGTAAACCATTCAACACTACACACATCTTCAATAACGCCTGAGCACATTCAACGATGAAAACGGTCGCTAAAGACTCAGCTCACTACACCCGTTCTTCTCAGGCGTGAGCCACCGGATTGATATGGTGGTCTGCCTTGCGCAGCAGCATAGCAAGATAAATCAACGCAACCACGGCAATCATCACAAACAGCAGACGGTCTGAATAATTCTGCATCAGCATTGAAGTCATGGACGGACCGGCAAGGCTGCCAACGGTATAGCTGAGCAGTAGCGCCTGGTTCATCGCGACCAGTTCATGATGAGCGACCTTTTCGCAGGCCCAGGACATCGCGACCGGATACAGGGTAAAACCCGCACAGCCAAGAACAAATAGCGCCGGGCCCATCGCCGCATTACCCAACATGGCCAACGCACCGAGGATCACGCCAAATACCTGCACTCTCAGCACCAGCAGACGCCCATAGCGATCCGCCAGGCGACCGATTGGCCACTGCCCGATAATACCGGCGCTGACCAGCAGTGCCATCCAGTAGCCCACGCTGGAATCGGTCATTCCCTGATGCGACAGATACAGCGGCATCAGGCCATACAATGAGCCCAGCACAATACCGGAAATAATACAGCCGTTGATACCTAAGCGAGCATTGCGACGGCGCAGCATCGGCCACAGACGGCCAGAAGCACCTTCCTCACTCTCTTCTGAGGCAGAAGCCGTAATTCGGGTAAATACCAGCGGCATAATGGCCGCCAGAATCAGACCGCTTACCCATGGCAGTACCTGCATCAGCTCGGTGGATACGCGGCTGACCATCAGCTGTCCGGCAACGGTTGCAACATAATAAACGATCATGTAGGCCGCCAGCAGTCGGCCACGATTGCGTAAAGTGCCGTTACACAGCAGCGCACTCTCCACAATCACCCAAATCAGCGCACAGCCAACGCCAGCCACAAACCGCCAGAAGGTCCACATCCAGAAACCGCTTTGCAGACCCAGCGCAACTGTAGCAAGGGCAAAGACCAGCGAAGCCAGATAATAGCTGCGGTTAAAGCCCAGGCGCTTAATCAGCCAGCCGGCAATCAGCGTACCCAACAGGTTACCGCAATAGTAGGAGGAACTGACAACACCAATCTGCCAGGTCGGTAACGCGTCGTGTGTCAGCCACAGCGGAACCAGAGTATTCAGCGCAGCAATAGAAATCGTCAGCAACAGCAGACCGCAAAGCAGCACTATTACAGGACGCGACCAGATGGACATAGTAGTGAGAAACCAGAATAAGGAAGGATTTTGTGCGCATCATGCCACTGCGGGAAGGTTTGTAAAAGCACCAAAAAATAGTCGCAGCACGATTTGCTGCTAAATGATTTAATTTTTTTATCTACAAGGAGTTAGCAGAATTAAAACCGGCACAGCAGCAAAAAATATCTCATTGAATTTGCATCAAATTAAGCAGCAGAGAACGAAAATATCCATAACAAATTTTGCTTGATAACAATGAAAAAAAACCGCCTGAGACGTAATGTCACAGGCGGCCTTTTCAGCATGAATATCGATCGCTATTAGCCGATGTATTCAAGGCCTTTCATATATGGACGCAGCACTTCCGGCACTTCAATACGACCATCGGCCTGCTGGTAGTTTTCCAGCACCGCAACCAGAGTACGCCCCACTGCCAGACCGGAACCGTTCAGAGTATGGACCAGACGTGGTTTTTTCTCAGTCTTGGTACGGCAGCGTGCCTGCATACGACGCGCCTGGAAATCACCCATGTTAGAACAGGAAGAGATTTCACGGTAGGTATCCTGCGCCGGCAGCCAGACTTCCAGATCGTAAGTCTTGGTTGAACCAAAGCCCATATCACCGGTACACAGCAGCACCTTACGGTACGGCAGATTAAGCAACTGCAGCACTTTCTCCGCGTGGCCGACCAGTTCTTCCAGCGCATCCATGGAATCTTCAGGACGAGTAATATGTACCATTTCGACTTTATCGAACTGGTGCATACGAATCAGGCCACGGGTATCGCGCCCATAGGCTCCGGCTTCGGAGCGGAAGCATGGCGTATGCGCGGTCATTTTCAGCGGCAGCGACTCTTCTTCCAGAATCTCATCGCGAACCAGGTTGGTCAGCGGGACTTCTGAAGTTGGGATCAGCGCATAATTGCTGCTGGACGCTTCTTCTTCCAGCGGACGGGTATGGAACAGATCTTCACCAAACTTAGGCAGCTGGCCCGTACCATACAGGCTGGCGTGGTTCACCAGATAAGGAACGTAGGTTTCCTGATAGCCGTGCTGTTCTGTGTGCAGATCGAGCATAAACTGGCTCAGCGCACGATGCATCAGCGCAATTTGCCCTTTCATCACGATAAAACGTGAACCGGTCAGCTTAACCGCCGCGGCAAAATCCAGGCCTACGGCCATTTCACCCAGCTCTACGTGGTCGCGCACCGCAAAATCAAACTTACGCGGTTCACCCCAGCGGCTGATTTCCAGGTTTTCAGTGTCGTCTTTACCCAGCGGAACCACATCATCAGGCAGATTAGGAATAGCCAGTGAGAAGTCACGAATATCGTTTTGCAGTGCGTCCAGCTCTGCTTTAGCTGCATCCAGGCGTTCGCCCAGGTCATTCACTTCCTGACGCAACGGTTCGATGTCTTCCCCACGTGCTTTGGCCTGCCCGATGGATTTGGATCGCGAGTTACGCTCTGCCTGCAGATTTTCAGTTTCTACCTGCAACACTTTACGACGCTCTTCGTGAGCGCGCAGCGTGTCAACGTCCAGTTTATAACCCCGGCGTGCCAGTTTTTCAGCGACTGCGTCTGGCTCATTACGCAGCAGATTGGGATCGAGCATGCTTGTCCTGTGCTTGTTGTGATGGAATTAAAGAAAAGGCGCATTCACCATAGTGAATGCGTTGAATTCGCAGGTAACCTTACCGCAACGCCCCGGTCAGCGGTAGCGTTTTGTCGGGCTATTTTGATCCTGAGCGGCAAGCCAGGTGAGCTTTTCACCGATTTTGCCCTCCAGCCCGCGAGATGTTGGCTGATAGTAGCGCGTCTGCGCCATCTGCGGGGGGAAATAGTCCTCACCGGCCGCGTAGGCGTTCGGTTCATCATGGGCGTAGCGATACTCTGCTCCCAGCCCCATTTCCTTCATCAGCTTCGTTGGTGCATTGCGCAAATGTTCAGGCACGTCGTAATCCGGATTTTCACGTGCATCGCGCATGGCCGCTTTGAACGCAGTGTAAACGGCATTGCTTTTCGGTGCACAGGCCAGATAGACAATCGCCTGGGCAATCGCACGTTCACCCTCAGCCGGGCCAACCCGGGTAAAGCAGTCCCAGGCGGCAATAGCCACCTGCATTCCGCGCGGGTCAGCATTGCCGACGTCCTCAGAAGCAATTGCCAGCAGCCGGCGAGCAACATACAGCGGATCGCCACCCGCGGTAATAATTCTTGCATACCAGTACAGCGCCGCATCTGGTGCGGAACCGCGCACGGACTTATGCAGTGCAGAGATCAGATCGTAAAAACGGTCGCCCTTGTTATCGAAGCGGGCGCTGCGTTCCCCTGAAACTTCGTTAAGCAACTGCGGCGTCAGTTCACGCTTGCCCTCTGCGTTAACCTCGGCCATATCCGCCATCATTTCCAAGGTATTAAGCGCCCGGCGGGCGTCGCCATTAACCAGTTCGGCAATCATACTGCGGGTATTATCCGGCAAAATGACGTTGTCTTTGCCGAAGCCACGTTCAGCATCATGCATCGCCTGATCGAGCACAGCGGCGATATCATCGCTGGTTAACGATTTAAGCAGATAGACGCGGGCACGCGAAAGCAGTGCCGAATTGAGTTCAAACGAGGGGTTCTCAGTTGTCGCACCGATAAAAGTAATGGTGCCGTCCTCAATATGCGGCAGGAAGGCATCCTGCTGGCTTTTATTGAAGCGATGCACCTCATCGACAAACAGGATGGTACGGCGGCCCGCATTACGACTCTGTCTGGCGCGTTCGATAGCTTCGCGTATCTCTTTCACGCCGGATGTCACGGCGGAAATACGTTCAACATCCGCCTGGCCGTAGTGACCGATAATCTCAGCCAGCGTAGTTTTTCCTGTCCCCGGCGGTCCCCATAAAATCATCGAATGAAGATGACCGGCCTCAATGGCACGCGGCAGTGGTTTACCCACCGCCAGCAAATGCTGTTGACCAATATATTCATTCAGATTGCGTGGCCGCATGCGCGCGGCCAGAGGCTGAAATTCGTTACGGGAAAAATCGAGAGACAGGTTACTCACGCGAACCTCACTGACGCTGATCGTCCAGGGTTACGCCTTTTGGTGGCGTGAAGGTGAACTTATCAGCGGAGATAGCCCCGTTCTGCTGACTTTTCAGCGCATAGCTACTGCGCTGGCCGTCCTGTTCTACTGCGCTGAACTGGTTGATCGTACCGTTGGTTGATACGTTGATATCAAACTGCTTCAGATTGCCGTCGATAGATTTCGGCGTCAGTGAGAAGTTGTCTCCTTTCTGCGCGATATTATACTGCTTCCAGTCGCTGGCCTGATTGCGGGCGATCAGCATAAACGGCGTGTTGCCGGTGGCGTCTTTCAGCCAGCTGGCGCTAACCTGTTCAACAAAAGGATTGTAGAACCACAGCGTTTTACCATCGGAAATCAGCGTGCTCTCATCGGGGGCCGTCATATGCCAGTTAAACAGATTTGGCCGTTGCACCCACATTTCCCCCTCGCCGTCCTGAACGGATGCGCCGCTGCCGTCAGTCACTTTCTGACTGAACGTGGCGTGGAAGCTTTTTACCTTATCCAGGCGCTGCTTCAGCTCGCTGGAGGCATCTGCCAGCACGCTGGCCGAGGTAAAGGCCGCCAGCAGACAGCATGAGATTACAAATTTTTTCATTACGGCATCCTTAATAACGCTTTGATATCACGCTCAAAATAAAGCATTGATTAACTAAACAACCATCACATTTCATGCGGTGGCGGTGCCAGTACTTCACGGTTCCCGTTGTGACCTGGCGATGACACAATGCCCTGCGCTTCCATCTGTTCGATGATGCGCGCGGCGCGGTTATAGCCGATACGGAACTGACGCTGCACCCCGGAAATTGAGGCGCGGCGCTTATCCACCACGAAGGCAACGGCCTGGTCAAACAGCTGGTCGAGTTCTTCATCCCCTTCCATGCCGCCGCCTGCGGATTCACCATCATCGCCGCCGCTGAGAATACCTTCTTTATATTTTGGCCGCTCGCGCGCTTTCCAGTCTTTCACCACCGCGTGAACTTCCTGATCGCGAACAAAAGCACCGTGCACACGGACAGGGATTGATGAGTTCGGGGCCAGATAAAGCATATCGCCCATACCCAGCAACGACTCCGCGCCGCCCTGATCGAGGATCGTGCGCGAGTCAATTTTACTCGATACGGTAAAGGCGATACGGGTTGGAATATTCGCCTTGATCAGACCGGTGATCACATCCACCGAGGGACGCTGAGTCGCCAGTACCAGGTGAATACCGGCGGCACGGGCTTTCTGCGCCAGGCGAGCGATCAACTCCTCCACCTTTTTACCTACGGTCATAATCAGGTCGGCAAATTCATCGACCATCACCACGATGTAAGGCTCTTTCTCCAGCACCGGTGGCGTCATGTCCATACTGTCGGTTGGCTTCCAGAACGGATCGGGAATCGGGCGCCCCATCTCTTCTGCCAAATCGACTTTTTCGTTGTAGCCAGCAATGTTACGCACGCCCAGCGCCGACATCAGCTTGTAACGACGTTCCATCTCAACCACACACCAGCGCAGGGCATTTGCCGCATCTTTCATATCCGTAACCACATCGGTTAGCAGATGCGGGATACCTTCGTAGACCGACAGTTCAAGCATTTTCGGGTCGATCATGATAAAGCGCACTTCTTTCGGCGTGGCTTTATACAGGATGCTGAGGATCATCGCGTTAACGCCCACAGACTTACCGGAACCGGTTGTACCGGCAACCAGCAGGTGAGGCATTTTACCCAGATCGGCCACCACCGGCTCGCCGGAAATATCCTTACCGAGAACGATAGACAGCGGCGACGGGTTGTCCAGGAATGCCGGGCAGTTCAGCACTTCTCGCAGATAAACCGTCTGGCGTTTCTGGTTAGGCAACTCCAGGCCAACGTAAGGCCGCCCCGGGATCACTTCCACCACACGCACGGCGACGGCAGAAAGGGAACGGGCCAGATCGCGGGAAAGGTTAGAAATTCGCGCCGCTTTCACGCCAGGTGCCAGATCCAGCTCAAAGCGCGTGATTACCGGTCCTGGCGAGTTACCCACGACTTCCGCTTTAACGCGATAATCGGCCAGTCGTGCTTCGATCAAACGCGAGGTCTGCTCAAGCGCAAAGTGATCGACCGGCTCGGTTTCCGTTGGCGGAGAGGTTAACAGATCGAGGCTAGGCAGTGGTGTCGTCGGCTTATATGTCGGCTGCTCGTGACGAACCAGGAACGGATGGATCAGGCTGTCCATATCCGGTTCGGCTGCGACAGGCTCAACGGTTGCCGGTGGCTGAACGGCCTGCGCGGCTGGCACAGGTCGCCAGGCTGAAGCGGGTGCCGGATCGGCCGCTTGCTCCCGTGCTGGCTGCCAGCTATCTGGCTCCGGCTGCCGCTGCGATTCTGGCTCCGCTTTCTGCCACTGGGAAGCAGGTTCTTCACGCCACTGTTGCTGTGGCGCAGTAACCAAAGCCTGAGGCTGCTGAGCGCTGACTGAAGACTGCGGTTGTTGATATGTACTTACCGGCGGTTGTTGCCACTGAGGCGCAACGTGCTCTGGTTCTGTGACTGCCGATGGCATAAACAGAGGCTCGGCAGGACCGTCATCCACCAGATCGTCCATTGGTGAGAAATCGAATGCAGAAGAGGTATCCAGAGTAAACGTTGGAGCTGCAGGTTCTGATGCAGACGGTGCGGACGACGCAGCCGGCGCCGTCGGTGCGCTTTCAGCCGCGTAACGCTGTTGCTGCTGTGCAGCAAACTGGCTGGCCAGCGCGGCCTGCTGCACCAGATCCTCTTCCTCAGGAGAAAGAGCTTCACCATAGCGCTGTTGCTGCTGAGCAAGGAATGCTGCGCGCAGGCTTGCCTCTTCGGCTTCGTTATCCTGTTCATCACTCAGTTGTGGCACAGCATAACGGGCTGCGGCCTGCTGCTGTTCCTGCTGCTGACGCAGTTCTTCTTCTCTGGCTTTTTCTTCGGCCATCCGCTGCGAAGGCAGCTTAATGCCATAGGAAGCCAGTTCACGCCGCGTCGGGAGTTTAACCGGTTTCGGTCGTGGCAGTTCAGGGCCAATCCCCTGCTTCACCTGCGGATTATCGTCATCATCGCTGGTCGCACTGAGGCCAGGCATAAACGGCATCGCGTTATCTGAGGCCTGCACAACGGCAGCGCCGGCACCTGCCGCTGTCGCTATCGTCGCAGCAGCATGTGAGGTCGACTGCGGTGAGAATTCAAACGGTGAGGAAGAAGCTTCACGCCAGTTCCCCATTTGTGGGCCGTCATCCTCATCCTGATAAGACGGTGCAACCGGCGGCGGGGTCTGCACTTCCTGCGGAACTTCGAAGCGATAGACCGGCGGTTGAGCAGTCTGTTGTGTAGCGGACTGTGCTGGAGGCGAAGTCGGCTGCGACAGAGCAGATGCCTGCGGCTGCGCGACAACAGGTTCATGGTGCGCCGAAGGGGTATGCTGCAAAGCATCGGTATTCGTCGCTTCTGCAGCATAGGCGTTCGTCGATGCAACAGCGCTGACTGCCGCAGCCTGACCTGCGGAAACCACTTCCGCCACCGAAACCGCAGGTGCTGCGGATTCGTCTGATGCTGCCTTCAGCGGTTTAGCCAACAGCGGATCGTGTTCGTCGTCCTCAGCATCCGGCAAAGCGTGTTTTGCCAACAGAACGTCGTCACCCTCGTCTTTACGCGTTGCCCGTGGAGAGATGACCGGTGCATCCTCTTCCTCGTAATCATCGTCTTCCTGCCACTTTTCATCCGCACGGGAGTGATTACTGGCAAACGTCAACACGCCCATCACCACCGCGCCAATTTTCTCAGCGATGGTCAACCAGGACCAGCCGGTATACAGCGTAAGGCCTGCCGCCCAGACGCAAAGCAGGATTAAAGTTCCGGCCGGGCCGTTCACCCACGGAGCCATGGCATTGCTTAACAGACTGCCAATCACGCCACCGGAAGCGAAGTACCCCATATCATCAGCATTTAGCGCAGCCAGGCCACAGGAGGTCACCACCAGCGCAAGTACGCCGATAAGCCGTAAAGCAACGGCAAAATAGTCGATGTATTCCTGGGAGCTACGCTGACGGAAGGTGATCCAACACAGGCCTAAAATAACGGGAGGAATTGCATATGCCATCACGCCAAAGATGAAAAACAGCGTATCGGCAAGCCACGCACCCACTCCACCACCGAGGTTATGGATAGGCTCGTGCCAGGCAGTTTGCGACCAGCTTGGATCGGATGCATTGAAGCTCAACAGCGCAACCATGAGATAGATGGCGAAAAGAGCAACAATAATCAGTAACGCTTCCAGCAGACGGCGTCCACTGCTTAGCGGTTGTAACGAAACTTCTTTATCTTCTGTATATTCCTGGCTCAAGAGTACTCTCCAGGTGCCTGTAAACTATGAAGGCAACAGCGTCGAGGTTAACCCGACGCTGAACCTGTATGAATTCACAGGAGTGTATCGAAACCTACCAGGTTTTGCACCTGTCCTGTGTTACCGGGTCTTAATCACTAAACGGTTACTTTGTTTCACTTCTTCCATGACTACATAGGTACGCGTATCGTTCACTCCCGGCAGGCGCAGCAGCGTTTCGCCGAGTAATTTGCGATAGGCGGACATGTCAGGTACGCGCGTTTTCAACAGATAGTCGAAATCACCGGAAACGAGGTGACACTCTTGAGTTTCCTCAAGTTTTTGCACGGCGGCGTTAAATTGTTCAAACACGTCTGGCGCGCCACGATTCAGAGTAATCTCAACGAAAACCAGCAGAGAAGCGTCAAGATAGTGTGGATTCAGCTGCGCGGTATAGCCAAGAATGAAGCCCTGGCGTTCCAGGCGACGCACACGCTCCAGACACGGCGTTGGGGATAGTCCCACGCGTTTGGATAGTTCAACGTTAGAGATACGCCCATCCTTCTGTAATTCATTCAGGATGTTGCGGTCGATTCTGTCAAGGTCTTTACCCGGTCGTTTTTTATTGTCTACCATTATTATTGTCTCTCTTAAATCCTTCCCTTTACCTGCCTACCCTGCACGCTGAGTCGTTTACAGAGTCGTTCTAAGTGAAGACATAGAGCCTGCTGCGATATTGCACGCCTCATCTGCATGACGCATGTTGTCTGTCCACACCATGCGTCATTCCAAATGACAGACTGAGTTTATTCGACGATGAACACAAAACAGGCAAAAACGCCGCTGCGCTCTCTTAAATATTCTCCGCTTCCAATAATGTTTTCGCAAAACAGCAGCCGATTGTCAAAGTAAAACAATCAAAACCAGTACAACATTCCAGATAAGAGGCTGGCTCTCTGTTTTTCAATGACAATTTTTCTCCCTTTGTGCCATGACAAGATAACAACCGCTGAATTTTCACCCAGATTTCCCTCTTCAGATAAGGATGATTGGTTTAGCCTTTTTCATTAATCGTTAACAAAATCGCAGAATGCTTTTTTTGCCCCGCTAAATTCCCTACAATCCGCAATCATGCTCGTCAGTTAATTAATGAGGATCTCATGGGTACGGCTAAACACAGTAAGTTACTGATTCTTGGTTCGGGTCCGGCTGGTTACACTGCCGCCGTTTATGCGGCCAGGGCCAACCTGAATCCGGTGCTGATTACCGGTCTGGAAAAAGGCGGTCAGCTCACTACCACGACCGACGTTGAAAACTGGCCGGGAGACGCTAACGAGCTGACCGGCCCGCTGCTGATGGAACGCATGCACGAACATGCGGTGAAATTTAACACCGAGATCATTTTCGACCATATCCACAGCGTAGATCTGCAGAATCGCCCGTTCCGTCTTACCGGTGATGAAGGCGAATACACCGCTGACGCATTGATTATCGCTACCGGTGCCTCCGCGCGTTATCTGGGCCTGCCTTCTGAAGATGAGTTTAAGGGCCGTGGCGTTTCTGCCTGCGCAACCTGCGACGGCTTTTTCTATCGCAATCAGAAAGTCGCCGTTATCGGTGGCGGTAATACAGCCGTTGAAGAAGCGCTTTACCTGGCAAACATCGCCGCTGAGGTGCATCTGATCCACCGTCGTGACAGCTTCCGCGCGGAAAAGATCCTGATTGACCGGCTGATGGAAAAAGTGAAGAACGGCAACATCGTGCTGCACACCGACCGCACGCTGGATGAAGTGCTCGGCGATCAGATGGGCGTCAGCTCCCTGCGCCTGCGTTCAACTCATGATGAAACGCAAACCGAAACTCTGGAAGTGGCGGGCCTGTTTGTTGCTATCGGCCACAGCCCGAACACCGGCATTTTCAACGGTCAGCTTGAGCTGGAAAACGGCTATATCAAAGTACAGTCCGGTATCCACGGTAACGCCACGCAAACCAGCATTCCCGGCGTATTCGCTGCCGGTGACGTGATGGACCATATTTATCGTCAGGCGATTACTTCTGCGGGCACCGGCTGTATGGCTGCGCTTGATGCAGAGCGTTATCTGGACGGTTTGGTTAAAAATAATCAGTAAGTTGTTAAAACTCTGAGCTTATCTTGCTTAAGGCGACGAGCAATTGTCGCCTTTTTACCCTCCGCATTGTAACATTGCCGCGCTTGACACCGATCTTCCTGGGGGCTTCCGCCTCACTACTGTTTACGTCAGGGCAACTCGGCAAAACATGAATAAAACTCGACAACAACAACTCACGCGCTGGCTGAAAAGTCAGAGCGTTCACGGCCATCGCTGGCTGCGGCTCTCATCCCTGCTCGGTACGCTGAGCGCGCTGCTTATCCTGGCTCAGGCATGGTTCCTGGCCTCGCTGCTGCAGGCGCTAATCATCGATCACCTCCCTCGCGAAACGCAGCAGGTTGATTTTATCCTGTTACTGGCCTGTTTCGCTGCACGCGCCCTGCTGGCATGGCTGCGGGAAAAGGCGGGTTTTAAAGCCGGACAGGCGATCCGTCTGGCACTGCGCAAGCGCGTACTGGACCGACTGACCGAGCTGGGTCCGGCGTGGATTCAGGGCAAACCAGCCGGAAGCTGGGCCACCCTGTTGCTGGAACAGATTGAAGAGATGCAGGATTACTACGCACGCTATCTGCCACAGATGATGCTGGCCGGCGTGATCCCCTGCATGGTGCTGATCCTGCTGTTCCCGGTTAACTGGGCAGCATCGCTTATCCTGCTGGCCACGGCTCCTCTCATTCCGTTGTTTATGGCGATGGTCGGGATGGGCGCGGCGGATGCAAACCGCCGTAATTTCCTCGCGCTGGGCCGCCTGAGCGGTCAGTTTCTCGATCGCCTGCGCGGGCTGGAAACGCTGCGTTTGTTTAATCGCGCCAAAGCTGAAACCGAAACAATTCGTGATGCTTCCGAGCAGTTCCGCCAGCGCACGATGGAAGTATTGCGCATGGCCTTTCTTTCCTCGGCAGTGCTGGAATTCTTTGCTTCTATTTCTATCGCGCTGATCGCCGTCTATTTCGGTTTCTCCTACCTCGGCGTGTTCGACTTCGGCCACTACAGCGGTCCGGTCACGTTGTTTGCAGGCTTCCTGGTGCTGATTCTGGCTCCGGAATTTTACCAGCCGCTGCGCGATCTGGGCGCTTTCTATCACGCCAAAGCCCAAGCTGTCGGCGGTGCCGATGCACTGCAAACCTTCCTGGAAGAGAGCGAGGATGCTGCTATTAAGCACGGGGAACTGAAACCAGACCTCAGCGCCGGCTTCAGCCTGATAGCGCGCGATATGACCGTGACCACCACCGACGGCACGGTGCTGGCCGGCCCGCTGAACTTCGAATTGCAACCGGGACAACGAATTGCAGTCGTGGGGCAAAGCGGTGCCGGTAAAACCTCGCTGATGAATGCCCTGCTCGGTTATCTGCCGTATACGGGTTCGCTGTTGGTGAACGATACGGAGCTACGCGATATCGATCAGGACCACTGGCAGGCGCAGCTGGCCTGGGTCGGGCAAAACCCTCATCTCCCGGCGAACACGCTGCGTGAAAATATTCAGCTTAACGGTAGTCAGGACGAAATGCGCCTGCAGCAGGTTCTGGAGCTGGCCGGCGTGAATGAATTTCTCCCCCGGCTGCCTGCGGGTCTGGACAGTGAGACGGGCGATCAGGCCGCGCGCCTGTCTGTAGGGCAGGCGCAGCGCGTTGCCGTTGCGCGTGCGCTGATGAAACCCTGCCGTCTGATGCTGCTGGATGAACCCGATGCCAGTCTGGATGCGCAAAGCGAGCAGCATGTGAATCATGCACTGTTGCAGGCTTCTCATGACCAGAGCACCCTGCTGATCACCCACCAGTTGGACCGCCTGGCGCAGTGGGACGAAATCTGGCTGATGCGCAACGGTACTCTTGTGCAACAGGGAGACTGGGCAACGCTGGCTGATACCCCGGGACCGTTTGCTGAACTACTGGCACAGCGAGGAGGATCGTTGGAATGAAAACTCTGCTGCCCTTTCTGAAGCTTTATCGTCGCCACATCTGGCGGCTGTTGTTTGGCATGCTGCTGGCCGCAGTCACGCTGTTAGCCAGCATCGGCTTACTGACGTTGTCGGGCTGGTTCCTTGCGGCCACCTCGCTGGCGGGCGTGGCGGGTATCTACAGCTTTAACTACATGTTACCGGCGGCGGGCGTGCGGGGTGCCGCCATTAGCCGTACCGTTGCGCGTTACGTCGAGCGCCTGGTTAGCCACGACGGCACCTTCCGCGTACTGCAACATCTTCGGGTGTTTACCTTCAGCAAACTGCTACCGCTCTCCCCTGCCGGTATTGACCGCTTCCGTCAGGGTGAGTTGCTTAACCGTCTGGTCGCCGATGTGGATACTCTGGACCACCTTTACCTGCGGGTCATTTCGCCGCTGGTCGGCGCGCTGGTGGTGGTTGCCGTGGTAACAGTTGGTCTGAGCTGGCTCGACGTCGGCCTGGCGCTGACACTCGCCGCACTGATGCTGTTAACCCTGCTGCTGCTTCCCCCGGTATTTTATCGTGCCGGATTGCCCGTTGGGCAAGACCTCACCCGTTTACGCGGGCAGTATCGCAGCGGCCTCACACGCTGGTTACAGGGGCAGGCCGAGCTGAGACTGTATGGTGCCGCCGCTCAGTTCCGCAACGCGCTGGACGGTACGGAACAACAGTGGCTGAATGTGCAGCTTCGCCAGGCCAGTCTGACCGGGCTGTCGCAGGCGCTGGTGATGCTGATGGGAGGCATTGCCGTCACCCTGATGCTGTGGCTGAGTGCCGCAGGCATCGGCGGCGATCCTCATCCCGGCGCGTATATTGCACTGTTTGTATTCTGTGCGCTGGCCGCTTTTGAAGCACTGGGGCCGGTGGGCACCGCTTTCCAGCATCTGGGCCATGTTATTGCCTCAGCGCAGCGGGTAACGCAAATCATCGAGCAAGAACCGGCGGTAACCTTTACGGCAACGTCACCGCAGAACGCAGGCGGCGCAGCGGTAACGCTACGTGACGTCAGTTTCCGCTATGCCAGTAGCGATCCGCTTGCGCTGGAGAGCGTTTCTCTGGATATTGCATCCGGTGAGCACATCGCACTGCTGGGCCGAACCGGCTGCGGAAAATCCACGCTGCTGCAGCTGTTAACCCGCGCATGGGACCCGCAACAGGGTGAGATCATGCTGAATGGTATCCCACTCACTAACTGGAGTGAGGCCGACTTGCGGAGCCGCACCAGCGTGGTGACTCAGCGCGTTCACCTGTTTACCAGTACGCTGCGCGACAACCTGCTGCTTGCTGCACCGAATGCCAGCGATGAAGAACTCAGCACCGCTCTGCATCAGGTCGGGCTGGATAAGCTCCTGGATAATGAACAGGGGCTAAATGCATGGCTGGGTGAAGGCGGTCGCCAGCTGTCAGGCGGTGAGCTGCGGCGTCTTGGTCTTGCCCGGGCGCTGCTGCACAACGGTGACCTTCTGCTCCTGGATGAACCGACCGAGGGGCTGGATGCCGAGACCGAGCAGCAAATACTGTCACTGCTACGTAAAGTGTCGAAGGGTAAAACCCTGATCATGGTAACGCATCGCCTGCGTGGCCTGGCAAACTTTGATCGGATCTGCGTGATGGATAGCGGCAGGATCATCGAACAGGGCGATCATCAGAAATTAGTGGCGGATCGTGGCCGCTACTGGACATTTTTACAACGCTTTGCGCTATAGTCTTTAGCTCAGAAAACCTGCGGATATCACGATGCGTTTGATCCAGCTATCACGCGATTCGTTAAACTTCCCGCCGCCAGAAATGGCGCTGCGGGAACCTAACGGACTGTTGGCAATGGGGGGCGATCTCAGCTCCGCCCGCCTGCTTAATGCCTACCATCACGGTATTTTCCCCTGGTTTTCCCCGGGCGATCCGATTCTTTGGTGGTCACCTGACCCGCGTGCTGTACTGCTCCCGGGGGAATTTCATCTCAGCCGCAGTATGAAGCGTTTTCATCATAAATCCCCCTACACCGTTACGCTTAATCAGCGATTTTCCGACGTTGTAGCAGGCTGTGCAGCCGAACGTGATGAAGGCACCTGGATTACCCCGGAGGTCAGGCAGGCCTGGCAATTATTACATTCTCAGGGCTATGCACACTCGGTTGAAGTCTGGTTAGGGGACGAGCTGGTCGGCGGTATGTACGGCCTGGCGCTGGGGCAGATTTTTTGCGGTGAATCGATGTTCAGCCGCAGCGAGAATGCGTCTAAAACGGCTCTGCTGATATTCAGCCGCTGGTTTCAGCAGCAGGGTGGGCAATTAATTGACTGCCAGATACTTAATCCTCATACCGCTTCGCTGGGTGCCAGGGAAATATCCCGCGCCAGCTATTTGCAATACGTAGAAAATTACGCCAGGCAGGCACTTTTACCCGACTGCTGGCGGCCAAAGCGGCTTTTTTAGACCCTGACGCTGATGTTTTCCAGCACCCGGCGAATAAAAGTGATATAATCCCCGGCGTTTGGTATGTCGTCCGCTTTTCACCGGTACAAGATGGTGATGCGGAATCCCAGGCTGGGAATCTCAACGCACCTGTCAGAACTGTTTTTCATCGTGCGACAAAGCTGATTTAAACAGATTCTTAGCCCGCTGTTCCCCCACGCAGACGCTATTCAATACGACTTATTCGTAACTTTTCTGTGCTTAAATGGCATGAGAGGAGTTGATGTGGGTGATGAAATCATCTGCAATTCTTTACTTAATACGTGAAATTCGGCATTATCTTGCCGGTTCAAAACTAAGGTAGTCCACCTAGAGGATTCGATGGCCAAAGAAGACAATATTGAAATGCAGGGTACCGTACTTGATACGTTACCTAACACCATGTTCCGCGTTGAATTGGAAAACGGTCACGTGGTTACCGCTCATATCTCCGGTAAAATGCGCAAAAACTATATCCGCATCCTGACGGGTGACAAAGTCACTGTAGAGCTGACCCCGTACGACCTGAGCAAAGGCCGCATTGTCTTCCGTAGTCGCTGATTAGCCCCATTCCGTTGCTGCCCGCAGAATTCTGCCTGGCAGCAACCATTAAAAAGGCCGGATAATTATCCGGCCTTTATTTTATCTACTGAACTGAACCGTTAGTGTACGGTCCCTTCCGCTTTACGCTTCTCAGCGCTGAGGAAGTGATAGGTCAGCTGATTCTTCTCTTTGTCCAGTCCAACGGATACCGAACCGCCGTCAACCAGCGAGCCGAACAGCAACTCGTTCGCCAGCGGTTTTTTCAGGTTCTCCTGAACGGCACGGGCCATCGGACGGGCACCCATCGCTTTGTCATAGCCTTTATCCGCCAGCCATTCCCTTGCATCATCGCTGACTTCCAGCGATACGCCTTTCGGGTCCAGCTGTGCCTGCAGCTCAACGATAAACTTATCGACAACCTGATGGATCACCACGCGATCCAGGTGTTTGAACCAGATAATGTTATCGAGACGGTTACGGAACTCCGGCGTAAAGATCTTTTTGATCTCTTCCATCGCATCAGTGCTGTTATCCTGCTGGATCAGGCCGATCGATTTACGTTCGGTTTCCCGCACCCCGGCGTTGGTGGTCATCACCAGCACGACGTTACGGAAGTCCGCCTTACGGCCGTTGTTATCGGTCAGCATGCCGTTGTCCATCACCTGCAACAGCAGGTTAAAGACATCCGGGTGGGCCTTCTCGATTTCATCCAGCAGCACCACAGCGTGCGGATGCTTAATCACCGCATCGGTCAGCAGGCCACCCTGATCGAAGCCAACGTAGCCCGGAGGCGCACCGATCAGACGGCTGACGGTGTGGCGTTCCATATACTCGGACATATCAAAGCGCAACAGTTCAATGCCCAGCGCACGGGCCAGCTGAACCGTAACTTCGGTTTTACCGACACCGGTTGGCCCGGCAAACAGGAATGAACCTACCGGCTTGCGATCCTGACCCAGACCCGCGCGGCTCATCTTGATCGCCTCGGTCAACGCTTCGATAGCGTTATCCTGACCGAACACCAGCATTTTCAGGCGGTCGCCGAGCGTTTTCAGCGTATCGCGATCGCTGGCAGAAACGCTTTTTTCCGGAATGCGTGCAATGCGTGCCACAACACTTTCGATATCCGCCACGTTAACGGTTTTCTTGCGTTTGCTGGCTGGCATCAGACGTGCACGCGCACCGGCTTCATCAATCACGTCAATCGCCTTATCAGGCAGATGACGATCGTTGATGTACTTCACCGCCAGCTCCACGGCTGCACGCACGGCTTTCGCCGTATAGCGAACATCGTGGTGCGCTTCATACTTCGGCTTCAGCCCGTTAAGGATCTGCACCGTTTCTTCAACCGTAGGCTCAGTGATATCAATTTTCTGGAAGCGACGCGCCAGCGCACGATCCTTCTCAAAGATATTGCTGAATTCCTGATAGGTGGTTGAGCCCATCACCCGAATCTTGCCGCTTGAAAGCAGCGGTTTGATCAGATTAGCCGCATCAACCTGGCCACCGGAAGCCGCACCTGCACCAATGATGGTGTGGATCTCATCGATAAACAGAATACTGCTGGTGTCCTGCTCAAGCTGCTTCAGCAACGCTTTAAAACGCTTCTCGAAATCGCCACGGTATTTAGTACCCGCCAGCAGTGAACCGATATCCAGCGAATAGATGGTGCACTCTTTCATGACTTCCGGCACATCACCCTGCACGATACGCCATGCCAGACCTTCGGCAATCGCGGTTTTACCTACACCGGACTCACCCACCAGCAGCGGGTTATTTTTCCGGCGACGGCACAGTACCTGGATGGCGCGCTCCAGCTCTTTATCGCGGCCGATCAGGGGATCGATGCCCCCGACACGGGCAAGCTGGTTAAGGTTGGTGGTGAAGTTTTCCATACGTTCCTCCCCGCCTGCTTGCTCTTCGTTAACCGGATTTTCTGCGCTGGATGACGGGCCTGGCTCATCTTTACGCGTGCCGTGAGAAATAAAGTTCACCACATCAAGGCGGCTGACTTCATGTTTGCGCAGCAGATAAGCTGCCTGCGACTCCTGCTCGCTAAAAATAGCGACCAGTACGTTTGCGCCAGCCACTTCACTACGGCCTGATGACTGGACATGGAATACTGCACGCTGCAGTACGCGCTGGAAGCTGAGCGTAGGTTGTGTATCACGCTCTTCTTCGCTGACCGGCAGAACCGGGGTGGTTTGTTCGATAAACGCTTCAAGCTCCTGACGGAGCGCAACGATATCGACACTGCAGGCTTCCAGTGCCTCTCTGGCCGACGGGTTACTGAGCAGCGCCAGTAACAAATGCTCGACGGTCATAAACTCATGTCGGTGCTCGCGCGCTCTGGCGAAAGCCATATTTAAACTGAGTTCCAGTTCTTGATTGAGCATAGGCACCTCCCCCAATAGATCGCCTTATTCAGGCTTTTTCCAGCGTACATAGCAACGGATGCTCGTTTTCCCTGGCATACTTGTTCACGTGTGCCACTTTGGTTTCTGCAACTTCGGCGGTAAATACGCCACAGATCGCCTTCCCCTGGTAATGCACCGTAAGCATCAGTTGCGTTGCACGTTCAACATCATAAGAAAAGAACTTTTGCAGTACGTCAATAACAAATTCCATAGGCGTATAGTCATCGTTGTGCAGAATGACCTTATACATGGAGGGCGGCTTAAGTTCCTCGCGAACTTTGTCATCCGCAAGCTGTTCAAAATTAAGCCAGTCGTTAGTCTTTCCCATACATATCCAGTGTGATCAACATTACTTACTTCTGCCAGATTAACATCATTCAGGTTATGTTTTACATGACCAAAATGTTGTGCAATATCGTTGATATTGTGAACAAAAGGTAACATTCGCGACCTTCATCACAAAATTCGCAATAGCGTTAACTACCTCAAATTTTGATGATTTTGTCCCTGAGTGCACCGCTCGTTTGCTTGACCGGCCCTGCTAATTCTCTACAGTACTCAAACAGGCTGAATGTGTTTTAAACAGCCATCGGGCGTATTGCCTGATATTTCCCCACCAATTTTGAATGTCTTGCGAGGGATGTAGAAGCATGGAGACGGGTACTGTTAAATGGTTTAATAACGCCAAAGGCTTCGGTTTCATCTGCCCGGTAGGGGGTGGCGACGATATCTTCGCGCACTACTCAACGATTCAGATGGATGGATACAGAACGCTGAAAGCCGGGCAACAAGTCCAGTTTGATGTGCATCAGGGGCCAAAAGGCAATCATGCCAGCCTGATCGTCCCTGTGGAAACGGCAGTCGCGGTAAGCGCCTGACCTTTCTAACTCATTCTGTACAACCCTGCGACAAAATGCCAGCCAGCGATGCTGGCATTTTTATGCGATAACTGCACAACGGTATTAATATTGGGCTGAATAGTCGCTTTTCAACCCGCCACCGCGCCCGTTTTCCTTCAGTCCGCCTTCCCTCTTGCCAGCCACTGCACGCGGGCAAACATTTTACGCAACAGCGGCGGAATCGCCTCAGTGCCGCGAACGGCAGCCTCTTCCGCCACCGCAATTGCCAGGTCAGGCTTTGACGAATGGGAGATGGCTTTGACGATAACCCGCCGCAGGTTCATCGGCACGCCCTCGGGTAAACGCGCTACACGATGATATACCGCCGAGAATCCCTGCCTGTACAGGAAATGCTCCATATCCAGTGCGGGTAATTGCGTCAGATAGTTCGCTTCATGTTCTTCTGCTGATATCTGACTGCGCGCCGTGGCGGCATATTTTTTCCCGGCTTCGTCGCCATCGGTCAGCACGTGCCACTCAATGCCCATGCGTCGGGCAAATTTCAGCAGCGGTTTCAGCCCCGACTGTGCAAACTCGATGACTTTGATCCCTTCAGCGGCAAAATGATAATTGCACTGCCGCGCCAGCTCATTCATCACCCAGACTTCCGTTTCGCCCTCCACCAGCAGCCAGCAGCGGGCAAACAGCGCCGAGGGCCGGTTCAGGCGAATATGGAAGGCAATACGCCGTGCGTCTTCACTGCTCAGTCCGCTCTCACCCAGTCGCCAGGCGGCAACCCGCCCGCTGTCGCGCACCAGACGGCAAACATGTTCAACCGGCACCTGCGCCAGCAGCTCACCGGAGTTGGTCGTGGCAATCTGCTGCAGCGGCAGCACCGCAAGCAGCTCCTGTGCTACCGCCAGCATAATAGGATGAAGCCGCGTTTCAGGATCTTCCAGCAGCAGCAGCGGCCGCGCCTGCGGTGCAAGCTGCTGAACGCCGCGAACCTGCACCAGCTGTGCAAACATCTGTAGCAGGATCAGCCGCCGGCTGCGGCTGTCGGCGGCCACAATCATCTGATTGATTTCGGCCAGATGCCGCCAGCCAAGCCGGGAAGCACGATGATGATGAGGTGCCCGCTTTTGCGGCACATCATCCACGGACTGCTGCCAGGAGAAATAGTGCTCCAGCAGCTGTTGCAGCGTGCCCAGCCCCTGCTGGAGCGCGCTGTCAGTAAGATTTTGCGGTCGGGAAACCACGTCGCGCGTCAGATCGCTTATCTGGCTGACCAGCTCACCAAACTGCCGCTCTCCTGCCTCGGCAATCGCTTCACGCGGCAGACGTCGGCTAAAGCGCGCATCCCGTAACCTCAGTACCGGATGCAGCTGTATCAGCAATTTCACCCGCTCATTGCAGGCGCTGCCTTCCAGCAGCGGCAGCCCTTCACTATCGATAAACTGGCGTCGCGTCGTCACACGATCGTTGGCCTGTAAACGCCCTTCAAAGCGTAATCTGATCCGCTGAAGACGATCGTCTCCTTTACGCCACAACGACGAATAACGCTGATAGCGATCGGACTGCACATCGCCCTGCTCCTCGCGCCAGGTAAAGGTTGCATACAGACGTTGCTCGCGGCTTTGTTGCTCCCCTGGCGGATAATAGAAATCATGCGGGGTAAACTGATACAGCTCCTGCTGCGGCGCTAACAGCAGCGACAGTACATCCAGCAGGCTGGATTTACCCCAGGCATTCTCACCAATCAGTACATTGTGCTGTTCCAGCGGCAGCACCAGTCGACTCAGGCCACGAAAGCCCATGACGTCAATTTGTTCCAGAATCATATCCGCCTCAACTCGTCCGTTTTAATGAGAATGGTCGGCGGACAGCGTCAGGTCAAGGCTCGTAATGCAGATTACTATTATTTCCATTTGCGCATGAATTTGAGCCAGATCAAGTCGATACCTGATTAACCCGGCTGGAGCTTGCAATCATCGGCTGCACGATCTTTTATAAGGTGCATTTAAAATACATCTTATAAGGATGAGATCATGTTTTGTATTCAATGTGAGCAAACAATGCGTACGCCAGCCGGTGACGGCTGCGCCTATGCACAGGGCATGTGTGGTAAAACGGCGGAAACGTCCGATCTGCAGGATCTGCTGGTCGCCGTACTGCAGGGCCTGTCGGCGTGGGCGCTGGAAGCACGTAGTCTGGGCATCATCGATCACCAGGTCGACAGCTTTTCACCCCGCGCCTTCTTCTCCACGCTGACCAACGTCAACTTTGATTCCCATCGTATTATCGATTACGCCTTCGAAGCGATTCGCCTGCGTGAGGATTTGCGCCAGCGCTGCGAGCTGGTGGCCGGAAACGCGGCACCGCATCATCCGCTGGCAAATCTGCGGCTGGAAAGCCACGACGTCAGCGTTCTGCAACAGCAGGCGGCGAAGTTTGCCCTGCGGGATGCGAACACCCACCCCGATGTCCTCGGCTTACGCCTGCTGAATCTGTACGGTCTGAAAGGCGCAGCGGCCTATATGGAGCATGCTCACGTACACGGTCGTTTCGACAATGACGTCTACGCCCATTATCACCAGATCATGGCCTGGCTCGGCACCCAGCCGAACGACAGCGCGAAACTGGTCGACTGCGCGATGCAAATCGGCAAGATGAACTTCACCATTATGGGCATGCTGGATGAAGCACAAACCAGCGTTTACGGCGACCCGCAGCCTACGACGGTGAACGTCCGCCCGGTTGCCGGTAAAGCAATTTTGATTTCCGGCCACGATTTGAAAGACCTCCAGCTGCTGCTGGAACAAACCGCAGGCAAGGGCATCAACATCTATACCCACGGCGAGATGCTGCCCGCTCACGGCTACCCGGAACTGAAAAAACACCCGCATCTGGTCGGAAACTACGGCAGCGGCTGGCAAAATCAGCAGACCGAGTTTGCCCGTTTCCCCGGCCCGGTCATCATGACTTCCAACTGCATCATCGATCCCTCCGTTGGCGACTACCAACAGCGCATCTGGACCCGCAGCATCGTTGGCTGGCCGGGCGTGAACCACATTACAGGTGATGATTTCACTGCCGTTATCCATCAGGCGCTGTCGATGGCCGGATTCCCTTACAGTGAAATTCCCCATGAGATCACCGTCGGATTTGGCCGAAAAGTGTTACAGGATGCGTGCGACAGCGTTATAGACCTGGTCAGCCGTAAAAAACTGCGTCACGTCTTTGTGATTGGCGGCTGTGACGGCAGCCGCGACCAGCGCAGCTATTACACCGAACTGGCGCTGGCAGCCCCGAAAGACGCGCTGATTATGACGCTCGGCTGCGGCAAGTATCGCTTTAACAAGCTCGACTTCGGCACCATCGAAGGGCTACCCCGCCTGCTGGACGTCGGCCAGTGCAACGACAGCTACTCGGCAATTATGCTGGCGGTGAAGCTGGCCGAAAAACTTAACTGCGGGGTGAACGATCTGCCGCTGTCGCTGATGCTCTCCTGGTTTGAGCAGAAGGCCATCGTGGTGCTGCTGACGCTGCTGGCGCTGGGGGTTAAGAATGTGCGCACCGGCCCAACCGTTCCGGCATTCCTGACAGAAAACCTGCTGACCATCCTCAACGAACAGTTTGGCCTGATGCCGGTCAACACTGCCGAACAGGATATGGCTATCGCGCTGGGCGAAGAGGTATAAATCATGGACATGCATCCCCTGTGTCAGTGGCGGATGCAGGTTCATCACCTGCATCAGGAAACGCCAGATGTCTGGACCATCGCGCTGATTAACCACGATTTTTATCGCTGGCAGGCAGGACAGTATGCACTGGTCAGCATTGCGGGCAGCGATGAACTCCGCGCCTATACCCTCTCCTCCACGCCCGGACAAAGCGCGCTGATTACGCTGACCGTACGCCATATTGCCGAGGGCAAAGGCTCAGGCTGGCTGACGCAGCAGCTGAAACCGGGCGATCACCTCTGGCTGTCCGATCCGCAGGGCGAATTCAGCTGTGAAAAGTATCCGGCCGCAAACTATCTGTTTCTGGCCGCGGGCTGCGGCATCACGCCGGTGATGTCAATGTGCCGCTGGCTGCGGCAGCATCGGCCGGAATGCAGCGTGCGGTTGATTTACAGTGTGCGTTCCGCCAGCGATGTGATCTTTGCCGGTGAACTGGCCGCCATGCAGCCCTGGCTGAAACTGACCGTAGTAGCGGAAAATCAACCCGCAGCGGACATGCTGGCAGGTCGCCTGGACCGTGAACGCCTTGCCGCAATAGCACCGGATATTGCTGACGCAACGGTGATGATCTGCGGACCTCAGCCCTATATGGATCTGATGGAGAGCGATGCCGCCGCGCTGGGCGCCAGGAAAATACTCACAGAACGGTTTACGCCCGTTGCCGCTACTGCACATGTTGAACCAGCCTCCGAAGCAGGCGCTACTCTGACCATCAGCGGCCCATCGCTTGCTGCTGCGGCACCGTTCCCCGCTGGCTGGTCACTGCTGGCCGCCATGGAAGCCCATCATCTGCCGGTCACCGCCGTATGCCGGGCGGGCGTTTGCGGCTGCTGTAAAACGCGCGTTGCCAGCGGTAACTACACAACCAGCAGCACGCTGACGCTCAGTGATGCCGAGATCGCCCAGGGTTATGTGCTGGCGTGCAGCTGCCAGCCAAACAGCGATATTGTTATTGGCTAACACACCGCGTGTGAAACAGCTTGTTGCACACGCTTTCCCGATCCTGTTCGTCTTCAACTATGCTTTTGCCAGGAATTAATCACGGTATTTTAATTCGATCGTGCTGAACGAGGAGGAAAGCATGAAGCAAACTGTTGCGGCACTGGTCGCGAAAACCCTTGAAAGTGCAGGAGTAAAGCGCATCTGGGGCGTGACCGGTGACTCGCTTAATGGACTGAGTGACAGCCTTAATAAGATGGGAACCATTCGCTGGATGCCCACCCGCCATGAAGAGGTCGCGGCTTTTGCTGCCGGGGCAGAAGCGCATCTTACCGGTGAACTGGCGGTCTGTGCCGGTTCCTGCGGGCCGGGTAACCTGCATCTGATCAATGGCCTGTTTGACTGTCATCGCAACCATGTTCCGGTGCTGGCCATTGCCGCACATATCCCCTCAAGCGAAATCGGCAGCAACTATTTCCAGGAAACCCATCCGCAGGAGCTGTTCCGCGAATGCAGCCACTACTGCGAGCTGGTCTCCAATCCCGAACAGCTGCCGCAGGTACTCGGTATTGCAATGCGTAAAGCGATACTCAACCGGGGCGTCTCGGTGGTGGTTCTGCCGGGTGACGTCGCCCTTCAGCCCGCTCCGGAGGGTGCCAGCGGTGACTGGTACCCGCCGCAGCAGCCGCTGGTGCGCCCTACGGCCGGGCAGCTCTCCGCGCTGGCTGAAAAACTTAACGCCGCCAGCAATATTACCCTGCTGTGCGGCAGCGGCTGCGCCGGAGCCCATGCCGAGGTGGTGAAACTGGCCGAAACCCTGAAAGCGCCGGTTGTTCACGCCCTGCGCGGTAAAGAACACATTGAGTATGACAACCCCTATGATGTCGGTATGACCGGACTGATCGGTTTTTCATCGGGATATCACGCGATGATGAATGCCGATACGCTGGTGGTGCTCGGCAGCCAGTTCCCCTATCGCGCGTTTTATCCGCCTGAAGCACAGATTATTCAGATTGATATCAATCCAGGCAGCCTTGGCAGCCACAGCCATGTGAATATGGCGCTGGTGGGCGATATCAAAGCCACGCTGAGCGAGCTTCTGCCGCAGCTCAGCGTAAAAAGCGAGCGACGGTTCCTGGACAAAGCCCTGGAGCACTATGCGAGGACCCGCAAAGATCTCGACGATCTGGCCACCGCCAACGATAAACAGGCGATCCACCCGCAGTATCTGGCGCAGCAGGTCAGTCGGTTCGCCGCTGACGATGCCATATTCAGCTGTGACGTCGGTACGCCAACCGTGTGGGCTGCCCGCTATCTGAAAATGAATGGCAAGCGTCGCCTGCTGGGATCGTTCAGCCACGGTTCCATGGCTAACGCCATGCCGCAGGCGCTGGGCGCGCAGGCCATCGATCCACAGCGGCAGGTTATCGCTCTGTGCGGCGACGGCGGATTCAGCATGCTGATGGGCGATTTTCTTTCGCTGGCCCAGCTCAAACTGCCGGTGAAAATCGTGGTGTTTAATAACAGCGTGCTGGGCTTTGTGGCGATGGAAATGAAAGCCGGAGGCTATATGACCGACGGCACCGAACTGCATAATCCTAACTTTGCGGCAATCGCCGAAGCCTGCGGCGTTAAGGGAATTCGTGTGGAGCGAGCCTCCGACCTTGATGATGCACTGCAGCAGGCATTTGCACACGATGGCCCGGCCCTGGTGGATGTGGTGACCGCCAAAGAAGAACTGGCAATGCCGCCGGAGATTAAAATGGAACAGGCCAAAGGATTCAGCCTGTACATGCTGCGGGCGATTATCAACGGCCGTGGCGATGAAGTGGTCGAACTGGCAAAAACTAACTGGCTAAGGTAAAACAGAATTGTCGTTAATTTACGGGCGCTGCGGCGCCCGTTTTCATGTGTAAAGGAGAACAAGCGTGATCGATCTGCGTAGCGATACCGTAACACGCCCGAGCCAGGCAATGCTGGCAGCAATGATGACCGCTGAAACCGGTGATGATGTCTATGGTGATGATCCGACGGTAAATCTGCTGGAGGCGGAAGCCGCAGCGCTCAGCGGCAAAGAGGCGGCGCTGTTTCTGCCCACCGGCACTCAGGCAAATCTGGTGGCGCTGCTCTGTCACTGCCAGCGCGGCGAAGAATACATCGTCGGCCAGCTGGCCCATAACTACAAATATGAAGCGGGCGGAGCTGCAGTGCTTGGCAGCATCCAGCCGCAGCCGATTTTAGCCGCCGGTGACGGCACGCTGCCGCTGGATGTGGTCGCACAGTTTATTAAACCAGACGACCTGCATTTCGCCATCACCCGCCTGCTAAGCCTGGAGAATACCCATAACGGCAAAGTGCTGCCGCTGAGCTATCTGCAACAGGCGTGGGAATTCACCCGCCAGCGCGGGCTGGCACTGCATATTGACGGTGCACGCATCTTTAATGCTGCGGTGGCGTTGAACGTGCCGCTGGAAGAAATCAGCCGATACTGCGACACCTTAACCATCTGCCTGTCTAAAGGGCTGGGTGCGCCGGTCGGTTCCCTGCTGTGCGGCAGTGCGGAATTTATCCAGCGCGCACGCCGCTGGCGGAAAATGACCGGCGGCGGCCTGCGCCAGGCGGGTATCCTCGCCGCAGCCGGGCGCTATGCGCTGCAAAACAACGTTGAACGCCTGCGGGAAGATCATGATAACGCGGCCTGGCTGGCCGGTGCGCTGCGTGAAATCGGCGTGGACGTTACCCGTCACGACACCAATATGCTGTTCCTGCGCCTGCCGGAAGATCAGATTGCCGCGCTGGGGCCGTGGATGCGCGAGCGCGGCATTCTGCTCAGCCCGGGGGCTGTAACACGGCTGGTGACCCATCTGGATGTCAATCGCGATGCGCTGCAAACCCTCGTCAAAGTATGGCAGGCATTTTTGGCACAATATTGATTAACCCCAGGCCAGGCGATATTGATGCCAGTATGAGGGACGCTGAACGGGCCAGTACAAGCCCGTCCAGTATCCGGCCGTATTAACCCGAACCCGTCCCATATTTTTCAATCAGCGCCGAAGCAATAGCTTCCGTTTCCGCATCGGCAAAGCCGCGATAGTCGCTCTGGCGAAAGTGCATCTGGAACGCCGCGATCAGCACCTGCTGCTGGTACGGTGTCATCTGCGGAGTGACCTCATAACCGTAGCTTGCCAGCAGGCCAAGCAGCTTACTTTTATCTACCCGCTGGGCGGGTGAGCGGTTGCCGAGATAAAACGCGACCCGGTCAGCATCTGGCCAGGCACCCACACCCTGCTCCGCGAGCCACTGCCAGGGAAACATCGGGCCGGGGTCCTGCTTACGCATCGGCGCAATATCGCTGTGCGCCACCACATCCTGCGGACGAATACCGTAGCGCTGCACAATATCGCGAGCCAGCGGCAGCAGTGCAGCCATTTGTGAAGGGGGAAACGGAGCGAAAACCATCTCTTTGCCCACCCGCCGCCAGCCGGGGTTTTCCAGCTCAATACCAATCGAGGTGTCGTTAAGCCGCGTGGCTCCCTGCCAGTAGCTGATTCCCGCATGCCACGCCAGCATCGATTCCGGCACCAGCCGCCAGACCAGTGGTTGCCCATCATATTTCGGGGGTGATGCCGGCAGCAGGTAATGCGCACTCACCGAGTGGTTAGTCAGCGTATTGAGTGAAGGGGAAAAATCACCTGCCGTATAGTGGATAACCAGCACTTTAATACGCGGACGCGCCCCCCAGGCCTCCTGGCGGGTATCCACCGTATATCCCTTCTGTTCATGCAGCCCCTGCGGCGTAACAGAGGTCAGCAAATAGATTGCCAGCAGAACCAGCAGTGGGCGAATAAAGGACAGCGGGGTCATGGGCGGCTCAGTTTCATCTCAGCAATAAATGCATCGCCGTAGGCGAACGGATTCCTTTCCGGTGATGGGGGCATTGAAATTTTCATGCATCTCTCCTTGTGTAAATTACAACGCTCTTACTGTGAAGAAGAGCAAATGCCGTCGGTGGTAAAAGCATTCAAGCAGAACAATAAGGAAATCAAGATGAAATACCAAGTCTTTGCTGCTGTTATTCCCCTGACTATACTACTCAGCGCCTGTACCACTGTCGAACCCGCTTATAAGGATATCGGTTCACGTGATGCTCCCTGTATTAGCGGCGGGCCGGACCAGGTCGCCCAGCAGTTCTACGATATGCGCCTGGAGCAACCTTCCTTCGGCGTTCCCGATAAGCAACAGCTGGCTAAATACCGTCCCTGGCTCAGCGGGCCGCTTTATCAGGATTTACTGAAAGCCAGCCGAGAGAAATCGCCTAAAACTCCACTGCGGGGAGACTTGTTCAGCAGCCGCTCTGCGGGAGCGACCAGCGCCAGCGTGAACGACTCATCCACTATCCCCAATACCGATGCGCGTAATATTGCCCTGCGGGTGAATCTCAGCCATACCGGAAAGCCGGAAGTTCTATGGCAGGATGAAATCCTGATGGCGCGGGAAGGCACCTGCTGGACCGTGGACGACATACGCTACCTCGGCCCCGTTCCCCATATTACCGGTGGTTCACTGCGCCAGCGGTTCGAAGAGTGACCAATCCTTCCGTGCCGTCAGACCCGGCGGCACGATCTCACTCACACATTTGCATAACAACAGCAAAGCTTTTCATGTTAAACAGCAACATTGCCCTATCTTGTGCTACGCTTTAATCACCTCGCCAACAATTATAAATTTTAACGCACGATGATTGCATAACTATTCTGTCGACGTTAAGATTTGCGGCATCAATTGCTATTCACTTTTTGCGCATGAGTATTCAACTAAACGGTATTAACTGCTATTACGGTGCCCACCAGGCGCTATTTGACATACAGCTGGCGTGCCCGCAGGGCGAAACGCTGGTTCTGCTGGGGCCAAGCGGTGCCGGGAAAAGCTCACTTCTGCGCGTGCTGAATCTGCTCGAAATGCCGCGTTCCGGAACGCTTGATATCGCCGGTAATCACTTCAACTTCAGCAAGCCACCAACTGAAAGTGCCATTCGTGAACTACGGCAGAACGTCGGTATGGTCTTCCAGCAGTATAATCTCTGGCCGCATCTGACCGTCACGCAGAATCTGATTGAAGCGCCTTGCCGCGTGCTGGGGCTGAGTAAAGAACAGGCCCATGAACGGGCCAGTAAACTGCTCGATCGCCTGCGCCTGACGCCCTTTGCCGATCGCTTTCCACTGCATCTTTCCGGTGGTCAGCAGCAGCGCGTGGCCATTGCTCGCGCGCTGATGATGGAGCCGGCGGTATTGCTGTTCGATGAACCAACCGCAGCACTGGACCCGGAAATTACCGCGCAGATTGTCAGCATTATTCGCGAACTGGCGGAAACCAATATCACTCAGGTTATCGTCACCCACGAGGTGGAAGTCGCGCGTAAAACCGCCAGCCGCGTGGTGTACATGGAAAATGGGTACATCGTCGAACAGGGCGATGCCAGCCGCTTTACACAGCCGCAAACCGAGGCGTTTGCAAATTACCTTTCGCACTAACGCAGGACATAATGATGAAAAAAGTTGTACTTGCCGCACTTTTAGCCACCATCAGCCTGGGAGCCAGCGCTGCCCAGACCATTCGTTTTGCGACAGAAGCGTCCTACCCTCCGTTTGAGTTTGTTGACGCCGACAACAAGATCCAGGGATTTGATGTCGATCTGGCTAACGCACTGTGCCGTGAAATGGGTGCAGAATGTACCTTCAGCAACCAGGCTTTTGACAGCCTGATCCCCAGCCTGAAATTCCGTCGCTTTGATGCGGTAATGGCCGGTATGGACATCACGCCAGAGCGTGAAAAGCAGGTCCTGTTTACCAACCCTTACTACGACAACTCCGCGCTGTTCGTGGTGCAGAAAGGTAAAGTTGCCAGCATCGACGCCCTGAAAGGCAAACGCGTTGGCGTGCAGAACGGCACCACGCACCAGAAATACCTCAGCGAAAAACAGGCTGATATTCAACTGGTCCCTTACGACAGCTATCAAAACGCCATCCTCGATCTGAAAAATGGCCGCATCGACGCGGTATTTGGTGATACCGCGGTGGTTAACGAGTGGCTGAAACAGAACCCGAACCTGGCCGCGCTGGGTGAGAAAGTGACCGATAAGTCTTACTTCGGTACCGGCCTGGGCATCGCCGTTCGTCAGGGCAATACCGAGCTGCAGGGCAAATTCAATGCGGCGCTGGACAAGGTGAAAGCCGACGGCACCTATAAAACTATCTACAGCAAGTGGTTTCAGCAGTAATTAATGAGCGAATTTTATTCTCTTGCCAGCGCCGCCGGGATGACCGTCGGCCTTGCCGTTTGCGCTTTGGTGGTCGGGTTGGCTCTCGCGATGGTTTTCGCCGTGTGGGAATCCGCACGCTGGCGGCCGCTGGCGTTTCTGGGCACGCTGCTGGTTACCCTGTTTCGCGGGCTGCCGGAAATTCTTGTGGTGCTGTTTATCTACTTTGGCGCCTCGCAGCTGCTGCTGACGCTCTCGGATGGCTTCACCCTGAATCTCGGCGTGGTGCAGATCCCGATTCAGGTCACCATTGAAAACTTTGACGTCAGCCCGTTCCTGTGCGGCGTGATTGCGCTGGCTATCCTCTACTCTGCCTATGCTTCACAAACCCTGCGCGGCGCGCTGAAAGCGGTGCCTGCTGGCCAGTGGGAATCCGGCCAGGCGCTGGGAATGAAAAAAGCGGCGATATTCTTCCGGTTAATCATGCCGCAAATGTGGCGACACGCCCTGCCCGGTTTAGGCAACCAGTGGCTGGTGCTGCTCAAGGATACCGCACTGGTTTCACTGATTAGCGTGAACGATATTATGCTGCAGACCAAAAGCATTGCCACCCGTACCCAGGAGCCGTTTACCTGGTACGTTATTGCGGCGGCGATTTATCTGCTAATCACCCTGTTCAGTCAGCAGGTGCTGAAGCGTATTGAACTGCGCACGACGCGCTTTGAGCGCGGAGATTCCTGATGCTGAGTTACTTCCCCGAACTGCTTAAAGGGCTGCAAACCAGCCTGACGCTTACCGTGGCATCGCTGCTGCTGGCACTCCTGCTGGCGCTGATCTTCACGGTGATTCTGGCATTGAAGGTGCCGGTTCTCAGCCTGATTACCCGTGGCTATATCACACTGTTTACCGGTACGCCGCTGCTGGTGCAAATATTCCTGATTTACTACGGCCCGGGCCAGTTTCCTTCCATACAAAATATTCCCTGGCTATGGCATTTACTGTCACAGCCGTGGCTGTGTGCCCTGCTGGCGCTGTCGTTAAACAGTGCCGCCTACACCATGCTGCTGTTCCACGGTGCCGTGCGGGCAATCCCTGCCGGGCAGTGGCAATCCTGTGCGGCTCTGGGCATGAACCGCAAGGATACGCTGCGCATTTTGCTGCCGTATGCCTTTAAACGCGCCCTCTCCTCTTATTCGAACGAGGTGGTGCTGGTGTTTAAGAGTACCTCGCTGGCTTACACCATTACGCTGATGGAAGTGATGGGCCACGGGCAGCTGCTGTACGGCCGAACCTATGACGTGACGGTGTTTGCCGCCGCCGGGGTAATTTATCTCATCGTCAATGGCTTGCTAACCTTGCTGATGCGGCTGATTGAACGCCGGGCATTAGCCTTTGAGCAGCGCAGCTGAGCGAACGATTTCTAAAAAAGGAACTGATAACATGAAAAAAATTATTCTGGCCACGGTTCTGGCCAGCATGACCTTTGGGGCTGTAGCCGCAGATAAAATTCGTTTTGCTTCCTCTGCTACCTATCCACCGTTTGAATCGCTGGACAGTGAGAATCAGATTGTTGGATTTGATATCGATCTGGCCAAAGCGCTGTGCGAAGAGATGAAAGCAGAATGTACCTTCACCAATAACCCGTTTGACAGCCTGGTTCCGGCCCTGAAGTTTCGCCGTTACGACGCCGTGATTTCCGGCATGGATATCACCCCGGAGCGCAGTCAGCAGGTCAGCTTCACCAAGCCTTACTACGCTAACTCCGCGATTCTGATTGCGCCAAAGGGTAAATTTACCGACCTTTCGCAGCTGAAAGGCAAACGCGTTGGTATGGAAAACGGCACCACGCATCAGAAGTATCTACAGGAGCAGCATCCTGAGATTACCGCCGTGGCCTATGACAGCTATCAGAACGCTATTCTGGACCTGAAAAATAACCGCCTGGACGGTATTTTTGGCGACAGCGCAGTGGTCAATCAGTGGCTGAAAACCAGTCCGAATCTTGGCACCGTGGGCAAGCACGTTACCGACAGCAGCTATTTTGGTACGGGCTTAGGGATTGCCGTGCGTAAGGATAACGCGGAGTTACTGGCAAAACTGAATACCGCGCTGGATACGCTGCGCGCAAACGGCACGATTGAGAAAATTAATCAGCGCTGGTTCCCGGAGTAATACGCAAACGGCAGGCGAATATCTCGCCTGCCCGCTTTATGCTTTCCGCTGTAACAGCGTCAGCACTTCGTAATGCGCCGTATGCGGGAACATATCAAACAGCTGCACCTGCACAATACGATAGTCACTTAGCCGGGCAAGATCCGTTGCCATCGTCACCGCATTACAGCTGGAATAGAGTATCCACGGCGGCGCCATTCGGGTGAGATAGTCGCACAGCTCCGCACCGATACCGCGTCGTGGCGGATTCACCAGTACCAGTTCCGGCACGCTGCCCTCTCCGGTGGCAAATGCCGTTGAGTCCAGCGCCGCAAAATTCACCCGCGTTAATCCCATCAGTTCGGCGGAACGTTTCGCACAGGCAATCGCTTCTTTACTGATCTCAATGCCGGTCAGCTGCATGTCCGGCGTGGCGCAGTGCAGGCCAAAGCCACCGACGCCGCAGAACAGATCCCACATGCTGTTAACGCCTAATTCCGCCACCCAGCGGCGCGCGGTGGCATACAGCGATGCCGCCACTTCCGGGTTGGTCTGGAAAAAGCTCTGCGGCCGTATCCACAGCGGCACGTCATTGAGCTGCTCGGCCAGTGCCTGATTATCGGTAAGCGGGATCTCTTCATCCCCTTCGAGAATCGCCATCGGCACCGGCTGGATATTGGCGGAAATCGCCGCCAGCTGCGGTAACGTGCGCTGTAGTTCCGGCAGTGCAGCCTTAAGCTGCGCCAGCTTAGTGGTGGAGCGCAGCACAAAGCGCAGCATCAGCTCACCGCTGTAGCGGCTTTCCGTCAGTAGAATAAACTTCAGCTCGCCGCGACGGCGCGCAACGTTATAGGGCGTCAGCCCGGCGCGGGCAATAAACGGGCGCAGCGCGGCAAACACATCGGTAAAGCTGTCAGGATAAAGCGGGCAGTCACAGAGATCGACCGGCGTACCGTCGCGATGCAGCATACCGAGCAGCGGGCGCTCAACGCTGCCGCTGACCACCATTTTCGCCTTGTTACGGAATTTTTCCGGCGGAGAGATCACCGGCTCCAGCCAGTTTGCCACCGGCAGAGAAGCCATCAGCTGCTGCAGATGAGCCTGTTTTTGCGAAAGTTGCTGGGTGTACGGCGTTTCCAGCCACTGGCAGGATCGGCAACGACCGGCGTCGTAGAGCGCGCAATGCATGTTAAAGCCTGTTGATTGGGAGTGCGAAATGCAGGGCGACAGTATATACCCAAATTCGCGCCGGGTGCAGTCTCAGACGAAATGCGGCTCAGCGATAATAGTGTCGGCTGCTCACCGGCACAAACACTAACAGCAACACCAGCATATCCGGGAGTTTTTGGGCGATAAGCGAGCTGATAATACGGACGTTATCTTCGCCGCTGATGCTGAAAATCTCCGGATAGATCCCGGTTAGCGTTGCGACCATCATATACAGCAGCACAACCACCTGAGTGGCAAGGAACGTCCAGCGCCCCCAGTTCCGCCCACGGATCATGGCAATCGCGCAGCGCAGCTCAAGGAAGAAGATCAGCTGGCTGGCAATAAAAATTAAAGTGGAATCCCAGGATTGTGCGCTGCGGTGAATAAAGTTCATCACCTCTTCATAGCCCAGTTCATTGGCCAGAAGCAGCACGCTAAGCACACGAGTCGCGATCACCGCGCTGCCAGCAATCAGCACCGGTACAGGGATAGCCATCCGGTCGCCGGACAATGTACCACCACCTCTGAACACCTCTGACATATCCCTCTCCTGCCCTGTGCTAAATATCGTCAATCCGTACTGCTACTGTCTGGTTATTAATCTGCAACACGTATTCAGACAGATTAATTCAACTATTTTTAGCCTATACGCGCCAATAATTCCACTCCACGAAATAAAATTATTTTCGGTCATTAATTATCCCAAAATAAAACCAGACAAAACGTATATTTCTGCATCTGAATATATTTTAATCTCTCAGGAAAACGCCGTACCCGTAGGCTGAGGATGGCCAGATGCATGATTACCGCACGGTAATCGCCCACTGGTAAGCGTATTACTTTAATTATTTCTGAATGGAGTGGAAAACGTGTCAAGGGTTCTGGAGCACTATAACTACCTGCATGAAATCCCGGAGCTGGGATTCCAGGAATTTAAAACGTCGGCCTATATCAGCCAGCAGTTAAAAAACGCGGGCTTTGTCGTACAGGATAATTTCAATGGGACTACCGGTATTGTGGCGATCCTTGACAGCGGTATTCCAGGCCCGACTCTGGCGCTGCGGGCGGATATGGATGCACTGGGGCACATTATTGACGGAGTACACTGCGCGCGGCACACCTGCGGTCACGATGGCCACTCTTCCGTCGTGCTGAGCGCCGCCGAGGAGCTGATCGCCGGGCATGAAGTGAAACGCGGTCGGCTGAAGCTGATTTTCCAACCGGCGGAAGAGCTGGGGGCCGGTGCGCTGGCGATGATCGCCGGAGGCGCAATTGACGATGTGGATATGATTTTAGGCTTCCATGTGCGCCCGGCCCAGGAATGCGCCGTGGGTACGGCCATTCCGGCGGTACACTATTCGGCATGCGTCACACTGGAAGCCATTATTTATGGACAGGCGGCACACGGTGCACGGCCGCATCTGGGTGTCAACGCGCTGGATGCCGCCGTCAGCGCGGTACAGGCGGTGAATGCGGTACATCTGGCCCCGGACAGTGGCTGGAGTGTAAAAGCCACTCGCTTTATCTGCGATGCTGGCGTAACCAATTCCATCCCGGATGAAGCCCGAGTGGTGTTCGATCTGCGTACAGCCAAAAATGAAGATATGGTTGAGCTACAGGCGCGCGTTCAGCGGGCCGTTGAGCACAGCGTGGCGGCCTACGGTGCCAAAACCAATGTGACGGTGGTGAAAAGCATGCCTGCGGCAGTGATTGATGACGAGATGACCGCACTGATAGCGCAGGCGATTGTTGATGTACAGGGTGAAGCTGCGCTGATGCCGGTACGTTCAACGCCAGGCAGCGAAGATTTCTTCCAGTATCCGGTACAGCGCCCGGAAGTGAAGGCAGGTTTCTGGGGGCTGGGCACGGGTCTGCTGCCGGGGCTGCATCATCCCGATATGCATTTCGATCTGGCTTCGCTACCGGTCGGGGTGAAAATATTTAAAGCCTGCGTTCGAAGGGTGCTGGGGTAAAGGCTGCCAGGCTTTTGCGAGAGCTGCCGGATTCCGCAGCACGGTAGCGAAAACCACGGCCAGGAGAGAACCGCAGAGATGCGGCCATCAGGTCGGGCGCGGGCAGGAAGCCCGCGCCCTGGTGCTTCGTCAACCGGATGCTGAAAACGAACGCCCCCGCCTGACAACTCAATGCCCGGAACGGGCCTTCTGAATATCCTTGATTCGCTGCTTCTCTTCGTGTGCCATCAGACGCCAGGCGATAAAGCCCACCAGCCCAACCACAAACAGAATTAACGAAGCCAGCGCGTTGATTTCCGGATTCACACCGCGACGAACGGTGGCAAAGATCTGCATCGGCAGCGTTGTAGCCCCCGGTCCGGTAACAAAGCTGGAAATCACTAAATCATCCAGAGACAGCGTAAAGGCCAGCAGCCAGCCGGTGACAATGGCCGGCGCGATCATCGGCACGGTGATCACAAAGAACACCTTCAGCGGTGTCGCACCCAGATCCATTGCCGCTTCTTCGATTGACCGATCCAGCTCCCGCAGGCGCGAGTTGATCACTACCGCCACATACGCGGTACAGAAGGTCACGTGCGCCAGCCAGATGGTCAACATCCCGCGATCGGCAGGCCAGCCAAAGGCGTTCGCCATCGCCACAAACAGCAGCAGCAGCGAAAGACCGGTAATCACGTCGGGCATGACCAACGGTGCCGTCAGCATAAAAGCAAAACCGGTCGATCCCTTGAAGCGACCAAAGCGCACAATGATCACGGCGGCAATGGTGCCGAGGATCACCGCCGCCGTTGCCGACAGTGCGGCAATCGACAGGCTGAGCGTGACGGCGCTAATCATCGCATCGTCGTGGAACAGCACGTTATACCAGTGGAACGAGAAGCTTTCCCACGCGGCCAGCTGCGACGAGTTAAACGAATAGATCACCAGCAGCAGCATCGGCGCATAGAGGAAGAAGAAACAAACAGCGAGGATCGCCGTACGCCACTTCGAGCGAATGGTCGGCAAACTGTTCATGCCTTATCCCCCATTTCTTTGTTCTGATGCTTGTGGAACCAGACGATCGGCATGATCAGGATCAGCAGAATAATCACCGCCAGCGCAGAAGCCACAGGCCAGTCTCGGTTGTTGAAGAACTCCTGCCACAGCACGCGGCCAATCATAATACTGTCCGGTCCGCCCAGCAGTTCCGGGATCACGTACTCGCCCACTGCCGGGATAAATACCAGCATTGAACCGGCAATGATGCCGCCTTTCGTCAGCGGCACAATCACGCTGAAGAAGGTCTTCAGCGGACGCGCGCCGAGGTCGAGAGACGCTTCCACCAGCGAATAATCGATGCGGGTCAGTGCGGTATAAATTGGCAGCACCATAAACGGCAGATAGCAGTAAACAATCCCGATATACACCGCCATATTGGTGTACAGAATGGCGATCGGGTGATCGATCACGCCAGTCCACATCAGGAAGCGGTTTAAAATACCGTTATCGTTCAGAATACCCATCCACGCATATACCCTGACCAGGAAAGAGGTCCAGGATGGCAGGATCACCAGCAGCAGCAGGATATTGCGCGTTGAGGGTGAGGCATGCGCCACCGCCCAGGCCAGCGGATAGCCGATCAGCAGGCAGATGCCCGTTGAAATGGCCGCAACCTGAAGCGAATGCAGATAGGCATCGATATAAAGCGGATCGTCGGTCAGAGTAAAGTAGTTGCCGAGATTCAACACCATACTCAACTGATCGTCAGCCCAGGTCAGCAGTTCGGTGTAGGGCGGGATCGCGCGCGCCACCTCAGCAAAGCTGATTTTCAGTACGATAAGGAAGGGCAGTAAAAACAGCAGCGACAGCCAGATGTAAGGCAGTGCTATCACCAGCTTGCGGCCGTGGGCCATCTGCAGCCGGGTCAGCAGCGAAACGCCGATGCGCCGCACGCTCGGTGGTTTGGTGGTACGTTCAGAAAATTGGCTCATTATTCCCCCCGCTTATACCGTCAGAACCACACAGCTATCGGCATCCCAACACAGGCGAACTTCATCACCCCATGTCGGCGTACCGTTGCGGAAACGCTGGCCGTTTTGCAACTGAGCGCTGATCATCTGTCCGCTACGCAGGCGCACGTGATAGATAGACAGGTCGCCCAGATAGGCAATATGTACCACCTCACCCACGGCAAAATTGAAGCCGTCGGCCGGAACATCGTCGCACAGCAGCACTTTTTCAGGGCGCAGCGCCACGTACACCGGCACGCCGTCCAGCACCGACACATCGCTCGCCACTTTCAGCGGATGTACCAGTCCCGGGCTGTCAATAATCAGCCCGTCTTCCTGGCGTTCGCGCAGCAGGCCTTCGAAGACGTTAACCGATCCAATAAACTCAGCGCTGAAACGGGTGGTCGGATGCTCGTAAATCTCCTCCGGCTCGCCGATCTGCACAAACTTGCCGCGGTTCATAATGGCAATACGGCCCGCCATGGTCATCGCTTCTTCCTGATCGTGCGTCACCATCACGCAGGTAGCCCCGACACGCTCAAGAATATCGACGACTTCCAGCTGCATACGGTCGCGCAGCTTTTTATCCAGTGCGCCCATTGGCTCATCCAGCAGCAGCAGTTTAGGTCGCTTCGCCAGGCTACGTGCCAGTGCCACACGCTGACGCTGACCGCCGGAAAGCTGGTGCGGTTTACGTTTAGCATATTCCTGCATGTGTACCAGGGTCAGCATTTCGGCCACGCGGCTGGCGATTTCCGCTTTGGGCAGGCGGTCCTGCTTGAGTCCGAAGGCGATATTCTGCTCCACCGTCATATGGGGGAACAGCGCATAGGACTGAAACATCATGTTGATTGGGCGCTGATAGGGCGGCACGTGGGAGAGGTCCTGGCCATCCAGCAGGATTTGCCCCTGCGTCGGGCTTTCAAACCCGGCCAGCATACGCAGCAGCGTAGACTTACCGCAGCCAGAAGCACCCAGCAGGGCGAAGATTTCGCCTTTGTAGATGGTAAGGTTGACATCATCTACCGCGTGCTGACCATCAAACGATTTCGTCAGATTACGGATTTCCAGCAGCGGCGTTAACGCCCTGCCAGCCTTGCTTTGAGGACGGGGGATCGCGTCGTTCACTACCATTACTCTCCGGCGCTAAAGAGCCTTCCCGCTGTGGGACAGGCCCAAAAATAACAAACAGAGGCCGATAACCGGCCTCTGCTGCTTAGCAAGAGTGAGTCAGACTCACTACTCAGTTATTTACCACTTTTAACTTTAGTCCATGCACGGGTGCGCACACGATCAAGTTTCGGGTCCTGCAACTTAAGCGTAAACAGTTTTGCCATGGTTTCTGGAGTTGGGTAGATACCCGGGTTGTTGCGGATAGCTTCATCAACAAACGGAATCGATGCTTTCACGCCACTGGCATAGAAGACGGTATTAGAGATCTGCGCCATCACTTTCGGTTCCATCAGATAGTTGATGAACTGATAGGCCGCATCGGTATTTTTCGCATCTTTAGGGATCGCCAGCATATCGAAGAACGCCAGGGCACCCTCTTTAGGAATGCTGTAGGCAATGTTGACGCCGTTTTTCGCATCTTCCGCACGTTTCTTCGCCTGCAGAACGTCACCCGCCCAGCCAATCGCCACACAGGTGTTACCGTTCGCCAGGTCGTTAATGTACTGAGAAGAGTGGAAGTAACGAATGCTTGGACGCAGTTTCAACAGCAGATCGGTTGCCGCACCCGAGTAATCTTTTGCATCACTACTGTTCGGATCTTTACCCAGGTAGTTCAGCACGGTTGCAAAGATTTCTTCCGGGGCATCCAGGAACGACACGCCACAGCTTTTCAGTTTTTCGAGGTTTTCCGGTTTCAGTACCAGATCCCAGCTGTCAACCGGCGCATCTTTACCCAGCGCGGCCTTCACTTTATCAACGTTATAGCCGATGCCGGTGGTAGCCCACAGGTAAGGAATAGCATATTTGTTGCCCGGATCGTGCTGTTCCAGCTTTTTCATCAGATCCGGATCGAGGTTTTTATAGTTTGGCAGCTTGCTGCGATCCAGCGGCTGAAACACACCGGACTGCAGCTGACGCGCCAGGAAGCTGGAAGATGGCACCACCACGTCATAGCCGGTGCTGCCCGCCATCAGTTTGCCTTCCAGTACTTCATTAGAGTCAAACACGTCATAAACGACTTTGATGCCGGTTTGCTTTTCAAAATCGGCTACGGTGTTTGGCGCAATATAATCAGACCAGTTATAAACGTGCAGCGTTTTATCTTCCGCCAGAGAGCCAGCGGAGATCGCCATCAGCGCACCCGCAACCACACCTGACAACCATTTTTTGCGTTGGTTGAACATCTTCCATTCTCCTGAACAGGGATAATCACAGCAGTACCCAGAGGTACATTTCTCAGCAAGCGAACCGGTGAGCGCTTGCCGCAAAATACAGGTCCACAATGAATCATTATTCACTGCGCCGTTAATAGAAAAAACCTATATTTGTAGCGACGTTGCACGCATGAATACGGCAACGCAAGAATAGCCCCACTCACTGGTCCAGACCAGACCTTAGCGTAAAAAACGCCTTTTATCGATTTTCTATGCATGTTTCCTCTACGTGATATGCCATTCGCGGCATAAACAGCGATAGATATCTGGCAATTAAGGGCAAAATGCAGAATAAAAAGTGGTGGCGTTCGGACGGTAAGAGGCAGGAAAAATACAGCTCGCGCAAATAATTAAGCAGAATGCTGAAAAGTCGGAAACCGGGATATTGGCTGTCGGGCTGTCGGGCAGTGTGATTTACTGCCCGGGGAGGAGAGAATAGAATCAGTGCAGCATAGAGTGCCCGGTAATGACCGGTGCCCGCTCTTCGTCTTCACCGATCATCAGTAGATGATTGGCAAAAGCTTCCATCACAATCATCGAAATCTGCTCTTCACTCTGCTTCATAAAGTGAACGAACTGCGCATAAGTCACACCGGCACTCACGCTGAGCGACTGGCAGACAATCAGTTTTGGCAGATTATCATCCTGAATATCGAGGAACGCCTTCACCGTCAGTGAACTGGCGTTAATTTGCGACAAATCGCCGACCAGCGGAATCAGCGCAGTAGGCTTCACTTCGGCCAGCGCCGAAAACAGGATCACGTTATCAACCAGATCCAGTTTGGCATCAAACACACCATCAAAATTCTGCATATGCGGCAGATGAAGGGCCTGGCAGGAATCACACTCAAACCAGGTGATGCTTTGCTGATCCAGCCAACGCCGTAATACGTCGAGATCCGGGACGATGAGTGAATCCATATGCTTTATCTCTTGCCGCCATAAAATTGCGCACTAGCTTACGGAAAATCGTTAATAAAAACCACGTTTACGACAGAAATAAGACATCAGCCACCGGTTTTGAGGCAGAAACCTGGACGAGCCTGTTCTTCGATCCAGCCGATCATCATTGCAGCAATATTAAGACCGGTCGTTTTTTCAATGCCTTCCAGTCCGGGAGAGGCGTTGACCTCCATAACCAGCGGGCCGCGTTCAGCACGGAGAATATCCACCCCGGCCACATCCAGACCGAGCGTTGCGGCCGCACGAACCGCAATTTCCCGCTCGCGATCGTCAATGACCACGCGTCGGGCGCTGCCGCCACGATGCAGATTGGATCGGAATTCCCCCTCTTTCGCCACCCGTTCAATAGCGGCAACGACTTCGCCACCGATCACCAGGCAGCGAATATCCCGCCCCTGCGCTTCTTTAATAAACTCCTGAACCAGAATATGCGCATTCAGCCCGCGAAAGGCGTCGATCACGCTTTCCGCCGCCTGCCGTGTTTCCGCCAGCACCACGCCAATACCCTGGGTTCCTTCCAGCAGCTTAACCACCAGCGGCGCGCCGCCAACCATTTTAATCAGGTCGCTAGTATCGTCCGGCGAGTGCGCAAAACCGGTAATTGGCATGGCAATCCCGGCGCGGGCCAGCAGCTGCAAAGATCGCAGCTTATCGCGCGCACGGGCAATCGCCAGCGACTCATTAAGAGGATAACTTCCGCACATCTCGAACTGGCGCAGCACCGCCGTTCCATAAAAAGTGGTAGAAGGACCAATACGCGGGATCACGGCATCAAAATGTTCCAGCTGCCGACCGCGATAATGAATCGCCGATGAACCAGGGTTGATATTCATATAGCAGGAGAGCGGATCGATGATCTCTACACTGTGGCCACGCGCGCGCGCAGCCTCCATCAGACGTTTACAGGAATAAAGCGAACCATCGCGAGAAAGCACGGCAATTTTCAACAGTTACCTCCGGAAGCGGGAAGATCAGCGCGTAGCCCAGCCCTGCTGGTGCAGGTAATCAAGCATAAACGGTCGGCTTTCTTTCACCAGCGTTTTACGAATATGGTCACTCCAACTTTCAACGCGGCGATTGCTGTCACGGCTCAGGTAGTAATTTTCCAGCTGGCGGTCATACTCTTCCAGCTCGGCCGGTTCCAGAGCCCGATACTGGTTTTCATGCACCAGCATTGTTGCAGGCATGCGCGGCTTGAAAACCGGGTCCTGCGCGGGTTCCCCCAGGCACAGCCCAAACAGCGGCAGCACATATTTCGGCAGCTTAAGCTGTTGCGTCACCTCGGCGATATTATTGCGAATACCGCCGATAAACACGCCGCCAAAACCCAGCGATTCCGCAGCGGTCATTGCGTTCTGTGCCATCAGTGCGGTATCAACACAGCCCAGCAGCAGCTGCTCTGCCAGCCCCAGCTGCGCATCGGGGCAAATCTGCTGCAGGCGATTAAAATCGGCGCAAAACACCCAAAACTCAGCGGCCTGAGCAACATATTTTTGCCCGCCGCTCAGGGTGACCAGCGCCTCACGCAGTGCGGGATCGCTGATGCGTACTATTGAAGTGCACTGTAAAAAACTGGAACTGGAAGCCGACTGCGCAGCGGCAAGAATGGCAGCGCGCTGCTCCCCGGTCATCTTCCGCTCGGTAAAAGCGCGAATGGAACGATGGGCGCAGAGCAAATCAATGGTCGGCGTCATGAGAATCTCCTTTTTTCCTGGTATGCGAACGGCGCGTGTTAAATAAGTCCGGGGCCATAGCTTTAGCGGTGCGCCACATCATCACGATGGCGGCGGGCAGCATCAGGACAATCCCGGCGAAAATCATGCCGGTTACGGCCAGTTTACCGGTGAAAGGGGGTGGCAAAGGAAGCACGTCATGCAGCGTCAGCAGGGCAATAAGCAACACGATTCCACCCAGGGCTTCGAGAATAAGAACCGGGCGCGGTAACTGAGTAAAAGCACGCATTTTGACTCTCCTTACGCTCTGTTAATCAACCCAAAAGTCCCGGCCTCGCGCCGCCACACTCTGCCCTAAAAGAGCAGAAAAACGCAAGGGGTATAGCCTGTACGAATCATACCAACAGGTAATTCCTTCTTTCATTCAACAGGGGTTGCGGGCATCATAGGCGGCATTGAGCAATAAGTTGTGACTTAAGTCACATAAAAGAATCCAACCCTTGAGGAGACATCTATGTTTGCTGTGATTTTCGGACGCCCGGGCTGCCCTTACTGCGTACGTGCTAAAGAACTGGCTGAGAAACTGACTGAAGAGCGTGATGATTTTAACTTCCGCTATGTGGACATTCACGCGGAAGGGATCACCAAAGCAGATCTGGAGAAGACCGTGGGTAAACCTGTTGAAACCGTGCCGCAGATCTTCCTCGATCAGACTCACATCGGTGGCTGCACTGATTTTGAAGCCTACGCTAAAGCTAATCTGGGACTGTTCCAGTCTTAACGGCTTTGTTCGTCAGGGGAGGCGATATCGCACCCCCTGATGCTGTACTTCCCTCTTCGCTCCTCTTACCCTCTGCTCTGCCGCTGATGAATCTCCACCAGCGTTCGGCAAAGCATCACCGCCAATGCCCCTGAGCCACACCAGAAAACCGCGCTGGTGATAATCGCGATCTCCTGACCCAGCCCCACGCTATGGAAAGTGCTTAGCTGCATTAGCGCCAGGCAGGGCGGCGACGCCAACAGCACCGCCAGCAGTAAAACGGTAAACGGAGCCTCTTTCGACATCAGCGCCGCCAGAGCGCCGGGGATCATAAACAGCAGCAGGCCAAACTGGACGTGGTTAGCCCCACCGATAGCGATCAGATAACGCACGGCAAGAAAGAGCAACCCATAAAGAGAGCTGCAGGCAATAACACCAGACCAGCTGAAGGCTTTAACCCACATCAGAATCTTCTCCAGGTTATTTTTAACCCAACATCAATTCAAAAAGAATGAGCGTGTGATTGTTATACAACAACAAATTTAATTATCTTGATATTGCTAAAAATAAACCAGGCGGATGCTGGCTGTAAGGCAGTATAACGATTAAAATAGTCGTCGCTTTATCCGTAAACATCATTGCTAAAAATTAGCCCGCAGCTCTCATGCTGTGGCTGAACTGCAACGGGGCCTGGCGGGTAAAATTTAGCGCATAAATGCCCTTTCATCAATAGGTTAATGGTAAACAAGAAGTTAAACCGTGAATATAAACGTCGCAGACTTGTTAAGTAGAAATTACATACTGTTATTGTTTGTTGTTTTATCACTGGGCCTGTGTTTAGGAAAATTACGACTCGGCTCGGTACAACTGGGTAATTCCATTGGCGTTTTAGTGGTTTCTTTGCTGCTCGGTCAACAGCATTTTTCTATTAATACCGAAGCCCTGAATTTAGGCTTTATGTTATTTATTTTTTGTGTCGGAGTTGAAGCGGGCCCGAACTTTTTTTCTATATTTTTCCGGGATGGAAAAAATTATCTGATGCTGGCGGTGGTCATGGTCACCAGCGCAATGATTCTTGCATTGGGATTGGGCAAACTTTTCGGCTGGGACATCGGTTTGACTGCCGGGATGCTGGCCGGTTCAATGACCTCTACGCCGGTGCTGGTGGGTGCGGGTGATACCCTGCGGCAAACGATGACCGAAAGCGGCAGCCTCAGCCAGGCGCAGGATCATCTCAGCCTCGGCTATGCCCTGACCTATCTGATTGGCCTCGTCAGTCTGATTGTCGCCGCCCGCTATCTTCCCAAACTGCAGCACCAGGATCTGCCGACCAGCGCTCAGCAAATCGCCCGCGAACGCGGCCTCGACCCGGACAGCAAGCGGAAAGTCTACCTTCCGGTGATCCGCGCCTATCGCGTTGGCCCCGAATTAGTCGCATGGAGCGACGGCAAAAATCTGCGCGAACTGGGCATTTACAGGCAGACCGGCTGCTATATCGAACGTATTCGCCGCAATGGTATTTTGGCAAATCCCGATGGCGATGCGGTACTCCAGCCCGGCGACGAGATTTCACTGGTGGGTTACCCGGATGCACATTCGCGCCTCGATCCCAGCTTCCGTAACGGCAAAGAGGTGTTCGACCGCGATCTGCTTGACATGCGCATCGTTAATGAAGAAATCGTGGTGAAAAATAACAATGCGGTTAACAAGCGGCTCAGCCAGCTCAAGCTGACCGATCACGGCTGCTTCCTCAACCGGGTTATCCGCAGCCAGATTGAAATGCCGATCGACGACAGCATCATCCTGAATAAAGGTGATGTGCTGCACATCAGCGGTGAAGCAAAACGCGTGAAGTCCGTTGCTGACCGCATTGGCTTTATTTCGATCCACAGCCAGGTAACCGACCTGCTGGCCTTCTGCTCCTTCTTTATCATCGGTCTGATGATCGGCATGATTAACTTCCAGTTCAGCAGCTTCAACTTTGGCATTGGTAATGCCGCCGGGCTGCTGTTTTCCGGGATCATGCTCGGTTTCCTGCGGGCTAACCACCCAACGTTTGGTTATATCCCGCAGGGTGCACTCACGATGGTGAAAGAGTTTGGCCTGATGGTGTTTATGGCCGGCGTCGGGCTTAGCGCGGGCAGCGGAATTAATCAGGGGCTCGGTGAAACCGGTCTGCTGATGCTGGCTGCCGGCCTGATTGTCAGCCTGCTGCCAGTCGTGATCTGCTTCCTGTTTGGCGCGCTGATACTGAAGATGAACCGCGCCCTGCTGTTTGGTGCCATTATGGGGGCACGTACCTGCGCCCCGGCGATGGAGATTATCAGCGATACCGCGCGCAGCAACATCCCGGCACTGGGATATGCAGGAACTTATGCGATTGCTAACGTTTTGCTTACGCTCGCCGGTACGCTGATCGTGGTAATCTGGCCGATTTTCGGCTGACAAAAAATATTTAGGGACTTCAGAGAACTTTTATGGCGGGGTGCAGTCTGAATTAATGCCACTGCTTTTCTTTGAAATCCCCAAATTGAGGAGCCCGTTAAACATTATGTTTAGCGGGTTTTTTTCTTTTCTGCTCCGTAACTTCCACAGCCTCCTTTCCTTCCGCTCTTAATGTTGCCTTAAGCGCTTTCAGGCATCGTAGACTCCCTGTACTTATCGTCAAAGCGTCATAAAAATGTCATCAATTCTCAACAAACCCGAAACGAAGCGCGTAATTAGGAGGGAAGCTCTTTACCCTCTTCCGGCTGACTTTTATTTTAAGCAATCCGTGCTGTTAGTGCTGAGCGCGATGTTTCTGATTTGGCTGTCGCGCAGTGAAAGCTGGGACATGGCCATTAGCCAGATGTGGTATGACCCGTTGACTCAGCGGTTTCCATGGAAAGATAACGTCTGGCTGGATGTGATTAACCACCGCCTGTTAAAAGACCTGGTCATCGGCGGCGGCGTACTGCTGCTGATTACCGGGATCGTACGCCGTCAGTGGCGTTGGGTACTGGTGGCACTGCTGATGGGTATCGGACCGCTGGTGGTTGGTGTGCTGAAAAGCAGCAGTGCGCATTCCTGCCCGTGGGACCTGGTGCAGTTTGGTGGTCATGCCGTTTCCTATCCGCTATTCGGATCTATTCCCGAAAATAGCGGGCCGGGCCGCTGCTTCCCGGGGGGGCATGCCTCCAGCGGATTCAGTGCGATGGCGCTGTTTTTCCTGTTCTGGCCTCGTCGCCCGCGCCTCGCCTGGTGCTGCTGGTGGGCGGCGCTGGTACTGGGGACGGCGATGGGCTTTGGTCAGATTATGCGAGGCGCACACTTCATGTCCCACAACCTCTGGGCCGCGTGGTGGGTCTGGCTGACGCAGTGTGTAATTTTCGGGTGCGTGACGCATCTGTTTAAAGTGAAGAGGAAATTAATACAATGATGGAAGAGATTAACCGCTCGCTGTTTCTCTGGATCAACGCCAACGGTGACTCGCCGGGATGGCTGATCGCACTGGCAACGTTTATAGCCCGCGACGTGATTGCCATCGTCCCGCTGATGATCGTCGTACTGTGGCTGTGGGGGCCACGCAGCCAGCTGACCTCACAGCGCGTGCTGGTGGTGAAAACCGGTGTGGCGCTGCTGTATGCGCTGGCAATATCCTGGAGCCTCGGCCATCTTTTCCCGCATCCTCGCCCCTTCGCAATCGGGCTTGGCCACCAGTATCTTGCCCATGCCCCTGATGACTCCTACCCCAGCGATCACGGCACGGTGATCTTTACCTTTGCACTGGCGTTTATTGCCTGGCATCGCATCTGGTCCGGCGCCGTTCTGCTGGCTACCGGTGCAGCTATCGCCTGGTCGCGCATCTACCTTGGCGTCCACTGGCCAATGGATATGCTGGGCGGGCTGCTGGTCGGCGTATTGTCCTGCCTGTTTGCACAAATTTTCTGGCTGATGTTCGGTAGCCGCCTGTTACCGCTGCTCTCATCTGTTTATCGGACGGTATTTGCTTTTCCAATCAGTAAAGGCTGGGTACGCCACTAATTATTTGACGGGCCGGAATCCTCCGGCCCGCAACGCCAGGATAAACCTCTTCCTCTCTCCGCTTTTCTTATTGCGCAATAAGTCCGAATTAAATGCTGCCTGCCCACTGCCGTTGCGCAATTGATTAAACCAGCAACACTTCAATCCATAAATTTAAAATAACTCATTGTTTTTAATAAAATATAAAAAAAGGCACTAACAAAAAACAGCCAACAAGACTACTATTTAACCATTTAAAAAACCTTAAATTCAGTTTAAATGCCTGCTAAGAAAGCAGTTACCTGGTAGATAATCCCTGCAAAACCTCCGTCGACAGAGGTTCACACCAAAAAAGGTAATGGAATTGTGACTGCGATCACCGGTAATAGATCATCCAGTGCTTTCATCTATTTTTTCTGATGGTAGAGTGTGCGCCATAAAAATCAGAGTGATTAATTAAATCCGTTATCGGTAATTAAAAATTGCTGTGCGGATGTTAAGCGATTTAATTAATTGTTTTTAAACACTGGAGAAAGTGATGGACTCATCCCAAACAGCGGTGCTCAATCCCGTAGCCCCTCAGGATGCCAGTACGTGGCGTAAAACCGACACCATGTGGATGCTGGGCCTGTACGGCACGGCCATTGGCGCAGGTGTGCTGTTCCTGCCGATTAACGCCGGAATCGGTGGCCTGATCCCACTGATCATTATGGCGCTGCTGGCCTTCCCGATGACGTTCTTTGCCCACCGTGGACTGTGCCGCTTCGTGCTTTCAGGCAGCAAACCTGACGGCGATATTACCGAAGTGGTGGAAGAACACTTTGGTGTGGGTGCCGGTAAGCTGATCACCCTGCTCTATTTCTTCGCCATCTACCCTATCCTGCTGGTTTACAGCGTAGCGATTACCAACACCGTCGAAAGCTTTATGACTCATCAGCTGCAAATGCAGGCACCGCCGCGCGCGCTGCTGTCGCTGATCCTGATCGTCGGTCTGATGACCATCGTGCGTTTTGGTAAAGACATTATCGTCAGAACCATGAGCATGCTGGTGTATCCGTTTGTTCTGGTGCTGATGGCGCTGGCGCTCTATCTGATCCCACACTGGAACAGCTCGATTTTCAACAACGTCAGCCTGAGCGGCAGCGGCAGTGGCCTGCTGATGACACTGTGGCTGGCGATCCCGGTAATGGTCTTCTCCTTCAACCATTCACCGATTATTTCCGCCTTTGCCGTAGCCAAACGCGGTGAGTACGGCGAAATGGCCGAGAATAAATGCTCCCGCATCCTGGCCCGCAGCCATATCATGATGGTGATTACAGTAATGTTCTTTGTGTTCAGCTGCGTGCTGAGCCTGTCACCGGAAAACCTGGCGGAAGCCAAAGCGCAGAACATTTCCATCCTGTCCTACCTGGCAAACCACTTCAGCACACCGCTGATGGCGTGGCTGGCACCGATGATTGCCATCGTGGCGATCACCAAATCTTTCCTCGGCCACTATCTTGGCGCGCGTGAAGGCTTCAACGGTACGGTGAATAAGATGCTGCGCAGCCGCGGTAAAACCATTGCTGAAAATAAACTGAACCGCTTTACCGCGCTGTTTATGCTGGTAACGACCTGGATTGTTGCCACGCTGAACCCGAGTATTCTTGGCCTGATCGAAAGCCTGGGCGGCCCGATTATCGCCGTGCTGCTGTTCCTGATGCCGATGTATGCCATTAACAAAGTTCCGGCAATGCGCAAGTACAGCGGCAAGCTGAGCAATGTGTTTGTGGTGCTGGTAGGCCTGGTGGCGATTTCCGCCGTGGTTTACGATTTAATCTGATGTTCCTCAGCGGGCGGACCGATCGGTCCGCCCCTGCTTCACGAGCGCAAGTCAGCAACAATTAGCGTTAGCTAAATAGCCCGGTGATTTTCATCACGATAAAGTCCCAGATTCGGCCAAAGAATCCCGCCTCTTTCACTTCATCCAATACCACCAGCGGACGCTGATCGATGGATTTGCCATCCAGCTGGAAATCAATGGTGCCAACCACCTGATTTTTTGCCAGCGGCGCAGTGAGCTGCGGCTGAGTCAGCGTAAAGCTGGCTTTCAGATTCTTCATCTGTCCCTTCGGCACGGTGATCGCCGCATCCTTAGCGACACCAAGATTGACCTCGCTTTGCTCACCGTACCAGACGCGCTGCGTGGCAAACGGTTTACCGGCCTTTATCGGGGTCACCGTTTCATAAAAGCGGAACCCCCAGGTCAACAGCTTCTCGCTTTCACGCATGCGAATCGCATCGGTTGCCGTCCCCAGCACCACGGAAATCAGCCGCTGATCGCCGTCAACCGCCGATGCGACAAGGTTATTTCCCGCGCCGGAAGTATGACCGGTCTTGATACCGTCCACCTGCAAATTGGTGCTCCACAGCAGGCGGTTGCGGTTGTACTGGCGGATTTTATTGAAAGTAAACTCTTTCTCTTTGTGAATCGCATACTCATCGGGCACATCGCGAATTAGGGCCTGACCAATCAGCGCCATATCACGAGCGGTACTGTACTGCCCGTCGGAATCCAGCCCGTGTACGGTCTTAAAATGGGTATTCTGTAAACCCAGCGCCTTCACGTAGTTGTTCATCAGGCCAACGAAAGAATCCTGACTGCCCGCAACATAATCCGCCAGGGCGATACTGGCGTCATTGCCGGACTGAATGATAATGCCCTTGTTCAGCTCTGAAACCGGGATGCGATCCCCCGGCTTCAGGAACATCAGCGATGACCCCTGCAATACTGGATTGCCGGTCGCCCAGGCATCTTTACCCACGGTGACCATATCATCTTTGTTAATCTTGCCGGATTTCAACGCCTGACCAATCACATAGCTGGCCATCATTTTGGTCAGGCTGGCCGGATCGAGGCGGTCGTCCGCCTTGTATTCCGTCAGCACTTTGCCGCTGTTGTAATCCATCAATATCCAGGCTTTGGCATCAATCTGAGGCGCAGCAGGAGCCTGTTCAGAGTAGGCCGCTGGCAGTGTTAATAACACCGTTGTGGCAGTGACCAGCGTAAAAACGCTGGCAGAAAGGAGTTTTTTCTTCATGGCGTGACCGGATATCCATTTGAAAGACGTGTATTCGAAGCGCAATCGGGTACAGAGCCACCCTACACTAAGACGTTACATCACTTAAAAGAACCTTCGAACCGTAAAGTTTCTTAGAGTTTATTAGATAAATCTTAACCTTGCCTGTCATGATGGGTAAATAATCACCAACCCCGACACGATTACACCAGGACAAATTCTGATTTAGGGTTAAACGGTTAAGCCTGTCACAATAATTCGCTACTCTGAGAGCAATCTGCTGAGGAGGAGTGACCATGGATCTCGCACTGTTTGACCTGGATGAAACTATTATTTGTGAAGACAGCACAGGATTATGGCTGCACTGGCTGGTTTCTCAGGGCTTCGCCCCTCCCGCGATCCTTCAACAGGAGCAGGCGCTGATGGATCGGTACTATCAGGGAACTCTTTCAATGGAAGAATATATGGATACCACGCTTGCACCGCTGGCGGGCCTGGCGACCTCGACGGTTAGCGGCTGGATACGTCGATTTATCCAGCGTGACATTGTGCCGCGCGTCTATCCGGCGGCACGCGATCGTATGCGCTGGCATCAGCAGCGTGGCGATACGGTAATGGTGATTTCCGCCAGCGGCGAGCATCTGGTGGCCCCCATTGCGCAACGTCTGGGTGCCGATTGCGCACTGGCCATTGGCGTCGAGGTGGTCGACAGCCGCTACAGTGGCAAAATCTTCGGACCGCTGACCTATAAAGAAGGCAAGGTGGAGTGCGTTAATCGCTGGCTGTCGCAGAGCAGCACCCGTCAGTTTGAGAAAACCTGGGCTTACAGCGACTCAATAAACGATCTGCCGATGCTGGAAAATGCCGATCGCCCGCACGTGGTGAATCCGGCCGATACACTGCTCTCCCTGGCGCAGCAGCGCGGCTGGGAAGTGTGTAACTGGGTGCGCTAGAGCGCTATTTCAGGGAGCCAGTCCCACCCGCAGCAGCTTGCCGTCGGACTCATCGGTGAGCAAATACAGCCAGCCGTCCGGCCCCACGCGGACATCGCGAATACGCTCGCCGCGATCCTCAAGCAGGCGCTGCTGATCGACTACCCGCTCGCCGTTCAGGCTGAGCCGAATCAGATTCTTTTCCTTCAGCGCGCCGATAAACAGCGAGTTTTTCCACTGCGAAAAGCGGTCGCTGTTATAAAATGCCATACCGCTGATAGCGGGTGAAACCTTCCAGTACCAGATCGGCTGCAGCGTTCCCTCAACCTCGCCGCCTTTTGAGCCGGGAACTTTCGCGCCGCTGTAATCGATACCCCAGGTCGCCAGTGGCCAGCCGTAGTTGGCCCCTTTACGTAAAATATTCACTTCATCACCACCGCGCGGACCGTGTTCGCTCTCCCACATCTGCCGGGTCCAGGGATTGAGCGCCAGCCCCTGCGGGTTGCGCATTCCCCACGTCCAGATTTCCGGGCGCGCCCCTGCTTTACCCACTAGCGGATTATCCGGTGGTATTGAACCATCCGCCTTCAGCCGCACAATTTTTCCCTGTAGCGCATTCAGATCCTGCGCTTTTTCAGCCTGAAAGTTATCCCCGAAAGCGATAAACAGATTGCCACTGCCGTCGAACGCCATGCGGGTACCCAGATTAGCCCCGCCAGAAAGGCCCGGCTGCTGGCGGATGACTTCGCGGAAATCGCTGAGCTGCTGATAATCCTCGCTCAATCTGCCATAGCCTACGGCAGCCCCACCGCGTCCATCCGGCTCGCCCCGCGTATAGCTCAGCCAGACACGGCGGCTCTCGGCAAAGTCGGGGGCCAGCACTACGTCAAGCAGGCCTCCCTGGCTGCGGGTCCAGACTTCCGGTACGCCTTTAAGCGGCGCAGATAGCCCTTTTCCGGCCTGCCAGCGCCGGAGCTCCCCGGATCTTTCAGTGATTAACATCCCCTGATTATCAGGTAAGAACGCCAGTGCCCAGGGATGATTAAGGCCATCCTGTAGCTCTTCAACCGTAACGTTTTCCGCCATCGCCGCCTGACTGAACAGCAGTGCAAGCAGACTAACAGCGGCCAGAGGTTTGAACATTGTTTTCTCTCCGTAACGGGATGTATCAGATAACCGTAGCGAATCGGGGCTAAAGCGGCGGGCTTTTTACAAAACCTTAATGAGGAATGGGAAATCCGCAGCGCTGAACGGAATCCATCACTATTGATTCGTGTATGGTATGAGTTCATGCACATGCCGCTGAGGAATGGGTGCCGGGGTTCAGCCTCTGCTGCTGCTCCGGGCGGTCCTCGCGCCACGTTGCGGTGCCTTCGGTTACGCCATTCCGCCGACGGACCGGCCAGGATTGAACATCCCTGTTCAAACCCGGCCTGATGGCAGCGTCCCTGCTGCCTTCTCCTGGCGTAATGCCTCCACCTCAGCGCTGCGGATGCCCTTACGCAGCAGCAGAGGCTTTCCTTTTTGAGCTTATCATCGCTGCATGAACGTCGTTTTAGCATTAGATCTAAGCATGAACCTACAGAGTTATTTAAATATCAGGCAACGCAAAAGTCAGAAAGCAGGCTGGCCGTGCCCCCGCTCGGGCAATCCGCAGCGCTGAATGCAGAGAGGAAGCCAGGATTCGCCTGCATGGACGCAGGCGAAAGGCCCAGCCGCGCAGGACGCGCGTCTGGGCAGGTCCGTGAGGCAGACGAACGAAGTGAAGGAACCGCAAAGCGGCGCGAGGACCGCCCGAGCGGGGGCACGGCCAGCCAACGCCAACTACCAAATCTGCAAACAGCTTCACGGTAGCTCACACATCTGTGCCGGGCCGCGAGGCTGACGAACGAAGTGAAGGAACCGCAACGCGGCGCGAGGACCGCCCGAGCGGGGGCACAGCCAGCCAGCGTCGTTTCTTAAGACATCACCCGCCCCGCTATTGCAGCGCCGGAAACGCCGCCGCATCCTGTACCATCTCATCAATACCGCTACGCAACTCGTCGAAGGTAATCGGCGCACTGTTATTGGCAACGGATTTACCGTACGCCTTACGGACCACCTTCACCACCGGCTCACCGGTACGCGCATCCAGCAGCTCCAGCTCAAGGAACAGAACGCTGTTCTGCGTACGGTGGCCTGAAGCCGCCATTGTACTGGCAACGACCGCTGCAACCGGCACCACCTCATAGAATTTCATATCCTGATTTTCCGCACTCACCGCAGTAATGGCGGTTTTCAAAATCAACGTTCCCGGCCCCGGTTTACTCACCAGCGGCTTATGTCGCGCCGCCGCCTGCTGAAGCTGAGTGTCCACATAGCCACGCACCTGGTCTAAAGTCTGCTGGCTGATGCGTGCCGTCGGCCGGGCTGCAGGGTAGTAAACCACCGGCGTATAATAAATTCCGCTGTAATCCGCTGACTTAAAGGTTGGCGAAATCCAGCGCAAAGTCTGATGACCGCTCGGAGAACTGGTTGGTTTTAGCTGCGAGTAATCGGAGAGAAATCCTGAAAATTGTGTCGGCTCAGCCACTTTAGAGGAACAGCCCGCCAGTATTAAACTCAGCATGACCAGCCCGGCAGACCACTTCAAATGCATCGTTATCATGGAGAAGTTCCTTGTTGTGGAAAACAGCGTGAATTGATGTCTTTTTCATCATATGCAGGGATGTTGATTTCCTCTACGGCAGCCGAAAAAATCTTTTATGGCAGTGAGATGCCACGCAATTTTTTCCTGCCAGCCTATTAGTCAATGACAATTCATTAACAAAAGTGCTATATCATTCAGCCGGAAAAACGCTAAGGAACGCCGATGACCATTTTCCTACCGCTGATTTATCTGCTGGCGGGTTACGCTATGGGGCACAGCCGCTGGGATTTCAAAACGCTGGCTTCCCTGCTGTTAACCCGACTCATCATTCCGCTGGTCATCATCTATAACGTCTCCAGCCACTTTCACGCCATGAGCGGCATTATTCTGGTCACCGCGCTGTTAATGCTGATTTTACTGAGCGTTGGCCACCTTCTCAGCCGCGATCCGGTGCAGCATCTTTGCTTTTTCTATCTGAATATCGGCTGGCTGGGTCTGCCCATCGTCAGCGCCCTGTTCTCCGCTCAGGCGGTAGTGATCGTTATCGCCGCGTACGTCGGCAGCTCTATTTTTGGCAATGCCATTGGCGCAGGTATGCTCTCCGGCGCAGGCCTGGATCTGAAAGGACTGCTAAAAACACCGCCGGTGCTGGCGCTGGGTGCGGGTATCGTGCTGATCCCTTTCGGCGAGCAGATTACCCAATTCGGGGAAGGACTTTACGATGCCGCCAAATTTCTGATGAGCTTCCTTGGGATGGCTATTCTGGGAGTCTGGCTGGCGAAAGTCCGGGTGACGGCAGCGGATTTCCGTAACGAGCTGCGCCCTTTTCTACTGCGCGGTGGGGCCATTTTCCTGCTGATCAGCACCTTGTTGTTATGTGGGCATTTTTATGACATTCAGATACTGACCGATAACACGGCCACGCTGTATCTGTTCTGCCTGCTGCCGCCCGCAGCGAATATTATCGTGCTGGAAACCCACTACCTCGGCACCGGCCGCTCGGCGAAAGCGATTTCCTGCGGAACCTGCATCAGCATTGTTGCCATCGCAATTTACGCTGCCGCGATCGTGTTCAGCCGCATGATGTAAGTTGGATGATGTGGTGTGAGAAGGACGATGTAAGTTAAAGGCTCTGAGCTGGAAAATGTGAACCGCACGGTGTGCGTTGGGTAATGTCAACCGGATGGTTTGAGCGCGCAGCTCTCCCTGCGCGCTCAAAGTGCTATCAGTGCTTCAGTTTAGGGTCCAGCGCATCGCGCAGACCATCCCCCAGCAGATTGAAGGCCAGCACCGTCAGGAAAATGGCCAGACTCGGAAAGATCGCCACGTGCGGCGCCATCACCATATCCGCCTGCGCCGCATTGAGCATTGCGCCCCACTCCGGCGTTGGCGGCTGAGCGCCCAGCCCCAGAAACGACAGGCTGGCGGCAGAGATAATTGAGGTGCCGATACGCATCGTGAAATACACCACGATGGAAGAGAGCGTTCCCGGCAGAATATGGCGCAGAATAATCACCCAGTCCGGCGCACCGATGCTGCGAGCGGATTCAATATAGGTCAGGTGCTTCAATACCAGGGTATTACCGCGCACCAGCCGGGCAAAGGCTGGAATGCTGAAAATCGCCACCGCGAGGATCACGTTGGACATGCCGTTACCAAGCACCGCCACCACCGCTATCGCCAGCAGGATACCGGGAAAGGCGAACAGCACGTCGCAGATGCGCATAATAACGCGGTCCCACCAGCCTTCGTAATAGCCGGCCAGCAAACCCAGCAGCGTGCCGATAGCGGCCCCCACCGCCACCGAAAAGACCCCGGCAACCAGCGACAAACGCGCACCGAGCAGTACACGGCTGAAGATATCGCGGCCCAGCGCATCCACGCCGAACCAGTGCAGCATCGACGGCCCTTCATTAAGCCTGTCGTAATCAAAATAGTTTTCCGCATCGAACGGTGCCAGCAGGGGGGCAAATGCAGCCACCACGACCAGCAGCACGATAAATATGGCTGCCGCCATCGCCAGATGCTGACGACGAAAACGCCGCCAGAACTCACGCCACGGGGTACGCAGGCGATCGGGGCTGATTGTCGGCAGTGCGGATAGCGCAGCTTTGCGTCGCCAGTTAAGCATCAACCATCCTTATTTGTAGCGAATTGCCGGATTGATCGCCGCGTAGAGCATATCGACCATCAAATTAATCAGGATAAACTCCAGTGAGAACAGCAGCACTTCGGCCTGAATCACCGGATAATCACGCATCTCAACGGAATCAACGAGCAGCCGTCCCAACCCAGGCCAGTTGAACACCACCTCCACGACGATCGATCCGCCGAGCAGGAAGCCAAACTGTAGCCCCATCATGGTGACCACCGGAATCATCGCATTGCGCAGGCCGTGTTTGACCACCACCAGCGATTCACGCACGCCTTTGGCCCGCGCGGTACGCATGTAATCTTCCTGCATCACCTCGACAAACGATGCGCGGGTAAAGCGAGCCATCACTGCCGCTACGGCGGCACCAAGGGTAATCGAGGGTAAAATATAGTGCTGCCAGCTGTCAGCGCCAACGGTCGGCAACCAGCCCAGCTCAACGGAAAAAACCTGCATCAGCAGGATACCCAGGGCAAAAGCCGGGAAGGAAATGCCGGACACCGCCAGCGTCATCCCCAGACGGTCGGGCCAGCGGTTGCGCCACACGGCGGAAACAATGCCAATCGCCATGCCGAAAACAACCGACCACGCCATACTGCTCAGCGTCAGCCAGAAAGTGGGCATAAAGCGCAGCGCAATCTCTTCAGACACCGGGCGTTTTGACACCATCGACAGGCCAAAATCCCCCTGCAACGCATTGGTGATATAGCGCCAGAACTGCTGCGGCAGCGGCAAATCCAGCCCCAGCTGTTCGCGTACCATCGCCACCACTTCGGCATCCGCTTCTCGGCCGGCAATCAATCGCGCCGGGTCTCCCGGTAAAAGATGAACAAACAGAAACACCAGCACCGCCACAATCAGCAGCGTCGGGATCAGGCCCAGCAGGCGTTTAATAAAATAGTTAAGCATCGATGTTCCTACGCCCCCTTAACAGGGGGCGTTTTGCTGTCGGGCGTTACTTCAGGTCAGCATCGTCGAAGCTGAACGAGGTATCCGGCATCACGTAGAAACCGGTCAGGTTTTTAGTGTTAGCGGAAACCAGCTTCTCTACCACCAGCGGCACCCACGGCTGATCTTTCCAGATGCGATCCTGGGCATCTTTATACAGGGCGGATTTCTTCTCGCCGTCGGTAGTGTTCAGCGCGTCGGTCAGATCTTTATCCACCTGCGGATTGCTGTAGAAGGCGGTATTAAAGATGGTTGGCGGCCAGGACTGGGTGGCAAACAGCGGCGTCAGCGCCCAGTTGGCTTCACCGGTTGATGCCGACCAGCCGGTGTAGAACATCCGCACACCGCTCTCTTTCTGGCCTTTATCTTCAACCTGCGCCGCACGCTGGCCGGCATCCATTGCCGTCAGCTGTACCTTGATCCCCACCTGTGCCAGCTGCTGCTGGGTAAACTGCAGCACCTTCTGTGCGGTGCTGTGGTTATGGGAGGACCACAGCGTGGTGCTGAAACCGTCAGGATAGCCCGCCTCTTTCAGCAGCTCGCGCGCCTTCGCCGGGTTGTACTCCGGTGCCGGATAGCTTTGTGCGTACTGAATAGACGGCGGAACGATGCCGGTAGCCGGGGTGGCGTAACCGGCAAAGGCCACTTTCGCCAGCGCATCACGATTAATCGCGTAGTTAATCGCCTCGCGCACTTTCGGGTTATCAAACGGCTTCTGGGTGACATTCAGGCTGATGTAGCGCTGCATAATCGATGGCGAGGTGACCAGATCGAGCTTGCTGTTTTTCTCCAGCAGTTTTGCCTGCTCGAAGGGGATAGGGAAAGCAAAGTTCGCCTCACCGGTTTGCAGCATTGCTGAACGCGTATTGTTGTCGACCACCGGACGCCAGGTAATCGAATCCAGCTTCGGATAGCCCGGCTTCCAGTAGCCGTCAAACTTCTTCACCTTAACGAAGTCGGTCTGGTTCCAGGTGACAAATTCATACGGACCGGTTCCCACCGGGTGGAAGCCGATATCCTTACCGTACTTCTTCAGCGCATCCGGGGAAATCATCGCGGCCACCGGGCTGGCCAGGGTATTGATAAAGGCGGAGAACGGCTGCGAAAGCGTAATCTTCACCGTGGTCGGGTCGATAACTTCAGTGCCGGACACCACTTTAAACAGGTTAAAGCGCTTGAGGTGATTGTCAGGATTGCTGGCACGATCGAGGTTGGCCTTCACCGCCGCCGCGTTGAACTCCGTACCGTCCTGGAACTTCACGCCGCTGCGCAGCTTAATGGTGTAGTTCAGACCGTCGGGGCTGACCTGATAGCTCTCGGCCAGCACGTTCTGCAGTTTCATATCCTTATCAAAACCAAACAGGCCCTGATAGAAGGATTTTGCCACCGCCTGCGACAGCGTATCGTTGGCATCATACGGATCGAGGGTGGTGAAGTTGGAGGCCACGGCGATAGTGACATCCTTCGCCGCCCAGGCAGGCAGAGCGGCAATAGTGCCCAGCAGCCCGGCGGTTAACAACAGCTTACGCGTTTTCAGAACCATCATCTCAATCTCCTGTCTCTTATTTTCATTATCAAATAATCAGGCGCGGTTAATCACATGTCGGGCAACATAATGCCCGGCACTGACCTCAACCAGCGGGGCCACCAGCGGCTCATCGCCAAGGGCACGGATCGGGCTGGGAATTTCATCAACAAGCAGCGCTCGCTCGCGGCGGCGATGGCCGGGCTGGGCGACCGGTACGGCCGCCATCAGCTTGCGGGTATACGGATGCTGCGGGTTTTCAAAGACGGCCTGGCGCGGGCCGATCTCTACGATCTGCCCCAGATACATTACCGCCACCCGGTGGCTGACGCGCTCAACCACCGCCATATCATGGGAAATAAACAGAAACGCAATGCCGTAGTCGCGCTGGAGGTCAAGCATCAGGTTAATAATCTGTGCCTGAATCGACACATCCAGCGCGGACACCGATTCATCGGCAATCACCACCTTGGGATTCAGCGCCAGCGCCCGGGCGATACAGATACGCTGCCGCTGGCCGCCGGAAAATTCGTGCGGATAGCGCTGCGCATGTTCCGGCAGCAGCCCGACCCGCTCCAGCAGGCTGGCCACTCGCTGCTCGGCCTCCTGCCCGCGGGCGATGCCGTGGACCAGCAGCGGCTCCATAATCGAGTAGCCCACCGTCAGACGCGGATCGAGAGAGGCGTAAGGATCCTGAAAAATAAACTGAATATCGCGGCGCAGATGCGACAGCGCACTGCCCTTGAGCAGATCGATGCGCTTACCGTCAAAGGTAATCGAGCCGCCCTGGCTCTCTACCAACCGCAGCAGCGATCGCCCGGTGGTGGATTTGCCACAGCCGGATTCACCGACCAGCGCCAGCGTTTCGCCGTGATGAAGATCGAAGCTGACTTTTTCCACCGCGTGCACTCGCCGTGTAACTCGGTTAAAGATACCGCTGCGAATATCAAAACGTGTCACCAGATCGCGAACCTGCAACAGCGGCGGGCCGTCTTTACGCACGGTATCCTGCGGCGGCTCGTTCGCTGCAACCTCGTCACCCACCAGTGGAAACTTCTGCGGAAAGGGGCGACCGGTCATTGCACCGAGTTTTGGCACCGCCGCCAGCAGCGCACGGGTGTAAGGCTCTTTCGGTGCGGAAAACAGCGTTTCTACTTCGCCGGTTTCCACCACGTTACCGCGATACATCACCTGTACCCGATCGGCCATTTCCGCCACCACGCCCATATCGTGCGTGATAAATATCACCCCCATCTGCATTTCCTTTTGCAGTACGCGGATCAGCTGCAGGATCTGCGCCTGAATGGTCACATCCAGCGCGGTGGTCGGCTCGTCGGCAATCAGCAACGCCGGGCGACAGGAGAGCGCCATGGCGATCATCACCCGCTGACGCATGCCGCCGGAGAGCTGATGCGGATAGCGGGACATAATATTTTTAGCTTCCGGAATGCGGACCAGATCCAGCATGCGCTTCGCTTCCTCCAGCGCCTGCTGGTGATCTTTACCCTGATGCAGGCGAATAGACTCGGCGATTTGCTCACCGACCGGAAACACCGGGTTCAGAGAAGTCATCGGCTCCTGGAAGATCATCGCGATATCCGCACCGCGTATCTCACGCAGTTTCCGGGAGGAGAGCGTCGCCAGATCGACCCGCTGCTGGTTGCGGCGACGCAGCAGAATACTGCCGCTATCAATGCTGCCGCCGCCCTGCTCTACCAGCCGCATCAGTGCCAGTGAAGTCACCGACTTACCGGAACCGGACTCGCCGACAATCGCCAGCGTTTCGCCTTCGCGAACCGTTAACGAGAGATTATTTACCGCCTGAATGCGCTGACCTTCCTGCTGAAAACTCACGCTGAGGTCGTTGACCGTCAGCACCAGTTCATTGTGCTGGTGAAGCGCGCTCATCAATACTCCTCGCGAAAAATAGCCGCCACCGGCGCTTCGCCGACCACGCCGTAACCGCGATACATCCCTTCACTGTTAAACGGCAACAGCACATTTCCCTGGCGATCGATGGCGATCAGCCCACCGCTGCCGCCGAGCTGAGGGATTTTTTCCATAACGACCCGTTCGGTCGCCTGCTGAAGCGACAGGCCACCGTAGTTCATCAGTGCGGCAACATCATAGGCCGCAAGAGTACGAATAAAGACTTCGCCAGTGCCGGTACAGGAAACCGCCACCGTATCGCTGGCATAACAGCCCGCGCCCGGCAGCGGAGAGTCACCCACCCGGCCAACCTGTTTATTGGTCATGCCACCGGTGGAGGTGGCGGCAGCAAGATTTCCTGCGGAATCCAGCGCGACGGCACCGACGGTGCCCATTTTACGATCAGGGTCGAGCGGCTCGCCCGAACGGGCTTCGTCGTGATCCAGCACCACTTTCTGCTGGTTCTGCGCGCGTTCAAGCTGTTTGCGACGCCCCGGCGTAGAGAAAAAGTCAGCGGCAACCATTTCCAGCCCCTGGGCAGCCGCAAACGATTCCGCACCGGCGCCAGTGAACAGCACGTGGGGACTGTGTTCCAGCACCGCGCGCGCTGCCAGCACCGGATTGCGAATATGGGATACGCCCGCGACGGCACCAGCTTCAAGCGTACGGCCATCCATCACGCAGGCATCAAGTTCATGGGTCGCCTGATGGGTAAATACCGATCCCACTCCGGCGTTAAACATCGGGCACTCTTCCAACAGACGGACCGCTTCGGTCACCGCATCCAGCGCGCTCGCACCGCTGGCCAGCATCGCCTGGGCGCTGGCCACAATCTGCATCAGCGCCTGACGATAGCATTGCTCGGCTTTTGCATCCATACTGGTACGAGTTATCGTGCCTGCACCACCGTGGATGGCAATCGTCGCTCTGACCATGATTATTTATCCTGTCTGTTAAATCAGCATGAAAAACACCGGGTTAGCTGGTATTTTTTGAAAAAATACCGTTTTGACTATAGGTAGCATACCTGAGGTTGTAAAGCGGAAAGTTCGCACCCTGATAATAACCAATGGTTCTAACTTAGCTGCGTTTCTTACTTTCGCACCGCCGTTTTCAGCATGCGTGACCCTGCTGTCGAATCGCGCCATAATACTGCCAAAAGCATTTCGCCCGCCCTGCGGCGCGAACCGAGGAGAAGTTATGGAAGCGTTTACATCGGGATTGATCTCCCTCGACGATGCCCTGAGCAATATGCTGAGCCGCATTACCCCTATTGATGAAAGTGAGCTTTTACCGCTGCCGCAGGCGGCAGGACGCATCAATGCGTCGCCGGTAATATCGCCGATGGCGGTTCCCCCTTTTGATAATTCTGCGATGGATGGCTATGCCGTCCGCATGGCCGATGTTCAATCCGGCACGCCGCTGACCGTCGCGGGTAAAGCCTTTGCCGGTTCGCCTTTTAACGGTGACTGGCCGGCCGGCAGCTGTATCCGCATTATGACCGGCGCGCCGATACCTGCGGGATGTGAAGCCGTGGTGATGCAGGAACAGACCGAACAGCAGGGTGACGCGGTGGTGATTACCGCCGAAGTCAGTGCCGGGCAAAACATCCGCCGCGCTGGCGAAGATATCCGCCAGAGAAGCGAAGTACTGACCGCCGGTGTCAGGCTCGGTGCCGCCGAACTGCCGCTGCTGGCCTCGCTGGGCATTGCCAGCGTGCAGGTACTGCGCCCGTTACGCGTGGCGATTTTCTCCACGGGTGATGAACTGCAATCACCGGGCCAGCCGCTGGCCGCCGGGCAGATTTACGACACTAACCGCTTTGCCGTGCATCTGATGCTGAATAAACTGGGCTGTGAAGTGATCGATCTGGGCATTATTCGTGACGATCGCGATGCGCTGCGTGCCGCTTTTCATGAAGCCGATGCCCGTGCTGACGTGGTGATCAGCAGCGGCGGTGTCTCCGTTGGCGAGGCCGATTACACCAGGGAGATGCTGGAAGAACTGGGCGAAGTCACCTTCTGGAAGCTGGCGATCAAACCGGGCAAACCGTTCGCCTTTGGTCGACTGCAAAACAGCTGGTTCTGCGGCCTGCCCGGCAATCCTGTCTCGGCCATGCTCACGTTCTATCAGCTGGTGCAGCCGCTGCTGGCTAAACTTACCGGTCAAAGCGGACCTGCCCTGCCGCCGCGCCAGCGTGTACGCAGCGCCGATGTGCTAAAAAAATCGCCGGGCCGCCTCGACTTCCAGCGCGGGATCTTGCTACGTAACGCGCAGGGAGAACTGGAGGTGAAATCCACAGGCCATCAGGGTTCTCACGTCTTCAGCTCATGGCATCAGGCCAACTGCTTTATCGTTCTTGAGCGCGAACGCGGCACTGTACAGCCCGGTGAGTGGGTGGAGATTGAACCGTTTAACGCACTGCTGGAAGGCTGATATGCATCCCGAACTCAGCGATGAAGAGATGCTGCGCTACAACCGCCAGATTGTGCTGCGCGGCTTTGATTTTGAAGGCCAGGAGCAGCTGAAAGCGGCAAGCGTGCTGGTGGTCGGGCTGGGCGGGCTGGGCTGTGCCGCCAGCCAGTATCTTGCCGCTGCGGGCGTCGGTCATCTGACCCTGCTCGACTTTGACAGCGTTTCACTGTCGAACCTGCAACGGCAGGTGCTGCACGGCGAAGCGCAGCTGGGTATGGCGAAAGTCGAGTCAGCGCGTGCGCGTTTAACAACCATCAACTCGCAGATCCGCTACAGCACGATAAATGCGCAGCTTGACGATGGCGAACTGGCGCAGCTGATTGCCGATCATCATCTGGTGGTCGACTGCTGCGATAACGTCGCCACGCGTGAACAGCTCAACCGCCTGTGCTTTAGCAGCAAAACGCCGCTGGTTTCCGGCGCGGCGATTCGTATGGAAGGGCAAATCAGCGTGTTTCGCTGGGGCGATAACGAACCGTGCTATCGCTGCATCAGCCGGCTGTTTGGCGCCGCAACGCTCAGCTGCGTGGAAGCGGGTGTGATGGCACCGCTGGTCGGGGTGATCGGTTCTCTTCAGGCAATGGAGGCAATTCGCACACTCACCGACTACGGTAGCCCGGTTGCCGGTCAACTGCTGCTGTACGATGCCATGACCTTACAGTTCCGTACGATGAAAGTGGCCCGCGATCCTCACTGTGAAGTTTGCTCGGACAGCGCATCGGAATAAACGCTTTTCGTAATTTTTACGGAGTAAAAACAAGCGTTTCGGCTGGCAGAACCTATAATAAAGTATGACCGCCCCGGTGGCAGGAAGGATGACGTAGATGATTGCAGACCAGCACGCCGTGACCACCCACTCCAGTAAGCTTTCATTGCGCCAGATGATGATCATTTTTTTACTGGCAATCGTGAGTGTGGTGATTCTGATAAACGGCTGGCTGATCTGGAACTCCTGGCAGCGGACCATCGCCTCGGCGCAGAATGATGCGCATAATCTCTCGCAGTCGCTCTCCCGTCAGGCGGAGGACACGTTCTTACAGGTCGATCTGACGTTACAGGACGTCAGCGACCGCATCTCGCTCATCGGGTTAAATCAGGCACAGCACGGCTATCTGCGCGAGCTGCTCAGCTCGCGCACCAGCTCACTGCCGCAGCTTAACGGTATGGCGATCTATGATGCGCAGGGTAACTGGTTAGTCACCTCCAGGGGGAACATTCCAAAACAGATCAATAACAGCGATCGGGAATATTTCCGTTATCACCTCACCCATGCCGACAGCAAGGTCCATATCGGCAAGGTGATCCGCAGCCGCGCAACGGGTGATTTGGTGATCCCGGTTTCATTACGCCTGAATAACAGCGATGGTTCCTTCCGCGGAATTCTACTCGCGTCGGTCAACCTTAGTTTTTTCAAAACTGTTTACGGCTACTACAACCTGGGTCGCCATAACGTACTGGCGTTGATGCTCAGTGACGGTACGATCCTGTATGTGCGTCCCTATGTTGAGAGCGCCATTAACCGCAATATCTCTGACAGCCCGCTGTTCACCACCCTGCTGAAAAACGCCTCCAGCGGCACCGCCGTTTATAAATCCGCACTGGACGGCAAAGAGCGCGTCTTCGGCTATTCGGCCCTGCAGCGCTATTCGCTGGTCACGGCCGCCGGCTACGATAAAGGGCAGCTGATGCGCGGCTGGTTCTCTACGCTGAGCGTCTACATCGCGCTTTGTACCATTCTGCTGCTGGTCATTTTCCTGTTGGGGATGCTGGTGTTACGGCATATCAGCCTGAACCAGAAAAACCAGCTGGAACTGACCGCCGTGCGCGACCGGCTCACCGCGATGAACCGGACGTTACAGACGCTGGCGCTGGTTGACGGTCTGACCGGGTTGGCTAACCGTCGTCAGTTCGATCTCTATTTGCAGCACAGTGTCGATCGGGCACATAAGTTACAGATCCCGCTGGCGCTGCTGATGATTGACGTCGACTCGTTTAAAGCGTTTAACGACAGCTACGGCCATCCGGCAGGAGACGACTGCCTGAAACGCATTGCCGATGCGCTGGCCCACCTGCCCCACCGCCCGGACAATCTTGTGGCCCGTTACGGCGGAGAAGAGTTTGCAATTATTTTGCCCGGTGGCGATCGTGAGGTGGCGAGTCGTCTGGCGCAACAGGTGGTCGAAGCGATTAGCGCACTGAATATTCCCCATCAGCACAATAGCTGCGGCCAGCAGAGGGTCTCCGTTAGTGTCGGACTACATGTCATGACCCAGGAAAATCAGATACTGTCGCCACAGGCGTTGATTGCCGGGGCGGATCGGGCGCTGTACGTGGCAAAAAACGCGGGGAAGAATCAGGTAGCGGAATAATGATTAAGCGTGGGCCAGAAGAACCTGGCCCACGAACGGCAATTTAGACGATACCCTGGCTGCGCAGGTAGTCTTCGTAGTTGCCGGTGAAGTCAGTGATCTTGCCCGGTGCCATTTCAATGACGCGGGTCGCCAGCGAGCTGACGAACTCACGGTCGTGAGAAACGAAGATCAGCGTTCCTTCGTACATCTCCAGCGCCATGTTCAGCGCTTCGATAGATTCCATATCGAGGTGGTTGGTCGGTTCATCCATAATCAGGATATTCGGCTTCTGCATCATCAGCTTGCCAAACAGCATGCGCCCTTTTTCCCCACCCGAAAGCACTTTAGCAGGCTTCTTGATATCGTCCTGACTAAACAACAGACGACCGAGAATGCTGCGAACCGCCTGCTCGTCGTCCCCTTCCTGCTTCCACTGGCTCATCCAGTCGAATACGGTAAGATCGTCGCTGAAGTCATGGGCGTGGTCCTGCGCGTAGTAGCCAACCTGCGCGTTTTCAGACCATTTCACGGTGCCGCTATCCGCAGCCAGTTCACCCACCAGCGTTTTCAGCAGGGTGGTTTTACCAATACCGTTCGGGCCGAGGATCGCCAGCTTTTCACCCACTTCCAGCAGCATATTCAGGTTTTTAAACAGCGGACCGTTATCAAAACCTTTGGTGACCGCTTCAAGCGTCAGCGCATTACGGAACAGCTTTTTATCCTGTTCAAAGCGGATAAACGGGTTCTGACGGCTGGAGGCTTTGACCTCTTCCAGCTTGATCTTATCAATCTGCTTGGCGCGAGAGGTTGCCTGACGGGATTTCGAGGCGTTGGCGCTGAAGCGGCTGACGAAGGACTGCAGTTCGTTGATCTGCGCCTTCTTCTTGGCGTTATCAGACAGCAGACGTTCACGCGCCTGAGTGGCGGCCGTCATGTATTCGTCATAGTTACCCGGATAAACACGCAGTTCACCGTAGTCCAGGTCAGCCATATGCGTGCAGACCATATTCAGGAAGTGACGGTCGTGCGAAATAATGATCATGGTGCTGTTACGCTCGTTCAGCACCTGCTCCAGCCAGCGAATGGTATCGATGTCCAGGTTGTTCGTTGGTTCGTCAAGCAGCAGAATTTCCGGGTTAGAGAACAGCGCCTGCGCCAGCAGCACACGCAGTTTCCAGCCGGGGGCGACTTCGCTCATCGGACCGTAGTGCTGCTCCAGCGGAATACCCACGCCCAGCAGCAGTTCACCGGCGCGTGCTTCAGCGGTATAACCGTCCATTTCGCCGTATTTTTCTTCAAGATCGGCAACTTTATAGCCATCTTCTTCGCTCATTTCCGGCAGCGCATAAATACGGTCGCGCTCTTCCTTCACCGCCCACAGTTCTACGTGGCCCATGATGACCGTATCCAGCACCGAATACTGTTCGAAGGCGAACTGGTCCTGACGCAGCTTACCAATACGCTCGTTAGGATCGATGGAGACGTTACCGGCAGAAGGCACCAGATCGCCACCCAGAATTTTCATAAAGGTGGACTTACCGCTGCCGTTGGCACCGATCAGACCGTAGCGGTTGCCACCGCCAAATTTGACAGAAATGTTTTCGAACAGCGGCTTACTGCCAAACTGCATGGTGACGTTGCTGGAAACTAGCACAGGATTGCCTTTATTTTACGTAATGAGGATGTGAGTCAGCGCGCATTATGCCAAAAACGGCGCGGCGAATACAGTGTACTGGTGCGGCAGGCGGGCGCGGAGGTAAAAAGGCCGGGTGAGTACCCGGCCATAGGCTTAGTGACTTTCCGCTTTATGCTTCGCTGGAGCCAGCGTTGCGGCATCTTCATCGTTACTCAACCAGTCGTGCAGATAGTGTTCAATCTGCTCCAGGCTGCGGTTACGGGTTTCCGGCACGCACTTAATCACGAACAGCGCGCCGCAAACGCCTATCAGACCGAAGATAAAGAAAGCACCGGAGAGGCCCACGCTGGCGAGCAGAAGCGGGAAGGCCAGAGAAATAAGGAAGTTGGCAATCCACATCGCGAACACCGCGCCGCCCATAAAAACGCCGCGCAGGCGGGTTGGGAAGATCTCCGAAAGCAATAACCAGGTGACCGGAGACAGCGCACCCTGCTGGAAGCTTAAAAACATCAGCATGCCCAGCAGCACCATATAGCTGCGCAGAACATCCACCTCGCCGTTGATGGTTTCCGGCATGAAGTAGCTCACCGCGCCGATAAAGAACAGGCAGGCGGTGCAGCCAAACTGGCCGATTTTCACCAGCGTGCGGCGGCCAATACGACCCAGCAGCCAGATGCCGACAAAGGTCATGATGACGGAGATTGCGCCGTTGGCAATGGTGGCGAACAGTGCCGCATCGGTGCTCATGCCTACCGCTTTCAGCATCGTTGGCGCGTAGTACATGATGGTGTTCACGCCCGAGGTTTGCTGAATTACCGCAATGCCCACGCCGATCAGGAACAGTTTAAACAGCCAGGGCTTTCTCAGTTCCCGAACGCTGGAACGCGTCTGCTGGCGGTCTTCCTCTTCCAGAGTCTCGGTTATTTCCTCCAGCTCCCATTCAACGTCTTCCTTCGCTCGCGTCCGCTCCAGCACCTTGCGCGCTTCGGCCAGCCGCCCTTTCATCGCGTACCAGCGTGGCGTATCCGGCATAAACATCATGCCGAACCACAACAGTACGGCGGGAACCGTGGCAACGAACAGCATCCAGCGCCAGGTATCATGCCCGCCCCAGGCCGCGTTAAACCCGGCGTTGGAGATATAGGCCAGCATCTGACCGGAAACGATCATCAGCTCCTGAATCGTCACCAGCTGCCCGCGCTTGTTGGCGGGTGCAATTTCCGCGATATACACCGGCACCGTGGCCGACGCGCCGCCGACGGCAACGCCTAAAACCACGCGGAAGAAGATCATCCACTCCACGTCAGGGGCCAGCGCGGTGCCTATCGATCCCATCGCGAAAATAATCGCCAGGGTAATAATGATCTTTCTGCGGCCTACGGCGGCGGCAAAATGACCGGAGAACAGTGCGCCAAATGCCGCACCAAACAGCAGTGAACTGGTAACCAGTCCGGTAGTGAAGGGGGTAAGGTGTAACTCGTCACCCATAAACAGCAGGGCTCCGGAAATAACGCCGGTGTCATAGCCAAACAGCAGGCCACCTAAAGTAGCGATTGCGGCAATCACTTTAACAAGGGGTTCTGTTTTGGTGTTGCTGTTGGGACCTGACGCACGGTTAGCGGTTATATATTGTTCTTTTGCCATAGCGACTTCAATGACCTCTTAACGACCTGGTTGGTAAGGGGACAGAGCGGTAAAACTCAACCTTGTTTTAACAACAACCGTCTGCATAACCAATTTAGATCATTTTTTTCATTTTAATTAACAATGAAAATTAAATTTTGAGAAACTGATCCCATTACTGCCTTTAATTTGTGACGCATCGCTCATTAATCCGCTTTTAAGGTTGAACTGGCCCGATAATATGCCTGCAGTTTCATTTCACATCACAACAAAAGAGAATATAAATTTCATTACAAAATAGAGGTGATAGCTATCTATCATTCATCCTCTCAATAAAAATCAACCAAAAATATATTTAAATCAATTAAAAATCAATTAGTTATGCAGGTGATGGTTTATTTATCATTTCATCATCATCGCTATCACTTTTATCTTGTGGAGTGAGGGTTATGGGAGATAACCGGAATTAAAACAGGGATTAAACCTGTGCGGATATAACAACTGTCCGGCAGCGACAGGAAGGGATTAACACGGAAAGTGATTAGCCCCCGAAAAGGGGGCTGTGGGGAAGGCAATATTACTGTGGGGTTTCTGCCGGGCCAAATACGGAATATTCCGGCAGGCTGACGTTCTGGTAATTTTCCCAGCCGCCGCCCAGCGCTTTATACAGTGCAACCAGATCCAGACCGGTCTGCACCCTCGCCTGCTCGGCCTGCTGCTGCGCCTGCGCCAGCTGACGCTGGGCGTCGAGCGCCTCAATAAACGAAGAGATCCCCTGGCGGTAACTGTCGCTCGCCAGATTGAACGCCGACTGCTGTGCTTTTACCGTTTCATCCAGACCGACCACCTGCTGCTGATCGCTGCGGTAGCTGACCAGCGCGTTTTCCACATCCTGCAGCGCGGTCAACACAGTTTGCCGGTAGCCCAGCGCGGCGCTGGCCTGCTGTGCACGTGCCACTTTAACGCTCGATACCAGACGCCCCCCCTGAAATATCGGGATGGAGACGGACGGACCGTAGCTGTAGAAGTGGCTGCTCCAGTTATCCAGATAGCCCGCATCGCTGTTGCGCATACCAAACTGCCCGGTCAGCGACACGCTGGGGAACAGCTCGGCCACCGACACGCCGATATTCGCCGTGGCGGCATGCAGGCTGGCTTCCGCCTCGCGCACATCGGGGCGACGGCGGGCCAGCGTGGCAGGGATGCCGACCGGCACCACCTGCGGCAGCGATGGGAACGCTTTGCTGGCCGCCAGTTCGCCATCCAGCGCGCCGGGTACGCGACCGGTTAGCACCGCCAGTCCGTTCATCGCCTGATGGATCTGCGCTTCGTACTGCGGCAGCTGAGAACGCAGCAGGTTGTACTGGGCGCGGGCGTTCTCCACGTTGGTTTGCGGTGCCAGCCCGTTACGCTGCTGGCTCTGAGTCAGCTCCAGCGTCTGCTGCGCAACGGTGATTTGCGTCTGGAGCGTGGCGGTGATCGCCTGCGCGCCGCGCAGTTGCAGATAGGCCCGGGCCACTTCGGCCTCCAGCGACACCAGCGCGTCGTTGCGGCTTTCTATCGACTGCTGCTGCTGCGCACCGGCCATCTCAACCTGACGACGGACTTTGCCCCACATATCCAGCTCCCAGGAGGCATCAAAGCTGCCCTGGTACAGGCCGACCGGTTTAGACAGACTGTCCAGCACCGGTTTTAAGTCGGTATCGGTATCAATTTGATCAACGCGATCATAAACCCCTTCGGACTCCAGCTCGCCTTTGATGCCCAACTGCTGGCGGTTAAATCTGGCGTTGCCGTTCACGGAAGGAGCCCAAGCTCCGCGTGCCTGGCTCAGCTGCTGACGCGCACCGGCAATGCGCAGTACCGCCTGCTGTAGCGACAGGTTCCCGGCAATCGCCCGCTCAATCAGGCTGTCCAGCTGCGGATCGTTAAAGGATTTCCACCAGCTGGCGTTGACCGCCGTTGCCTGCGGGCGCGATGCGCTGCCCGACTGCATGCTGTTAAAGCTGCCCGGTGTGGAGGGTTTGGGTGCCTGGTAATCCGGGCCAACGGCACAGGCGCTCAGCGCCAGCACGGCAGCCACCAGCATTGCCGTTCGCGAACGGGCCAGAGGGAAATAAACGTGCATGTCAGTGTGCTCCCGCACTGCCTTCGCTCTTAATTGGCGACAGCAATAGACAAAATGGAATCAGGATCAGGGCCACAATGCTCAGGCCCATAAAGACGTCAATATAGGCGAGGAACCTCGCCTGCACGATCATCTGCTGGTAGAGCTGCCCGGTGGCGATGGCGATCGGATCGCCCGCCATATGGACAAAGTCACGCACGCCCTGCGTCCAGCGCTCTACGGTAAGATTAAACGGCTCGTTAAGCGGCGTCATGTTATGCACCATTTCCGCACTGCGCGCCTGGGTTCGCTCGGTTATCATCGCCGTTGACAGCGAAATGCCGATCGAACCGGCCACGTTACGGAACATGGTAAACAGCGCCGAGGCGTCGGCGTTAAGCCGCTGCGGGATAGTGACAAAGGCAATCGTGGTCAGGGGCACAAACAGGAAGCCCAGACCGATGGTTTGCGCGCTGCGCATCATCACCAGCGTCGTGAAGTCGATATCCGGGGTCAGCGTGGCCGAATAGATAAACGACAGCATCAGCAGCGTAAAACCAAAGGCGATAATCAGCCGGGTTTGTATCAGCGGCATCAGCTTCAGGACCAGCGGGATCGACAACACGATTAGCACCGCTCCCGGCGATAGCACCATCCCGGAAAGCGTGGCCGTATAGCCCAGATCCTGCTGTGCGAGCTGTGGGATCACCACCGAACTGCCGTAAAGTATCGCGGCCATCCCCGCCATCAGCAGCCCCGCCACCGCGAAGTTGCGATCCTTGAGCACGTGCAGATCGACTACCGGCTTTTTGGCATACAGCAGCCAGTAGATAGCCCCGACAATGCCGGTCAGCGCCAGCAGGCCAAAGGTGACAATAAAGCTGGAATTAAACCAGTCTTCATCTTCACCGCGATCCATCATCACCTGCAGGCAGCCCAGTCCGAGGGTGATCAGGCTGATACCGATATAATCTACCCGCAGCTTGCCCTTCGCCCACTTCCGCTCCCACGGCGGATCTTCCAGCAGCTGATAAATTGCCAGCACGCTGAGTATCCCTACCGGGATGTTAATGAAGAACACCCAGCGCCAGCTGTAGTTGTCGGTGATCCAGCCACCCAGCGTCGGGCCCATAACCGGGGCGACGATGACCGCAATCGAAGAAAGACCAAACGCTTTGCCGCGATCTTCCGGCTTAAAATAGTCCAGCAGCACCGACTGCTGCACCGGCTGCAGGCCACCGCCAAAGAAGCCCTGCATCACGCGGAACAGAATGATCTGCCACAACTCAGTGGCAATACCGCAGAGGAACGAACAGACGGTGAACATCACAATGCAGATCAAGAAGAACTGCTTGCGCCCCAGCAGGCGGCTGAGGAAGGCAGAGATCGGCAGCACGATGCCGTTGGCTACAAGGTACGAGGTCAGCACCCAGGTGGATTCGTCATAGCTGGCAGAAAGTGAACCGGCCACGTGCGGCAGGGCGACGTTGACGATGGTGGTATCCAGAATCTCCATAAATACCGCCAGCGTGACCGTCATGGCCACCAGCCAGGGGTTGCTGGACGGCTTCCAGCTCTGGCCGGGGGTCATTCCACCGTCACCTTCGGTTCAACCGAGAGACCAATCGGCAGCGGCTGATTCGGGTCCAGTCCCTTGTCGATAACGATTTTCACCGGAACGCGCTGTACGATTTTTACGTAGTTACCGGTGGCATTCTCCGACGGGAAGGCCGAGAAACGCGAACCCGAGCCCATCTGCACACTGTCAACGTGCCCTTCCAGCTTCAGATCCGGCCAGGCATCCACGCCGATTTCCACCTTATCGCCCGGTTTCATGCGACGCAGCTGCGACTCTTTAAAGTTAGCGACGATCCACACATCCGGCGAAACCAGCGAGAACAGTGACGATCCCGCCTGCACCAGCGTACCCACCTGCACATTACGTTTGGTAACGAAGCCGTCATAAGGCGCGCGCACTTCGGTGTAAGAGAGGTTCAGATTCGCCACGTTCAGCTGCGCCTGCGCCTGTTCAACCTGGCTCTGTCGAGCTTCGACGTTGGTTTCCTGCTGGCGAATTTGCAGAGCAACCTGCGAGGCCACTTCTACCTGCGCTTTGGCATTTTCCAGTTCCGCTTTTGCGGAGCGCAGCTGGGCGCTGGCAGAATCAATATTCCGCTGTGAGGTTGCGCGCGGATCGACGTTGCGCTGGCGCTTATCATCAGCCAGTGCATTCGCATAGTTCGCTTCGGCGCGCGCCTGCTGCGCCAGCGCCTGATCTTTTTGCGCCGGATACTGCACCTTCGCCAGGCTGAGCTGTGCCTGTGCCTGATGCAGCTGTGCCTGCGCCAAACTGAGCTGTGCCTGTGCCTGCGCCTGCTGTGCGGTGGTATCGCGCGGGTCGATCACCACCAGCAGATCGCCCTTCTTCACCCGCTGGTTATCTTTCACCCGGAGTTCGGTGACGTAGCCTGAGGCTTTCGGCGAAATGGTCACGGCGTCCGCCTCGGTAAAGGCGTCATCGGTGGTTTCAATATTACGGGTTGTCAGCCAGAACCACAGCGCGACAACCAGCATCACCACCACCACTATCGCGAGGATAATCAGTGGTTTTTTACCGGGCCGTTTGCGGGGAGCTTCATTGTCATCGTAGTTCGGGGATTGCTGGTCATGCTGATGAGGTGTCTCATCAGTCGAGCCTGGTGTCGTTTGATTAGCCATAGTTCCCATCGATCAGAAGGCGCACTCAAAATTAAGTCGCAATGAGTCAGTCTGATCTAAACATAAAGCGTAAATTGACAATTACCAGGCTTTCTTGACGAAACCAGACTGTCCAGGGTTCAGGCAGCACGAATAATCAAAAGAAGAATCCAGCCGCTGACCAGCGCCCACAGCAGCATCGGAATAGAATAAAGATGGAAATGCCACCAGATGCGGCGATCTTTCGCCATGCGCAGTGCGATCAGGTTAGCCAGCGATCCCGGTAATAATCCAAATCCGCCGATATTCACCGCCCAGGCCAGCAGCACCGAAGGTGGCAGGCTGCTCAGCAGAAGAATGGTGGTAGGAACATTGCTAATCACCTGAGATAATCCCGCCGCCAGCAGAAACTGCCCCAGCTGCGGCAGCTGACCCACGGCGTGCAGCGACGAATGCAGCACCGGCAGCCGGGTCAGTAAAAATACGTCGATAAACATGGCGATAAACACCACCAGCAGGCTCCAGTCGATGGTCAGCAGAATACGCCGCGCCATCAGCAGGAAGACAGCAAACACCAGGCCTAATCCCCAGACCGCCAGATCCAGTTCCAGGGCTGCAATAAACACCGCATAAAGCAGCGCGCTGGCGAGCAGCAAAGGACGCTGCCAGCGGGCCTCGTCTTCATGCGGATGGCGTTCAATCCGCCTGGCCGGGAAGCAAAAAACGGTTAGCAGCAGCAAACTCAACAGCAGCAACGCCGCCAGCGGCAGCATCTGCCAGATAAATCCGCCGAAACCCAGATCGCCATGACGCCACAGCAAAATATTTTGCGGATTACCGATCGGCGTCAGCAGCGATCCCGCATTCACCGCCAGCGCTTCAAAGATAATCAGCCGCGCGATAGGCAGCGCCGAATATTTCCGCAGCGAAAGCGTCAGGGGAACGAGAATAAACAGCGCAACATCGTTGGTAAGAAACGTCGACAGCAGCGCGGCGGCGGCCACCAGAAACAGCGCCAGCTGGCGCTGATGGTGAAAGCCCTGCACCAGACGTCGTCCTAATGCATCGAAATAGCCGCTGGCCTCAATGCCTTTGGTCAGCATTAACAGACCACAGAGGGTGATCATCGTCGGCCAGTCAACTGCTCGGGGCAGTTCGGCCAGGGAGAAAGGAACAAAGCAGGCCAGCAACAGGCCCAGAACCACTAACAGATGCAGAAAACGATCGTGCAAAAAAGGCCTGAGCAGGGTTGTCATGCTGGCTCGCAGAGTTGAAGTAGATTACTTACGGCTTTCGCTAAACTTCTGGAAAATAGCTAACGTCTCGTCGCTGACGTGATGCTCAATCCCTTCGGCATCGCGGCGGGCGGTATCCGGGCTGATACCTAACGCCAGCAGGAATGTCTCAACGATATGGTGACGTTCGCGGCTCTCTTCCGCCAGCTTTTCACCTTCCGGGGTCAGGAAGACGCCACGATAGGGGACCTGCTCCACCAGGCCAGCGGTTGCCAGCCGTTTCAACATTTTTGCCACCGTTGGCTGTGAAACCCCAAGACGGGCAGCCATATCCACCTGCCGGGCCTCTCCGAACTCGCGGATCAGATCGGAAATCAGCTCAACATAGTCATCGATTAATTCACGGCGATGGGCTTCACGTACCTGGCGGAAGCCTTCGACATGCTCTTCAATATCTTTCAGTGGCGCGGGCACTGCTACTTTTGCGCGACGACTCATTCAGCTTCCTCTTATTATCCACCGCTGCTTTTTACCAGCGTGCAGCGGTCTGTTCGTCTGACATTGTAAACGAAGCTCAAAGAAGCACAAAATTTAGCGTATTAGCTCTGGCTATGGGATATAGCCTGTGCTATATCTGTTGATAATTCGTTCATACCCTGACGTTTGGGAGGGGCTTAAAATGAGAGTACCGCTACTGTTGAAACTATTAAGTCGTTCACCGTTCACCCTGCGGCTGATGCTGCTGGACATGCTGCTGAATAACAGGCCGGCAACCCCGGCCTCTTGATCCCTTCCCCGTCCGTATTCATTTTGTATACTGCTTCACATAACTTATTCATATTGCTGGTTGCCTTCAGCTAAAACAACGACTATCTTCCCAGCCTTTCGTAAAGAGTGCCGGCCGATCGGGTCCCTCCCTTCACCTGCCCCCCATTTCTGACGATCTGTATCAGGCGGTCTGCCCCTTCAGTCAATCTGAAGCGGTGAGCTATAGCGTTTTCTATAAGAATTGAGTATGAACCTGACCCTGCTGAGAACCGCTTCGTTAAGCCGCTACCGTGGCTTACTGAGCCCGTATACCGGGCTGTATTTTCTGCTTTCCTTTATGATTAACCAGGCATTTGGCTACGTTTTGCAGTGGCTTTATCTTTTTGCCTTTACCGCGCTGTTGATGCTGCTTGCCCGCGTACTGCCTCGTGGGCAAAAGATCCTACTGGTGCTAACTACGTTGGTCGCCGGCTTCTATTATCCGTTTGGTCAGGTTTATGGCCCACCCAATTTCAACACCCTGCTCGCCCTGCACGCCACCAATGCGGAAGAAGCCAGCGAGGTGCTGATGATTTTCCCGCTGCACGATTATGCGATTGGCCTGGCGATTATCGCCGCCGGTTTACTGTCGCTGAAGCGCAAACCCGAGCCAAAGGCCAGGTGGGGGCATCGTGAGAGCGCCTGTCTGGCTTTCGTCGTGGTGGCCTGGCTCACCCAGCCGGTGCTGAACCAGCTCACCGGTGGCGTATTCAATCTGAAAGATGCCGGCTATCCGCTGGTGCGCTTCGTGAAAGATACGATTGAAAGCAAAGTGTCGGTGGATAAAGAGATCGACCGCATGAATCAGCTTGCCACGCTGCAGGATGACTGGCATCTGCTGGGGGTCAAACCCGATCGGCAAATTTACGTTATTGTGATCGGCGAAAGTGCGCGTCGTGATGCGATGGGCGCTTTTGGCGGTCGCTGGGATAACACCCCTTTTGCCAGCCAGCTGAACGGCCAGTTTTTCAGCCAGTACACATCCGCGGCCTCCTCCACGCAGAAATCGCTGGGGCTGACGCTGAATCAGGTCGTCAACGGCCAGCCGCAGTACCAGAACAATATTATCAGCCTGGCGAACCGTGCGGGCTTTGATACCTGGTGGCTGTCGAATCAGGGGCAGATTGGGCAGTTTGATACGCCGATTGCCAGTATCGCCCGCCGCGCGAAGACGGTGCATTTCCTCAAGCAGGGCGATTTTGAAGCGGATAAAAATACGCGGGATGAAGATCTGCTGGGCTTTACCGCCGCGGCGCTGGCCAGGCCGGTGGAAAAACCGCGCCTGCTGGTGTACCACCTGGTAGGATCGCACCCGAAAGCCTGCGATCGCACTCGCGGGCGCTTCGTGGAGCATCTGCACTCCAGTGAAACCTCCTGCTACCTGTACAGCATCACGCAGACCGACGGTTTTCTCAGCCAGCTGTGGCAACAGCTGCACGGCAGCGGGCTGAGTTTCTCGCTGATGTATTTCTCCGACCACGGTCTGGCGTTTAAGGAAAAAGGCACGCGCAACGAGTATCTGACGCACGATGACAAGTACCGGCAGAATTTTGAGGTGCCGATGTTTATCAGCTCCAGCAACGACAGCCGCCACCAGGTCATCAGCCAGCCGCGTTCGGCGAATGACTTTTTGCTGCTGTTTTCGCAGTGGGCCGGCATCAGTGCCAAAGAGATAACCCCCACCTATCGGTTTATTTCTAACGACAAGGGCCCGGCGATTCAGGTTACCAACTTTGCCCTCAAGCGCCTGCCGTTCAGCCAGCTGAAGCAGGACCCTTTCGCCAAATAGCAGCCAAAAAAAATCCGCCCCGAAGGGCGGATTTATCAGCGCAGATTCGCCGAAGCAAATCGGGCAAAGGCAACTTAGAAGCTGTAGCCTACGCCAGCAGTCCAGGTACCCACGTCAACGCTGCGGATACGGCTCTGCTCGTAGCCCACGTCCAGAGCAACGTTCTGGATTGGGTTGAACTGCAGGCCTGCACCGTAGGAGAAGCCTACGTCGCTTGAATCATATTTTTCGCGGTTTGGTTCGTTGTACTGGTATTTACCGTAGCCGATACCTACAACGCCGTAGATGCTTGCCCAGTCGTTCAGACGGTAAGCCGGGCCACCGGTGAAGCCGTAGTACTGGCCTTTGATGTAATCGCCTGCGTCAGTACGGTCTTTCTCGGTGTAAGTGAAAGAACCAATCCAACCCAGCGGATCGCTGCCGTTTTCGTAGCGGTATTTCAGGTTGAAACCGTTCGCTTTGTTAGCAATTCCCTGGTAGTCGCTCTGTGCATAACCAGCGGTAACGGTGCTTTGTGCCATTGCTGAACCAGCAGATACTGCCAGAACGCAAGCCAGTGCGGAAAGACATGCAATTTTTTTCATAACCACCTCAAATGTAAAAAGTACTTCTATCCTGACAACGCTAAAAATATAACAAAATATAGTGAGAAACTCCGCCCTATTTTCATTGTCTAACGGAATATTTGGTGTAACAGAAAGTTAATGAAAGTTTATATGTTATTCATTTTTCTTATATTTATGCGACACAGCTCGCTATTTTATCCCCTGTAAAAAAAGGTTCATTGAGAGTAATCCTAATTGAAACCTGACAGTTCTTTACCTAACTCTTTTGTTTTCTTTAGCTTCCGTTTATTTTTTAGCGCGGCAAGCTGAGATTATCGTCGTCATTCAAGTAGACTGTCGTTCTACATCTGTTAACAACTAACAACGGAACATAAGGACTGAGATTAAGGATGTCCCCTCAACAGTTAAAAAATTCCATCTGGCTTCCGGTCCTGCTTTTACTGATCGCAATGACGTCAATTCAGGGTGGGGCAGCACTGGCAAAATCACTTTTCCCGCTGGTTGGCGCACCGGGTATTACCGCACTTCGCCTCGGGCTGGGTACGTTAATCCTCTGCATCGTATTTAAACCCTGGCGTCTGCGCTTCCAGCGCAGCCAGATCCTGCCGCTGATTATTTACGGCCTGTCGCTGGGCGGCATGAACTATCTGTTTTACTTATCGATCCGCACGGTACCGCTGGGCATTGCTGTGGCGCTGGAGTTTACCGGGCCGCTGGCACTGGCGCTGGCCAGCTCGCGCCGCCCGCTGGATTTCCTTTGGGTGGTACTGGCGCTGCTGGGACTGGTTTTCCTGCTGCCGCTGGGTGAAAACGTCAGCAGCGTCGATCCCGTCGGCGCGCTGCTTGCCCTCGGCGCAGGTGCGCTGTGGGCGGTATATATCATTACCGGCAAGCGTGCGGGCAGCCAGCACGGACCGGCTACCGCCGCTATGGGTTCGCTGATCGGCGCACTGGTGTTTGTTCCGCTAGGCATTACCTTTGCCAACAGCGGCGGCTGGGCGCTGTCGCTGATCCCGATTGGCCTGGCGATTGCCGTCCTTTCCAGCGCGCTGCCCTACTCGCTTGAGATGGTGGCGCTGACCCGCATGCCTGCACGCACGTTTGGCACTCTGATGAGTCTGGAACCGGCAATGGCAGCGATCTCCGGCATTCTTTTCCTGGGGGAAGTACTGAGCCTGGTACAGTGGCTGGCGCTGCTGGCGATCATCGTGGCATCGGCAGGTTCGACCATGACTCTGCGTCCGGCAAAGGCGAAAATCGTGCCGGTCAATGAGAACCGCGAATAATGAACATGTTCCCGCTTTGCCAGAACGAAGCGGGAAATTCATCGATATATTATTTTGTAAAGTAACAATAAATTAACATGAAAATAATCGTTAATTATTAATTACAAAGAATGACCATTTAGATGAAAAACAAAAACAGCCATGTAATTCAACGACCTGCATAAAAAAAGAAAATAAAAATCATTCTTGTTAATATTATCCGCCCTGAAAAAAACAAATAAATACCCGCCAAATCAACTCATCACGCACTATTAAAGCGATAGGAACCACCTTTAATGCAGCTTTAAAAAACGGTGCTATACTTATTCCCGTCAATTAACAGGACAACCTGACTATTAAGAGGATATTAATGATGAGTACCGCTAAACTGGTTAAAGCAAAATCTTCTGATCTGATTTACACCCGTAACGATGTGGCCGATGACGAGAAAAAAGCCACCATTGAGGTGCTTAATCGTCTGGTTACCGAATTCATCGACCTGTCCCTGATCACCAAGCAGGCACACTGGAACATGCGCGGCGCCAACTTTATCGCCGTTCACGAAATGCTGGATGGATTCCGCACCGCGATTACCGATCACCAGGATACTATCGCCGAACGCGTGGTTCAACTGGGCGGCGTTGCCCTTGGCACCACGCAGATTGTTCACGACAGAACCCCGCTGAAAAGCTACCCGCTTAACATTCACAGCGTACAAGAGCACCTTAAAGCGCTGGCTGACCGCTATGCGGTAGTGGCTAACGATGTGCGTAAAGCCATCAGCGAAGTGTCTGATGAAGACAGCGCCGATATCTTCACCGCCGCGTCCCGCGATCTGGATAAATTCCTGTGGTTTATCGAATCCAATATCGAATAAACCTGAAACACCGTCGTTGATACCTTCCACCGACAAGAGCAGATGGCCACGCCGTCTGCTCTTTTTTTATCCCCACACATCGGCGCACACCTGACGCTAATCCCACAAAAAATCAGAGCCCACTGGCAATTAATTAATCCCCTACGACACTATCTGTTGTTTTTATCCGGCAATTTGCTACAACTGCTAATGCAAGCGGGGCGGCCCATTGCACCACACTGGACGAGATGCACCAAAATGACGCCCCAAACAAGTGCAACACACTGTATCGTGTCGGCACCTTTCGGAAAACTCGCATTAACCTGCTGTTTTCCATATCATTGCAAACCTGGCATGATTCTTTCATAGGGCTGCTGGCATTTACCCGGGACGTCCGGGAAGCGATAAGGATAAAATGATGAAGTCAATTTTTAAGGTCACTCTGGCTGCGCTGACCATGGCGTTCGCCGTGTCTTCCACAGCTGCAGATAAGAAACTGATCGTAGCAACAGATACCGCTTTTGTTCCTTTCGAATTTAAACAGGGTGATAAATATGTCGGCTTCGACATCGACCTGTGGGATGCAATTGCAAAACAGCTGAATCTTGAATACACCCTGAAACCGATGGATTTCGCCGGTATCATCCCTGCGCTGCAAACGCGTAACGTTGACCTGGCACTGGCCGGTATCACGATTACCGACGAGCGTAAGAAAGCGATCGAATTCTCTGACGGCTACTACAAAAGCGGCCTGCAGGTGATGGTGAAAGCGAACAACGACAGCGTGAAGGGTATTGAAGACCTGAACGGCAAAGTTGTGGCAGTGAAGAGCGGTACCGGTTCCGTGGACTATGCGAAAGAGCACATCAAAACTAAAGATCTGCGCCAGTTCCCGAACATCGATAACGCCTACATGGAGCTCGGCACCAACCGTGCTGACGCCGTGCTGCACGACACGCCAAACATCCTGTACTTCATCCATACCGCGGGCAAAGGCCAGTTCAAAGCAGTTGGCGAGCCGGTTGAAGCTCAGCAGTACGGTATTGCCTTCCCGAAAGGCAGCGACGACCTGCGTGAGAAAGTCAACGGCGCGCTGAAAACGCTGAAAGAGAACGGTACTTACAACACGCTGTACAAAAAATGGTTCGGCAGCGAACCTAAATAATAAGAGTCGAACGGCTGTACTTAATGCGGGAGCCGATGCGTTCCCGCATTTTTCCACATCAACAAAAATGGTTTTAGATCCGGAGAATAAACATGCAGTTTGACTGGAGCGCCATCTGGCCTGCTATTCCAATCCTGCTTGAAGGTGCCAAACTGACCCTGTGGATTTCGGTCCTCGGTCTGATTGGCGGTGTGATTATCGGCCTGGTTGCCGGTTTTGCCCGCGCCTACGGCGGCTGGCTGTCACGCAACATCGCGCTGGTATTTATCGAACTGATTCGCGGCACCCCAATCGTGGTGCAGGTGATGTTCATCTATTTTGCACTGCCCATGGCATTTAACGATCTGCGGATCGACCCGTTCAGCGCGGCCGTGGTCACTATCATGATCAACTCCGGTGCCTACATTGCTGAAATCACCCGTGGTGCGGTGCTGTCCATTAACCGTGGCTTCCGTGAAGCCGGTCTGGCACTGGGCCTGTCCAGCCGCGAGACGCTGCGCTACGTGATTATGCCGCTGGCCCTGCGCCGCATGCTGCCACCGTTGGGTAACCAGTGGATTGTCAGCATCAAGGACACCTCCCTGTTCATCGTTATCGGCGTAGCCGAACTGACCCGTCAGGGGCAGGAAATTATTGCCGGTAACTTCCGCGCGCTGGAAATCTGGAGCGCCGTTGCCGTTATCTATCTGATTATTACGCTGGTGCTGAGCTTTGTTCTGCGTCGCATTGAGAAAAGGATGAAAATCCTGTGATTGAATTTAAGAACGTTTCCAAGCACTTCGGTGCCACTCAGGTCCTGCACGATATCGACCTGAAAATCGAAAAAGGCGAAGTGGTCGTGATTATCGGCCCATCGGGTTCCGGTAAATCCACCCTGCTGCGCTGCATCAACAAGCTGGAAGAGATCACCAGCGGCGAGCTGATCGTTGACGGCCTGAAGGTTAACGATCCAAAAGTTGATGACCGCCTGATCCGCCAGGAAGCCGGCATGGTGTTCCAGCAGTTCCATCTGTTCCCGCAGATGAGCGCGCTGGACAACGTCGCCTTTGGCCCGATCCGCGTTCGTGGCGCGAAGAAGGAAGATGCACAGCGGCTGGCAAAAGAGCTGCTGGGCAAAGTGGGCCTTGCCGAGCGCGCGAACCACTTCCCTTCCGAGCTGTCCGGTGGCCAGCAGCAGCGTGTGGCCATTGCCCGCGCGCTGGCGGTGAAGCCGAAGATGATGCTGTTTGATGAGCCAACCTCAGCCCTTGACCCGGAACTGCGCCACGAAGTCCTGAAAGTGATGCAGGACCTGGCGGAAGAGGGAATGACCATGGTCATCGTCACCCACGAAGTGGGTTTTGCCCAGAAAGTGGCTTCGCGTCTGATCTTTATCGATAAAGGCCGCATCGCCGAAGACGGCAACCCGGACGAGTTGATCACCAACCCGCCGAGCGCCCGTCTGCGCGAATTCCTGCAGCACGTATCGTAATCCTGCCGGGGCGGCATCCGCCGCCCCGCTTTCGTCTGATTCCTAAAATCCCCTTTGTGACCCGCCAGCCCTGAGCAGACGTCTATACTTTTCTGTTGCCGCTGACGCTGGCGTCACAACAGGAGAACAGGATGCCCGGACTCACTTCCCCACTGCGCTATCTGTTACAGGCTTTGCTGCTGATGCTGTGCAGCACATTTCTTTCCACCGCTCAGGCAGTGACCTTACCCGCTGCGGCCGTTGCCGCCCAGTCTCAGCAGACGACAGCCGCCGCTGATACCACACCGCCCGATGCCGATGAAAAGCGCGCCGCGTGGGCCGCACTGGCCAACATTCTGGATAACGACCAGTCGCGTCAGCAGCTGATTGAGCAGCTGCGTAAAGCCTCAGAACCCCCGGCAGCACCAGCAGATCCGGTTCTGACACCGCCGGAAGAAGAGGAAGATAAAACCGTCCTGCAAAGCGTCACCGACGTAAGCCGTCAGTTCGGCGGCGAGTTCGCCTCCAGGCTGCAAACCCTGCAGCGCAACATCGTCGATGCCCCACACAAACCGTTTAACCAGCAGACCTTTTTTAACGCCCTGAGCCACTTTGTTATGCTGGCGGCCGCGCTGTTCGCCTTTTACTGGCTGGTTCGCTGGGCAGTCTCTCCAGTCTATCGCCGGATGGGTGCCTGGGGGCGGCGGAAAAACAGCGAGCGCACCAGTTGGCTGCATCTGCCCGCGATGATTGCCGGTGCCTTTGTTATCGACCTGCTGCTGCTGGCGCTGGCGCTCTTTGTCGGGCAGATACTCAGCGACAACATGAATGGCGGCAGCCGCACCATCGCCTATCAGCAGGGGCTGTTCCTTAACGCCTTTGCGCTGATCGAGTTTTTCAAAGCGATACTGCGGCTGATGTTTTGCCCGCGCTATCCGCAGCTGCGCTTCTTTCACCTCAGCGACGACCGCGCCGCCTACTGGAGTACGCGTATCAGCTGGCTGAGTGGGCTGATCGGCTACGGTCTGCTGGTGATCGTGCCGATCGTCTCCAATCAGGTGAATGTGCAGGTCGGGGCAGTCATCAACATGCTGGTGATGGGTCTGGTCACGGTGTGGGCGCTGTATCTGATTTTCCACAACCGCCGCAATATTCAGCAGGAGCTGACGCGGCTGGCGGACCGCTCGCTGGCGTTTTTCGCGCTGTTTATCCGCGCCTTTGCGCTGGTGTGGCACTGGCTGGCCAGCGCCTATTTTATCGCCCTGTTCCTGTTTTCGCTGTTCGATCCCGGCAACAGCCTGAAGTTCATGATGTCCGCCAGCGTGCGATCGCTGGCGATCGTTGCCATCGGCGCGCTGGTGTCCGGCATGCTGACCCGCTGGATTAATAAAACCATCGTGCTCTCCCCGGAACTGCGCCGTAACTACCCTGAGCTTCAGCAGCGGGTAAACGGCTGGCTGTCGGCGATGCTTAAGCTGGCACGGGTGATCAGCGTGTTTGCCGTCACCCTGATGCTGCTGAATGCCTGGCACCTGTTTGACCTCTGGCACTGGCTCACCGTCGGCGCAGGCGAAAAGCTGGTGGATATTCTGATCCGCATCGTGGTGATCCTGTTCTTCTCGGCGGTGGGCTGGACGCTGCTGGCCAGCCTTATTGAGAGCCGCCTGGCTTCGGATTCGCACGGCAGACCCATGCCCAGTGCGCGCACCCGCACCCTGCTGACGCTGTTCCGCAACGCGCTGGCAGTGGTGATCAGCACCATCACCATTATGATCGTACTTTCCGAGATCGGTGTGAATATCGCTCCGCTGCTGGCCGGTGCCGGGGCGCTGGGGCTGGCGGTGTCGTTTGGTTCGCAGACGCTGGTGAAAGATATTATTACCGGCGTGTTTATCCAGTTTGAAAACGGCATGAACACCGGCGATCTGGTGACCATCGGGCCGATTACCGGCACGGTGGAGCGGATGTCGATTCGTTCCGTTGGGGTACGGCAGGATACCGGGGCTTACCACATCATCCCGTGGTCCTCGATCACCACCTTTGCCAACTTCGTGCGCGGCATCGGCTCGTTTGTGGCGAACTACGACGTCGATCGACGAGAAGATACCGATCGAGTCAATGCCACGCTACAGGCGGCGGTCAGGGAGCTTCTGGAGGATAAAACCATTCGGGGCATGGTGATCGGCGAACCGTCGTTTGCCGGGCTGGTCGGCTTAACCAATCAGGCGTTCACCGTACGCGTGTCGTTCACCACCCAACCGCTGAAGCAATGGACGGTGCGATTCGCGCTGGACGGCATGGTGAAAAAGCACTTTGATGCCGCAGGGATCAAAGTGCCTTACCAGACGGTGCAGGTGATGCAGAGCGGCAACGATGTGACCGGGGCCGCTGGGGTGCAGGCTGCGCTGCCTGCTCCAGACCAGGCCATTTGAAGCCACCTTACCCGCAACTCTGCACCGAAAAGCGGGGATTAAGTGCAGCGCGCCCTGCTCCACGATTGTCCTGGCCCGTGCGTTCAGGGCACTGATGACGCCTGCGCAGCAACAGTCAGCTTACTTGCCCAGCAGGCGCGTGCGCTGCGGCTGTTCCATAAAGGTCCAGGCGATAAAGCGGCTTTGCTTTTGCCCCTGGGCCATATCGATGGTGCGCACGGCGGCCACGTCGGCCTCTTCCAGCGCGCGCCACAGCTCCGGCAGGTTCTCACGGCGGGAAACCAGCGAGGTGAACCAGACGCACTGGCGGGCGAAGTTAGCGCTTTCCGTGATCATCCGGCCGATAAACGCCTTTTCACCGCCCTCACACCACAGCTCATCCTGCTGCCCGCCAAAGTTCAGCGGCGCATTGCGATCCAGCCCAAGATTCCGCAGCTTACGCTGGCTTCCTTCATGCGCGTCGGCGGCAGAGGCGTGGAACGGCGGATTACACATCGTGGCGTGATACACGTCATTTTTATGGATAATACCGCTGAAGATCGCCGAACTGTCCTTCTGGCGACGCAGGCGAATAGCACGATTCATGCCCGGATTCGCGGCGATAATGCCGTTGGCGACGGTCATCGCCTGCGGGTTCACCTCGGTGCCGGTAAAGCGCCACTGGTACTCGCTGTGGCCGATAATCGGATAGATCAGGTTGGCACCGCAGCCGATATCCAGCACGTTGATCTCGCGCGGCACGACGCGGCTGTTATCTTCAGCCAGCAGATCGGCCAGATGGTGAACATAGTCAGCGCGGCCAGGCACCGGCGGGCAGAGGAAGCCTTCCGGGATATCCCAGTGAGCCAGCCCGTAGAAATGGTGCAACAGCGCCTGGTTCAGGGTTTTCACCGCTTCCGGGTTGGCGAAATCAATCGACTCGCTGCCCCAGTTATTCACGGCAACAAACTGCGCCAGCGCCGGATGACAGGCGATCAGCGCGGCGAAATCATAGCGTCCGCGATGGCGGTTACGCGGGTGGAGAACATTTTTCTCGGCAGGGGTTTTCATCAGTAACTCTCTTGTCAGCAGCGGCGTAAGATACCCTCTGTGCTATTAATGGTAAACATTTCCCGCTGACTTTACTCAGATAAGGACGATTTATGTCGCGAACACGCCATTCCTACCGACCGGAAGAGGGGCACGGCCTGCCCCACGATCCGCTCAACGCCATTATCGGCCCGCGCCCGATCGGCTGGATCAGCTCACAGAATGCCGCCGGGCAGCGCAACCTTGCGCCCTACAGCTTCTTTAACTGCTTCAGCTATCGCCCGCCGATTATCGGCTTTGCCAGCAGCGGCTGGAAGAACAGTGTGGCAAACATCGTTGAGACCGGCGAATTCGTCTGGAATCTGGCCACGCGATCGCTGGCGGAAGCGATGAATGAAAGCTCGGCTTCGCTGCCGCGCGGCGAGGATGAATTTATCCACGCCGGACTGACCACCCTGCCCGCCAGCCTGGTCAACGTCAGTATGGTGGCGGAAAGCCCGGTCAACTTCGAGTGCAGGCTCACCCAGTGCATCCAGTTGCAGAATGCACAGGGCGGGCTGCTGGACAACTGGCTGGTGCTGGGAGAAGCCATCGCCATTCATATCGACAGCGATCTGCTGGACAACGGCATCTATCAGACCGCCCGTGCGGAACCGATCCTGCGCGCCGGTGGCCCCAGCGCCTATTACGGCATCAGCGAAGCCCAGCGTTTTGACCTTGTTCGCCCGGATGCGCGCATAAAATAGGGTCTTAACGAAACTTTTACTCTTTGCTGGCGGAATCCTCTCAAGATATATCTTGATGCGTTTATTGCTCAAGATATATCTTATTTTGGTCAGCCATTAACCTGCAATGTCACCATGAAAGAGATGCTTCATCCCACTGAATCACCTGCCGATGAGTCAAAAAAAGGGAGCGACTCCGGCAAAAATCAGGTTCGCCGCGGCAAAGCCTTTAACCGCACCGAACTGGTCCTGCTGGTGCTGCATCTGATACGGCTGAATCCGACACACGGATATGAAGTCATCACCTCAATCAGGGACTATTCGCAGGGCGTATACCGCCCCAGCCCCGGCGTGATCTATCCGATTCTGACCTCGATAGAAGAAGAGAAGTACGCCACGACCATTGAAAGCGGCGGCGGTAAAAAGCAGTACTCGCTGACGGCGGCGGGCGAAGCCTATCTCGCCCAGCATCATGAGGCGCTGCGCGACACGCTGATAAAAATGAAAAAGATGGTGGTCAGCCAGACGCAGAAAGATCCGCTGATCGAAGAGGCGTTTGAGAAGCTGAAATTCAGCCTGCGCAGGCTGACGACAAACAGAACCATTAACATTGAAGAACGTGCGGCTATTGTCGACGCTATTATTGAAGCCAGCGAAAAAATACGCCGAATTTAAAAGCCATGGACAAATAAGCTCACTTCCATGATGGCTTAATAAAAAAATTCGTTATGGAAATTAATTCACTTCGGCGTAAAACCGAATGGTCATTAATCGATAAGTTTCTTTCGACTTAATGCGAACAGGAAGACAAAACTTTACACCAACTCAGCTAAGCGCCTTACCGCACAAGGGCTGATGGAGAAGGCCCGGGTATACATGCCAGAAAAAAAGAATAACAATGACCCCGTCTGGTTTTAAAACATGACGATACAGTGAAGATCGCAACATGCTTCGCAATCATCAAAACGATTTCATTGCAATTACTTTACCGATTAACAGCAGTACCTAAATTTTATTAAACGTATCCTGAGCCATTGCTAAATAATGATGGCTCACCGATGTGCCATTTTCTTTTTTTATTTGAGTGGAATAGCCATATGCAATTACGCATAGTCTCGCTGCTGACCCTTTTTTGCCTGACCGGCTGCGATAACGTCACCTCCAGCGCCCCGGCCCCCGGTCTGACCGAAGTCGGCGTCGTCACGCTGAAAGCCAGCAGTTTTACCCTGACCAGCGATCTTACCGGCCGCACCACCGCTACCCAGACGGCAGAAGTCAGGCCGCAGGTGGGTGGGCTGATCCAGAAGCGCCTGTTTACCGAAGGGGCCGAAGTGAAAGCCGGACAGCCGCTGTATCAGCTTGATGCCGCCAGCTATAAAGCGACCTGGCAACAGGCTGCCGCCGCGCTGAAAAGTGCCCAGGCGCTGGTGATCGGTGACTGCCAGAAAGCCAAACGCTATGCCGGACTGGTGCAGTATCAGGGCGTTTCACAGCAGGACGCCGACGATGCGAAATCCACCTGCGACCAGGACCGCGCCAGCGTAGCGGAAAAACAGGCCGCGCTGGACAGCGCGCGCGTCAACCTTGACTGGACCACCGTCACCGCGCCAATCGCAGGCCGCATCGGCATCTCCGCCGTTACGCCCGGCGCATTGGTGACCGCCGGGCAGGACACCGTACTGGCCACCATCCGCAGTCTCGACAGCATGTACGTTGATCTAACCCGCTCCAGCGTGGAACTGCTCAACCTGCGCAAGCGCGCGCTGGCCAGCGATAACAACACGCTGAACGTCACCCTGACGCTGGAAGACGGCACCACCTACCCGGAAAAGGGTCGCCTGGAACTGACCGAAGTGGCGGTGGATGAAGCCACCGGATCGGTCACGCTGCGCGCCGTGTTCCCGAACCCACAGCACGTGCTGCTGCCGGGCATGTTCGTTCATGCCCTGGTGGATGAAGGCGTGGTGGAAAACGCGATTCTCGCTCCGCAGCAGGGGATTACGCGCGATGCCAAAGGCAACGCCACCGCACTGGTCGTCAACGCAGAGAACAAAGTAGAACAGCGCGAAGTGGTGACCGCCGATGCCACCGGAACCAACTGGCTGATAACCAAAGGCCTGCAGGCGGGCGATCGTCTGCTGGTAGAAGGCAGCGCTAAAGTCGCCGCCGGGGACAGCGTTAAGCCGGAAGAAGTGACCCGCAGCGAGGGAGCGAACTGATGTTTTCGCGTTTCTTTGTTCGCCGTCCGGTATTTGCCTGGGTCATTGCGATACTCATTATGCTGGCGGGGATTATGGCTATCCGCACCCTGCCGGTAGCCCAGTACCCCGACGTTGCTCCACCGTCGATCAAGATCAAAGCCACCTATACCGGTGCCTCGGCGGAGACACTGGAAAACAGCGTCACCCAGGTGATCGAACAGCAGATGACCGGTCTGGATAACCTGCTCTACTTCACCTCGTCCAGCAGCTCGGACGGTTCGGTGGATATCAACGTCACCTTCCAGCAGGGCACCGACCCGGATACCGCGCAGGTGCAGGTGCAGAACAAGGTGCAGCAGGCCGAATCCCGCCTGCAGAGCGAAGTGCAAAGCGCCGGGATTACCGTCACCAAAACGCAGTCCAACTTCCTGCTGATTATGGCGCTGTACGATAAAAACGACCGCGCCAGCAGCTCCGATATCGCCGACTGGCTGGTGAGCAACCTGCAGGACCCGCTGGCCCGCGTCAGCGGCGTCGGCAGCCTGCAGGTTTTCGGTGCCGAATACGCCATGCGCATCTGGCTCGACCCCGCCAAACTCGCTTCCTACAGCCTGATGCCGTCGGACGTGCAGAGCGCGATTGAAGCGCAGAACGTACAGGTGACCGCCGGTAAACTCGGTGCCCTGCCCGCCGCCAGCAACCAGCAGCTGACGGCTACGGTGCGCGCGCAGTCGCGTCTGCAAACCGTCGATCAGTTCCGTAATATCATCATTAAAAGCGCCACCGGCGGTGCCGTGGTGCGCATCGGCGACGTCGCACGCGTGGAAATGGGCAGCGAAGACTACAGCGCCAGCTCGAAACTGAACGGCCACCCGGCGGCCGGTGTGGCGGTGATGCTGGCTCCCGGAGCCAACGCGCTGGATACCGCCAGCCTGGTGAAAGCGAAAATCGAAGAATATCATCACAATATGCCTGCGGGTTATGAAATCGCCTACCCGAAAGACAGCACCGAATTTATTAAAATCTCGGTACAGGATGTGATCGAAACCCTGCTGATCGCCATTGTTCTGGTGGTGACGGTGATGATGCTGTTCCTGCAAAACCTGCGCGCCACGCTGATCCCCGCGCTGGCGGTGCCGGTGGTGCTGCTCGGTACTTTTGGCGTGCTGGCGCTGTTCGGCTACTCCATTAATACCCTGACGCTGTTTGCCATGGTGCTGGCCATCGGGCTGCTGGTGGATGACGCCATCGTGGTGGTGGAAAACGTCGAGCGCATCATGCGCAACGAAGGACTGAACGCCCGTGAAGCCACCGAGAAATCAATGGGTGAAATCGCCGGTGCGCTGGTGGCGATTGCGCTGGTACTGTCGGCGGTATTCCTGCCCATGGCCTTCTTCGGCGGCTCCACCGGGGTGATTTACCGTCAGTTCTCGGTGACGATTATCGCCGCCATGATGCTGTCGGTGGTGGTCGCTCTGACGCTGACCCCGGCGCTGTGCGGCATGCTGCTGAAGCATACCCAGCCTCCGCAGCGCGGCTTCTTCGCCCGCTTTAACCGCCTGTATCAGAACGGTGAGAAGCGCTATCGCAAGCGCGTACTGTGGCTCCTTGGCCGTCCGGTGCGACTGATGCTGGTTTACGCCGTGTTTGCCGGACTGATGGCGCTGCTGCTGTGGCGTCTGCCGGGCAGCTTCCTGCCGGAAGAAGACCAGGGCGAAATCATGGTGCAGTACACCCTGCCCGCCGGTGCCACCATCAGCCGTACCGATGCGGTCAACAAGCGCGTCACCGACTGGTTCCTTAACCAGCAGAAGGACAATACCAACGTTATCTTTACCGTTAACGGCTTTAACTTCAGCGGCAGCGGCCAGAATGCCGGTATGGCCTTCGTTTCACTGAAAGACTGGAGCCTGCGCTCCGGAGAGAAAAACAGCGCGCAGGGCATCGCCCGTGAAGCCATGGCGGCGCTGGGTGATATCCGCGACGCGAAAGTCTTCGCCATGACCCCGCCGTCGGTGCAGGGGCTGGGGCAGAGCAACGGCTTTACCTTTGAACTGCTGGCCAGCGGCGCAACCGACCGTAACACCCTGCTGAAGCTGCGCAGCGACCTGCTGAAAGCGGCGAACAGCAGCCCCGAGCTGCAATCGGTGCGCGCCAGCGATCTGCCGCAAATGCCGCAGCTACAGGTGGATATCGACAATAACAAAGCGGTGGCACTCGGCCTGTCACTGTCCGATGTAACCGACACGCTGAGCAGCGCCTGGGGTGGCACCTACGTGAACGATTTTATCGATCGCGGCAGGGTGAAAGAGGTGTATATCGAAGGCGACAGCCAGTTCCGCTCGAAGCCGGAGGACCTGGCGAAATGGTTTGTGCGCGGCAGCGACAGCAGCATGACGCCGTTCTCCGCCTTCGCCACCACGCACTGGATCTACGGCCCGGAAAGCCTGTCACGCTATAACGGCTCGGCCGCCTTTGAAATTGCCGGTGAAAACAGCGCGGGCTACAGCTCGGGTGCGGCGATGGACAAAATGGAAGAGCTGGCTAATCAGCTGGCACCGGGTTCCAGCTGGGCATGGAGCGGCCTGTCACTGCAGGAAAAACTCGCCAGCGGCCAGGCCATGAGCCTGTACGCCATCTCGATTCTGGTGGTATTCCTCTGCCTGGCGGCGCTGTACGAGAGCTGGTCTGTGCCGTTCTCGGTGCTGCTGGTGATCCCACTGGGTATCTTCGGTGCCGCGCTGGCCGCCAGCCTGCGCGGGCTGAGCAACGATATCTACTTCCAGGTTGCCCTGCTGACCACCATCGGGCTGTCGGCGAAGAACGCCATCCTTATCGTGGAATTCGCCGAGGCGGCGCTAAAACAGGGAAGCTCGCTGAGCGCAGCGGCGATTTCTGCCGCCCGTATCCGCCTGCGGCCCATTGTGATGACCTCGCTGGCCTTTATTGCCGGGGTGCTGCCGCTGGCGGTGGCAACCGGAGCCGGAGCCAACAGCCGTATTGCGATTGGTACCGGGATTATCGGCGGAACGCTGGCCGCGACCATTCTGGCGATTTTCTTTGTACCGCTGTTCTTCGTGCTGGTGAAGCATCTGTTCACCTCACGCCACGGGAGTAAACAATGATGTACCGAATTAGCGTGATAGCCCTGTCGATGATGCTGGCGGGCTGTCTGTCTCTCGATCCCGATTATCAGCGCCCCGCCGCGCCGGTTCCGGCCACCTGGCCGGGGCAGAATGCGGACGGCAGCGCACCGGCCGTGCTCAGCAACTGGCAGCAGGTCATGGGCGACAGCCGACTGAAAACCGTGGTGGCACGCGCCTTAGCCAGCAACCGCGATCTGCGCAAAGCGATCAGCGATATCGAGCAGGCGAAGGCGCTGTACGGCGAAGAGCGCGCCAGCCTGTTCCCGACGCTGAATGCCGGGCTGACCAGCACCCGCAGCCGGACCACCGATGCGGGTGTAACCGGCAGCGCGGAGGCCAGCGGCAGCGTCAGCAGCTTCGAGATCGATCTGTTTGGCCATAACCGCAGCCTGAGCCGCGCGGCGAAGGAAACCTGGCTGGCCAGTGAATTTACCGCGCAGAACACCCGCCTGACGCTGATTGCCGAAACCGCCACCGCCTGGGTGACGCTGGCAGCGGATAACAGCAACTTGCAGCTCGCGCAGGAGACGATGGCCAGTGCCGGTAAAACGCTGGAGATCACTAAACGCCGCCAGGCTGCCGGCGTGGCGGACGGCACGGATATGAACGAAGCGATGACCGTTTATCAGTCGGCGCGCGCCAGCGTGGCCAGCTATCAGACGCTGGTTGCTCAGGATCGCAACGCCCTGACGCTGCTGGCGGGTGAAAGCCTGCCGGATTCGTTGCTGCCCGGTCCGCTGGATAAGCTGAACGATAATGCCATTGCGCTGGTGCCTGCGGGCGTGTCCTCTTCGCTGCTGCTGCGCCGCCCGGACGTACAGGAAGCCGAGCACAGCTTGAAGAGCGCCAATGCGGATATCGGTGCCGCACGCGCCAACTTCTTCCCGACCCTGTCGCTGACGTCCAGCGCGGGCGTGGCGAGCGGGTCGCTTTCCAGCCTGTTCAGCCACGGTGCCAACGTCTGGTCGTTTGCACCGAGCCTGTCGCTGCCGCTGTTTGCCGGTGGTACCAACGTGGCGGCGCTGAAGTATGCCGAGGCGGAGAAGCAGGGGCTGATTGCGGCGTATGAAAAGGCGATTCAGAGCGGGTTTAAAGACGTTGCCGATGCGCTGGCGCGCCGTGCCACGCTCAACGAACAGATGGATGCCCAGCGCGAGTACGTGGCGGCAGCGCAGCGCAGTCTAGATTTGTCACTGCACGGTTATCAGGCCGGCAGCGGGGATTATCTGACCGTGTTAACTAATCAGCGTACGCTGTGGTCGGCGCAGCTGGAGCTGATTGCGCTTCAGCAAACGGATTATGATAACCGGATTACGCTGTGGCAGTCGCTGGGCGGCGGGAGCTGATCGCACTTTGGCCGGTATTCAGTTTCTGATAAATAGCTGGCTGAGGGTGTTCTGTGGGGTGAGCGATTGCCGGGACTGCTGGGACTGCTGTCAGTGCGGTGATTGCCGGGATTGCTGTCAGTGCGGTGATTGCGCTGACTGGCGGCTTCCCCGCTCGGGCGGTCCTCGCGCCACGCGCCGCGTGGTTCCCTCACTACAATCGTCAGCCCGTCGGACCGGTGCAGACGGGCCCTCCATGGCCCGGCTGCACCTTTCTCCAGCTTCCCTGCTGGAGAATCCTGGCTTTCCTCTCTTCGTTCAGCGCTGTGGATTGCCCGCTCGGGGAAGCCGCCAGTCTGCTGGTTAATCATTGTGTTGCCTGTTCAAAACCTTTCTTCAATCGATCGTTTTTTCGTGCAGCTGCTTTGAACTCCAATTGTGGTAAGTCACACTAACCCTGCATTGCCATTAAATATTGACTCCCTTCCTTCACTCCGCTCGGTGGATTTCACAATCGGGGAAGCCACCAGTTTGTGAGTTAATCATTGAGTTACCTGTCTAAAAAAACTGCTTAACGATCTCTTGTCTAAATCGGCTTCTTCACAGTATTCAATGATTCAAAAACAATGAGTGCTATCGTTGGAGGTCGCCCTGCCTCTGCGGCTGCTTTTTTTTGCATATTACACAGAAGATATACAGCAGGCTGGCTGTTCCGCCGCCCGGATAATCCGCAGCGCTGAACGGAGAAAGGAAGCCAGGATAAGCCCGCAGGACGCGGGCGCAAGGCTCGGTCGGCACACGGATGTGCCGTCTGAGCCGGTCCGATCGGCTGACGAACACAGAGAAGGGACCGCGAAGCGGCGTGAGGACCGTCCGGGCGGGGGAACAGCCAGCCAGCGAAGAGCACCACTGCTGCAAACGCCATCAGGTGCAAGGACCATCCGACAACCGCAGAGGCTGGGCGAAAAAAACCGCCATCCAAACGGATAGCGGCCTTAACACACACAGCCAGCGAACGAGAAACCCTCGCCCACCGCTGTTATCAGAAGTGCGTATTCAACGACATAAAGTACGTTCTGCCCGACTCATTGTACGTCTCAGCACCCGCACCATACAGATACGCGCCGGTCGTCGCATTACCAGTAGTCGATGCATTACCCGCACGGTAGTGGCGTTTATCCAGCAGGTTATCAATCCCCGCCGTCACATCCACATACTTATTCACGGTATAAGTCGCGCTCAGACCAAAGAGTGCATACGGGCTTAACTCATTGGTTTCGCTACCCGTTGCCGCCACGCCCTTGTAGTTGTACTTCTTCGGCTTCTGTACGCCGTACCAGGCCATGGTGCCGCGCAGGGACAAATCGTTCATCGCCTGCCATTCCAGCGTCGAGTTGATGGTGTACTCTGGGATAATCGACAGATAGTCGCCAGTTTTCTTGTTCTTGTTCTCAATGATGTAGGTGAAGTTATTCTTCATTGAGACGCTGTCAGTAATCGGGAAGTTCAGCGTACCTTCCAGACCCTGGATCAGCGCGCGCGGCACGTTCTCCCACTTGTACACATCGGTCGTACCGACGCTGTACTCCGGCGCGTAACCCGCTTCAATCTTATTGCGGTAATCATTATGGAAGTAGGTCAGGCCCGCCTGATAATCGTCGTGATGGAACTCAAGCCCGATCTCTTTATTGATGCTGGTTTCCGCCTTCAGATCGTCATTACCCTGCAAATAACAGGCTGCAGTACTGGCGTAACAACCCTGGCCGTTGCTGTACAGGATATAGTTCGGGTTGGTCTGATACAGGTTCGGCGCCTTGTAGGCACGGGCGATGCCCATTTTCAGCGTAAAATCACTACCCAGTTCCTGAGACAGGTTCAGCGACGGGCTGAAGTTGCTACCGGTAATCGAGTGGTAGTTAAAGCGAAGGCCCGGCGTCAGCATCGTGGTGTCGGTCAGCTCAATATTGTCGTCAGCAAATACTGAGTAAAGATCGGCTGAAGTATAAATGCTGCGATCGGTTGCAGACACACCCGACACGCTGCCTGCCGTAGCGGCATTCTGCGTATTCGAGGTCGGATCTTTCATCTGCTGATGATTCCACTCAGCGCCAAGGGTTACCGTCTGCTGGAATAACAGATCCAGCGGCAGGTTTACCTCAGTATGCGCATTGGTATCGGCAAGATTAATCGTTGAGAAACCTTCATCAGTGGTATTAAAGATCCCCTCCGTTCCTCCTGCCAGACCTTCCTTAAGACGGGTATTGCGCGTGCGCTCGTACTGAATGTAGTTGGTGGTGGTGACGCCGTTATCCCACGAGCCGGTATGCTTCAGGCTGACATTCTGGCGATACAGGATGTTGGTTTCTTTGCCGTAGTACTTCTGTACCAGCGTGTTGGTGTTGGTGTTCTGCGTATCTCCGGCGTAGATATTGCCCTGGCGGCTGAAACCAGCCCCCAGTTCCAGCGCCTGGCCCGGAATAAATTCCCAGCGCAGAGAGCCGTTAATATCTTCGTTTTTCAATCCTTCACGGCCAGCAGGCACGCTGCCGATATAAGCGCCAGTGCGCTGAGCTTCATGACCAGAGTTAATGTACTGCGCATCGGCCTGAGTTTTGGCCCAGCCGCCGTACAGTTTGAAGGTCAGATTATCCAACAGCTCACCGGTCAGGCTGCCGTTAAAGCGGCGCGTGGCACCTTCAGCCTTATGCTCCGGTACGTTGTAGTAAGTATTAAAACTACCATGCCAGTCTTTGGTTGCCGGTTTAGTGATGATATTGATCACCCCGCCCGCTGCACCGCTGCCGTACAGCGCCGCCGCCGGGCCGCGCAGGACATCAATGCGTTCAATCATTTCCGGTGGCACCCAGGCAGTATCGCCGCGGGAATCACGTTCGCCGCGCCAGCCGTAGCGCACCGAATTCTTGCTTGATACCGGCATCCCGTCGATCAGGATCATGGTATTTTCCGGGCCCATACCGCGAATATCGACCTGGCGATTGTTACCGCGCTGGCCACTGGTGGAGTTGCCGGTCAGGTTCACGCCCGGCATGGTGCGAATCAGTTCAGAAACATCGCGCTCCGGTGGGTGTTTTTTGATTTCTTCCGCGTTGATAGTGGAAACGCCCGGTGCCTGTAAGGTCTGTACTCGGGCGGAAACGACCATCGTCTGGTCGCCGGAAGTCGCATCTTTTTCGGTTTTTTTGCTGGTTTTTGCCTCAGCGCTATCGCTGATTTGTTGCGCATCTGCGGCCACGGCTTCTGCGGAGAAACCCTTTAACGGCAGCAGCGCCAGTCCGACAGCGACACTGATAAGGCTCAATTTTTTACTATTGAATTCCATACTCATCCCTTAATGCCCTGATTTCTTTTTAAAATTACTTATTGTTTTATAAGTAAAAATTCATTTTCACTGCCAACAAACGAAAAGAGAAAGACAATAATAATGATTATCACTTACGACTAAGTATTGCAGCAAATTTCAGGGACCAAATCTCGTGGAGATTAAGTAAAAAAAGGGAAATAGATGTGTATAAATATTTCAACAACATAACAGTGACCCGAAATGTACCTGATATTGGTCAAGTCGAAATCGGGGTTGTCCACAATTGAAATGAGGGTAAATCGGCGAAATCCATCATATTTTTTGAAGGTCTTCATCAAGCTTATGCGGTTTTCTCTTTTCACCGCCCGCGTATGATGTCGCCACGGCAGGAACACTGCGAAATTACCCTCCTGACCGTGCCTGAGTCTTTTTTAGCCAGAAGCCCTGCTTCTGGCTTTTTTTTGATATGCTATGCCTTCAGACCCCATCATGGAGTGATTATGAAACGCATTGCTATTGATATGGATGAGGTTATCGCTGACTTTCATTCTAAAATCCTGCACACCTGGAACCGCCATTTTTCGCAGGAGCTGACCACTGAAGAACTCAACCTCTTTGACCTGCATCAGGACGATCCGGAAAAGCTGGAAGAGATCTTTGAACTGGCCGGGCATCCGGATTTTTTTGCCGATCTGGCGGTGATCCCCGACAGCCAGCGCGTTATTGCCAGCCTCAGCAAGCACTACGAGATTTTTATTACCACCGCGGCCATGCAGGTCCCGGCCTCATTTAATGCAAAATTCCGCTGGCTGAACACCCATTTTCCCGCCATCAAGCCGAGCCATATCGTGTTCTGCGGTAATAAAAGCATAATTAACGCCGACTACATGATTGATGATAATGCGATTAACTTTGTCGACTTCTGCGGAGAAGGCATTCTTTACACGGCCCCGCACAACAGGCACGTTACCGGCTACCGGCGCGTGGACAGCTGGCGCGACGTTGAAGCACTGCTGCTGTAGTCAAAGGCAGACATTTCTGTCGCTAACAGGATTCAGGCGTTAAAGAATCCAGGCAGCAACCACGTCAGAATAAGAGTGAACCGCCACATGTTTATGCGGCGGTATTTTCGAACCGACCTGCTGAAAATCCCCCTTCAGAAATCTTCTGCATACCGGTCTATTGGGCGGGATTACTGTTTACCTTCACGCAATAGCGTATCCACAATCTGCTTCAGCACCACCTGCAAATGCCGGGCCTTATCACCTCGCCAGGCAAACGGCGGCTGCTCATCCATATAGTTACACTGTGCCAGTTCCAGCTGAACCGCATGCTGATTCTCCGCCGGTTTACCGTAGGCGCGAGTAATGTAGCCGCCTTTGAAACGGCCGTTGATCACCCAGCTGAAGCGAGACTGGTCATCACAGACAGCCGTAAGATGCCCCGCAATCTCCGGGCTACAGCTCGCGCCATCATTGGTGCCCAGGTTGAGGTCCGGCAGCTGCCCTTCAAACAGTCGCGGCACCCTTGATGCGATCGAATGCGCATCAAACAACAGCGCATACCCAAACTGGCGACGGATACGCTCCAGCTCCAGACGGATCTGGTCGTGGTAAGGCTGCCAGATGTTTTGCAGATAGCCCGCCCGCTGTGCCGCCGTTGGCGTCATACCCGGCTTAAAGGTCGGCGTACCGTCGAACAGCGTTTCCGGATACAGGCCGGTGGTCGCGGTGGTGTACAGCGCCTGATTATCCGGCGGACGGTTCAGGTCAATCACAAAGCGCGAATAATTGCCGACCAGCACGCTGGCACCCATTTCACGGGCAAACTCATACAGCTGTGGAATATGCCAGTCGGTGTCCGGCAGCCCTTTGGCTGCATCGCTCAGCCCGGCCTCAACTTCCGGCGTCAGCGCCGTACCGGCATGGGGAATGCTCAGCAGCAGCGGCAGCTTACCGGCGCTAAATTCAAAAGCGTTCATCGTTCTTCTCCTCGGAAAATAACCCGGCAGGGCAATTGCCCACCCAGCCAGTAAACCAGCTCCGCCGGGCGTTCCAGCGGCCAGTGGACAAAATCAGCCAGCTTGCCCGGCTCCAGCGACCCCAGAGAGGCTGCAAGGCCCAGCGCCTGCGCGCCGCGAAGCGTAACCCCGGCCAGCGCTTCTTCCGGCGTCATGCCAAACAGCGTACAGCCCATATTGAGCATCAGCCTCAGGGAGAGTGCAGGTGAAGTACCCGGGTTCGCATCGCTGGCCAGCGCCATCGGCACGCCGTATTGGCGGAACAGCGCGACCGGCGGACGCTGAGTTTCCCGCAGCAGATAGAATGCGCCCGGTAGCAATACCGCCACCGTGCCGCTCTGCGCCATCGCCGCAATATCACTCTCGGTGGCGTATTCCAGATGGTCCGCAGACAGCGCGTTAAACCGCGCGGCCAGCGCACCGCCGCCCAGGGACGAGAGCTGTTCGGCATGCAGTTTAACCGGCAGGCCCAACTGCTGTGCGGCAAGGAAGACTTTCTCAACCTGCGCGGGGGTGAACGCCAGATACTCGCAGAACGCATCCACCGCATCCGCCAGCTGTCCGGCAGCCACCTGCGGCAGCAGCTCGCGGCAGATGACGTCAACCCACTCATCCGGCGTCTGCTTATACTCCGGCGGCACCGCGTGTGCGGCAAGGCAGGTCGCCTTGATTTGCGCCGGAACCTGCTGCCCGAGCTGGCGGATCGCCTGCAGCATGCGCAGCTCGCTGGCGATTTCCAGCCCGTAGCCGGATTTAATTTCTACGGTAGTCACCCCTTCCGCCAGCAGCACGTCAAGGCGATGCCGGGCGCTGCTGACCAACTGTGCCAGCGACGACTCCCGCGTGGCGCGGACCGTTGAGAGGATACCGCCGCCCGCAGCAGCAATCTCACTGTAGCTGACGCCGTTCAGGCGCTGCTCAAACTCGTGGCTGCGATCGCCGCCAAACACCAGATGCGTGTGGCAGTCCACCAGTCCCGGAGTCACGATGCCGCCGCCGAAATCGGTGGACCGCTGCGGAGTAAACTGCCCGGCCTCCTGGTAGGGCCCGATCCAGACGATCTGCTGCCCGTCCACGGCAATCGCACCGTCTTTGATGATGTTGTACTGGCCGTCGCGCATGGTGACAATATCTGCGCCGTACCACAAATGCTCACAGTTACGTTGCTGGTTCATCACCTCTCCCACGTTGTGTGCTTTACTGCTCACCTATAAGTATGTATATGTATATACAACCTCAACGCACAGGAAGCAACCGATGACTCGCTATTTTGCGCCCCGCGCCCTGCTTGAAGATGGCTGGCAGCATAATGTACTGATTGACGTCGACAGCCACGGCAAGATTGCCTCTCTGACTGCCAACAGCCAGCCGCAGGATGCGCAGCGCCTGGACGGTATTGTCATACCGGCTATGGCAAATTTGCACTCGCATGCATTTCAACGCGCGATGGCCGGGCTGGCCGAAGTCGCTGGCGACCCGCAGGACAGTTTCTGGACATGGCGCGATCTGATGTACCGCATGGTACAGCGCCTGTCGCCGCAGCAGGTCGGTGCCGTTGCAGCAGCACTGTACGTTGAGATGCTTAAAGGCGGATATTGCCAGGTGGCGGAGTTTCACTATCTGCACCACCAGCCGGACGGCCAGCCTTATCCGCAGGATGAGATGCTGACCGAGCTGATTGCCGCCGCCGAGCGCAGCGGTATTGGTCAGACTCTGCTGCCGGTGCTCTACAGCTACGCCGGATTTGGCAGCCAGCCCGCGCAGCCGGGCCAGAAGCGCTTTATTCAGGATACCGCCGCCTATCTCGCTCAGCAGCAGCGTCTGGTGAAGCTGATTGACGGCAAACCGCTGATTAACCACGGTCTCTGTTTCCACTCTCTGCGGGCGGTCAGCGAAGCGCAGATGCATGAGGTACTGGCGGCCAGCCCTGCACATCTGCCGGTACATCTTCACGTTGCCGAACAGGAAAAAGAGGTCAACGATTCGCTGGCCTGGAGCGGCGAGCGGCCGGTTAGCTGGCTGCTGGATCGCTTCCAGGTGGACCCGCGCTGGTGCCTGATCCACGCCACCCATCTTGACGACAGCGAGATTTCGCGCCTTGCGGCAAGCCAGGCGGTAGCCGGTCTCTGCCCGACCACCGAAGCCAACCTCGGCGACGGCATCTTCCCGGCCACCGAGTTTATCGCCCGGGGTGGCCGCTGGGGGATAGGTTCCGACAGCCACGTCTCGCTGGACGTCGTAGAAGAATTACGCTGGCTGGAATATGCCCAGCGGCTGCGCGATCGCCGCCGCAACCGTATTGTTACTGCCAATCAGCCGTCGGTGGGCGATCTGCTGTATCGGCAGGCGCTGGCGGGAGGCGCTCAGGCCTGCGGCGTAAAAACGGGCAGCCTGCAAACCGGCTACCGCGCAGACTGGCTGGTACTGAGTGACGATGCACTATTGGGGGCAACCGGCGATGAGGCCCTGCTCAACCGCTGGCTGTTTGCCGGGCATCACGGTCAGATCCAGGATGTATTCGTGGCGGGCGTGCAGCGTATCCGTCACGGCCAGCACGCGCAGCAGGAGTCGATTGACGCTGAGTTTCGTCAGGTGCTGGAGGCGCTGCGATGATCCACTTATTTAACAGCGCCAGCCTGCCGGTCACCCCCTGGCGCAACGGCGGCGGCGAAACGCGGGAAATTATCAGCTACCCGCCCGGCGAAACCGAATTTGACTGGCGCATCAGTATTGCCACTATCGCCACCGACGGGGACTTTTCGGCGTTCCCCGGCGTCGACCGCATTATTACCCTGCTGGATGGGGAAGTAGAACTGTACTGCAACGATCGGCTGCGCCAGCGTTTGACGGAGAATCAGCCCTACTCGTTTCCCGGAGAGGATCGTATCAGCGCCCGGCTGACCGCCGGGGCAAGCCACGACTTCAACATTATGGCCCGACGGGGGAGCTATGTGCCTGCGGCGGGAACCACTAAGTCGGCATTTTCACCGCCGGTAGAGGCCGCGGGTGTCGTGATGGTGATTAGCGGTCTGTGGCAGCATGGGCAAACGCTGCTGGCAGCGGATCAGGGCGCCTGGTGGGAAAATCAGGGCGGCCACTTCGTTCCGCTGTCGAATGATGCCCTGCTGCTGTGGGGCACGCTGCTACCGAGCTTTAACCATGGCCTTTGAAGCGCCCCATCAGCTTGTAGCGTGAACCGGGATACAGCAGCCGCGCGTAGGTAACGATCTTATTATCACTCCAGGTCTGGCGACGGATCAGCAGGCAGGGTTCCTGTGCGTCAATCGCCAGATGTCGGCACTGCCGCGCGTCGGGCAGAACTGCTTCCACCACATGCTCACCGGCGGTGAGCGGTGCCACGCGCATCAGGTAGGTATAGGGGGTTTGCTCAGTGTAGTCCTGCTGCAGATAATCCGGTGCCATCTGCGGGTTCACCAGGCGATCTTCCAGCTGCACCGGCTGATCGTTCTCATAATGGATCATCAGCGAATGAAACAGTTTCTGACCGCTGGTTAAACCGAGCAGCGCTGCCTGCTCAGCGTCGGCTTTGCTCTCGCCCAGTGCCAGAATTTTACTGCTGTGACGGTGGCCGCGCTGGGCAATCTCTTCCGCGATATTGTGCACTTCCATCATTGCGGTATAGCCCTTGGCTTCCGCAACGAACGTTCCCACGCCCTGCATTCGCATCAGGTAACCTTCGCTGGTCAGCTCGCGCAGCGCACGATTGATGGTCATCCGGCTGACGCCCAGCTCGTTAACCAGCTCGCTCTCTGAGGGCACGCGCTGATTTGGCTGCCAGACGCCTTCGCTGATCTGGCTGATAATTGCCTGCTTCACCCGCTGATAAATCGGTGCAGGCTGATCGCTCATTGCAGCGGAAAGTTGAGAAATAGCAGTCTGCCTTACCATACCGAATCCTTATAACAGTGGGAAAATCAGTTTACTGGCTAATATCCTAAATGTATATACATGTTAACTTTTCCGCCGAGACTGCCGTTTATTTCAACAGCTTTATCGACTTTTTTTGTGATCGCAGCAATACAAGTTAGCTTGGTTGTATAGACAAGAATATACGTTTGTGATTCACTCAATTCAGACCGAAATTTAACTCGCATTAACAACCTGTCGGGCCGATGCCCGTAATACAGGTTTGATGCCCACCCAGTTGTCTATACAGGAGTATACTATGTCACTGACTCAGCCCCTCTGCTTACTGACGCCGGGTAAGGTCGATCTCGCCACGCTGAAAACAATTTATCGCGGCGGCGTAACCCTGGCGCTGGACGAACAGGCGCGCAGCCGCATCCAACAGGCCCGTGATACGGTTGAAGCCATTGTCAGCGAAGGCAAAGTGACCTACGGCATTAATACCGGCTTTGGCAAACTGGCTCAGACCTCCATTCCGGCGGACCGGCTGGCCGAACTGCAGCGTAACCTGGTCCTGTCCCACAGTGTAGGCCTGGGTGAACTGCTGCCTGATGACGTGGTGCGCCTGGTGATGGCGACCAAAATTATCAGCCTGGCACGCGGTCATTCCGGGATCAGAATTGAACTGGTTGATGCGCTGATCGCTCTGTTCAATGCCGGTGTAATGCCATGCATTCCGGAGAAAGGCTCCGTGGGTGCGTCCGGCGATTTAGCTCCGCTGGCGCATCTCTCCCTGATGCTGCTGGGTGAAGGTGACGTGCGGGTGAAAGGCGAGCTGCTGCCCGCTCGCGACGGCCTGGCGCTGGCTGGCATGGAGCCGATCGAACTGGGGCCGAAAGAGGGCCTGGCGCTGCTGAACGGCACTCAGGTTTCTACCGCGCTGGCACTGCGTGGCCTGTTTGAAGGCGAAAACGTTTTTGCCGCCGGGCTGGTAGCCGGTGCGCTGTCGCTGGAAGCGATTAAAGGCTCGGTAAAACCGTTCGATCACCGCATCCATGAAGCCCGCGGTCAGCAGGGCCAAATCTCGGTAGCCGCCGCCGTATCCGGCCTGCTGGAAGGCAGCGTTATTCTTAATTCCCACGCTAACTGCGGACGCGTACAGGACCCCTACTCCATCCGCTGCGTGCCGCAGGTGATGGGTGCCTGCCTGGATAATCTCAACCATGCCGCTCGCGTGCTGCAAATCGAAGCCAACGCCGCATCCGATAACCCACTGGTGTTTACCGATACCGGCGAGGTGATCTCCGGCGGTAACTTCCACGCCGAACCGGTGGCGTTCGCCGCCGACATTATTGCGCTGGCCGTAGCGGAAATTGGGGCCATCTCAGAGCGTCGACTGGCGCTGCTGCTGGATACCGGCCTTTCGGGCCTGCCGCCGTTCCTGGTCAACGACGGTGGAGTGAACTCCGGATTTATGATCGCCCAGGTCACCGCCGCCGCGCTGGCGTCGGAAAACAAATCGCTGGCGCATCCGGGCAGCGTCGACAGCCTGCCAACCTCCGCCAACCAGGAAGATCACGTCTCAATGGCCACCTATGCCGCCCGCCGCCTGGGAGCCATGTGCTTTAACACCGCTGCGGTAGTGGGCATTGAGGCAATGGCCGCCGCGCAGGGGATCGACTTCCACCGTCCGCTGCAAAGCTCACCGCAGCTGGAGGAAGTGCTGAGCACTATCCGCCAGAAAGTTGCTTATCTCGACAAAGATCGCCTGATGGCGCCGGATATCGAACAGATGCGTTTATGGGCCGCTGGCGACAGCTGGCCGGAAATGATTGCTGCGCTGCTGCCTGCACGCGCCCACTAAGCGAAGAATACCGATAAGGAAAACAACCATGACTGAGTCCGTAAGCAAGGCCGTTGCCCGTACCCTTCGCGCTCCCCACGGTGACACGTTGCACTGCGCCAACTGGCTGATTGAAGCCGCTTACCGCATGATCCAGAACAACCTGGACCCCGACGTTGCCGAACGCCCGGAAGATTTGGTGGTGTACGGTGGTATAGGTAAAGCCGCGCGTAACTGGGAGTGCTTCGAGCAGATCCTGCGTTCGCTGCAGGCGCTGCAACCGGAAGAAACGCTGCTGGTTCAGTCCGGCAAACCGGTTGGCGTGTTCCGCACCCACGCCGATGCGCCGCGCGTGCTGATTGCCAACTCTAACCTCGTGCCGCACTGGGCCAACTGGGACCACTTTAATAAGCTCGATAAAGCCGGGCTGATGATGTACGGCCAGATGACCGCCGGCTCCTGGATCTACATCGGTGCGCAGGGGATTGTGCAGGGCACCTTTGAAACCTTCGCCGAAGCCGGTCGCCAGCACTATAACGGCGATCTGAGCGGTAAATGGATACTCACCGCCGGGCTGGGCGGCATGGGCGGCGCACAACCGCTGGCTGGCGTGCTGGCGGGTGCCTCCGTGCTGGCCATTGAGTGCCAGTCTTCACGCATTGATTTCCGCCTGCGTACCCGCTACGTAGACTACCGCGCCGAGAATCTTGACGAAGCACTGGCGATCATTGACCAGGCGAATAAAGAGAAACGCGCGATTTCCGTCGGGCTGCTCGGCAATGCGGCAGATATCCTGCCGGAACTGGTAAAACGGGCGAAAGCAGGCGGCATGAAGCCGGATATCGTCACCGACCAGACCTCTGCGCACGACCCGATCAATGGCTATCTGCCGCAGGGCTGGTCCGTTGCACAGTGGGAAGAAGCCCGCCGCAGCGATCCGAAGTCCGTGGAGAAAGCCGCCCGTGCCTCGATGGCGGTGCACGTGCAGGCGATGCTCGACTTCTGCCATATGGGTATTCCTACCGTGGATTACGGCAACAATATCCGCCAGGTGGCGCTGGAAGAAGGTGTGACCAACGCGTTCGACTTCCCGGGCTTTGTACCGGCCTATATCCGTCCACTGTTCTGTGAAGGCAAAGGTCCGTTCCGCTGGGTCGCCCTGTCCGGCGATCCGGAGGACATCTACCGTACCGATGCTAAACTGAAAGAGCTGTTCCCGGACCATACCAACCTGCACCGCTGGCTGGATATGGCGCAGGAGCGGATCGCGTTCCAGGGCCTGCCCGCGCGTATCTGCTGGCTGGGACTGGGCGAGCGCCATCTGGCCGGACTGGCGTTTAACGAAATGGTGCGCAACGGCGAGCTGAAAGCGCCGGTGGTGATCGGCCGCGATCACCTTGACTGCGGCTCGGTAGCCTCGCCGAACCGTGAAACCGAAGCGATGCGCGACGGCTCGGATGCAGTATCAGACTGGCCGCTGCTCAACGCCCTGCTGAACACAGCAGGCGGTGCCACCTGGGTCAGCCTGCATCACGGCGGCGGCGTGGGCATGGGCTTCTCGCAGCATGCTGGCGTGGTGATCGTTGCCGACGGCAGCGCCGAGGCCGATAAACGCCTGGGCCGCGTGTTGTGGAACGATCCGGCGACCGGCGTCATGCGCCATGCCGATGCCGGCTACGAGGTGGCGAAAGCCTGCGCCGCGAAGCACGAGCTGAATCTGCCGATGATCGACTAAGCATTATTCAGGCCGGTATCACCGGCCTGTTTTCTTCCCCGCTACCCGCTTCTTCCTCCCCCGATTTATGCTACCTTGTTTCTGCGCGTTACCCTGCACAGGAGAAGTATTGAATGACAGTTCCCGTTTCGCTGATTGAAGAAGCCACCGGCTGGCGCAGAGCCCTGCATGCCCGCCCCGAACTGGGATATCAGGAGCATCACACTTCACAGCTGATCGCCGAGCAGCTGGAGGCTTTTGGTCTGCAGGTTCACCGAGGTCTGGCAGGCACCGGCGTGGTTGGAACGCTGGAAAATGGCCCTGGACCGGTTATCGGGTTACGCGCTGACATGGACGCCCTGCCGATCACTGAACTGAGCAATCCGCCGCATCGCTCCACCAATCCCGGGGTGATGCACGCCTGCGGACACGACGGCCATACGGCCATTCTGCTGGCGGTGGCAAAGCACCTGAGTACCACCCGTCGCTTTAGTGGCACGCTGCATTTTGTCTTCCAGCCCGCAGAGGAGAACCTCGGCGGCGCGCGCCGCATGGTGGAAGACGGCCTGTTTGCCCTGTTCCCGATGGATGCCATCTACGGCATGCACAACTGGCCGGGGCTGCCCGCCGGTGAGGTTGCGGTTAATGCGGGTGCGATGATGGCCTCGCTGGACTCCTTCGAAATCACGCTGCGCGGCAGAAGCTGCCACGCAGCCATGCCGGAAAACGGCGCGGACCCGATTGTGGCCGCCGCGCAGCTGATTATGGCCCTGCAAACCATTCCGGCCCGCCGCCTGTCGCCGCTGGCCTCTGCGGTGGTCAGCATCACGCAAATCAACGGCGGCGAAGCCATTAACGTCATCCCGGAAACCGTGGTGCTGCGCGGCACGCTGCGCTGCCTGCAGGCGGACGTGCGCAGCCGGGTAAAACAGATGATCGATGAATTCGTGACCTCCTTCACCGCGCCGCTGGGCATTGAGGGCAGCATTGAGTATCAGGGCGACTATCCGGTGACCATGAATCACGCCGCTGAAGCCGCGCTGGTGCGCGACTGCGCGCTGACGCTCATGCCCGCTGAAAAAGTGCACTGGAACGTCAGCCCGTCGATGGCCTCGGAAGATTTTGCCTGCATGCTGGAGCACTGTCCGGGAGCCTACTTCTGGATCGGTGCTGACGGTGACACGCCGTCACGGCCGCTGCATAACGCCAACTACGATTTTAACGATGGGCTGATTGCACCCGGTATCGCACTGTGGACCGCGCTGGTTGAGCAGCTGCTGCCGCGCGGCTGATTGATATTCACCTGGCCGCTGCCACCGCTTCTTATGGCCCCTCACGGGGCCAACTACCTTGTACAGCTTTCCCATTCTGAAATACTGCATTAACGATCCTGACGATCTCATCAGCGAATATTATTAGTTGAATAGGCAGGAATTTCTCCTTGAGGGCGTTCTCGTGCCATATTTCCCTGCCCTGAGAAATAGCCCAGCACGGAAAAATACCAGGGAAGTATTATCCCTGATTTACCCAAACAAGCTTATCCACCGGGAAGTTCAGCCCCCGGGCGATAGCCAGGTAGTTTTGTTTTACGCTCTCGGGGATCTGCGGCGTGCGCGACAGTATCCACAGGTAGTCACGGTTTGGCCCGCTGACCAGCGCATAGCGATAGTCCTCATCCAGCGCGATAACGTTATAGCCGCCGTAGAACGGACCAAAGAATGACACTTTAAGCGCCGCAGTGGACGGTGCACCGGTGAAGTAAGCCCGGCCTTCACTCTCCTTCCAGCGCGCTTTCGCCGGGTCGTAGCCACGGTTAAGCACCGATATTCCGCCGTCGCTACGTTTGCCATACGTCGCAGTTACCTGTTCCAGGCCGCGCTCGAAGCGGTTTTCCAGCCGGGCAACCTCATACCATTTTCCCAGATAGCGATCGGCGTCAAATCCGCTTATCGGCGTGACTCCTTTCGGCGGCGTCGGGGATTTACAGGCGACCAGCCCCAGTGACAGTACCACTCCGGTAAGAACGGGCCACAGCTTCATGCTTGCTCCTCAGTCATATCATTATCAGCCAGACAGAGTGTAGTACAAACCGGTTATCAGGCCACCGACAGGTGGCGAACATCAATTGACTCAGCTGGCAGGGATATTATTTTCAAACATCACTATCCACACGCCGCTATTTAACCCAAAAGAATGATTCAGCACCATAATTTACCCGCAGGACACATTGCGATTATTCTTAGAGATAATTTATTCGTTATCAACCAGGCTTAAATTGAATTTCTAACCCAGAAGAAGGAAACATCTCATCATGGCTGACATCGAAACCAAAACGAAAGATGACTATATTAATGACGTGCTTTCTCAGCTTAAAGAGATTCGCCACTACGCTAAAAACAATACGGAAACCCTTTCCGCACAGTGGCTTGCATTCGACTCCGGCGAGTTTAAAGATAAAGAGCTGGCGGGTAAAATCGATACACTGCTGAATGCCCAGGGCAAGCTGCATGACGAAGTGGAAGCGTCTATCGCCGATATTGAAATTTTGGTGAATAAGTCCGCCGCTTAGCGCTTAATTCCTCGCGTTGAAATACCCGTTTAATTTATAAAAAATGCGCCATTTGGCGCATTTTTAACTTGAGGATCAGAATGCAGCATTGTCGGTAATACTATTTCACTGGCGCTATCTTAATTCATCCCTTAATCAATCGCCCCTGATTTAATCCTGACTGACCTGCATCCGTTCAAGGCCGCTGTGGATTCACCGTCAGCGCACTACGCCAACAGTCCTATCAGCCTCTTACCGCCTGCTTCAGTATCCCGCTAGCTTAATCTCACCCAGCGCCGCTTCCAGCGTCTGCGCCCTGCCCGTTGCCACATAGCAGCAGGCAATTTGCAACCGCAAAGACTGCGGTACTGCCACTTCACGATTCAGACAGCGGGTGATCCAGGCGGCGGTGGTAGCCGCATCTTTCGCCTCGGGCAGCTCGCCCGCCGCAAATGCCACCTCCTCCTGACGTGCCAGCAGCACCTGGGGTTCTGCGCCGTGGATCAGGCTGATTGACGGGCAGCGCTGCGGACTGGCGTAGACCTCCCCCTCGGTGCCGTTTAACAGCAGGCCACGGCCGCCGATGTCGCTGAAGAATTTTCCCACCTTCGGGATATATTCCGGGTGCGACACGCTGGCCAGGCGCAGCGCCGCGTCTTCGGCAAACGGCGTTGCCAGTTTGGCCAGTGTGTGCGCACTGTTGCGCACGCCCATGCGCCAGCGCATCGCCAGCTGCCGCTCCGTCGGTTCGCACAGCTGGCCGATGGTGATAAACACCAGTTCACCCGCGTTAAGCCTGTTCTGCGCCTCCGCCGCCGTCAGTACAGCGGGCACACCCAGCGCCTGAAACACCGCTTCGCTGGTGATGCGCGTCGGGTCATCGCTGACGCCGTGGACCAGCACCGGGAAGCCGAGGCGGCTCAGCAGCAGCGCCAGCAGCGGGGTCAGATTCCCCTGCCGCCGCGCGCCGTTATAGCTGGGGATAACGATCGGCATCGGCAAATGAGCAGGAGGCGTCAGGCGCGGCATCTGCTCCTGCATCGCCTGATAAAAGCCCAGCATCTCCTCTTCGCCTTCCCCCTTAATGCGCAGCGCAATCAGGATCGCACCTAGTTCAAGGTCCGGCACGTCGCCCGCCAGCATACGGCGGTACAGATCGCGCGCGCTGTCTATATCAATATCGCGGGCATGATTTTTACCGCGTCCGATCTCTTTTATAATCTTGTTAAGTTCCATGCGTTTGCTCACTAAATCAGGTTAACGCCTGCGGCGCGGCGGCACTCTTTTTTTCGCGGTCGGGGCTGCCGCCTTTGGCAGCTCGCCTTCCGGCATCGGCGGCTGTTCAATAGGAAACACCGGCAGTGCCCCCAGCAAACGTGCGCCGTAGCTTTTGCTCAACAGCCGACGGTCGTAAATCACAATCTCACCGAAGCAGTCGTGGCTGCGGATCAGTCGCCCCACCTGCTGGATAAGATTAAACGAGGCGCTGGGCAGACTTTGCACCTCAAAAGGATAACGCTTCAGGCTTTTCAGCCACTCGCCCTCGGTCAAAATAACCGGACTGTCCACCGGGGGGAAAGCGATTTTATGAATATGAACCTGGGAAAGCAGCTCCCCTTTCAGATCCAGCCCCTCGGCAAAGGACTGCAAACCCACCAGCACGCTGGTTTCCCCACGCTCTACACGCTGGCGATGCAGCGCCACCAGCGCCGGACGCGGTTTGTCGCCCTGAACCAGCATCATTAAACGCAGCTCGGGCAGGTAGGCAATAAACTGCTGCATCGCCCGGTTGCTGGCGAACAGCACCAGCAGCCCTTTATGTTTCGCCAGCTTTATCTGGTGGCGGAAAAAATGGGCCATTTCGGCCAGATGCGCCACTTCATTAGCCAGCAGCGGCTCGTGCTTCATCTGAGGAATAACCAGCTTGCCCTGCTCGACATGATTAAACGGCGAGTCCAGCGCAACAAAACGATCATCCGCTTTTTCACTGAGGCCGGACATCTCCTGTAGCCGCTGGAAGCTGTTTAGCGAACGCAGAGTGGCGGAGGTCAGCACCACATGGGGAATTTTACGCCACAGCAGCTTTTCCAGCTGATCGCTGACGCGGATACCGGCACAGTGCAGCATCAGATGCGCGTTGCCCTCGCGCAGTTCGCGGGTCACCCACTTTGACACCGGTGCGCCGGATGTCTGCTCCAGCGCCGCCAGCCGCCACAGCTTGCTGCTGGCTTCAAACCAGCCCAGCGCGCGGTTCATCTGCAGTAGCGTGCGGTGCAGGCGCACCACGTCATACTGGCCGCTTTTTTCACTGAGATCGTTGACCAGCCCTTCGGCCAGCCCGCGCAGCGCATCGCTGAGTTTGAACAGCCTGCCGCAGATCGTCATGATCTCTTCCGGTAGCAGCCCCATCTCGAAACGGTGCTCCCCTTCCTGCCCTTCCGGCGGCAGATAAAGACCGAGGATCTGCGACAGCATTTGCAACTGTTCACGCACCTCTTCGCAGTGCTCTTTCAGGCGATCCGGGTTCGCCAGCGGCGGCGGGCGTTTGGGCCTGAACTGCGCCATACACTGCTCAACCAGCCGGGCAAACAGATCCAGCTGGAGCGTATTCCAGCCGGGGGTGATTTCGCCGCTCATTTCCAGCGCGTCGCGCGCCACGTCCGGTAAATGATGCCCTTCGTCCAGCACCAGCAGCAGATGTTTCGGCGGCGGCAGTACGGATTCCGTTTCCAGCGCCGCCATCACCAGCGCATGGTTAGCGACCACTACATCGGCGTTTTCGATCTCGCGCCGCGCCACGTAGAACGGGCATTCACGGAACCAGTGGCAGTTGCTGCCGAGGCAGTTGGCTTTGTCGGTACTGATACGCTGCCACAGTGAATCTTCGATATTGTCCTTGCAGTGATCGCGCAGGCCGTCCCATTCGTAGCGGTTCAGCGCCTTTTCCAGCTCACAGCAGATCGCCCGCTCAGCCTTGCTGGCGGTCATATCATCATCAAGGAACAGCAGCAGATCGCCCTGCTTTTCTTCGTCGGTCGCCAGCGCAGACAAATTGCGCGGGCACACGTAGCGCCCGCGGCCAAAGGCGGCGGTAAAGGTCAGCTCGGGAATGATTTTCTTCAGCAGCGGCAGATCTTTACTGTAGATCTGGTCCTGTAATGCCACGTTGGCGGTGCTGACCACCAGCGGTTTTTCCTCAGCGCGGCTGACGGCAATGCCGGGGATCAGGTAGGAGAGGGTTTTCCCCACGCCGGTCGGTGCTTCAATAGCCAGATGGCGCCCCTCTTCGCCCGACAGCGTTTTCGCCACTTCAGCAATCATCTGCCGCTGCGGTGCGCGCGGAATAAAATCGGGGACTTGCTGTTGCAGGGCTTTATACCACCCGGCAATTTGCGCTTTTAACGCCGCAGTTAACGCCATGACAACCCTTTGCAAAAAATCAGGGCTGTATTTTTACACAGTATCGCGCTGGCGTCAGCCTGCGGATGCGGATCGCACCAGGAAAGTCGAACCGCTCCGCATTTCTCCGGCGGCACCATGCCCTGTTTTTCAGAGCGTTTTATACATCAACGTGGTGGCATCCAGAACCCCTTCGGTGGAGCGGGCATAAAACGGAATTTCTCCGGCCACCTGCCAGCCCAGCGAGCGGTAGAGCGGTTCCGCCACGTCGCCACTGCGGGTATCCAGCACCAGCAGCGTGCGGCCTGCCTGCTTAGCACGCTCTTCCGCCCTCAGCATCAGTTCACGGGCTATCCCACGCCGACGCGCATCGGGGTGAACCAGCAGTTTGATCACCTCGGCGCGGTGCGCACCGTTTGGCGGCATAGCCAGCACCACCATAACCGTTGCCACGATGCGGTCAGCCAGTCTGGCGACTAACATCGTTTTATCACCGCAGGCCAGGCTCAATACGACATCCTGCCAGAAGCGGGTGAAGGTTTGCGGGTCACAGTCCACAAAACCCACGCTGGCACCCTGCGCGACGCATCCCTTCAGTACGCGGCACAACGCCGGAAGCTCCTCACGCGCCTGCTGCGCGTCCAGCCACTCATATTCAATCTGGGTCATGGGCGTGCCACCACCAGCGCATAGTGAGCACCTCCGGTTTCCGGCGCGCTGAACGACGTGCGGCCAAACAGATGAAAGCGCAGGCAGTCGCCCTTTTCCAGCCGCCACTGTTGCTCATTCATGCGGAATATCAGCACACCGTCCAGCATCCAGATATGCTGCTCCAGCCCGGCCAGCGGCGGCAGGTCATACTCAATCAGCGCACCCTGCTCAAGCTGCGCCTCCACCAGCTCGGCGTGGAACGCCTGAGCGGGCGGTGATACGCTGCGCCGCAGATAACCGCTGCTGGCATCGCGCCAGACGTTCTGCTGCGCTGGCCGCAGGTGCTGCGGGCCGCTCTGCTCCACTTCGCTGAGCAGCCGCGACATGGTCAGCCCATAGGCGCTGCACAGCCGGTTAAGCAGTGCGGCGGTCGGGCTGTTTTCCCCGCGCTCAATGCGTGACAGCGAAGCGCGGCTGATGCCGGTCATCTCCGCCAGTGTCTCCAGCGACCACCCCTGCTCAACCCGCAGATCGGCCAGCCGCTGCGCCAGGCGTTGCTCTGTTTGCTTCTGATCCATAGTCATCTCATTTAAGGGAAATAATCTCATATATGAGATCTACCGCAAGCCAGCGCTCAGATCAAGTTGTACATCCACAATTTATCTGTACAGCATGCTAATATTAAGTGCGGGCCGATAAGGCCTGAGAGTGAATGAGGTGAGAAATGACGTTGTACAGCATCGGTGATGTTGCTGAGCGCTGCGGGATTAATCCGGTAACACTGCGCGCCTGGCAACGCCGCTATGGCCTGCTAAAACCGCAAAGAACCGAAGGCGGCCACCGCCTGTTTGATGAAGACGATATTCAGCGCATTGAAGAGATCAAACGCTGGATGAGCACCGGTGTGCCGGTGGGAAAAGTGAAGGCGCTGTTGGAAGGCGAAAACATCGAGATCCACGACGGCTGGGTTACGCTGCAGGAAGAGATGATGACCGTGCTGCGCCACGTGCGCCCGTCAAAGCTGAGAGCAAAAATTGCCACAGTTGGCCGCGAAAACCCGGCTGAGGCGCTGATCGACCACGTTTTTCTGCCGATCCGTCAGCGGCTGAATCTGGACCAGAATACCGCCCGCGCGATGTGCAGCCTGTTGGACGGTGCACTGATTGACTATGTTGCCTTCTGCCTGACCGGATCGCGAAAAAAAGCCGGCAAAGACGCCCTGCTGATCGGCTGGGGCAGTGAGGATCGCACCCGCCTGTGGCTGGAGGCCTGGCGGCTTTCGCAGCAGGGATGGAGAATAGACGTGCTGGCCGAACCGCTGGATCAGCCGCGCCCGGAGCTGTTTCCCGGCCAGAAAATTTTCGTTTATACCGGCAAAGCACTGACCCGACGCCAGCAGGAACAACTGGCACACTGGCAGGAGCAGGGGTTCACCGTAACCGCACACGGCAGCGACCCGGCGACCGAAGAGAAGAAAAACCACTCTTTGGTTTAATAATCTCAAGCGAAGGCGCTATAATCCGCCTTCCTTTGAGAAAACGGGTTACGTTATGAACTGGCAAAAAATTAGTGTGGTCATTATCTTTCTGCTGATGGCTTTAGGTGGAATTGGCGGCGTTATGCTGACCGGCTATACCCTGATCCTGCATTCGTAATTACGCCTTTTTTGCTCATCTGGCGGCATGCTCTGCCGCTCTCCCCTCGTTTGTAACTTTTCGTTTTATCTTATAACCAGCTGGAATTTAACTCCGCCAGCCGGGCTGGTTATGCTCTGGGTTTATTCCAAAAAGACCTATAAAACATCATGACCGATATCATCACCTCTTCAGCGCACGTTGCGCAGGCAGGGAATGCGCCCACCGGCGCAGCAGTCACCATTCGCCGCGCGGCGGATGTCTCTCAACTGGTTAACAACAGCGACAGCTCACGCAGCAATGCCCGCATTGTTATCGGCATCGCGCTCGGCGGCGTATTCCTGGATGCTTACGATCTTGGTGCGCTGGCCTTCGGTATGAAGGATGTGACGCGCGAGTTTGGCCTTTCGCCTTCCGGCGCGGGGATGATTGCCTCAGCTATTACCCTCGGCGCAATCGTTGGCGCACTGATTGGCGGCTACCTGACCGACAAGATTGGCCGCTATCGCGTGTTTATGGCGGATATGTTCTTCTTCGTATTTGCCGCACTGGCCTGCGCGTTTGCCCCCAACGAGTATGTGCTTGCCGGGGCAAGATTTGTTATGGGAATGGGCATCGGTATCGATTTACCGGTGGCGATGGCGTTCCTGGCGGAATTTTCAAAACTAAAAGGGCGCGGTAACAAGGCGGCGAGTATCGCCATGTGGTGCCCGACCTGGTACGCGGCGATCTCGGTTTCTTACCTGCTGGTGCTGTTCTTCTGGTCGGTGCTGCCGGAGAGCCATAGCGACTGGATGTGGCGTATTATTCTCGGATTTGGTGCCATTCCGGCGCTGATTATTATCGCCATTCGCAGCAAATATATGAGCGAATCACCCATCTGGGCCGCGAATCAGGGCGATCTGCACGGTGCCGCCGCTATCCTGCGAAATTCCTACGGCATTAATGCCCACGTGGCGAAGGATGCCGATCTGACGCCAGCACGTCCGGTGCGCCGCGCCAGCTGGGGCAACTACGCTGCGCTGTTTAAAGGCGTTTATCTGAAGCGCACCACGCTGGCGACCGTCACGTCTATCGTTTCCCCGTTTGCCTATAACGCCGTGGCCTTCGGCCTGCCGGTGATTATTTCCAGCTTCCTTGCGCAGTCGATGCTGACCACCATTCTGCTGTCGCTGGCGCTGAACCTGCTGTTTGCCTTTACCGGCGGCATTCTTGCCGTACGGCTGGTGCCGCGCTTTGGCGCATGGAAGATGATGACGCTGGGCTATATCTGCCAGATTACCGCCCTGCTGGGCCTGGCGCTGGTTGGCCGCCCGGAAGACGGACATCAGGCGGCAATTTCAGTGGCAATGCTGGCACTGTTCCTGCTCGGCCAGGGCTTTGGCCCGGGCGCGCACACCATGACCTACGCATCCCTGAGCTATCCCACCTCGCTGCGCGGCGTTGGCGTGGGCTTTAATCAGATGATGGTGCGCGCCAGCTCGACCGCCTCACTGTTCCTGTTCCCGGTGCTGGCAGCGGCGCTGAGTACCAACGTGTTCTGGGTGATTGCTCTGGCACCGATCGTTGGTCTGCTGGCGCTGCTGGCGATCCGCTGGGAACCGTCAGGTTACGATGTTGATGCGGAAGACTTCGCGCTAAACGGTAAGTAAATGCGCCGCGGGGTGCGATTTTTGGCACTCCGCATCCGCGTAATACCCGGACTGACCTTTCTAAACGAAGAGGTGGCTACCCCTCATGCGTCGACGGAGTGTACCGTATTCGCCTTGTCCATAAAGCGCGTAAACTCATCCGGGATACGGGAAAAGGTGTACAGGAACCAGGGCGTAAAGCGCTCGGGTTCCTGCTGAATTTCGGCCTGAATGTCGGCCAGAGAAGCATAGCGCCACGCATCGGCTTCTTCGGGATTCAGCTGCGGCTGTTGGTCGCTGATGGTGAAGTAGACGTGTCCGTACTCATGCTCGGTCAGGCCGTTGCTCAGCGGCAGGTTATAGCTCAGCTCAAAAACCGGCTCTAGCGTCAACTGCATGCCCATCTCTTCAAACAGCCGACGCTCCGCGGCGTGGCGGGTAGATTCCTGCGGATACGGATGACCACAGGTGGTATTACTCCACAGGCCGCCGCAGTGATATTTCCCACTGGCGCGCTGCTGCAACATCAGTTGATGCGCTGAGTTAAAGACATAAACGGTTACCGCGCGATGCAGTAGTCCCTTTTCGTGCACCTCAAGCTTTTCCATCTTACCGGTGGCGCGATCGTCACGATCGACAAGGATAACTTCAATAGCTGCCATGCAAACTCCTCAGGTCATTTCCCAGCTATTCTGGCATATCCGGGCGGCATTATACTGTACAGAATAGTGCGCACAGCCTAAATTTCAGCACAACCGCCACCGTTTGTCGCTTTTAGCGTAGAAAAGATCACTCGCCGGCTTCAACCACCTGCTGTCGGGCGCGGAAAATATGCCCTGCGCCATATTGCAGCAGCCGCGCAACCAGCTGATAGCCGCCGTTTTCTTCCGCCTGAGCAAATTCGCGCTCCAGCTGCGTGACCGGGGCTGCCCACAGCAGATTCACCTTCTCGCCGTCAAAGTTCGGCAGCGGAAACTGCCCGGCTTCGCGACCCAGCGCACCGGAGAGGATAAAGCCTTCAAATCCTACCGGTGCCATAGAGGACGACAGCGTGTGCCCTTCGCCCAGCCAGCTAAGGCGATCCCAGGGCAAATGCGCAAAACCGGCCAGCGCGCTGGCCATCTGCACGGCATTGTCCTCGGTCATCACCTCAGCATCAATTGCCAGCGCCAGCTCGGTTCGGCGGTACTGCGGAGCCAGATCCTCATAAAGATGATCCACCCACGGCATCGGACGAATGCTCATGCCGAGGGTGAGAAAATACCAGCTTCCTTCATGATAATGCTGAGAGATCGCCATCGGCGGCCAGCTGCCGCGATCGATGGCGTAATACTTCATCGACTCGCCAAACTGTTCGCTGTAGCACGCCAGCATCTTTTGCTGGAACGGCTCCCAGCGCTGCCCTTCCTGCCAGTCGCGCCAGAACTGCCGGTGCTGCTGCGCGCGGGCATAATGCTGGTTGGTGGAAGCCGAACCGAGCGGCGCGGTCAGTCGGTTAGCTTTGATGCAGCCAGCGGAATAGCTCACCTGCTTTTCCTGATACAGGCTCCAGCCGGGGATCACCGCCAGCAGCTGTCCCTGATACCACAGGGCCGCGCCGTCGTCGCTGGGTTCCCAGATAATCTGCAAACCGGCGGGATCGAGCATCGGCTCGGCCTGCAACGTTCGGCAGAATTCAGCGCTCAGCAGCGGCGCTCTGCCCTGCTCCATGGCGGCCATATCTTCCTGCGCCGGAGCGGGCAGCAGATTACGCAGCCAGCAGCCGCGCACGGCGAACTGGCTGCGAAACGCTTCCGCCGGCCAGATGTAGAAATAGGCTGTGCGTTCATCCTGTTCCACCAATGCAATCAGCGTCTGCTGTTGATTGGTCACTTCAGCAATCTGATAGGGCTCTGTCATAACGCCTCGACGTTGTCTGGAGGGATCCTTCTTCCCGGAGAGTAGAGCAGGATGACGGGTTGCGCTATGTCAGAACAAGGGTATTTGTCTCAAAAGCCATGCGGGTCAGCGCCCCATGCGCGCCATAGCACGCTGATACGCACCCTGGCGTATCGCCCAGCGCAGTAGTCCGGCGATAAGATAAATCCGCCCGTTGATCGTGCGGTGCCGTAACGGCGAGTAGTGCAAACCAAAGTCTTGCAGCGCCCAGTCGGGCAGCAGAGCAATACCCGCCTGTAGCATGGCCCGCATCGCCGGACGCGCCTGCCAGCTGGGTGCCGGCGCGTTCATCAGCAGCGACAGCACTTCGCGGGTACGCTCGTCGCAGCGCAGCTGTGGCCGCATCCACTCAAGATAGGCTCCAACTTCCGCCACGCTTTTCGGCACTTGCTCAGCCCCCAGCGCTTCCGCAACCTGTGCCGCTTCAGCGTAGTAGCGATCCTGCTCCGACAGGCTGAGCTGCGGATTTTTATAGCGAAGATGGGCGGCAAGAAAACAGCGGGTCTCGGCAACGTGGACCCAGGTCAGCAGCGCCGGATCGCTGGCGGCATAGGGAACGCCGTAGGCATCCGTGCCGGTAATATGCAGGTGGATGCGCTTTACCCGCTCAATCAGAATATGCGCATCGCGAGAGTTGCCGAAGGTGGTAACGGCGATAAACTGGCTGGTTCGCCGCAGCCTGCCCATCATATCCTGACGGAAAGTGGAGTGATCCCAGACGCCCGCCAGCGCCAGCGGATGCAGCATCTGTAGCAGCAGCGCCGAAATGCCGCCGCACAGCATCGATGAAAAATCACCGTGGACCCGCCAGATAACGCTGTCCGGCCCGTAAATACCGGGATCGCCCGGCGGCTGCGTAATATCAAATTCATTCAGCGACAGGCCGTTAAGGCGAAAAACCTGCTGCTGAATTCTGTCTCTTAACCCTGGCATTCTGCTCCTGCCTGAAACGGGGCAGGCAATCCTGCCCCCAATCCTCAACGGTAATCGAACTCGGCGTTTTCGGTACGGGCGGAATCCAGCCCGATCATTACGCTGAATTTACCCGGCTCGGCAACGTGCTGCATTTTCGCATTCCAGAATTTCAGCGCGCTGACGTCGATCGGGAAGGTCACGGTCTGCGACTCACCGGCTTTCAGCATAATACGCTTAAAGCCCTTCAGCTCTTTCACCGGCCGGCTGATGCTGGCTACCTCATCATGCAGATAGAGCTGCACGACCGTCGCACCGTCACGCTTGCCGCTATTGGTTACCGTCACGCTGGCGTTAATCTTGCCATCGCGCGGCATCGAAGAAGAAGAGAGCTTCACCGGCGACAGGCTAAAGGTGGTGTAGCTTAACCCGTAGCCAAACGGATACAGCGGGCCGTTGGCTTCATCATAGTAGTGCGAGGTGTATTTATTCGGCTTCTCAAAGTTATACGGCCGCCCGGTGTTCAGATGATTGTAGTAAATCGGCAGCTGTCCCACTGAGCGCGGGAAGGACATCGGCAGCTTGCCGGACGGGTTATAGTCGCCGAACAGCACATCGGCAATGGCGTTACCGCCTTCCGTGCCGCTGTACCAGCTCTCCAACAGTGCATCCGCCTGCTGGCTCTCTTTCACCAGCGCCAGCGCACGGCCGTTCATCAGCACCATTACCAGCGGTTTGCCGGTCGCTTTGACCGCATCAATCAGTTTACGCTGGCTCTCCGGCAGCGTCAGATCGCTGCGGCTGGAAGCCTCATGCGCCATCCCGCGCGCTTCACCAATCGCCAGCACCACGACATCGGCTTTCTTCGCGGTTTCCACCGCTTCATCCAGCATCTGCTGCGGTGAACGGCTGTCCACCGTCATCGCAGGTTCGTAAAGATTGAGGAAGTCCTGAATGCCTTTATTGTCGGTGACGTTCGCCCCTTTGGCATACAGCAGATTGGCCTTACCGGCAGTGGCATTTTTCATCCCCTGCAGCAGCGTAACCGACTGCTTCGCCACGCCCGCGGCGGACCAGCTGCCCATAATATCGATCTGGCTGTCTGCCAGCGGCCCAATCAGCGCGATATTACCGCTGTTTTTAAGCGGCAGCGTATCCAGACGATTTTTCAGCAGTACCATGCTTTTGCGCGCCACATCGCGGGCATCGCTGCGATGCAGGCGGCTTTCGGCATTCGTATCCGCCGGGTCCTGGTCGGCCGGGCCTAAGTGGCTGTAGGGATCGTTAAACAGCCCCATATCGTATTTCACATTCAGCACGTGGCGCGTGGCATCATCAATTTCCTGCTCGGTGACCGCACCGCTTTTGACCAGCCCCGGCAGGTATTTGCTGTAGTACTCATCGCTCATGCTCATGTTCACGCCGGATTTGATCGCCACGCGCACCGCATCCTGCGGATCGCTTGCCACGCCATGTTTGATCAGCTCTTTGATCGCCCCGTGATCGCTGATGGTGATGCCTTTAAACTTCCACTCATCGCGCAGCACGTCTTTCAACAGCCAGCTATCGGCGCTGGCCGGTACGCCGTTCAATGAGTTGAGCGCCACCATCACCCCGCCGCTGCCGGCATCCAGCGCCGCTTTATACGGCGGCAGGTAGTCCTGGAACAGCCGCTGCGGACTCATATCCACGGTATTGTAGTCACGGCCGCCTTCAACCGCGCCGTAGGCGGCAAAGTGCTTGACGCTGGTCATCACCGAGTAGCGGTCCGCCGGGCTTTTACCCTGCATGGCGGTGACCAGCACGCGGCCCATTTCCGCTGTCAGATACGTATCTTCACCGAAGCCTTCCGAGCCGCGCCCCCAGCGAGGTTCGCGGGTCACATCCACCATCGGAGCCCAGGTCATATTCAGACCGTCATCGGCGGCTTCATAAGCAGAAATTCGCCCCACCTTCGCCACTGCGTCAGTATCCCAGCTGGAAGCCAACGCCAGCGGGATCGGGAACTGAGTCCGCTGACCGTGGATCACGTCATAGGCGAAAAACAGCGGGATCTTCAGACGGCTGAGCTGCATCACCTGATCCTGCATCTGGCGGATATCATGCCGGGTTACGGTATTGAAAATCGCCCCCACCTGCCCGTGCTGGATCATGTCGCGGATCGCTTCTTTCGGGTTATCCGGCCCTACGCTTATCAGGCGCAGCTGGCCGATTTTTTCGTCAAGGGTCATCTTTTTCAGTAGATCGGTGACGAACGCATCGCGCGCGGCAGGTGTCAGTTCATGTGGACCAAACAGGTCATCGGCAAGGGCTGGCTGAATCGCCAGAGCGGCAGCAAAGCTGACGGAACAAATCCATTTCATCAGATGATCATCTCTCAAGTGACTAAGGCGTATGAGTTTCATGACGGACAGGTAACAAGTTGATTCAGTTTGTCATACCTTGAGGATAGCAGCTAGTGAGGTATCGACGAATGTCGCGTGATAACAACAGCTTTATTGCATCCGCAGCGGTGCTAAAGTAGGGGGGTGATTCTGACAAGGATATGACATGCACACTTCTCTTCCGGCAGGACAAAAACTGATTTCTGAACTGGGTCGCATCGTCGGCCGCAACCATCTTCTTACCGATCCCGCGCAAACCGAGCGCTACCGTAAAGGCTTTCGCTCCGGCGAAGGCGAGGCGCTGGCGGTGGTCTTCCCGGGTTCGCTGCTTGAACAGTGGCGGATACTGCAGGCCTGCGTGGCGGCAGATGCCATTATTCTGATGCAGGCGGCCAATACCGGCCTGACCGAAGGCTCCACCCCCAACGGCAACGATTATCCCCGCGATATCGTGATTATCAGCACGCTGCGTATGGACAAAATCCGCCTGCTGGACGAGGGAAAACAGGTACTGGCGTTCCCCGGCAGTACGCTGTATCAGCTGGAAAAAGAATTAAAGCCACTGGGACGCGAACCCCACTCGGTGATTGGCTCCTCCTGTATTGGCGCGTCGGTGCTGGGGGGGATTTGTAATAACTCCGGCGGTTCGCTGGTGAAGCGCGGCCCGGCCTATACCGAAATGGCGCTGTACGCGCAGATCGATGCCGACGGCGTGCTGCGCCTGGTTAACCACCTCGGCATTAACCTCGGCACCACGCCGGAGCAGATCCTCACCCGTCTGGATGATGATACCTGGCAGCAGGGCGACGTCCTGCACGATCAGCGCCACGCCTCGGATCACGAATACGCCGAACGGGTCCGCGACGTGGAAGCCGATACCCCTTCACGCTTTAATGCCGACGCACGTCGCCTGTTCGAAGCTTCCGGCTGTGCGGGCAAGCTGGCGCTGTTTGCCGTCCGTCTGGATACCTTTGCCAGCGAAACTGCCCAGCAGGTGTTCTATATCGGCACCAATAATACCGACGTGCTGGACCAGCTGCGCCGCCATATGCTGGCCAACTTCAGCAATCTGCCGGTTGCCGGTGAATATATGCACCGCGACATTTTCGATATTGCTGAAGTGTACGGTAAAGACACCTTTGTGATGATCGACAAACTCGGCACCGATAAAATGCCGATGTTCTTTACGATGAAAGGCCGCGTTGATGCCTGGCTGTCGCGCATCAAGTGGTTTAAGCCCCACTTTACCGACCGCGTATTACAGAAGCTGACCGCCCTGCTGCCCTCCCATTTGCCTGCCCGTATGAAGCAGTATCGCGAACGCTATGAGCATCATCTGATGCTGAAAATGTCCGGCGACGGGGTGGCAGAAGCCCGCGCTTACCTGCAGGAATTTTTCCACCAGGCTGAAGGTGCATTCTTCGAATGTGAAGGCAAAGAGGGTGCACACGCGTTTCTGCATCGCTTTGCCGCTGCCGGTGCCGCCGTGCGCTATCACGCCGTGCATCACGATGAGGTGGAAGATATTCTGGCGCTGGATATCGCGCTGCGCCGCAACGACCGTGAGTGGTTTGAACGGCTGCCTGCCGAATTTGACGATGCGCTGACTCACCGTCTCTACTACGGCCACTTCCTTTGCCATGTGTTCCATCAGGACTATATTGTGAAAAAAGGAGTGGATACCCACGCGCTGAAGGAAAAAATGCTGGCACTGCTGGCCGAGCGCGGCGCGGAATATCCGGCAGAGCATAACGTAGGCCATCTTTATAAAGCGAAACCCCAGCTGAAAGCGTTTTATCAGCAGCTCGATCCGACCAATACCTTCAACCCGGGTATCGGTAAAACAACGAGAGAAAAACACTGGGGCAGCTGCGACTGTCAGAAATAACCCGCGTTTCCGGGGCGGAATTATTTCGCCCCGGTGCGCTCGCTCATATTAATGTTATTTACCCTTCCCGATACGCCCCGAAACATTGTTTTTTTCCACTTTTGCGCTAATAGTCAATTGTATCCTGTGATAACTGTAATCATGCCAACTGACTGGCGGAGGAAATATGGGCGTAGTAGCAGAAGAAAACATTACTGCTTCAAATAATAATAGCCTTACCAGCAATAAAAATTACTGGACCGTGCAAGATGTAGAAAAAGCCACGAAGGGCAGCTGGGTTATTCCCCCGGCAGAAGGCTGGACCGCAACCGGCGTCTCTATTTTCGCTCCCGCTTTGCAGCCCGGAAATATGGCAATTATCCGCACCGAAGATGATAAAACCGGCCTGCTGGCCAGCGTGGCTTTACGCCTTTCTCCTCCGCCCTCCTGCCTGATCACTACCGAACCGGAAAAAATTCTGTCGGACAGTATCCCATTGCTTAAGGTTGCCGATAATACCGACGCTGTCCTTGCTATGGGCCGCTACGCCCGCGATAAGATGAAAGGCCGGGTGCTGGGCATCACCGGCAGCGCCGGTAAAACCACCTGTGTGGCCATGGTCGCCGATGCGCTTTCCGCCTGGGGGCCAACCTGCAAGAGTAATAATAACGCTAACCTGCCGCGCGGCGTGGCGTGGAATATCGCCTCCATGCCGTGGGACAGCGCCCATATCGTGCTGGAAATGGCCATTGGCAGAATGGCGGTCAGCTCGCGTATGGTACGCCCGGAAGTCGCAATTTTTACCAATATTCAGCCCGCGCACCTCGGTGAAAACACCACCGTCCACGATGTTGCCCTGACCAAAAGCGCCATCTTTGTCGGCATGGCTCCCGGCGGCGTGGCGATTTTAAACCGCGATATGCTGGAGTGGGAAACGGTCAGCCAGGCGGCCGAAGCGAAGCAGCAGAATATTGTTAACTACGGCACGCATCCCGACTGTCAGTACCGTCTGGTTGAATATGACGCGCAGAAGCAGCAGGTTACCGCGCAGATTGGCGACCGCACCCTGCACTACACGCTGGCGGCGGGCGGAAAGCATATGGCACTGAACAGCCTGGCGACGCTGGCCGCGGTGGAAGCGCTGGGCTATCCGCTGGAACCGGCTATTGAGAAGATCGGGCAATTTGCCGCCCTGGCAGGGCGCGGTGAGGAAAAACAGGTCACCGTTAACGGCCTGCCGCTGACCCTGATCGATGATGCCTATAACGCCAATCCAGGCTCGATGCAGGCAGCCATTGAGCGCCTGAGCGGCCAGAGCTGTAGCGGGCGCCGTATTGCCGTACTGGGTGAAATGGCCGAGCTGGGTCCCGGCTCGGAGAGCTATCATACCGAACTGGCACCGCTGCTGAACGCCAGCCAGATCGACCAGATCTTCCTGGCAGGATCGAGCTATAAACACTGCTGGGAACAGCTGGATGAAGGGAAAAAAGGGGTGTGGGTGGATGCGCCGGACGACCTGAAACCGCTGCTGCTGGAGGCACTACAGGCCAATGATACGGTGCTGTTGAAGGGCTCAAACAGCACCAAAGTTCATCAGTTGGTGAGTTGGATAGATCAGATGCAGGATAAAGCAGGCTAAGCCATCAGGCTGCCGGTGGGGTTGCCACCGGCGGTCATTATGCGTTTACTCCGCGGCATCCTGTAAAACCACCTTCCCGTCTTTACGCTCAATAATCATCGTCTGCGGTGCAGACAGCGCCACGCCTTCCTTGCGCAGTCGGGTCAGAATATCGAACAGCAGATCGCTTTTCGCTCCGCTCACCTGGCGCGGGCTGGCGACGTTGCCGGTAACGGCCAGTACAATACCGGTAGAGGTGAGATCTTTAAATGACACCGACGGCTCCGGGGTTTCCAGAATACGTTCATTATCGTTGTAAACGTCCAGCAGCAGCTGACGCACCTGCTGCGGATCGATATCCAGCGGGAAGGTCAGCGTAATGGTCGCTACCCCCTGCGCATTACCCATGGTGGCGTTACGCACGTTCTGCGAAATTAGCTGCGAGTTCGGCACAATGACCGTGGACTTATCGCTGAGCTGGATCTCAGTGGCACGCACGTTAATACGACGGATATCGCCCTCAATACCGCTGATACTGACCAGGTCACCGACTTTTACCGGACGCTCGGTTAACAGGATCAGACCAGAGATAAAGTTCTTCACAATCTCCTGTAAACCGAAACCGATACCGACCGACAGGGCGCTGACGATCCAGGCCAGCTTGTTCCACTGCACGCCCATAATCGACAGTGTCATCAGGATCACGAGCACAAAGCCGATATTGCTGAACAGGGTGATCAGCGAAACGCGCATCCCTTTATCCATGGTGGTTTTAGGCAGGAATTCGTTTTCCAGCCAGCGTTTCACCGAGCGCAGTACCCAGATACCCACCGCCAGGCACGTTAGCGCGTTCACCACATGCGCCGGAACGATATTCATCGACTCCAGGCCTTTACCGCCCCAGAACTCAATGGCTTTCTGCACCAGTTCTATTGGCGTTGCGCTGCCGAAAGTGCCGTTCAGTAATGCCATCGCCGCCGCCAGCAGCAGCAGCGTTTTACCAATCGCACCCAGCAGGGCCGCAACCTGACCAAGATGGCGCGCGTCGATGTTTAACGAGGCCTGGATGCGCTTGCCCGAGGCATTATTAGTGGAGAAAAGGCTCTCGCTGGCATCGGTCACCAGCTGGCTGAAGATGTAGAACAGGCCAAACACAATGCCCATCCAGATCAGCTCATAAGCAAGGAATCGCGCCAGGGTAATGTAACCAATGACCAGCGCAACCATGATGGCAAAACCGATCAGCGTCAGCGCCATCTGAATCAGCCCGACCAGCGTTGACCTCGCTTCCGGCTGATGGCCTTCCTGAATCATTCTGCGACGTACGCGGTTGGTACGAATGCTGATCGATAGCGCGGTTGCCCCAATCAGTAACGCGGTCATACCGTTGGCAAAAATCGTCGTCGCCACGCTGGTATTCGCGCTGCTGTTAAAGTTTTCAACCGTCTGAAAAATAAACACCAGCGCAGCGGTCAGCGGCGGATACGGCTTCAGGGACATCGCCACTTCATTGGAGATTTGCGGCAGGCGCCATGATGGGCGGCGAGTGGAGAGGAAAGCGCGCCCCAGGCCGGCGATCAGACCGCAGAAAATACTCAACCCGACCAGTTTATCGGCGAAGACGCGAACGTCATCCACGACCTCATCATGGCGGGTAAACGCCAGATCGAGGAAGTTAAACGCCAGCACCACCGCGCCGAGCGTGGTTAACGCCGTGGCGGCGGCAAGGAAGCTGCGGCGCAGGCGACCTTCCGGCAAATGGTTGATCCCCACCCAGGCGAGGAACTGTTCAAGGTAGCGGCGGCCCAGCGTTGCCACCAGACCGGCAGCCAGGATCCAGCTTATCGTGCCAAACACCCAGCCCGGTTCAAAAGAGAGCGACGCGGCGGTTTTCAACTCATCAATAAAGTCACCGATCTTTTCACTGTCGTCGCTCTGGTTGTTGGTCAGCGGTGCCCAGAAGCGCGGACCGAAAATACTGCCTGCGTTCAGCGCCAGCTGGGTTTTCAACGCATCGCGGCGCAGATTAACAATCTGGGCAGAAAGATTGATCGAACTGGCTTTGATTGTCTCGGCCTGCTTGATTTGGTCGTCGGTTTTACTTTTCTGGCTTTCCAGCTTGCTGCGTTTGGTCGTGACTTCGCTGGTTTCCTTTACTCCGCTGTCCGCCGCTGGCGCAGGGCCAAGTACCGCCAGCTGCGCCTGCAGCTGCGCGCGCTGCGGAATCAGCCCCTGAATCAGGGCATCGGCATCACCGGACAGCTCCAGCGCAAGGTCATTAAGCGCATTCAGGCGGGTATCGTTGGTTTCGCCGGATACCTGCTGCTTTATTTTGTCGAGCACCTTCTGCATCTTAGGCAGCTCAACGGCAGCATTGACCTTGATCGGCGCATCACCATTTTGCTGAGCGCTGTCGCTGTCTGCCGCCTGCACCCACTGCGGCGACAGCGCCACCAGTGCCAGCAGACACACCCGAAGAAAAGTTAACATGCCTGACATGAACGAAGTTCCTGATAAAAAAGAGAGGGCACCGGTCGGTGCCGGATGAATATCGCGGCATAGTTTATGCCTTTGCCGTGGGCCGCACTATAAGATTTGCGATAGAAAAAAAAAGTCTCAGCCATAAGAAGAATCTATGGTGTTTCATCGTGAGCTGCGTGGCAAATTAGAAAGAAAAAACACAAGGTCTCGTCATGGTTAACCCTGCATCTGCCGTCTGCATCCGCGACGCAGAAGAAGCCGATTTCGATATCATCACCCGCATCTATGGCTGGCATGTCCTGCACGGCTGTGGCTCATTCGAAGAAACACCACCGGATGTGCATGAAATGACCGAGCGTTTCCGCAAAGTTCGCTCCTTTGGCCTGCCCTGGCTGGTTGCGCTGATTAATAATGAAGTGGTCGGCTACTGTTACGCCACGCAGTATCGCCCCCGCCCCGCCTACCGTTACACCATTGAAGACTCCATTTATCTGGCACCCGACGCGAGTGGCAAAGGCATTGGCAGCGTACTGATGGCGGCGCTGATCGCCCGCTGCCAGCAGGGACCGTGGCGGCAAATGCTGGCGATTGTCGGCAACGGCGCACGCAATGCCGGTTCGCTGAACCTGCATAAAAAAATGGGCTTCGAAACGGTGGGCAATTTCCGCAACGTGGGATTTAAGCACGGTGAATGGCGGGATACGCTGCTGATGCAGCTGGCGCTACAGCCGGACGCGCCAGAAGTGCCGGAAAGTTAGCCCCTCCGGCACGCTGTAAGCGGGTTACTCCACCGCGCTGTCGTCGGCAACACCGTTACTGGCTACCTGAGCGGCCTTCTGCTTTTTATAGCTGAGCGCGGCGGCAGGAACCGGGGAGATCTTACCGGTTTCAATCCAGCTACGCAGGCGGTTGGCATCGGCGAAATGCGTGTACTTCCCGAAGGCATCCAGCACGACCAGCGACACCGGGCGCTTATTGATCACCGTACGCATGACCAGGCAGTGCCCGGCCTGATTGGTGAAACCGGTTTTGGTCAACTGAATATTCCAGTCCGGGCGATACACCAGATGGTTGGTGTTGCGGAACGGCAGCGTGTAATTCGGATGGCTAAAAGTGGCCATATCTTCGCGGGTGGTACTCAACTCGCCCAGCAGCGGGTAGCGCTTACTGGCGATCAGCAGTTTGGTCAGATCGCGGGCGGTTGATACGTTATGAATAGACAAGCCGGTTGGTTCAACGTAGCGGGTATTCGTCATCCCCAGCGAGCGCGCCTTGGCGTTCATCGCCCGAATGAAAGCATCGTACCCACCCGGATAATGATGCGCCAGGCTTGCCGCCGCGCGGTTTTCCGAGGACATCAGCGCCAGCAGCATCATATTCTTACGGCTGATTTCGCTGTTGAGCCGCACGCGCGAATAGATCCCGCGCATTTCCGGAGTCTGACTGATATCCACGCTGAGGATCTCATCCATCGGCAGATGCGCATCCAGCACCACCATCACCGTCATCAGTTTGGTGATTGAGGCAATCGGGCGCACCAGGTCAGGGTGATTAGCGTAGATAACTTTATTCGTATCCATATCGACAATCATCGCACTGCCGGAGGCAATTTCCGGCTGCGCCGCACGCGTGGTTTCAGATTGTGGAGTACGGGCATTGGCCTGAGTAACGAGTAGCGGGCCGGAAAACAGCAGGGCCAAACTCAAAAGAGATAAACGGATTTTTGCAGGCATCAGTTCAGAACTTAACGGCTAGTGATTCAGGTGTGGTAACCACACGCCGCCACCCGCTGAAACGGAGAATATGCGAGGGCTGGCTCGCGCATAATACGCTGTAAACCGGGTATTTTCCTACCGATTATTCGTTTCCAGGCGTTTCCAGATCGCCACCGGTTTCCCGGTGGCGAAGGCACTTAAAACAGGCGATAACCATAGCCCCACATCAGGACCGTGATCGCCAGCAACACTTCCAGTACCAGGATACCAATCGCCAGCGTAGAACCCGAAATTCGCAGGCTCTCTTCGCGATCAATGTTCAAGAACAGGGGAATGCCGACGTAAAGCAGATAGCCGGTATAGACCAGTGCCAGAGCGCCAACCAGTACGCACAGCCAGACCAGCGGGTAAAGCGCAACCAGCCCGCTAAGGAACAGCGGCGTGGCGATATAGCCGGCGAAAACCATACAGCTGTTCAACTGTGGCCGCTGCGGATAATCACGCGCCATCCACCAGATTACCCGCCCCATCACCGCTACCCCGCCAAGGATCACGGCATAAAACACAATCGCCAGCGCGAAGGCACTGAACAACGACAGCGGAATGGTCTGACCCACGCCGATATCCCAGCCAATTTGAGTGGTACCAATAAAGGCGCAGACCACCGGGATCAACGCCATCAGTAAAACATGATGAGTGTAATGATGAGAGAGCGTTTCGTTCTCCCGTTTGATATCCCGCATCTCACGGTCAGGATGCGCAAGAAGTCCCCATACGTGGTTCATATCTTCACTCCTCACAACGTCTGGCCGCCCGTGGTTTCTGTCTGGAGCGGCAACACTATCAGTATATGCGCCACTGAATTGTTTGCTTTTCACCCGGCAACGCCGATCGGCTAACGCCCTATTTTTACTTCAAAAATAAATGCGCGGATTTTCTACAGGCTGCGGGATCGATCACAAAACGCTAGACTAATAAGGAGGAAACACTTTTAAGGAGATCTATTTTGCCTGCTGATGTGAATGCGCTGATTACGGAATACGGCTATTGGGCACTGTTTATAGGCTGCCTGGCGGAAGGAGAAACCTTCACTCTGCTGGGCGGCGTTGCCGCTCATGAAGGACTTTTGCACTACGGCTGGGTACTGCTGGTGACGGCCTGCGGCGGCATTCTGGGCGATACCGCGCTATTTTTCCTGGGCCGATACTACGGCACCAGCATTCTGAAACGCTTTAAAAAGCATGAGGACAAAATAACCTCAGCGAATCAGCTGATCCGCAAACGACCCGTGCTTTTTGTTATCGGCGTACGTTTTATGTATGGCCTGCGCATTGTCGGGCCGATCATCATCGGTGCCAGCCGCCTGCGTCCTGCCACTTTTCTGATGCTTAACGTGATTGGCGCACTGCTGTGGGCGACGCTGTTTGTCTCACTGGGCTATCTGGGAGGCCAGGTGATTGCGCCATGGCTGCACGCGCTGGACCATCATATTAAACAGCTCTTCTGGCTGGTGCTGGCGATCGCTTTAGTCTGGGGTGCCCGCTTCACCTTCCGCCGCTATAAACACAGCAAATGATATCCCCGGGATGATTTAATCCGCTCCACCCCTTACCTACCTTACCCATTAGTGATGGGCAGCCCGAGACATCTGGCTGCCCCACACCTTCTATCTCATTGATAAAACTACTACCGCTCATTGTTAACGTTATCTGATGACCATTTGCAATCTCGTAGAATCAGCCACATAAAAAAGCATAGAAATAATGAAAAAATATTTCTTAACTTTTACAAAGATAGTCTATGCAAACTAATGGGTGATAACTGCAATCCGCCAAATTAGCGTTGATTTTTCAGCAATTTTACAATAAATGGTAATTTATTGTGATACAGATCACACTTTCAAATAAAAAAAACGATAAGTTTTTTAATGATTTTACGAATAAATCACACTTTTTATGGCCTCGAAGTATAAAAAGAAATCAATAATTACACTTTTAAACAACAGAAACTCTTATCAATAACCTTCAGACCAGGAATTTTCGTAGTCCCGACTTCCTGACCCTGAAACGCATAAATTTTCTTAATCAAAAAAAATCATTTCAATTCATGATGTTATCAAAATGTGACAAAACTTCGTCACTGGTAATGCCATTAAGTGAGACTTATCTTAATTTTAGATAGTCAGTTGTTACCATGTGAAACCATTTAATAGAAAAAACCTATCGAAAGTCACTCCGTCGTGTATTCAAACCAATTTCAATTAACTGAATTAACACACTAAGCTCCAATTCAGTTAGAGATCGGTGTTCTCAGGTCGCGGAGATGATTTCAAATTGAGTAACTCGCAGCTAATGATGAAGAGCTTTAACCTATTGATGGTGTTAAAGGACTGCAGTATGAAAGTACATCGTGTTGACTATCGGTTAGTCCCTGGCCTCACTCATGCTATGGCAGGTTCACTACTTACCCGTAAAAGCTCAGCAGATACTCTTATTTCACCCTCCTTCATTGGCTCAGGGATCGATCCTGTCGATCAAAACTGTCCTCTCTCTTCCGCGCAGAGCACCACACTGACGGTTTGCTTACCCTTTCAATCTGTAAAGCGTATTTGCCAGATCGAATGTATTGAATCTGCATCACAGGTTCTGCTTAGCATTCATCATCTCAGGTTCTTCTTACGCATCGGATATTGTTGGTTAGCAGCGTCCAGCACTACGGTTAGTAAATATGTGAAGTCCGGCAATATGTATTTCAGGACACCCGGAAATTATGTGAGCTTCCGCAAACTATTTTCCACTCCCCTAATTTGAATACGGGTTAATAAATACCCGCTGAATAATAAGGGCTGCGTTTCTTGAATGAATCGGACAATCCAGTTTTGTAGGGGGGAGATCTCCACCCTGCCATCATGAGGTACTCAGCTGATAATGATATGAAATATATCACTATCAGAAAGTCACCTCTGAAAATAATAATCCAGGGTAATCGACTGGATAATAAAACTATTTTTATGCCCCTTATTCGGGGGGGCATCGCCTTGCCCGTTTATCGGATTAATTATTGTTTATTAGTTGTTTTATGGCTAATTAAATGCGTAAAGCACAAGAACAAGAAAAACAATTCGATAGTCAGGTATCAGGCCTGCCCCGCTGAAAATGTATTTCCATTAAGGTCCGCATAAAACTTCCGCGCCAGAAGCAGTAAGTAGTTGAAATAAGAAGGGAATAAGCTCCAAAGGTGCTTGCTATAACTTCTATTTAGTACGTATCAAATTAGTAAACGATTTGGTAAGGCTCTGGGGCCTGCCAAATGCTCAATCCTCATGGGAGTGCAAGTTTATGAATAACATAGCTGTAACCGTAAAGGACGGCGGAGCAACCTCCAGCGTATCAGCTGATAGGGTTAATCTGACCGCGCCTAGCGTAGTAAAGCTACAACTGGAGCGCAGCGAAATCGCTGCAACAACACGCTCCGGGAATGATTTGATCGTTACGCTCCATTCTGGCGAAAAAGTCGTACTCCAGAATTTCTTTGTGGCTGATGCACAGGGCCACACAAGTGATTTAGTCCTGGAAGATAGCCAAGGCGCACTGTGGTGGGTGCAAGATCCCGCCACCGGTTTCCATTTTGAATCTATTGCCGATATCGACGGTTTATTGTTAGGCGGTACGGAATCCAACTATGCGGCCGGGCTGGCATTTGCTGGCGCCGGCCTGCTTGGCTTAGGAGCAATGTTCCTGGGCGAAAGCGACGACAGCGATTCAGATTCCGACAGTGACTCTGATTCCGACAGCGACTCTGATTCCGACAGTGACTCCGATTCCGACAGTGACTCCGATTCCGACAGTGACTCTGATTCCGACAGTGACTCCGATTCCGACAGTGACTCTGATTCCGACAGTGACTCCGATTCCGACAGTGACTCCGATTCCGACAGCGACTCCGATGCTGACGCGGATGCTGATGCCGATGCTGATGCTGATGCTGATGCGGATGCCGATGCTGATGCTGATGCTGATGCCGATGCCGATGCCGATGCCGATGCGGACGCTGATGCTGATGCTGACGCCGATGCGGACGCCGATGCCGATGCCGATGCCGATGCGGACGCCGATGCCGATGCCGATGCCGATGCGGATGCGGATGCGGATGCGGATGCGGATGCGGATGCGGATGCGGATGCGGATGCGGATGCGGATGCGGATGCGGATGC
>NZ_JAPDNC010000004.1:418029-482319 GCF_025947915.1 Erwinia sp. INIA01
CCTCAGACCAACGGTGAAACCCTCGACGTCACCCTGAAAGATGCGGCCGGCAACGAGTCCACCGCCGCTCAGGTGAATGCGGATGACACCACCGATCCCGTTGCACCAACCGACCTTGACGTCTCTGACGACGGCAGCTCTCTCTCCGGTAAAGGCGAGCCGGGCAGCACCGTCACCGTGAAAGGCCCGGATGGCACCGTGATCGGCACCGGTACCGTTGATAACGACGGCAACTTTACCGTGGCACTGGAGCCACCTCAGACCAACGGTGAAACCCTCGACGTCACCCTGAAAGATGCGGCCGGCAACGAGTCCACCGCCGCTCAGGTGAACGCGGATGACACCACCGCGCCAACCGCACCAACTGACGTAGAAGTTGGAGATGATGGTGCTTACCTCTGGGGCTATGGCGAACCGGGCACTACTGTCACCGTTTATGATCCAGACGGCAACGCAATTGGGACAGCTACCGTCGGAGACAATGGCTATTTTGAAGTTGAACTTCATCCAGCTCAAGTGGATGGCGAAACTCTTAAAGTTACCCTCAAAGATGCAGCAGGCAATATCTCCGATCCAACCAGCGTAGATGCTCCGATCGTTGATGACTCGGATGCTGACGCCGATGCGGATGCGGATGCGGATGCGGATGCTGACGCCGATGCGGATGCGGATGCCGATGCGGATGCCGATGCGGATGCGGATGCCGATGCTGACGCCGATGCCGATGCTGACGCCGATGCCGATGCGGACGCCGATGCGGATGCCGATGCGGATGCGGATGCCGACGCGGATGCGGATGCCGACGCCGATGCGGACGCCGATGCCGATGCCGATGCGGATGCTGACGCTGATGCGGATGCCGACGCGGACGCCGATGCCGATGCCGATGCCGATGCGGATGCTGATGCCGATGCCGATGCCGACGCTGATGCAGATGCGGATGCGGATGCCGACGCCGATGCGGATGCGGACGCGGACGCGGATGCCGACGCCGATGCGGACGCTGATGCCGATGCCGATGCCGATGCCGATGCGGATGCTGATGCTGATGCCGATGCCGATGCCGATGCGGATGCGGACGCCGATGCTGACGCCGATGCGGATGCGGATGCCGATGCGGATGCCGATGCCGATGCCGATGCGGACGCGGATGCCGATGCCGATGCCGACGCCGATGCCGATGCTGACGCCGATGCTGACGCCGATGCGGATGCCGACGCCGATGCCGACGCCGATGCGGATGCCGATGCCGACGCCGATGCCGATGCTGATGCGGATGCCGATGCGGATGCCGACGCGGACGCGGATGCCGATGCCGATGCCGATGCCGATGCGGATGCTGACGCTGATGCGGATGCCGATGCCGACGCCGATGCCGATGCGGATGCGGATGCCGATGCTGACGCCGATGCTGACGCCGACGCCGATGCCGATGCTGACGCCGACGCGGACGCCGATGCCGATGCCGATGCGGATGCCGACGCGGATGCAGACGCCGATGCGGATGCCGATGCTGACGCCGATGCGGATGCGGATGCGGATGCCGACGCCGATGCCGATGCGGATGCGGACGCCGATGCGGATGCGGATGCTGACGCCGATGCGGACGCTGACGCCGATGCCGATGCCGACGCGGATGCCGATGCCGATGCCGACGCTGATGCGGATGCAGACGCCGATGCGGATGCGGATGCGGATGCTGACGCCGATGCTGATGCTGATGCCGACGCGGATGCGGACGCCGATGCCGATGCCGATGCGGATGCCGATGCCGATGCCGATGCCGATGCGGATGCCGATGCCGACGCGGATGCCGATGCCGATGCCGATGCCGACGCGGATGCCGATGCGGATGCGGATGCGGATGCTGACGCCGATGCTGATGCTGATGCCGACGCGGATGCGGACGCCGATGCTGATGCCGACGCGGATGCGGACGCCGATGCCGATGCCGATGCCGATGCCGATGCGGATGCGGATGCCGATGCTGACGCCGATGCCGATGCCGACGCCGATGCGGATGCTGACGCCGATGCCGATGCGGATGCCGATGCCGACGCGGATGCCGATGCCGATGCCGACGCTGATGCCGATGCGGACGCCGATGCGGATGCCGATGCGGATGCCGATGCCGATGCCGATGCTGACGCCGATGCGGACGCCGATGCGGATGCCGATGCGGACGCCGACGCCGACGCGGATGCCGATGCGGATGCCGATGCGGACGCCGACGCCGACGCGGATGCCGATGCGGATGCCGATGCGGACGCCGATGCGGATGCCGACGCTGATGCCGACGCTGATGCGGATGCGGATGCCGATGCGGATGCAGACGCCGATGCGGATGCCGATGCTGATGCGGATGCCGACGTTGATGCACCTGATGCACCGGAAGGTCTCATCGTTAATGCAGGCGGCCTGACCATCACCGGTACGGGTGAACCTGGCGCATCTGTTACCGTCTATGACGCTAACAACAATGTGATCAGCGTTCCGGGCACCGTGGTTGACGAAGACGGCAACTTCACCGTGACTCTGACTACACCTCAGACTAATGGCGAAACTCTGAACGTTACCCTGACTGATGCAGCAGGTAACGAGTCACAGCCTGGCACCGTTGAAGCAGACGACACCACACCTCCGGCTCAGGTTGACGAGCTGAACGTGGCGGAAGACGGTCTGAGCATTACGGGTACCGGCGAACCGGGTGCGGCAATTACCGTACGCGATGCCGATGGCAACGTGATCAGCGTTCCGGGTGCTGTGGTGGGCGAGGACGGTAACTTCACCGTATCCCTGACTTCACCTCAGACCAACGGCGAAACCCTCTCCGTGACCCAGACCGATGAAGCGGGCAACCCGTCCGAACCGACAACCGTTGAAGCGGGCGATACCACGCCTCCGGCACAGGTTGACGATCTGAACGTGGCGGAAGACGGCCTGAGCATCACCGGTACCGGCGAACCGGGTGCCTCCATCACCGTTCGTGATGCCGATGGCAACGTGATCAGCGCTCCGGGTGCTGTGGTGGGCGAAGACGGTAACTTCACCGTAAACCTGACTTCACCTCAGACCAACGGTGAAACACTCTCCGTAACCCAGACCGATGAAGCGGGCAACCCGTCCGAACCGGCAACCGTTGAAGCGGGTGATACCACACCTCCGGCACAGGTTGACGATCTGACCGTGGCGGAAGATGGCCTGAGCATCACCGGTACCGGTGAACCGGGTGCCTCTATCACCGTTCGTGATGCTGATGGCAACGTGATCAGCCTCCCTGGCGCGGTGGTGGGCGAAGACGGCAACTTCACCGTGAATCTGAGTATCCCTCAGACCAACGGCGAAACCCTCTCCGTGACCCAGACCGACGAAGCGGGCAATCCGTCCGAACCGGCAACCGTTGAAGCGGGCGATACCACGCCTCCGGCACAGGTTGACGATCTGGAAGTGGCAGAAGACGGACTGAGCATTACGGGGACCGGCGAACCGGGTGCTTCCATCACCGTTCGTGATGCTGACGGCAACGTCATCAGCCTCCCGGGTGCCGTGGTGGGCGAAGACGGTAGCTTCACCGTAACGCTGAGCACCCCTCAGACCAACGGCGAAACCCTCTCCGTTACCCAGACCGACGAAGCGGGCAACCCGTCCGATCCGGCCACCGTTGACGCGGGCGACACCACGCCTCCGGCGCAGGTTGACGATCTGATCGTATCCAATGACGGTCTGACTATTATCGGTACCGGCGAACCGGGTGCCTCCATCACCGTTCGTGATGCTGACGGCAACATTATCAGCCTCCCTGGTGCGGTTGTGGGCGAAGACGGCAACTTTGTCGTGAACCTGAACCCGGCACAGACCAACGGTGAAACCCTCTCCGTTATTCAAACCGATGAAGCGGGCAACCCGTCCGATCCGGCCACCGTTGACGCGGGCGATACCACGCCTCCGGCACAGGTTGACGATTTGAACGTAGCGGAAGATGGCCTGAGCATTACGGGGACCGGCGAACCGGGTGCCTCCATCACCGTTCGTGATGCTGACGGCAACATTATCAGTGTCCCGGGTGCTGTGGTGGGCGAAGACGGTAACTTCACCGTGAATCTGAGCACGCCTCAGACCAACGGCGAAACCCTCTCCGTGACCCAGACCGATGAAGCGGGCAATCCGTCCGAACCGGCAACCGTTGAAGCTGGCGATACCACGCCTCCGGCACAGGTTGACGATCTGGAAGTGGCGGAAAACGGCCTGAGCATCAGCGGTACCGGCGAACCGGGTGCCTCCATCACCGTTCGTGATGCTGATGGTAATCTGCTCAGCCTGCCGGGTGCTGTCGTGGGCGAAGACGGTAACTTCACCGTACTGCTCAACGCTGCGCAGACCAATGGCCAGACACTGACCGTGATTCAGACCGATGAAGCGGGTAACCCGTCCGAACCGGCAACTGTTGAAGCAGGCGATACCACGCCTCCGGCACAGGTTGACGATCTGGAAGTGGCAGAAGACGGACTGAGCATTACGGGTACCGGTGAACCGGGTGCCTCCATCACCGTTCGTGATGCTGACGGCAACATTATCAGTGTCCCGGGTGCTGTGGTGGGCGAAGACGGTAACTTCACCGTGAATCTGAGCACGCCTCAGACCAACGGCGAAACCCTCTCCGTGACCCAGACCGATGAAGCGGGCAACCCATCCGAACCGGCAACCGTTGAAGCGGGCGATACCACGCCTCCGGCACAGGTTGACGATCTGGTGGTAGCGGAAAACGGCCTGAGCATCACCGGTACGGGTGAGCCGGGTGCCTCCATCATCGTTCGCGATGCTAACAATAACGTGATTAGCGTAGCGGGTGCTGTGGTAGGCGAAGACGGTAACTTCACCGTCAATCTGACATCTGCGCAGACTAACGGCCAGACGCTGACCGTCATTCAGACCGATGAAGCGGGTAACCCGTCCGAGCCGGCCACCGTTGATGCGGGCGATACCACGCCACCAATCGCGCCAACGGGTCTGAGTATCACTGAGGATGGTCTGACGATTACCGGTACCGGCGAACCGGGTGCCTCCATCACCGTACGCGATGCTAACAATAACGTGATTAGCGTAGCGGGTGCGGTTGTTGGGGAAAACGGTAGCTTTACCGTCACCCTGTCTTCACCTCAGACCAACGGCCAGCCGCTGACCGTGCTGCAGACCGATGAAGCGGGCAACCCATCGCCAACTGCACCGATCGTCGCTCACGACTCAACGCCACCGGATACACCAACCGCGCTGTCAATCAATGCGGCAGGTACGGTGCTGACGGGTACCGGTGAGCCTGGCTCAACGGTGACGGTGAAAGATGTTAACGGCAATACCATCAGCCCGGCGAACGTGAAAGTTGGAGAAAACGGTACCTTCACCGTGAATCTGACAGCGGCACAGACTAACGGCACGCAGCTGTCGGTAACACTGACTGATGCCGCGAATAACCCATCTACGGCTGGGCATGTTAATGGGGCGGTTCTTGTCTCGGCACATGACGATGCGGGCCAGGTTAACTTCTCCACCCAGAGTAATACGGTGACCAGTCCAACCACCATCGCTCCAGCTAGTGGACAGGCGCTTCTGGGTGTGAACCTCGCTGACCTGCTCACCGTTACACTGCTCGGCAATCAGCCTCACCTGACGTTCTCTGTCGGTGCCGGTGACTCTCGTACCATTAACGTTACAGGTACAGTTACAGGTCTGCAGGTTGCATCTACTGTCAGTGCCGTTCTGTATGTACAAAACGCGAATGGGACTTACAGCAAGGTTGAAAGTCACAATATCTATACTGTGCCACTCCTCTCAGCAACACCGAGAACAGGTTCGGCATCCTTTACCGTACCGAGTGCGGGCAATTATATCGTTGTGCTGTCATCAACCGGCGTTAATGCCCTAACCACCAACACCCTGACAGTGGGTTCTGACACAACAACATCCGTGGTGACACAAACCGCTCATGTTGACGGAAATCTGCTGACGAATGATACCACTGCAGCTAACGGTAGCATTCCAGCGGGGGCACATGTCACCACCGTTAACGGTACAACGCTGAACGCAACGGGCTTCACCTCGATTACCACAACATACGGAACCTTGTTGGTTAATCAGGCTGGTGCTTACACCTATACGCTGAACTCGGGTGTGAAAGTGACCGCGCTACCGCCAACTGTCACCATTGGCTATCAGATTGTCGACCATCACGGCGTCACGTCCGGCGCTAACCTGGTAATCACGCTGCACAACGGTGTGGCTACGGTCAGCTCGCTGATGGCGCTGGATTCACTCGACGGTCTGGACGGTGATACGTCTGTGCACGGCAACGTTCACGATGCGGATACCACCAATCATGCCGGCGCAACGCTGGGTATTGATGGCATCAGCCTGAGTGAAACCGGTACGGCAACCACCACGGTTGACGGTCTGTACGGAACGCTGACTATCAACGCTGACGGTTCCTATAGTTATGCACTTAACGAAGGAATTACAGCGGCTGATATCACCAGCAAAGAGGTGTTCTCTTACACCCTGACCGACACCGATGGAACGGTAACGCTGAATTCACTGACCATTGATTTGGCTCCAACAATCAACGGCACCAGTGAAGACGACTCTGTCTCTGGCAGTGCCTACAACGACACCTTCACGCTGGGTGACGGAGCAGACACGGTGGTTTATCACCTGCTGGATCAAGATGATTCAACCGGCGGCAACGGTGCGGATACCTGGACCGACTTCACCGTCGGTGAAGATCACATCGATGTCAGTGAACTGCTGCAGGGCTGGGACGGTTCGGCCGCCACCATCGGTAACTATGTCTCGGTAGAACATACCGACGACGGCAATACCGTGGTGTCGATTGACCGTGACGGTGCAGGAACGCAGTACGACTCAACCGAACTGATTACTCTCGAAAATGTGACCGTTACCCTGGACGAATTGCTGCAACAGCACAATACTTCCGTGTAACTAATGTTTGAGGGATATTTCAGTGGCACAGGGATGTGCCAAAAAATGTAACGTTATTTACTAACGGGGGTAGTGTAGCCAAGGGCTGCCGCACCCCCGTTTCCTGTTACGGTTTGCCTGAAGGAGTACGCGGATTGTTAAATGTTACAACAGTAAAACCCCGCAGACGGGTGAAGCATGTAAGAGATCAGCAACAGCGAACAGGAAAAAGAATTTCTATGATTCGTCGCGTAAAACGCAGTACGGCAGGCTTATTAATGCTGACCGGTGCTTTATTTCCACTGGCTCCGGCCCAGGCCGAAGAGCTGGATGAAGATTCCTCCTCGCGCATCAGCGCACAATATCTAGTTTCACAACAGGAATTACCCAGTCTTAACGGTGAAATCACCGAACCCATTATCGAAAATAGCTCGCAACCCCTTGATATCACCAAAGCGGTACAGCGCGCGGTACAGTGGCACCCCGCGATTAGTGAACAGGTGGGCAAGCTGTTTGAGCAGAACGAGCAGGTCAATTACGCCCGCTCCAAGTACTACCCGCAAATCAGCGGTGGAATGAACAACGGCATTACCAACACGTACAGTGGACACGGTTACAGCCCGTCGCTGGTGCTTTCGCTATCGCAGATGCTGTATGACTTCGGTAAAGTCGACAGTTCGGTGCGTTCAGCGAATGCCGGCGTGGCACAACAGCAGGCTAAAGTATTGGTGAGCATCGATCAGGTCGCTCATGATACGGCCGCCGCACTCGTTCAGGTTCAGGGCTATCAGGAACTGGTTGCTATCGCGCAGGCGCAGCTGGACTCGCTCAACACCATCGGCGGCCTGGCACGTGAACGTAACGATCAGGGGGCCAGTTCCCTCTCCGATGTGGTACAGACCAACACACGTATTGAAGGCGCACGCGCTACGCTGATGCAGTATCGCGCTAACCTTGACCGCTGGCGCGCAACGCTGGCCACCTATCTTGGCTGGAAAGCTGTAAACCGCGTCAATAATGATTTCCCCACAAAGCTGGGGAAAGCCTGTGAAGTTACCCAGGTTGACGATCGCTTAATACCTTCCGTGCTGGCGGCCTGGGCACAAGCCAATCAGGCACAGGCCCAGCTGGATTATGCCAATGCCCAGCGGATGCCGACCATCTCCCTGGAGCCGGAAGTCACTCACTACCTCAACGATCGCTATCCAAATAATCAGTCGCTGGATCGTACTCAGTACTCTGCCTATGTGCGGGTGCAGATGCCGCTGTATCAGGGCGGCGGTCTGGACGCGCAGCGCGCAGCGGCAGCACACACGCTGGAAGCCGCTAATGCAATGGTTCGCTCTGCCCGCCTGGATGCACGTCAGCAGCTCAGCGCTTCGCAGAATGAGTCGATGAGCCTCAGCACGACGCTGGCCATTCAGGCCCGCCAGCAGGCACTCGGTGAAAAAACCCGCGAGCTGTATCAACAGCAGTATCTGCAGCTTGGCACCCGTCAGCTGCTCGACGTGCTGAACGCCGAGCAGGAAATTTATCAGTCCCGTTTTACCGAGCAGCAGACCATCGCCCAGCTGCGCACGCTGCAGCTGGACTGTCTGTACAGCACGGGGCATATCCGAAGTGCCTTTGCACTGGATAACCAGAAGATCCAGCAGGTGGAGATCCAACCATGAGTCAGCTGCACCAGGAACCTCTCGAACCCGATAACGGCGAGAATAATAATGAGAAAAGCCATCTTCACGACTGGGTGACTGCCATTGGACACATCGCCAGACACTACCGTCTGGAATACTCCCCCGGCGGCCTGCAGGCTGCGGCCAGCTGGCAGATGGATAAACCACTGGCTTCCGTGATCCAGAACCTCGGTCGCCAGGCCGGGCTGTCAGGGCGTTTGCTGAATGAAAAAGACAGTGAGATCTCTAACTGGCGGCTGCCACTGGTGAGCCAGCTGAAAGACGGCCAGGTGGGAATTATCGAAAGCTATGACGGCCTGGACACCGTCGGCGTCAGCTTTATCAGCGACGCCCAGCTGGTGACCCAACTGCCGTTTTCCGAACTGCTGCCGGAAATCCGCCATATTGCCGCCTTCCGCCCGGTCGCTGTGGCAAAAGATATCCGTGCCGATCGCTATCTGGCTGAATACACGCCGAACTGGCTGCGCAACCTGGTCCTGCGCGATATCCGCCCCTACTGGTATGTCATGCTGGCCTCGCTGATCATCAATATTATGGCGCTGTCCGGCATCGTTTTCTCGATGCAGGTTTATGACCGGGTGATCCCGGCGCAATCGTACCCAACGCTGTATGTGCTGTTTGGCGGCGTGATGATTGCGATTCTGTTCTCCTTTGTTATGCGTATTGCCCGCGGGCATATTACCGATCTGTTGGGAAAACGCGCCGATTTGCGCGTTTCTGACCGGGTATTTGGCCACGCGCTGCGCCTGCGTAACAGTGCGGTCCCCCGCTCTACCGGCAGCTTTATTTCACAGGTTCGCGAGCTGGAGCAGGTGCGAGAAATGGTCACCTCCAGTACCGTTTCCGCCATCGTCGATATGCCGTTCTTCCTGCTATTTATGGGCGTTCTGGTGGTGATTTCTCCACATCTGGCGTGGATCGCGCCGGTCGCCACCATCCTGATGCTGGTTCCCGGCCTGCTGTTGCAAAAGAAACTGGCCCGGCTGGCGCGTCAGTCCTCGCTGGAAACCACATTGCGTAACGCCATTCTGGTAGAAAGCCTGCAGGGGTTGGAAGATATCAAGCTGATGCAGGCCGAGCAGCGCTTCCAGCAGCAGTGGAACAGCTATATTCAGATCACCGCGCAGTCCGGTTTAAAAACCCGCCGCCTGACCCAGGGACTGATCAGCTGGGGGATGACGGTACAGAATCTTGTCTATGCCACGGTAGTGATGATCGGTGCCCCGATGGTGATTGAGGGTGAAATTACCACCGGTGCGATCGTTGCGGCCTCGATGCTTTCCTCACGCATGATTGCGCCGATGACCAGCCTGTGCGGCGTGCTGGCACGCTGGCAGCAGGTCAAATCGGCGAAGGACGGTCTGGATAACATCATGCAGCTACCGGTGGAAAACGGCGGCGATGAAGCCCGCGTCCACTGCGCCACGCTGTATGGCGACTACCAGTTCAAATCCGCTGTGTTCCGCTACGACCTGGATTCCAATCAGATACCGCTGCGTGTAGCCAAGCTGGAGATTCGCCGCGGCGAGCGTATTGCGGTACTCGGCCGTAACGGGGCCGGTAAATCCACCTTCCTACAGGCGCTGGCCGGTGGCGTTGAGCTGGCTGAAGGTGAGCTGCGGTTAGATAACCTTAGCCTGCCGCATATCGACGTGGCCGACCTGCGCCGCAATGTCGGCCTGCTGACGCAGAACGCCCGCATGTTCCACGGTACGCTGCGCGATAACCTGACGATGGGTGCCCCTCATGCCCGCGACGAGGATATCTTTGCGGTACTGGAAGTCTGCGGTGCCGCAGACTTTATCAAGCGCCTGCCGCTGGGACTGGAACATAAAATTATGGAGGGCGGGCTGGGCCTGTCCGGCGGGCAGCGTCAGTCCATTCTGCTGGCGCGTATGCTGCTGCGCGATCCCAATATTGTCCTGCTTGATGAACCTACCGCCTCTCTGGATGAACACACCGAACGTGACTTCCTGCAGCGCCTGAGCGGCTGGCTGGCCGGCCGCACGCTGATTATTGCCACCCACCGTGCCGCCGTACTGGAGCTGGCTGAACGGGTACTGGTTCTGAAAGACGGTCAGTTGGTTATGGATGCACCGAAGGATAAAGCGATGAATCGCGCCGAAGAGAAAAAACGTACTCAGGAGATCGGTGATGAAAGCAAATTTGCCTGATTTGCCCGCCACGCTCGACGCGGCGCGCCTACCTGCTCCAACCTACAATGCCGCGGCCATCTCGCTGGCGGATGATGTTGATGGCATTCACAGCGATGAAGTCAAACTCTCCGGCGCAACGCGGATTGTCTGGCTTTGCGGACTGATGCTGGCGGTGATCGGCGTCTGGGCATGGTTTGGCACGCTGGACGAAGTCTCAAACGGTACCGGTAAGGTGATCCCCAGCACCCGAGAGCAGGTGCTACAGTCGCTGGACGGCGGGATCCTCGGCGGCCTGAACGTGCGTGAAGGTTCCCGGGTTGAAGCGGGAGAAATTGTCGCCTGGATGGACCCGACGCGCTCGCAGTCCAACGTTGGTGAAAGCGCGGCGCGCTACAGAGCGGCACTGGCTTCAGCCTCTCGTCTGACGGCGGAAGTTAACGACCTGCCGCTGACCTTCCCGGCCGAGCTGGATAAATATGAATCGTTGAAAGCGACCGAAACCCGGTTGTATAACACCCGACGCGCACAGCTGAAAGGGTCGGAAACACAAATCAATGAAGCGCTGGACCTGGTAAAACGCGAGCTGCAAATCACCGAGCGACTGGCCACCACGGGTGCTGCCAGTAACGTGGAAGTGCTGCGCCTGCGCCGTCAGAAAGCGGACCTTGACCTGAAGTTGACCGATCTACGTTCGCAATACTACGTGCAGGCGCGGGAAGAGATGGCGAAGGCCAATGCGGAAGCCGACTCGCTGGCGGAAGTGATAAAAGGACGTTCCGATTCAGTCGATCGCCTGACCGTGCGCTCGCCGGTACGCGGCATCGTTAAAAATATCAAAGTGAACACCATCGGCGGCGTAATCCCCCCTAATGGCGATCTGATGGAGATTGTCCCGCTGGACGATCGCCTGCTGATTGAAACCCGCCTGTCACCGCGCGACATTGCCTTTATCCACCCCGGCCAGGACGCCCTGGTTAAGATCAGCGCCTACGATTACGCCATCTACGGCGGGCTGCACGGCGTGGTTGAGACCATTTCTCCGGATACCATCCAGGACGAAGTGAAGCCGGAAATTTACTACTACCGCGTATTTATCCGCACGGACGTCGACTATTTGCAGAATAAAAATGGCAAACGATTCTCCATTTCACCCGGAATGATCGCGTCGGTGGATATTAAAACCGGCGAGAAAACCGTGATGGATTACCTGTTTAAACCGTTTAACCGCGTAAAAGAAGCGCTCAGAGAGCGTTAATAGTCTCTGGAGGAGATGAGATGTCATTAAGCAAACTATTGCAGGCAGCCCGTGTTTCTGCCGAAAGCATGACGACCACAGCACTGCCGGAAGGTCATCCCGGCTGGGTACTCTTTTTCAGTCTCTGTCACGGTAATAAACGTGCGCATGTCCATATCGCCAGCGGCAACAGTTTTGAACAGGCCTGGAGTGAAGGCGCGGGAGCGCTGCAAAAATGGAATAAAAAACAGAGCCGCGCACCACTCTGGCTACGGGTTGACGTGGTAGATCAGGTGCGCGCGGTGAGCTGGGAAGATTTGCAGCGTGAATTCGGCAAAACCAAGCGTAATTACTTCGGCTGCGGGCTGTCGCTGGACAGCCAGTTCACCCTCGCCATGCTGCCTCAGGAACTGTGCGCCAACGCCGTACTGTATGAAGGCAATAAAAACCTGGCAACGCCGAACGTGATTAATCTGGCCAGCTATGGCCGCCAGCGTTTTGGCCAGCCGCTCAAGTGGCCGCAGCGTGATGATGAAACCATCTGGTGCTTTACCACCAGCGGCGTATTTACCGACGGTACTCAGACCCTGCCGCTGGAAAATCGCGGGCTCAACGCGGGCTATCGCCGCATCGATAACTGGCCGGGTGAAACGCTGCCTGAAGTGATTAACAGCGCCACCAGCTTCCTGGCCGAACAGGTAAAATCATCCGGTGAATTTTATTACGGCTGGTTCCCCTGCTTTGACCGCCCTATCGACTCCTACAACGCGCTGCGCCACGCCAGTTCCACCTATGCCCTGCTGGAAGGCTGGGAGAAAAGCCAGCAGCCGCAGCAGATGGAAGCCGTTGAGCGCTCGCTGCGCTACCTGACCGGCAAGCTGATCCACACGCGCAAACTGCCGGACGGCAGCGATGCCGATTTCCTCGTGGATACGGGAAATGAGATCAAGCTGGGCGGTAACGCCGTCTGTATTCTGGCGATGGCAAAATACACCGAACTGACCGGCGATGAACGCTATCTGGCACAGATGGAACGGCTGGCAAACGGCATCGGCTTTATGCAGACCGATAAGAAGTCGTTTGTCCACGTGCTGAACTTCCCCAGCCTGTCGGTGAAGGCGGAACAGCGCATCATCTATTACGACGGTGAAGCGGCGTTTGCGCTGATGCGGCTGTACGGCATTACACGCAATCCGCGCTGGCTGGAGATCGTCGAGCGCGCGTTTGACTACTTTATTGAGAATAAACACTGGCAGGCACACGACCACTGGTTGAGCTACTGCGTTAATGAACTGACGCTGTACCGCCCGGAAGAGCGCTATTTCAAGTTCGGACTGGATAACGTACGCGACTATCTGAATTTTGTGCTGACGCGCATCACCACTTTCCCGACGCTGCTTGAGCTGATGATGGCGGCGCAGAAAATGATCGTGCGGATGGCCGCCGATGAGCGCCACGCCCATCTGCTGTTTGACTTCGACCTGAACAAATTCTACGAGGCGCTGGAGTTCCGCGCCCGCTACCTGCTGAACGGCTTCTTCTGGCCGGAACTGGCGATGTTCTTTAAAAACCCCGAGCGTATTGTTGGCAGCTTCTTTATCCGCCACCACAGCTTCCGAGTGAGGATCGATGATGTTGAACACTATCTGTCTGGCTATGTCGCCTACCATAACTACCTCCGTCAGCCATCCCATGAACAGGCTGCCGCTGTGAAGGCCTCGGTAGCGGCTAAGGCCCTGGCCGCGCGCGGTGGCCCGCGCAAATCAGGCGATCCACGCGTGCTGTTCCTGTGCGAAAACCTGCGCAACGTCGGTAACGGCATTGAAGTGGCGACGATGCGCCGCGTCAGGCTGTTTAAAGAGTATCTTGGCGTGGTGCCGACCATCCTGATTTCATCGTTTAACCCGGTGCTGGAAGAAACCACGGAAGCCTTTAAGGCGGCCGGTAAGCTGCCGGCAGAGACTCAGGTGATGAGCATTTATCAGTGGCTGTCGCCGCTCTGCGATAGCAAAAAACTCGCGTCGCTGGCGGCGATCCCGCAGGGCGTGCTGTTACGTTCAACGGGGGCTAAAGACGCGCCGCTGCGCGTGTTGCAGTATGCGCTGCCGGGACGTGAAGGCGAGCTGAGCTTTGAAGATTATGTCGACAGCCGTCAGCGTATCGTTCTGCGCAAGCACTATACCCAGCGCCAGCAGAGCAGCCTGTTGTCCAGCATTGAAGTCGGCCAGCCAAACGGCGAGAAACTGAGCTGGCGCAGCGACGCGGCGTTTGTCGCAGCGATGGCGATCATGTGCCTCGATCCGCGTACCGAATGGCACTTCCTGGTGGATAAAAACCGTCCATGGAGTGAATTTATCCGCCTTGCGCCACACCTGCACTGCAACGGCACGCTGACCTCGCTGTTCCACTCCACTCACCTGCTGGCCGATGGCAAGCTGAAAGCGGGCTATGCGCGCGTCCTCGACAACGAGAAAAACATTGACCAGCTGGTGGTGCTGACCGACGGGCAGCACCAGGCGCTGCTTAACGGCGGTTTCCCGGCTCAGCGCCTGCGCACCATTTCAAACCATATTGATAACCCGCAGGCAGCGAAGAAAATCAGCAAGAAGGCCAGTAAAAATGTGGTGTACATGGCCCGCTACTCCGAGGAGAAACGTCACGGGCTACTACTGCGAGTATTTGAAAAAGTGCTGAAGGCGGTGCCGGATGCGCAGCTGCATACCTGGGGCGTTGGCCCACTGCGTGCTGGCCTGATTAAGCAGGTGCAGGACAAAGGCCTGACGAAAAATATCCATATCAATGGATTCTCCGCCGATGTTGAAGACATCCACCGCCAGGCCTGCTGCGCGGTACTGTGTTCCGACCAGGAAGGTTTCTCGCTGTTTGGCCTGGAAGCGCTGGCCTACAGTACACCGCTGGTCAGCTTTAACGTCGATTACGGCCCGCGCGATCTGCTGAGCAACTTCAAGGCAGGCGTGCTGGTTGAAGACGGCAACGAGCAGGCGCTGGCGGATACGCTGATCGATCTGCTTGAGCATCCGGGCAAACTGCGCACCATGCGCGGAGCCGCTGCACGCAGCGCGGCACGCTTCTTTAGCCCGGTAGTGGCGGAGAAATGGCAACAGTGGTGGGATGATATGCGCCAGCTTGCGGCCGATCGCGAACAGCAGGCGCTACCAGCCAGCCTGGAACGTGCTGCAATCGGCCAGTAATGCTTTGCCGTGCCGGTAGACGTTACGACCGGCATTAGGAGCATCATGGTCTGAGGCATGACAACATTTATTCAATCGTTGACGGGGCGGACTTTCCGCCCCGATATCGTCACCATCCGCAATGTTTCTGGTCACACTCACACCAAAGCGCACATCCCCGTTCTGGTTAGTTAATAAAGAACACGATCTTTATTGTGCTTATCGACGTGCCCTTACCGCTTCAGGGGCTTTAACATCGTGCGGGTTCTGCTACCTTGACTGAATGATGTGGTGTTTTCTTCAGAATTAACTGAGAGGAAATATCGCTGAGGTCGTTGTTGACGCTGGCTCGGGTGAAAATTCACCACGATTTGGTGGCATTGCAGACAATTCTTCGTAAAGAAAGTTCAACAAAGATAAATCCTGGTTTCATCCGAGGCCATTATGAACATATAATGTGCAGCCGGTCACAGTTGACCAGTATTGGGTCGTTTATCAACAGTCTACATGGCGCTACACCTGAAATAATATGAAAAAAAGCATCCGTGCATTTGTCACCCTGTTTCTGGCCGCAGCGGCGTTCAGCCACTCAGCCTTAGCCGTGGTTTATCCGCTTCCGGCCGCCAACAGCCGCCTGACCGGACAGAATCTGGAAATCACTATTCCTGAAGACAGCAAGCTTCCGCTAGAAGCCTTTGCTGCCCAGTATCAGATGGGGCTGAGCAACCTTCTGGAAGCGAACCCAGGGGTTGACGTTTATCTGCCGAAAGCGGGCACTAAACTGATCATTCCTCAGCAGCTGATCCTGCCAGATGCTCCGCGTGAAGGCATTGTGATCAACAGCGCCGAAATGCGCCTTTACTACTATCCGAAAGGCACGAAAACCGTTGTCGTGCTGCCAATCGGCATCGGTGAATTAGGTAAAGATACGCCGGTTAACTGGACCACGTCCGTTCAGCGTAAAAAAGACGGCCCGACCTGGACCCCGACCAAGAAAATGCACGAAGAGTACGCCGCGCGCGGTGAATCTCTGCCTGCCGTTTTCCCGGCTGGCCCGGATAACCCAATGGGTCTTTATGCGCTGTATATTGGCCGCCTGTACGCCATCCACGGCACCAACGCCAACTTTGGTATCGGCCTGCGCGTAAGCCACGGCTGCGTACGTCTGCGCGCTGACGATATTAAATGGCTGTTCGACAACGTGCCGGTTGGTACACGTGTGCAGTTTATCGATCAGCCTGTTAAGGCAACGGTCGAGCCGGACGGTTCACGCTATGTCGAGATCCACAACCCGCTGTCGCAGACTGAAGAGCAGTTCCAGTCACGCGAGCCGGTTCCACTGACGCTTACCGCTGCGGTAACGAAAGTGGTTAGCGATGCCAGCGTTAACACCACCAGCATGGAAGACGCGCTGAAAACCCGTTCCGGTATGCCGGTAAAAGTAAACGGTGAAACCGATGCCACCGCTCCGGTTGCTGTCCCAGAGCAGGAAGGTGCACTGCCGAAAGAAGAGCCGATGACGCCGGTCACCCCGCAGGGTGCCAACGTGATTGATTCAGCTACCGGTGATGCCACTGCCGCAGCACAGCAACCCGCTGAACAGGCCGCGGCGGAGCAGCCAGCCACCGAGCAGTCTGCACCGGCAGCGACCGATGCACCCGCTGAAAGCAACGCGCAAACCATTCCTGGTCTGAGCCAGCCAGGCCCAATCTACAGCACGCCGAAATCCTGATTCGCATCAGGGGCCGCTCACTGGCCCGGTGATTAAAAACTGCACCTGAAAGGCGGCTACAGCCGCTGATTAAGGTGCAGTTTTTTTATGCCATAAATCTTCACTTGCAGAATTATGAACGCCCTCTCCCGGATGGCTGCGGACACCTTCAGCTGCACATCTTCGAATCGCGCCCTGCTCCTTTTTGATCGCCCGCAACTTATATAATCACTTTGAATTAGGCCATATCTTACTGTCTGATTTAATTAACGAAAATACGCACAAGCGCACGGAATGACTCGTACTGACCAGGCTAATCGCATTAGCTTAATGCTGCGTTAGCGTTAATTTGCTGATGCCCTCGACAACAATAGGCTTTGGAGAACCCGTGTTGTTCTCACCGCTGGCGTTTGTGTCTCGGCCAGCATTTCCACCGGGAAAGGATGCCACCCTTTCCCTTTTTTTTATCTCGGCTCCCGCCGCCGAAGCACCAGCCAGGCCGCCGCACAGCTAAACACCATCACCAGCATCACTAACAGCACGAAACCATGCGGGTTACCTGAAAGCGGTATCCCTCCTACGTTCATGCCGAAAAAACCGGCGACCAGATTAATGGGCAGCGCCAGCACGGTAATCAGCGTCAGGGTAAACAGCGTGCGGTTGCTCTGCTCCAACTGCTGCGCGGCCACTTCTTCCTGCAGCAGACGGATACGTTCGGTCAAACCATTAAGGTCGTTCAGTACCACAGTAAACTCTTCGGTAAACTGCCGCAGATCCTGCACCACGCTGGGGTTCAGCCAGCCGGGAGGCCGGTTTATCAGCCGAAAAAGCGCTGCCGGCTCCGGGGCAAGCAGGCGCTGAAAACGCAGCAGGGTGCGCCGCAGTCTGCCCAGCTCTGCGCGATTGCTTTTGATATGCTGACCTAACAGTCTCTCTTCAATCTGATCGACATACTGATTCGACTGGCGCACGATCAAACCGAGTACATCTTCCTGTTCCGCCAGCAGCTGGGCCAGCAGCTCGGTTGGCGATCGCAGGTCCATGGCAATCAGCTTCTGCTGTAACCGCTCCACCAGCCTGACCGGCTTAAAGCGGGCGCTGACCACCAGCCCCGCCCGGCACCAGATCCACAGCGTGGCAGTCTCCTCACCGCTTTCACGCGCATCAAAAATCACGTCGTTCAGCACCGCCATCAGCGCATCGTTCTGCCGCTCAATGCGGGTACTGTGTGAACCGTGCTGGATTTCGTCGAAGAACTCTTCATCTACGGCAAAATGCGTTTGCAGCCAGCGCGCGGCAGCAGCGTGATTCAGATTAACGTGAAGCCACAGAAAGCTATCTTCCGCGCTGTTCTGGCTGTTCCATGCTTCACACGACTGCTGTACGGTTAAACTTTGCGGCTCGCGGCCGTTGAAAAACTGATAGCCATAAATCAGGCCGGAAACATCATCACTAAAGTCGGGTTTTTGCCGCACCAGCGGCAGGCGTTGAGTCATAGTTTTACCAGGCTAAAACAGGGCCGCAATAACCCTATCCTGACCTATGCAGATGACAGTTTTGTTACCGTTGTCGCCGGGTGCGCATTTATTCGCCCGCTTCGTCATTTCTTTGTCATAAAAACTGCGTATTACCGGAGAGTAATTCTGTTTAACAGCACAATGACTACTTTTTAACCTTACCGGGGGTAAGCGAGAATGGCGATGCAAGGTAATGATTTCTCCATTGAGAATATTAACCAGCGCCTGCTGCAGGAGTTCTACGACAGCTACGACGAAGAGCTGGAGATGGAGCTTGACGATCTGCGTTTTGGCGACGGCCGCGAGCCTGAACCGGGTGAAAAAGCCTGGCGTAAGCACTATTTCCGCGAACTGCTGCGCCTGCAGGGTGAACTGGTCAAGCTGCAGGAGTGGGTCACCCGCACCGGCCACCGCCTGGTGATTATTTTTGAAGGCCGCGATGCCGCCGGCAAAGGCGGGGTGATTAAACGCATTACCCAGCGCCTTAACCCGCGCACCTGCCGCGTTGCTGCCCTGCCCGCACCTAACGATCGGGAACGCACCCAGTGGTATTTCCAGCGCTATATTGCTCACCTTCCGGCCGCAGGGGAAATGGTGCTGTTTGACCGCAGCTGGTACAACCGTGCGGGCGTTGAGCGGGTGATGGGTTTCTGCAACGAACAGGAAGTGGAAGAGTTTTTCCGCAGCGTGCCGGAGTTTGAAAAGATGCTGACGCGCAGTGGAATTCAGATCGTTAAATACTGGTTCTCCATTACCGATGAAGAACAGGAACTGCGCTTCCTCAGCCGCATCCACGACCCGTTAAAACAGTGGAAGCTCAGCCCGATGGACCTGGAAAGCCGCCGCCGCTGGGAAGAGTACACCGAGGCGAAAGAAGAAATGCTGGAGCGCACCAATATTGATGAAGCCCCGTGGTGGATCGTGCAGGGCGTGGACAAAAAGAAAGCGCGCCTGAACTGCATCAGCCATCTGCTGCGCCAGATCCCGTATGAGGACACGGAGCAGAAAACTATCACCCTGCCGCACCGGGAGCGTCACGATGAGTATCGCCGCAACCCGGTGCCGGAAGAGATGATCGTACCGGAAATTTACTGACCCGGCTGGGGGGATCGACCGTCCCCCCGCATCAGCATTCTCACGATCAGCGCCAGCGCAATCAGCACCACGCCCGCCGCAGCCAGATAGATAGCATCAATTCCCCAGTGCCCAATCAGTAAGCCAGCCAGCGGCCCGGTGATCCCCAGACCGCAGTCGAGGAAGGCAGAATAAAGCCCCAGTGCCGATCCCTGATTTTGCGGCTTCACGCGCCGAATCGCTTCCACGCCCAGCGCCGGGAAAATCAGTGAGAAGCCGGAACCGGTGAGAAACGCCCCCAGATCCACCATCCATACGCTGCTCGCCTGCCAGATAATCAACAGGCCGACGCACTCGATCGTGAACGACACCAGCGATACGCGCATCGCACCAAAGCGGCTGATGCTGTTGTTGAACAGCAGGCGCATCAGAATAAATCCGCAGCTGAACAGCGTCAGCGAGAAGGCCGCGCCGCTCCAGCCGTGATGGCTGAAATAGAGGGTGATAAAGGTGGCAATCGTACCGAAGCCCACCGTGCCCAGCCCCAGACACAGGCCGTAGATCCAGATTTTGCCAAACACCTGGCTGAACGACGTGCGTTCGCCCACCTGCACTTTGACCGCCGGCCGGCGCGTTGCCATCCAGAAGCCGAGAATCGCCATCACCACGATCAGTCCGGCAAAGCCAGGAATACCAAACAGCGAATTCAGCATCACGCCGAGCGGTGCGCCCATTGCCATGGCCAGATAGGTCGCCACGCCGTTCCAGGAGATCACGCGTGCACTCTGCACCGTGCCGACGACATTAATCCCCCACAGGATCGATCCGGTAGCCGTCAGGCTTTCACCGAAGCCCAGCACCACCCTTCCCATGGCAAGCAGCAGCAGGCTGACCAGCGGAGAGCTATTAAATATCACCGCCAGAATGCTCAGCGCACCGCTGGCACCGCACAGCACCAGCCCGGCCAGCACCACTTTTTTCGGTCCAAGCAGATCGGCATAGCGACCGGCCTGCGGACGGCTAATCAGCGTAGCGAAATATTGCAGGCTGATAATGAGCCCGGCAACAAACGAGCTGTATCCCAGCTGGTTATGCACATAGCCCGGCAACACCGCCAGCGGCAGGCCGATAGAGAGGTAACAGAAAAAGGTAAAAACCACGACGGAGATAATGCGTTTATTAAGCTGGGCATTGGTTAATGCCGGAATTGCAGACATAGCAGAGCCAAAACAGGTTGTAATAGTCGCTATATCATACCCTTAGCTTGCTAACAGATCCCGCGAAGAATCACGATAAGTTATGTCAAAAAGAGGATTTTTGTTGCCAGCAGCGAATGTTAAACGCACTTTCCGTGGAGGCTCCGGCAGAATACGTTAATCCACCCACCAATTTGCCCTGCAATTTCAGGGCAAAGTGGTGATGATTACTGGCATCGGGCGCTGGCCGGAGTCATTCTGTTGGCAAAAGGAGAGTTCCCCGGTTACAAAAGGCGGCGATAGTCCTGATGGACGTTTACTTCAGGGTAATATTGCCAATCGCCTGCGCAATATCCTTTGAGGTGCTCAGCGCACGAATTTCGGCAAACAGCCCGCTGGCTTCTTCGTATTCCTTACGCAGATAGCCCAGCCACTGCTTGATGCGCGCGACGTGGTACAGGCCGGTATCGCCCTGTTTTTCCAACAGTACGTATTTCTTCAGCAGCATCACGACGTCGTTCCACGGCATACGCGGCTCGTTGTACTTGATCACCCGGCTGAGGTTGGGAACGTTCAGCGCGCCACGTCCGATCATGACCGCATCGCATCCTGTCGCCGCCAGGCAGTCCTGCGCGCTCTGCCAGTCCCAGATTTCGCCGTTGGCGATCACCGGAATCGTTAAGCGTTTGCGGATTTCACCAATCGCCGCCCAGTTAATGCGCTCGGCTTTGTAGCCGTCTTCTTTGGTACGGCCGTGTACGGCAAGCTCGGTAGCACCGGCCTGCTGTACCGCATCGGCAATTTCAAACTGACGATCGCCGGAATCCCAGCCGAGACGAATTTTTACCGTCACCGGCAAATGTGCAGGCACAGCGGCACGCATCGCCTTCGCGCCCTGGTAAATCAGCTCGGGATCTTTTAACAGCGTGGCACCACCGCCGCTGCCGTTGACCGTTTTCGACGGACAGCCGCAGTTGAGATCCACACCCCATGAGCCCAGCTCCACCGCTCGCGCGGCATTTTCCGCCAGCCATTCCGGGTACTGGCCCAGCAGCTGAATGCGCACCAGCGTACCGGAGGGCGTCCGGCTGGCGTGATCCAGTTCAGGGCAGAGACGAGAAAAACACTTCACCGGCAGCAGTGCATCTACCACCCGCAAAAATTCGGTAATACAGAGATCGTAATCGTTGACGTCGGTCAGCAGTTCACGCACCAGCGAATCGAGAACGCCTTCCATCGGGGCCAGTAGCACGCGCATGATAAACCTGTGGGTTGTAAAAGGGGGAACCGGACGGTTCCCCCGAATGAATTAGCCGTTGTTGCCAGGATTAGCACGACGCTGACGGGTACGGTTTACGCGTGGTGCTGCACCGTTGCCGCCTTCCGGGCGCGCACCGCGTGCCGCACCGGAACCGATAGCCGCACCGCCGCCGTTACCCTGACGGCGCTGTTCACCACCGTTGCCCTGACGACGCTGCTCGCCACCGTTGTTACCGCTACTGTTGCTGCTGCCGTTGCCGCTGCGATTGCCACCGGCGCTGCGTCCGCCGCCACCACTACGCTGGCCCGGCGCACCGCCGCGACCGCGACCACCGCCGCCACCTGCGCCACCGCGCTGCTGACGACCGTTAACGATCGGCTCAGCCTTGATCGTTGGGTCCGGCTCGTAGCCATCGATAGCCATTCGTGGGATTTCACGCTTCAGCACGCGCTCAATGTCACGCAGCAGCTTATGCTCGTCCACGCAGACCAGCGACAGCGCTTCACCCACCGCCGCTGCACGACCGGTACGACCAATACGGTGTACATAGTCTTCCGGCACGTTTGGCAGCTCGTAGTTCACCACGTGCGGCAGCTCTTCGATGTCGATGCCGCGCGCGGCGATATCGGTTGCCACCAGCACGCGAATTTTACCGTCTTTAAAATCGCTCAGCGCACGGGTACGCGCACCCTGGCTTTTATTGCCGTGGATCGCAGCGGCAGTAATACCGTCTTTGTTCAGCTGCTCGGCCAGGTGGTTAGCGCCGTGCTTGGTACGAGTGAAGACCAGCACCTGCTGCCAGTTGCCGCTACCAATCAGCTGCGACAGCAGTTCCCGCTTGCGCTTTTTATCAACGAAATGAACGTGCTGAGTAACCTGCTCAGATGCGGTGTTGCGGCGAGCCACTTCCACCTGCTCCGGGTTGTGCAGCAGTTTTTCCGCCAGAGATTTGATCTCATCAGAGAAAGTGGCGGAGAACAGCAGGTTCTGACGTTTTGCCGGCAGCTTGGCCAGCACACGGCGGATATCGTGAATAAAGCCCATATCCAGCATGCGGTCGGCTTCATCCAGCACCAGAATCTCAACCTTAGACAGGTCAAGCGCGTTCTGATGTTCCAGATCCAACAGACGGCCCGGCGTGGCGACCAGTACGTCAACGCCGCCGCGCAGCTTCATCATCTGCGGGTTAATACTTACGCCGCCAAATACCACCAGCGAACGAATGTTCAGATATTTGCTGTACTCAGCAACGTTTTCACCGACCTGCGCTGCCAGCTCGCGGGTTGGTGTTAAAATCAACGCACGAACCGGGCGACGGCCCTTAGCGTGCGGGTTACTGCTGCTCAGCAGTTGCAGCAACGGCAGGGTAAAACCGGCAGTTTTACCGGTACCGGTTTGGGCGCTGGCCATCAGGTCGCGACCGGAAAGCACTACCGGGATTGCCTGACGCTGAATCGGCGTTGGCTCGTTATAGCCCTGTTCAGCAACAGCGCGAAGAATATCGGCATTAAGGCCGAGAGAATCAAATGACATAAAGTTGACTGACTCCGGATCCGCCCTGACCGCAAAGCGGTGTAGTTTCCAGGGGGAGAATATGACGCCAGGATTGTCCTGACGCTTGAATGAGAGCACAAACCACGGTGCGTAAGCGGCAGATTATAGCAGATCCCCACGCTCTACAGGGAGTTATTCTTGGTACTGAAATCCTAAAAAAGATACGGGTATCGGGGAAGGCTTCGCGGGGGTATACGGCAGATAAAATAACGGGCCACCGAAGTGGCCCGTCTGGGATTAACGCTGGCGGTGGCGCGAACGCGCCGGCTCTTTCGCCAGCAGCGAAACAACCGCCGGGCCGGCCAGCATGACAACCCCTACGGCACCGAGCAGCAGGTTATTGTGGATCACCCGCGACAGTACCAGCAGCACTAACATCGCTGCACCGAAATAGTAAGTGGTTGTAACATCTTCAAGGAAATCGCCAATGCGCCGCAAACCCGGCACACGCTGCGTCAACAGCATGGCGGCAAACACACTGGCATACATCGCCAGCAGCAGCAGGCTGACCTGCAGCAGCGCATGGTGCTTCCATCCCCACACCAGTGCGGCAATCAGCAGCAGGTGTAGCGCGATGTGTAAACAGTTTTGCCCAGTGACAATCTGAATACGATTAGACCATTTCATTTGTTTCTCCCGGTGGTCCATGACTGGCCACCCAAGCATGTTACTGACACAGGCCAGTAACGCAGTTCTCCAGACTAACTCAACTTTCGGACAAATCCGCAAAAAAAAGCGCAATTAAGCACTCTTTTGTGACAAGGACTACACTTTACTCTTCACAAGTTGAAAGGGAGAGCGCGCTAATTATGTCACAAAATGCGCAAGGATTTTCATTTAAAATCCTGACCATTAATACACATATGGGTTTTACCCCCTTTAACCGACGTTTTATCCTGCCAGAATTACGAGATGCAGTACGTGCTACCGGGGCCGATATCGTTCTTCTGCAGGAAGTGATGGGCAGCCACCGCCTGCATGCGCTAAAGGTGGAAAACTGGCCCGGCGTACCACATTACGAATTTCTGGCGGATTCGATCTGGCAGGATTTCGCCTACGGCCGCAACGCCGTCTATCCAGAGGGGGATCACGGGAATGCCGTGCTCTCTCGCCTGCCCATTACCCAATTTGAGAATCGCGACATCTCGATTGCCGGGACTGAAAAGCGCGGCGTCCTGCACTGCCAGATTGCCCTGCCCGGCAAAGCGGGAACGCTGCACGTGATGTGCGTCCATCTGGGCCTGCGCGAAGCCGATCGCCGCAATCAGCTGCTGATGATTTGCCAGCTGGTCAACGCCCTGCCGCCCGATGAACCGGTGGTGATTGCCGGGGACTTCAACGACTGGCGGCAGCGGGCCAACGCCATCCTGAAACGCCAGGCCGGGCTGGAAGAAGTGTTCAGCCAGCGGCATGGCAGACCTGCGCGCACCTTCCCGGCACGTTTCCCACTTCTTCGGCTGGACCGCATCTACGTGCGGAATGCCGGAATCGGCCGCCCACAAACTATTCCGCTGCGCCCGTGGTCACATCTTTCCGATCATGCGCCGCTGGCGGTGGAAATCCATCTATGAAACCAGGCTGGCGAGAAGGTAACTCCATCAGGCTGCTGGAGAACGGCGAAGAATTTTTCCCTCGCGTTTTCGGTGCGATCCAACGCGCACAGCACAACCTGCTGCTGGAAACGTTTATTTTGTTCGATGACGACGTCGGCCAGGCGCTGCACGCTGAACTTCTGGCTGCGGCCCGGCGCGGGGTTCATATCGAAATGATGGTGGATGGCTATGGCTCACCCGATCTGCCTGACGCTTTCGTTAACAGCCTGACCGCAGAGGGGATACGCTTCGTGTATTACGATCCGCGCCCGCTGGTGCTGGGGATGCGGACCAACCTGTTCCGCCGCCTGCACCGGAAAATCGTGGTCGCCGATGGCGATATTGCCTTCGTAGGCGGCATTAACTATTCGGCGGAGCACAACGCCAGCTTTGGCCCGCAGGCTAAGCAGGACTATGCCGTCGAGGTGAAAGGGCCCATCGTCGCCGATATTGCCGCCTACGTACAGCAGGAGATCGGCAGCAAGCGTTCGGGCCACCGCTGGTGGGGCACCCGACGCCATCGTCCGGCGCAGAATGCCACACCCGGTGACGCGCAGGCGCTGCTGGTCTGGCGCGATAACGGCGATCACCGCGATGACATCGAACAGCATTACCTCAAGATGCTGCGTACGGCCAAAGAAGATGTGATTATCGCCAACGCCTACTTCTTTCCCGGATATCGCCTGCTGCGCGAGATGCGCAATGCGGCACGGCGCGGCGTTCGCGTGCGGCTGATTGTTCAGGGTGAACCGGATATGCCCATCGTTAAAGTCGGTGCAGAGCTGCTCTACAGCTTTCTGGTGAAAGGCGGCGTGGAGGTTTATGAATATTGCCGCCGCCCGCTGCACGCCAAAATTGCGGTAAAAGACCGGCAGTGGGCCACCGTCGGTTCCAGCAATCTCGATCCGCTCAGCCTGTCGCTGAATCTGGAAGCCAATCTGATGATCCACGACCGCGACTTTAATCAGCAGGTGCGCGATAACCTTGAGCGCCTGCTGCGTGAGGACTGCCGACGGGTGGAAGAGAGCGAGCTACCGCCGCAGAGCTGGTGGCAGTTAAGTAAAAACGTGGTGGTGTTCCACTTCCTGCGCCATTTTCCCGCGATTGCCGGTTGGCTACCTGCCCATACGCCTAAACTGGCCGAAGTCCCTGCCCCGGTGCAGCCTGAGATGGAAAGCCAGGACCGCCTGGGAACGGAAAATGAAGGAGCCAAATTCTGATGTCGACAACCCATCGCTTATGGAAACCGGTGAAAAAGGCGATGACCTGGCTGTTTTTTATCGCGGTTATCGTTTTGCTGGTTATTTACGCTCGCAAAGTTGACTGGAGTGAGGTGCTGGACACCATCGTCAACTACAACCGCACGGCGGTTCTGGCTTCGGTGGCGCTGGTGATCGTCAGCTATCTGACTTACGGCGTGTACGATCTGATCGGCCGCGCCAGCTGCGGCCACAAGCTGGAAAAACGCCAGGTGATGCTGGTGTCGTTTATCTGTTACGCCTTCAATCTGACGCTCAGCACCTGGGTGGGTGGCGTGGCGATGCGCTATCGCCTCTACTCAAGGCTGGGCTTAAGCAGCAGCACCATTACCCGCATTTTTACCCTGAGTATCGCCACCAACTGGCTGGGTTACGTGCTGGTGTCCGGCATTGTATTCAGCGCGGGTATGGTGAAAATTCCCGCCGGATGGTTTGTCGGGTCGGCAACCTTACGCACTATTGGCATCGGGCTGCTGCTGTTTGTGTTTATCTATCTGCTGCTGTGTGCCTTTTCCCGCCGCCGCCGCTGGAGCATTAAAGGCCACAAACTGGCACTGCCGTCGCTGCGCATGGCGCTGGTGCAGTTTACGGTTTCCAGCGCGAACTGGCTGGTAATGGGGGCAATTATCTGGCTGCTGCTGATGCAGAAGGTGGATTTCCCTCAGGTGCTGGGCGTGCTGCTGATTAGCAGTATTGCCGGAGTGATTATTCATATTCCTGCCGGAATTGGCGTGCTGGAAGCGGTGTTTCTGGCGCTGCTGCGCGGTGAACCGGTGGGCCACGGCACGATTATTGCCGCGCTGCTGGCTTACCGCCTGCTCTATTTTATCGCCCCGCTGCTGCTGGCGCTGGTGCTGTATCTGTGGCTGGAGAGCCGGGCTAAATCGTTGAAAGTAAAGAATCTGGCGGCATGAGGCAGACGGTCCGGGGATAAGCCCGGACCGTGATAAGGTTGAATCAGCGGCGGTTTCCGAAGATCCGCAGCAGCATCAGGAACAGGTTAATAAAGTCGAGATACAGCGTCAGTGCGCCCATAATCGAGTAGCGACGCAGATTCTCTTTATCTTCTACGTTGATACTCTCACCGATATTTTTCAGCTTCTGGGTGTCATAAGCGGTCAGCCCGACAAACACCACCACACCGATATAGGTCACTGCCCACATCAGCGCGGTGCTTTTCAGCCACAGATTCACCAGCGAGGCGAGAAGAATGCCGATCAGCGCCATAAACAGCATGCTGCCCATACCGCTGAGGTCACGTTTGGTGGTGTAGCCCCACAGGCTCATCGCACCGAACATCCCCGCTGTCACCACAAAAGTGCTGGCAATGGATGAGTAGGTGTAAACGAGGAAGATACTGGCCATGGTCAGGCCGGTCAGCGCCGAGTAAAGCATAAAGATGCCGGTAGCGACGGCCCCACTGAGCTTCTGCACCATCATCGACAGCAGTACCACCAGCCCAAGCTGCACGATAATCAGTCCGAAGAAGGTAATGCGATTGGCAAAGACCAGCTGCATGACCTCCGGGGTGTTCGCCGCATACCAGGAAACAAACGCCGTCAGCAGCAGACCACAGGTCATCCAGCCGTATACCTGCGCCATATAAGTGGACAGGCCCGTACTGGCACGTTGAACGATTGAATCACTGGAACGTGGATATCTGTCCATGATGCTCCTCTCAAAGATAAGTGAATAAACCCGTTAATCTGTTCTCAGTCTGGCACATAGATTCCCGTCTGTGCCAGTTCGTCGTGAAACAAACTCACCCCGTTGAGCAAGGGTTGAATCTGCTACTGGCGCGCCAGGCAGCTCTGATAGCGACTGTTCACCCGCTGGGCGAACCAGGCGGTGGTCAGATTACGGGTGATTTTCGGGCTTTCCAGCTTGATACCCGGCAGCACGGCACGCGGCAGCGTCTTCCCGGCGTCTTTATCCGCCAGCGCGAAGACTGCCTGCCACAGATCGCTGTTGCCGAAGTCCGCTTCATCTCCTTTTTCCAGCGCCCGGCGAATGGCCCGGTCGCTGTAGTCCAGCCGTTTGCCCAGCGTGCGCAGCGCTTTCTCCGTTGATCCTGCGCTGTCGGAGCCGTAGTTAATCAGGTCACCGTCCAGTGCCAGTTTGATACCGCTCAGTCGCGATACGGCCGCCTGGAAAGCGGCGTTGCGGCTGGCATACCAGCCCGCGTTATAGTCGGCAAAGCGGTACAGCGGAGCCGGATAATCGGCCGGATAGCCCAACAGGTGCTGGGTGCCAAACCACACGCCTCCGCGCCGCGTGAATACCTCGCGGCGGATAGATCCGTCCGGCGTGTAGGGATAGCCGCGGGCATGCGCTTCAGCAAAGGCGATACTGACCTGCATCGGCCCGCCGGTATGGATGGGGTTCAGATTGCCGAACAGCTTCTGCCCCATCGGCACCATATTGATAAAGTCATCAAATATTGCGCTCAGCTCTTTTTCACTCTTCACACGATCGAGCCGGTCGGCGTAGCTTTTACCATTCGGGGAGTCGATCATCAGCGCAGTACGCACCAGGAATGACGGGATATGCAGCTGGCCCGCGCGGCGGTCAATTTCAGCCCAGGCAATTTTCGGCAGCCCCGCGACGGGCGCATCGGCGTTAAAATTAGACTCCTGCCCGGCAACGGCGATCACCGAGCAAATATTGCTGGCGGTCGGCGGGATATTCAAACCGTTAAGCGCCACGAAGATATCCCCGGCCCAGCCCTGGCGATCGCTAACGCCCGCAGGCAGCAGGCGGGTGATTTGCGTTTTCACATCGGCGGGACGCGGCGCGTCGGCTTTTTTAGATGTCGGGCTGCTACAGCCTGCGAGGATCAGCAGGGCCAGCAAAGAGAGGCGACTCAGAGCGCGATAAAGCATGGATATCCTTACGATTAACCCGATTTATGCGCTCAGACTAGCGGCTGATTCACCGTAGATCCATCAGATAAAGCGGTTTTACTCCGCCTTTTGCTGCTGCCAGCGCCCGGCGGCCTGCTTGTCGCTGTCGCGGGATTCAACCCAGCGATCGCCTTCGGCGGTGGCTTCCCGTTTCCAGAACGGCGCGCGAGTTTTCAGGTAGTCCATAATGAACTCCGCACCGTCAAAGGCGGCTCCGCGGTGCGCACCGCTGACGCCCACCAGCACAATTTCGTCACCGGGAAACAGTTCCCCGATGCGGTGGATCACCGTCACCCGCTGCATCGGCCAGCGCTGACGGGCCTCGGCTACAATATCGGCCAGCGCTTTTTCGGTCATCCCCGGATAGTGCTCCAGGGTCAGCGCGCTGACGTTATCGCCGAGGTTGTGATTACGGACTTTGCCAGTAAAGGTCACCACCGCCCCGTCGCTGTCGCAGGCGGAAAGCCAGGCATATTCTGCGGCCATATCGAAGGGATCGGCACTGACCCGAATACGTGTTTCCATCTCAGCCCCCGGTAACCGGCGGGAAGAAGGCGACTTCATCCCCGGCGCGAAGTGGATGCTGATGCGAAACCAGGGTCTGATTGACCGCCGCCAGCAGCTTGCCGGACTCCAGCGCCAGCGCCCAGCGATCGCTGCGTTCGGCCAGCGCCGCGCGCAGCGATTCCACGTCGGCATACTCGGCAGGCAGCTCAATACGATCGGTGCCAACCAGTTCCCGCACCTGAGCGAAGAAAAGAATATTAAGCATGAGGCACCGCCTGGAAATCACCGGATTTACCGCCGCTTTTACTCAGCAGGCGGCACTGTTCGATGCTGATATCCTTCTGCACCGCTTTGCACATATCGTAGATGGTCAGTGCGGCTACCGACGCGGCGGTCAGTGCTTCCATCTCCACGCCGGTTTTGCCGGTCAGGCGGCAGAGCGTTTCGATACGCACGCGATGCTGCTCCGGCTGGGCTTCCAGTTTTACCTCTACCTTGCTCAGCATCAGCGGATGGCAAAGCGGGATCAGCTCCCAGGTGCGCTTTGCCGCCTGGATACCGGCGATGCGCGCGGTGGCAAACACGTCACCTTTATGATGACTGCCGTCGATGATCATTTGCAGCGTTTCCGGGTGCATCACCACAAAAGCTTCAGCGCGGGCTTCGCGCACGGTTTCCTGTTTGGTGGAGACATCCACCATATGCGCCTCACCGGCGGCATTAATGTGGGTTAACTGAGACATATCAAAGCTTCTTTACGTGTGAAACGAAATTGCACGGGCGCGTTCTGGCATCCAGCTGATCCTGAATGATGCGCTCCCAGGCCAGCTGGCAGGCGGACGTTGACCCCGGCACGGCAAGGATCAGCGTCTGGTTGGCGATGCCACCTACCGCGCGTGATTGCAGCGTTGAGGTGCCAATATCCTCAAACGAAACCATGCGAAACAGCTCGCCGAAGCCTTCAATTTCGCGGTCAAACAGCGGCACTAAGGCTTCCGGGGTGCTGTTTTTACTGTTGAAACCGGTGCCGCCGTTGATCAGCACCACCTGCATATCCGTACTGGCGATCCAGCTGGATACCACTGCACGAATGCGGTAACGGTTATCCGGCACGATGGCGCGATCGAGCACCTGGTGCCCGGCCTCGCTCACCGCCTCTTTCAGCCAGTCACCGGACGTGTCGCTGGCCAGCGTATGCTTGTCCGACACGGTAAGAATCGCCACGTTGAGTGCGATGAACTCCGCTGTACCTTTACCCATAATCAAATCCTTAGATTAACCGCCGATAAACGAGAGGTTTTGTGTGATGCCGGTATTGCCCTGGTGCAGGAAATGCGTCTGCTTTTTATGGCTGAGGCTGCTGGCTATACGCGCCTGCAGGGCGTCCTGCTGATCGTCATTCTCCAGCAGATCGCGCAGCGGCACGCCGCCGTCACCGAACAGGCAAAGATGCAGCTTACCGACGGCCGAGACGCGTAGCCGGTTACAGCTGGCGCAGAAATCCTTCTCATAGGGCATGATCAGACCGATTTCCCCCAGATAGTCGGGGTGGTGAAACACCTGTGCCGGGCCGTCGCTGCGCGCGCGCGCCTGCAGGACCCAGCCGTGCTCAAGCAGATACTGACGAATAGATTCACCGGAGACGTGCTGCCGGCGAAACAGATCGCCGCCTTCACCGGTTTCCATCAGTTCAATAAAACGCAGCTGAATGGGACGCGTGCGGATCCAGCCGAGGAAGGAATCGAGCTGGCGGTAGTTAACGTCTCGCATCAGTACGCTGTTCACCTTCACCTTGCTGAAACCGGCGTCAAAGGCGGCATCAATACCGTGCATCACTTCTTCAAATTTATCCTGGCCGGTGATGGCGTGAAACTGGCGGGGATCGAGGCTGTCGACGCTGACGTTGATCCCGGTCAGTCCGGCATCTCGCCATTGGGCAACGTCACGCTTCAGTCGATAGCCGTTGGTGGTGACTGCCAGTTGGCGGATACCTTTGTTTTCGCGAACGGCGGCTATAATATCGGTGAAGTCACGGCGCATTGAGGGCTCCCCGCCGGTGAGCCGCACTTTTTCAGTGCCCGCGGCGGCAAACGCCCGGGTCACACGGCGGATTTCATCCAGCGAAAGGAAGCTTTTATTATTTGCGCCCTGCGGCCGATAGCCGTCGGGGAGACAGTAGGTGCAACGAAAGTTGCACACGTCAGTGATCGATAAACGCAGGTAGTAAAAACTACGGGCGTAATTATCCGTGAAATTTAGCACCAGCTACACCTTTCCAATGTCGGGAGATGCAGGCATTTCTTTCTGCACCCTGGCAACTCGAGGTTGCGGCCAGGACACCGTATCCGCTTAAAGACTTAGGTATCAGGGCTAAGTGTGATTTACCGCTCATCGGTAAACCAAGTTGGTTAAAACTTTAACGCTAAAGCAGGCTGGATTCCAGTACAAAGTTTCGGTATATATTATGATATATAACGATTTTTCCGCATTTTCGCCGCTGGTTAGCGTAAAATGCTAAACATAATTATTCTTGCATCGTGATGAAAAAATTCTATGCGTAATCGCACGTTAGCCGACCTCGATCGCGTGGTGGCTCTGGGTGGCGGGCACGGACTGGGCCGTGTGATGTCCGCTCTTTCTCCTTTAGGTTCTCGCCTGACCGGCATTGTCACCACCACCGATAATGGGGGTTCCACCGGGCGAATTCGCCGCTCGGAAGGCGGCATTGCGTGGGGCGATATGCGCAACTGCCTTAATCAGCTGATCGCCGAACCGAGTGTGGCTTCCGCCATGTTTGAGTACCGCTTTGCCGGAAACGGCGAGCTGGCCGGGCATAATCTCGGCAATCTGATGCTGAAATCCCTCGACCACCTCAGCGTACGCCCGCTTGAAGCAATCAATCTTATCCGCAATTTGCTGAAGGTCGATGCATTTCTGATCCCGATGTCCGAGCAGCCGGTGGATCTGGTTGCCGTCGATGCAGAAGGACATCTGGTGTATGGCGAAACCGAGATCGATCAGATGAGCCAACGGCCGCAGGAGCTGAGACTGTCGCCGGTGGTCAGCGCCACCCGCGAAGCCGTAGAAGCGATTGCCGAAGCCGATCTGATTCTGATTGGTCCCGGCAGCTTTTACACCAGCCTGATGCCGGTACTGCTGGTGCCTGAACTGGCAAAGGCGCTGCGTCGCAGCCCGGCCACCATGGTGTTTATCGGCAATCTGGGCAAGGAACTCAGCCCGGCGGCGGCACAACTGACCGTCGCCGATAAACTGGAGATTATGGAAAAAGCGATTGGCAAACGGGTGATTGATGCACTGGTGGTCGGCCCGGTCAGCGATACCAGCCTGCTGAGCGACCGGGTGGTTGTACAGGAACCGCTGGAGGCTAACGATATTCGCTATCGCCACGATCGCCAGCTGCTGCGCAATGCGCTGGAGCACGCCATCCAGGCGATGAACTAGCTAAGCGGCAAACAGCACCGCTACGCTCCCTGGTCGCCTGGCTCTGAGTCAGCCTGCCCCGTAAGACTGTGCGCTACGGGGCCGGATTCAGGATAGTTAGCCATCATTACCCATCGCCTCACTGCCGCGACGTTCCCATCTGTGAAGGGCCATCTGCCAATCAGCGCGTCGTTGCTTACGACGCGGTGATAAACAGCTCCCGCACCTGATGCAGCTTATCGCGCACCTCGGCGGCTTCCTCAAACTCAAGGTTCTGCGCATGCTGCTGCATTAGCGCCTCCAGTTCGTGGATGCGTTTCTGCAGCCCCTGCGGCGACAGATCCACATAACCCGGATCGTCTTCCACAATGCTGCGGCCCTTCATGCTGCGCGGTTTGGCTTTGTTTTTCGCCAGCCCCTGCCCCAGCTCCAGAATGTCGGCAATTTTCTTGTTCAGCGCCTGCGGCACGATACCGTTTTCTTTGTTAAAGGCGTCCTGTTTCTCACGGCGGCGCTCCGTTTCACCAATGGCGCGCTCCATCGACGGGGTGATCTTATCACCGTACAGAATCGCTTTACCGTTAAGGTTACGCGCCGCGCGGCCGATGGTCTGGATCAACGAACGTTCAGAACGCAGGAAGCCCTCTTTATCCGCGTCAAGGATCGCCACCAGCGAGACTTCCGGCATATCCAGCCCCTCTCGCAGGAGGTTGATACCCACCAGCACATCAAACTTGCCGAGGCGCAGGTCGCGGATGATTTCAACACGCTCAACGGTGTCGATGTCGGAGTGCAGATAGCGTACCCGCTCGCCGTGCTCTTCCAGATACTCGGTTAAATCTTCCGCCATCCGCTTGGTCAGCACCGTCACCAGCACGCGTTCGTTAATCGCCACCCGCTGGCGAATCTCCGACAGCAGATCGTCAACCTGGGTGCCAACCGGGCGCACTTCGACGATCGGATCAAGCAGACCGGTTGGGCGAACCACCTGGTCAATCACCTCGCCGCCGGATTTTTCCAGCTCGTAATTGCCCGGCGTAGCGGAAACATAAATGGTCTGCGGGGCCAGCGCCTCAAACTCTTCAAACTTCATCGGGCGGTTATCCAGCGCCGATGGCAGGCGGAAACCGTATTCCACCAGCGTCTCTTTTCGTGCCCGGTCGCCGCGATACATGCCGCCGATCTGTGGAATGGTGACGTGTGATTCATCAATCACCAGCAGGCCATCGGGAGGCAGATAGTCAAACAGCGTCGGCGGCGCTTCACCCGGGCCGCGCCCGGAAAGATAGCGCGAGTAGTTTTCAATGCCCGAGCAGTAGCCCAGCTCATTCATCATTTCCAGGTCAAACTGGGTGCGCTGGCTGATACGCTGTTCTTCCAGCAGTTTATTGTTGGCCAGCAGTACCTGACGGCGATCGGCCAGCTCCACTTTGATCTCTTCCATCGCCTGCAAAATACGCTCGCGCGGGGTTACATAGTGGGTTTTCGGATAGATGGTGTAGCGTGGGATCACCGAGGTAATTTGCCCGGTCAGCGGATCGAAAATCGACAGCCGTTCCACCTCTTCGTCAAACAGCTCAACCCGCAGCGCGTAGTCGTCGGACTCCGCCGGGAAAATATCGATAACCTCACCGCGTACGCGGAACGTGCCGCGCTGGAAGGCCTGATCGTTGCGGGTGTACTGTAGCTCTGCCAGACGCCGCAGAATGGCGCGCTGGTCAATCACCATGCCGCGCGTCAGGTGCAGCATCATCTTCAGATAGAGGTCGGGGTCGCCCAGGCCGTAAATCGCCGAGACCGACGCTACCACGATCACATCACGGCGCTCCAGCAGCGCCTTCGTCGCCGACAGGCGCATCTGTTCAATGTGTTCGTTTACTGAAGCATCTTTCTCGATAAAGGTATCCGAGCTGGGGACGTAGGCTTCAGGCTGGTAATAATCGTAATAGGAGACAAAGTATTCCACCGCATTGTCGGGGAAAAACTCCTTCATCTCACCGTACAGCTGCGCGGCCAGGGTTTTATTGGGTGCCAGCACCATGGTTGGCCGATTGAGATCGGCAATCACGTTGGCGACGGTAAACGTTTTTCCTGAACCCGTTACCCCAAGCAGCGTCTGGTGAGCCAGCCCGTCTTCCAGACCCTCTTCCAGACGGCGGATCGCCTCAGGCTGATCGCCAGAGGGTTTAAAATCGGAGTTGAGTTTAAAGACTTTGCTCATTAGCAGGCTACCTGATGGAAATATGCACGAACCGGGTTCTAATTCTACTCCGCCATCGCCAATTTGCCAGTTAAAAATACTGGATAAATTAACAGTTGATTTGCATAATGCGAATCCAGAGGGCAGAGCCGCACTTTTGTCGGACAGTACGCAAACGACTGCGCATAAACTGTTACCGGGTTATCCCCAGAACTTTTGTTATATTAACATTTGTCAAGCGTCGGCAGTTAAAAGCGCGGCCGACTTTGGTTCAAGAATCCCCGGCGCTTGATTTTAGTTAAAATGCTGATTTTAATAGAATTAAATAACAAGCCGAGTTTCGCATCAATCAGAGCCAAAGCCGCGCCCGCTCTCGCTTTACGCAAGTTTTCACAATCTAATACACAAGGTTATCCACAGTAACAGTGGATAACTGATTACAGCGCTTGAAACGTCTGATGTGTATAAATCGTCCCCATCGCTCATAACCACTGCTAAATATTTTTTTTTGTTTTTTTTTTCACACTTCAACGCACCTTTTTGGATATGAAAAGGTGGAATTCTGCATAGACAGTAGGAATTTTAAGCATCCCCGTCTTTCAGACTTCAGCGCACTCCTGCCATTTCACGCAGCAGCTGCACCACAATTGATTAGCCCGGAGCACTATCGGGGTGCAGCCCGCTGATTACCGTTAGAAATTGTTTAACGTTTCTGACAAATAGAGCCGCAGAACTGATAGTTCATCGAGTTTTTCACCGTTATGTAGAGATGGCCCGTTAATTGCTTGTTAAATAGTACGCCAGCTAAATCGCCCTGTAATGCGGGTGCAATCGGATACTGTCTGGAGGAGAGTGCAAGATGCTGAGTTTACGTTCAATCAATCAATTTTATGGGCAAAACCATATTCTGTGGGATGTGGACCTCGATCTTCCCCCCGGCACCTGTACCGGCATCATTGGCCGCCCCGGGATGGGGAAGACTACGCTGGTTAACTGCATCATGGGCCACCTGCCGATCAACAGCGGTTCGATGATTTGGCAAGAAGGCGATCTGCCGCCGCAGGATTTGCTGCTGCAGCCGGTAGAGCGGCGTGCTGCTCTCGGCATTGGCTATGTTCCGCAGGGCAGGCAAATTTTTTCTCAGCTTAGCGTGGAAGAGAACCTGCAAATCGCCCTGCTGGCCGGTGCAGGACAGGAGCGCCACCGGGCTATCCCGCAGATGGTTTATGACCTGTTTCCGGCACTTTATTCGCTACGCCAGCAGCGCAGTGGCGAACTGCCCCTCGACCAGCAGCAGCATCTGGCGTTGGCCCGTGCGCTGGTTCTGGAACCCAAGCTGCTGATTCTGGACGATCCGACCGAAGGTATGTCGCCGTGGCTGGAAGAGGAAATGGGCAATCTGATCCACCGGCTGAATCATGATTTCGGCATGACCATTTTGCTGTTGGAACAGCGCCTGTCGTTTATCCGCCGGGTGGCCGATTACTTCCTGCTGCTGCACCGCGGGCGAAACGTCGCCCACGGCAAAATGGCGCTGCTGGATGAAGGCGTGGTGAATACCTGGCTGACGGCCTGAACAGTGCTGCCCGGGGTGGCATCCCGGCGTTATTCCAGCGTCTTCGCATCGGGGCGCCTGCCGCTATGGCAGAGACAGATACTGCCCCAGCTGCGCCCTCTGCGTTTCATCGGGCAGATAAGGGATCTCCCCCAACAGCGGCGAAGGCAGCAGCCGCCGTAGCGTCGCCATATACTCCGCGTGACGCTTGCCGGCTGGCTGTACGCAGTTGGCAATCCAGCCTACCAGCGGTAATCCGCTGGCCTGAATCGCCTGCGCGGTCAGCAGCGCGTGATTGATGCAGCCCAGCTTAACCCCCACCACCAGAATCACCGGCAGCTGCTCCTGCACCACCCAGTCGGCAAACGTTTGATCCGCTGACAGCGGGGTAAACCAGCCTCCGGCCCCCTCGGTCAGTACCCAGTCAGCGTGCTGCGCTACCGACGACAGCCCGGCGGATAGCTGGCTGAAGGCGATGGGACGCTGCTCTTCCGCACTGACGATATGCGGTGAGGTGGGTTCCATAAACGCCAGCGGATTGACCATCTCGTAGGGTAAATCGACGCTGGAAAACCGCTGTAGCAGCAGGGCATCCTCATTGCGTAACCCTTCGGGTGTGACTTCACAGCCGGAGGCCACCGGTTTATAGCCAGCACAGCGATAACCCGCCGCGCTGGCGGCCTGCAACAGCGCGCAGCTGGCGGTCGTTTTGCCTATTTCCGTATCGGTTCCGGTCACAAACCAGCGTTTACTCACGTTCAATCACTCCTAAAATCAGTTTCCAGCTCAGCAGGCAGCCGCGCCGATCGCGGCTCCAGACGTGCTCAAGCTGCTGTAGCCGTTCCCGGTTAAGAAAATGGCTTTCCCGACCGCGATGTAAATGGGTCACCCCGGTCCCTTTTAGCGAACGTATCGCGCTAATGGCGTCCGGGTAGGCCAGCGTCAATGTGAAACGGTGCAGTTGTAAATTCATGCCGATCCCGGCCTGCGCGATCTCGTTGGCGGTCAGCTGCGGGTTGAGAGGAGCCTCGGATCCCAGCGCCTGCCACGCGGCCGTCACTTCATGCAGCGATCCGGCTTCGAGGGTAGAAAACAGCACCTGCCCTCCCGGACGGGTCACCCGATACAGCTCGCTCAGCCCCTGACGCAGATCGCTGCACCACTGTACGGCAAGATTGCTCCAGCAGCGGTCGAAGCTGGCATCCGCGAACGGCAGCGCTTCGATATCCCCCAGCCGGTAGTCCGATGCGACCGCCGATGATTCCGCCTGACGCAGCATTTCTGCCGAGAGATCCAGCGCGGTCACCCGATGGCCGTTCTGCTGCCAGCGCTGGCTGAACCAGCCGGTACCGCAGCCCGCGTCCAGCACCTGCATTGTGCTCCCGCGCCTCGCCAGCGCCATCAGCCGTTCACCGCACAGCCGTTGCAGCTCGGCGTGCTGGTTATAGCCCGATGCAGCGCGGCCAAAGGCCACGGCAACCGCCCGTTTATCAATCGCCTGTAGCATGCAGCACCTCCAGCAGGCGATCGATATCATCCGGCAGATGCGCCGCGCTCAGCGTAATGCGCAGCCGCGCGGTGCCGGGCGGTACGGTCGGCGGTCGAATCGCGCTCACCCAGCAGCCCTGCTGCCGCAGCCGCGCAGCCAGTTCCACGGCGGCCCCTTCCTCCCCCACTAACAGCGGCTGAATCGCACTGTCGGCATTCATCATCTGCCAGCGCAAACCATCGGCTCCTGCGCGAAAACGGGCGATATTCTGCCGCAGGCGCTGGCGCAGTTCGTCACCCTGCTGCACGCAGCGCAGCGCCTCCTGCAGTGCACAGACCTGAGCGGGCGGCATGGCGGTGCTGTAAATCAGATGGCGGGCAAACTGCAGCATAAACTCGGCGGTGTCGTCATCGCACAGCAGCGCCGCACCGCTGACGCCGAACGCTTTACCAAAGGTAATGATTTGCAGATCGGGCTTAACTGCCTGCTGCCAGCAGCTGCCCCGCCCCTGTTCACCGCAAACGCCAATGCCGTGCGCATCATCCACCAGCAGCCAGGCGTTATGCTGCTGCGCAAGCTGATGCAGCGCCGCCAGCGGCGCGCTGTCGCCGTCCATGCTGAAGATCCCTTCCGTGACCACCAGCGTTTCACCGCTGCACGGAGCCGCCAGTCTGGTGGCCAGCGCCTGCGGCTGGTTATGGGCAAAGCGGCGCAGCGTCGCCGGGCTGTGGCTGGCGGCCTCTAACAGCGAAGCGTGGCTGAGTTTGTCGGCCAGGATGCGATCATCTTTACCCGCCAGCGCCGCGATCGCCGCCTGATTGGCGGCAAAACCGGAGATAAACAGCAGCGCGCGGGGGTAGCCCAGCCAGTCGGCCAGTTGCTGCTCCAGATCCACCTGCGGGGTGCGAAATCCGGTGATATGCGCCGAGCCGCCTGCGCCAACGCCATAGCGCGCCGCGCCCTGCTGCCAGGCATTCACAATGCGCGGGTGATGGCTCAGCCCGAGGTAATCGTTGGCAGAAAAGTTGAGGTAGTCCGCCCCTGCGATGCTCAGGCTGCGGGCGTCGGCCTGCTGGCAGGGCGTTCGCTGGCGGTACTGACCGTTTTGACGGCGCTGCTCCAGCGCCTGCTGAACGCGTTGCGACCAGCTCATTACAGGGCCGCGTTGTAAAACTGTTCGGTGTCAGCGGTCATCAGCTGGGCGGCAAGCGCCTGCTGCTGTTCGTTATCCCCGGCGTGCGTCGCGGTGTGCTGCGGATTCAGGCCCAGCTTACGGAACAGGATCAGATCTTTATCCTCCTCCGGGTTTGGCGTGGTCAGCAGCTTACAGCCGTAGAAAATCGAGTTAGCCCCGGCCATAAAGCACATCGCCTGGGTCTGCTCGCTCATCTGTTCACGCCCGGCAGAAAGACGCACGTGGGAACGCGGCATCATAATTCTTGCCGCAGCAATGGTGCGGATAAAGTCGAACGGATCGACGTCCTCGTTATCCGCCAACGGCGTGCCCTTCACTTTCACCAGCATATTGATTGGCACGCTTTCCGGCGGCGTCGGCAGGTTCGCCAGTTGCACCAGCAGTCCGGCCCGGTCGTTGACCGTTTCGCCCAGGCCGACGATCCCCCCGGAACAGACTTTAATCCCGGCATCACGCACTTTTCCCAGGGTGTCCAGACGCTCCTGATAGCTGCGGGTGGTGATGATGCTGCCGTAAAATTCCGGCGAAGTGTCGAGGTTGTGGTTATAGAAATCCAGCCCGGCGGAGGCCAGCCGCTGTGCCTGCTGCTCGCTCAACGTACCGAGGGTCATACAGGTTTCCATCCCCATCGCCTTCACTCCCTGCACCATCTGCTCCAGATAGGGCATATCGCGCTCGTGCGGATTTTTCCACGCCGCCCCCATGCAAAAACGACCGGAGCCGGCGGCTTTCGCCTTGCGAGCGGAGTTCAGCACCTCCTCCACTTCCATCAGCCGTTCGGACTCCAGCCCGGTTTTATAACGCGCGCTTTGCGGGCAGTACTTGCAGTCCTCCGGGCAGGCTCCGGTTTTGATCGACAGCAGCGTGCTGACCTGTACCTGACGCGGGTCAAAATGCTGGCGGTGGATCTGCTGCGCTTCAAACATCAGTTCGAGAAACGGCTTATCAAACAGCGCCTGCGTCTGTGAAAGGGTCCAACGTTTTGCCATTGCTTGCTCCAAAAAAGTCTGTCATTTGTCTTCACGGCCTGGTTATAATTGTAAACTAAATTTTTTATTTTTGGTTTACAAGTGATTTATGAATGCAGCCGATCTTGCTTTTGACCGTGACCATATCTGGCATCCCTATACCTCAATGCGCGATCCGCTGCCCTGCTATCCGGTGGTCGCCGCGCAGGAATGCCGGTTACAGCTGGCCGATGGTCGGCAGCTGGTTGACGGCATGTCGTCATGGTGGGCGGCGGTTCATGGCTACAACCATCCGCGCCTGAATCAGGCGTTACAGAACCAGATGGCGCAGATGTCGCACGTGATGTTCGGCGGTATTACGCACCCGTCGGCAGTGGCGCTGTGCCGCCAACTGGTCGCCATCACTCCCGCACCGCTGGAGTGCGTGTTCCTGGCGGATTCCGGTTCGGTGGCGGTTGAGGTGGCGATGAAGATGGCCCTGCAGTTCTGGCAGGCGCGCGGCGAGAAACGTCAGCGCTTTCTGACGCTGCGTAACGGCTATCACGGCGATACCTTTGCGGCGATGTCGGTGTGCGATCCGCAGAATTCAATGCACAGCCTGTATCAGGGCTATCTGCCCGAGCATCTGTTTGCCCCCGCGCCGACGTGCCGGTTTGACGACCCGTGGCGCGAAAGCGATACCGACGCGCTGGAACAGCTGATCGTGACCCATCATCGTCAGCTCAGTGCGGTGATTCTTGAGCCGATTGTGCAGGGTGCGGGCGGGATGCGTTTCTATCACCCGCGCTATCTACAGCGGGTACGTGAGCTGTGCGACCGCTATCAGCTGCTGCTGATCGCCGATGAGATTGCCACCGGCTTTGGCCGCACCGGCAGGCTGTTTGCCTGCGAACACGCGGGGATCGCCCCGGATATTCTCTGCGTCGGCAAAGCCCTGACCGGCGGCACGATGACGCTTTCGGCGACGCTGACCACTCGCCGGGTAGCGGACACCATCAGCAACGGGGCAGCGGGCTGCTTTATGCACGGCCCGACGTTTATGGCCAATCCGCTGGCCTGTGCGGTGGCGGCCGAGTCGCTGGCGATACTGGAAGAGAACCACTGGCCCGAGCAGGTCGCGGCAATTGAAGCGCAGCTGCGGGCGGCGCTGATGCCGTTAAAGGCCGCAGCGGAAGTTGCCGATGTGCGAGTGCTGGGCGCGATTGGCGTAGTGGAAACTCGCCGACCGGTGGACGTGGCCGCCATTCAGCGCTTCTTTGTGGAAAGCGGCGTGTGGATACGTCCGTTTGGTCGCCTGATTTACCTGATGCCGCCCTATATTATTTCCAGCGACGAGCTGGCAAAGCTGACCGCGACGGTTGCCGCCGCCGTGGACAATCCCCAGCTGTTTACGATGACCTGAAGGCACGCAGCGCGAGGCAGCCGCAGACCGAATGCACTACGCTTTTAGCATTGTGTGTGCGGCACTGAAGCCGGGCACGAGATAGCGGAGGTTCTTTTATGCCACAAGACAAGCAAACCAATCGTCGCATCCTGCTGGCTTCGCGCCCGCACGGCGCACCGACGGAAAACAATTTCCGTCTGGAAGCCCGGCACGTCCCTGCCCCAAAAACCGGCCAGGTGCTGCTGCGCACCGTGTGGCTGTCACTCGACCCGTATATGCGCGGACGGATGAGCGATGCGCCTTCCTACGCGCCGCCCGTCGGGCTGGGCGAGGTGATGTGCGGCGGCACCGTCTCGGTTGTCGAACAGTCTGAACATGCCGACTACGCCGTCGGTGACTGGGTGGTCAGCAACAGCGGCTGGCAGGATTTTTCCCTGTCCGACGGCCGTGACTTATTTAAGCTTAGCGGCCCGGTGCTTAAGCATCCCTCCCACGCCTTGGGGATTCTGGGCATGCCCGGCTTCACCGCCTATATGGGGCTGCTGGATATCGGTAATCCGCAGCCGGGCGAGACCGTGGTGGTGGCCGCAGCGACCGGCGCGGTGGGCTCACTGGTGGGCCAGATTGCCAAACTGAAAGGCTGCCATGTGGTCGGTATTGCCGGTGGCGCAGAGAAATGCCGCTATGCCGAACAGGTGCTGGGCTTCGACCGCTGCCTGGACCATCGCGATGATAATCTGGCACAGCAGCTCAGCCGCCACTGCGCGGAGGGGATCGACGTCTATTTTGAAAGCGTGGGCGGCAAAGTATTTAACGCCGTGCTGCCGCTGATGAATACCAAAGGGCGCATTCCCGTTTGCGGTCTGATCGCCGACTACAACAGCACGAATGTTCCCGCCGGGCCGGACCGCCTGCCGCTGCTGCAAAGCGCCATCCTGCGTAAACGCCTGCGCGTGCAGGGCTTCATTATCAATCAGGATTACGGCCATCGCTTTGACGAATTCTTCCGCCAGATGAGCCAGTGGGTGGCGGAGGATCGCCTGGTGTTCCGTGAAGATGTGGTCGACGGTCTGGATAACGCACCGGAAACGCTGATTGGCCTGCTGGAGGGGAAAAACTTCGGCAAGGTGGTGGTGCGGGTAGCGGGCGATACGCCAGCATAAACGCGGCAAAGGGCATCATCCCCGGATGCGTTGCAGTAAATGAGCCCAGGTACAGAGATCCAGGCAATGCGGCTTCATTGCTCATAAAGATGAAACCGTGAGCCACGAATGCTTCGCTGATGAACGCGGCGGCATACCATTGTTTAGCACGCTGGTGCCGCCGCAGCCCCAGATATGATACCTTTTCAGCGTTGGCTGCGCAGGCAGCCGGGATGACCTTTGCCGCCGCAGAGCGGCTGAAAATGGCTGACATCTTCACTGACAGGAGAAGGAATGAAACTGTTTAGCACGAGTTTTAACGATGGCGATAAGCTGCCGGAGCGCCAGGTATTAAATGCCATGGGCTACCAGGGTGAGAATTTGTCGCCGCATCTGGCGTGGGATGAGGTTCCGGCCGGAACCAAAAGCTTTGTGGTGACCTGCTACGATCCCGATGCGCCGACCGGCTCGGGCTGGTGGCACTGGGTGGTGGCCAACCTGCCTGCGGACACCCGCGAACTGCCTGAAGGTGCCGGTTCCGGCGTTGCCGAACTGCCGACCGGATCGCTGCAAACCCGCACCGACTTCGGTAGCGCCGGTTACGGCGGCGCGGCACCGCCGAAAGGTGAACACCACCGCTATATTTTCACCGTTCACGCACTGGACGTGGAAAAGCTGGACGTGGACGAGAACGCCAGTGCGGCAATGGTCGGCTTTAACGTACATTTCCATACGCTGGGCAGCGCGGCGATTACCGCCATTTACGCCTGATCGGCGCTCAGAAATGGCGATCGCGCAGGCTATAATTCTGCGCGATGGTAAGATTTCTACCCCACGCGGCAATTGCCTATATCTGGCCGCCGTCGCGCATAAAAAAGGCAATCCTCAGATTGCCTTTTTTATTAGCTGTCAGCGGGCGATCAGAGCGCGCTGATGGTGACCCACATCGGCCCCTGGCCTACCGCATAGCGCGCCAGCTCCTGCAGAAGACCGTTATCCGCGGCGATTTTGTACACCGCGATATGGTGTGATTTCTGACCTGCCGCAATCAGATACTGCCCGGTGCTGTCGATGTTAAAGCCGCGCGGCTGGGTTTCCGTCTGCTGGTAGCCTTCAATAGTCAGCGTCGCACCGTCGTTGCCGATGCTGAACACGGTGATCACACTGGCAGTGCGATCGCAGCTGTACAGGAAGCGGCCATCCGGGGTGATGTGGATGTCGGCCGCCCAGCGCGTGTCGCTGAAGCCTTCCGGCATCATATCCAGGCTCTGCACCTTCTCGACTTTTTCACCCAGCGCCCAGACGTCGACGCTGCTATCCAGCTCGTTGACGCAGTAGGCAAACTTCTGGTTCGGATGGAACACCATATGGCGTGGACCGGCACCGGCGGTGGTATTCACCTCGGCCTGAGCGCGCGGAGTCAGCTCGCCGTTCTGCGCCAGCTCGAACAGCGCGATGCGGTCCTGCTTCAGCGCCGGAACAAACAGCGTCCGGTTACCGAGGTCGATATTCGCCGAGTGGCAGCCGTCCAGACCCTTAATCACCTGGGCAGGTTCGCCCGGCAGGCCGTTGTCGCCAATCGGGCTGACGCTGACGCAGGCATCGTTATACGAACCGACGAAGATAAAGCGCCCTTCACGGTCGGTGGAAATGTGGGTCGGGCTGCCCGGCAGCGATGCGTGCCCCGCTTCTTTCAGTTTGCCTTCACTGTCGATTTTATACGCCAGCACGCGGAAGTCCGGACGGGCGCCCACGTACAGGAACGTTTTGTCCGGGCTGACCACCATTGGCTGAACCTGGCCCGGCGCATCGACAACCTGCAACAGCGTCAGCGCGCCATCCTCATTCAGCTGCCAGGCATGGATCTGCTGGCTTTCAGGGCTGGCGGTATAAACAACGTGTTTCATGAATGCTCCTTGTTAAGTCTTCGGGGTCGTAATCATTGATTGCGTTCGTCGGTTTTGTGGCCGGCGTCACAGGGTGTACACTCTTTAACTCACATTTAGTCACGGAAACGCATATGAGCTATCGCATCATCGCCCTTGATCTGGACGGCACGCTTTTAACGCCGAATAAAACCATTCTTCCCGAGTCGCTGGAAGCGCTGGCTAAAGCGCGCCAGGCCGGGGTAAAAGTGTTGATCGTTACCGGTCGCCATCATGTTGCTATCCATCCTTTTTATCAGGCACTGGCGCTGGATACACCTGCAATCTGCTGTAACGGCACCTATTTGTATGATTACCAGGCGAAAAAAGTCTTACATTCCGATCCGCTGCCAAAAGATCAGGCGCAGCGCGTGATTGAAATGCTCGACGACGCCGCGATTCACGGCCTCCTGTATGTGGATGATGCCATGCTGTACCAGGCCGAAACTGGTCACGTGACCCGCACGATTAACTGGGGCCTGACTCTGCCTGAATCCCAGCGCCCGACGTTCCTGCATGTCGACAGCCTGGCCGGTGCGGCGCAGAGCGCACAGTCGATCTGGAAATTTGCCGTTTCTCACCAGGACACGGCGGAACTGCAGCGCTTCGCGCAGAAGGTTGAGGATGAACTCGGCCTGGCCTGCGAGTGGTCGTGGCACGATCAGGTCGATATTGCCAAAGCCGGTAACAGCAAAGGCAAACGTCTGGCCGAATGGGTAGCCGCAGAAGGCTATCAGATGAGCGACGTGCTGGCCTTTGGCGACAACTACAACGACCTGAGCATGCTGGAAACCGTGGGTCTGGGTGTGGCAATGGGCAACGCCGACGAGGCGATTAAAGCCCGCGCCGGGCGCGTGATCGGCACCAACCTTGAGCCGGGTATTGCCGAAACCATTTACCGCGAAATTCTGTAATCAGGGCGTGATCGACACGCTTTTGATCTGCGCATAAAGCGGCATATCGGGTTTAATCTTCAATTCATCGCGGGCCCAGGGCGTAATACGCGCCCAAAGCTCGCTGTGACCGACCCGCAGCTTCACCTCCACCTGATGATCGATCTCCAGCAGCTCAACTACGACGGCAGGTATCACATTGCGAATGCTGCTGTTGACCGGTGGTTCCAGCACCAGCGACACGTCCACCGCATTAATACGGATGCGCATCGGCGTTTGTAACGGCGCAGTAATGCGACTGACCCAGATACGCTCCTCGCCCAGCGACAGCGCGGTCATCTCGTAGTGCGGATGCTGCTCCAGCACCTGTACGCGTAGCACGCTGCTCTGCTCGGCGCGCGGCAGCCACGGACGCATGGCGCTACTGGCCCACACTTCTTCCAGCGGACCATTGGCGATGACCGATCCTTTATCCAGCACCAGTACGTTTTCGGCCAGATGCAGCAGCTCATCCAGGCTGTGGCTGACGTAAAGAATCGGAATGTCGACCTCTTTCGCCAGCTTTTGCAGATATGGCAGCAGCTCGCGCTTGCGCGGCAGATCGAGCGAGGCCAGCGGCTCATCCATCAGCATGATTTCCGGCGCAGTCAGCAATGCACGCCCAATGGCAACACGCTGTTTTTCACCGCCGGAGAGCGACCACGGGAAGCGGGACAGCAGCGGTTCGATGCCCAGCAGCTGAACCAGACTGTCGAACTGCGGGCGCATGCTTTTCGCCATGCCGTATTCCAGGTTGCCGCGCACCCGATAATGCGGGAACAGGCGCGCGTCCTGAAAAACATAGCCAACGCGGCGCTTTTCCGGCGGCAGCCAGATACCTTTAGCCGTATCGCTGAGCACCCGGTCGTTGAGCACAATGCGCCCCTGCTGCGGCACCGTCAGCCCACCAATGGCGTTAATCAGCGAGGTTTTCCCCGCACCGGACACGCCAAACACGGCGGTAATTCCCTTACCCGGCAGGCTGGTCTGCACATTAAGCAGGCAGTCGCCCAGCTGCTGGCTGAAATCGAGTTCTAACATTAAAGACCTAAACGCTTACGACCCCAGCGGGTCAGCCATTCGGAAACAAGCAGAGAAAACAGCGCCAGCACGATAGCAATCACGCACAGTCTGGCGGCAGCGCCTTCGGCACCCGGCGTTTCAATCAGCGTATACATTGCCGACGGCAGCGTACGCGTTTCACCCGGGATATTGGAAACAAAGGTGATGGTGGCACCAAACTCGCCCAGAGAGCGGGCAAAAGCCAGCACCGTACCCACAATAATCCCAGGCAGGGTCAGCGGCAGCGTGATGGTCAGAAACACCCGCCAGCGCCCGGCACCCAGCGTGCGGGCTGCCTGCTCCAGCCGGGTATCAACCGCTTCCAACGCCAGGCGAATGGCACGAACCATCAGCGGGAAGGCAATCACCGCCGAAGCCAGCGCGGCACCGCGCCAGCTAAAGGCAAAGCTGAAGCCAAACCAGTCATACAGGTATTCGCCAATCACCCCGCGCCGCCCGAAGCCCAGCAGCAGCAGATAGCCCACCACTACCGGCGGCAGCACCAGCGGCAGGTGGATAATACTGTCGAGCAGAGTTTTACCGGGGAACTGACGGCGGACCAGCAGCCACGCCATCAGGATACCGAACGGCAGGCTGCATGCCACCGCCACCACCGAGACTTTCAGGCTGAGCGCAACCGCCTGCCATTCGGGATCGCTGAGGAACATCATGACTTAGGCGCAAATCCATACTGTTTGAAAATCGCTGCCGCCTGCGGTCCTTTCAGGTAGTCATAAAAGGCGCTGACGCTGGCATTTTTATGATCTTTCACGATAGCTACCGGATATTCGACCGGCTTGTGGCTGTCTGCCGGGAAGGTGCCGACCACGGCGACTTTCTTGCTGGCCACCGCATCAGAACCGTAAACAATGCCGTACGGGGTTTCATCACGCTCGACCAGCGCCAGAGCGGCACGAACGCTGTTGCTGCGCGCCATCACCGGAGACAGCTGATCCCAGGCGCCCAGTTTTTCCAGCGCTTCTTTGGCATAGATACCGGCCGGAACGTGGTCAGGATCGCCCACCGCAAGGCGCTGGCCGTTCAGCAGCGTTTTCCAGTCGGTGGTTTTGCTGATATCCACTTTCTGCGCTTTGGCAGAGGCCGGAGCCACCAGCACCAGATCGTTACCCAGCAGAGTAAAACGGCTGGATTCATCGATGGTTTTCTTCTCTGCGGCGTAGTCCATCCACTGCTGGTCGGCAGAGATAAACAGATCGGCCGGAGCGCCCTGCTCAATCTGACGGGCCAGGGTAGAGGATGAAGCGAATGAGGAAACGATTTTGACATCTTTCCCTTTCTCATACTGGCTGGCGATATCCTGCAGGGCGTTGGTCAGCGAGGCCGCAGCAAAAACGGTGATGTTATCCGCGGCAACCGCGTGGCCACTGATGCTCAGGGTGACGACCGCAGCGGTCAGCCAGGTATTCATTTTTACAGACATGCACTTCTCCAGAGAGGTTCGTTATGTAGGCAATAATATAGCGATAGCGCGGCCGAACGTCACAGAAAAATCGATGAAGAGGAACAGAACATTATTTGAGGTCAATTTCACAAAAGCGGATAGCGGGGAAAACAAACGCCCGGTAAACCGGGCGTGAGGGGAAAACGTGTTACTGCTGGTTTTTAACCGGGCGGTCACGGTGCCCGATTTTAGAAATGACGTTGAAGACTTCACCTAATCCATAAATCAGACCAAGGATAATCGCCATCACAACCGGGACCATCAGGATCGCTACAGCCAGGCCTTTCAGTAATTCCAGCATGGAAGCCTCATTTCGCTGAACAAAAAAGTTATTGTAACGACAGAACACAGGATTGCACTGACCTTTTGTGCTTTCGTGCTGAATTTATTCCCCACGCATCCGCATCCCCTGCTGCTACAATCCGGCAATGAGATGCTGAAAATGGGAGAGCAAAATGCAGGCCGAAATTGCCCTGATTCTGAAGTTACAGCAGCGGCTGTTCGCTGACCCGCGCCGTATTGAACTGCTGCGCCAGATAAAGGAGAGCGGCTCGATCAGCCAGGGCGCGAAGCTGGCGGGGATCAGCTATAAGAGCGCCTGGGATGCGATTAACGAGATGAACCAGCTGGCCGACCGCACGCTGGTTGAGCGCGCCACCGGCGGTAAAGGCGGCGGCGGGGCCATCGTTACGCCCTACGGCGAGCGCCTGATTCAACTCTATGCGCTGCTGGAACAGATCCAGCAGAAGGCATTCGATGTTTTACAGGACGATGCGCCACTCGGCAGTCTGCTGGGCGCAATCGCGCGCTTTTCACTGCAAACCAGCGCGCGAAACCAGCTGTACGGCACCGTCGTCAGCCGCGACAATCTGCCGGTACAACAGCATGTTACGGTACAGCTGGCCGACGGTGACACCCAAATCAAGGTCGCGCTGACCGAGCAGAGCGCCAATCGCCTGCAGCTGGCTGAGGGCAAAGAGGTGCTGGTGTTGATTAAAGCGCCGTGGGTTGGCATTACTCAGGAAAGCGTCAGCGCGGATAATCTGCTGACGGGCCACATCAGCCAGATAGAACAGGGTGAAAGCCGCAGCGAAGTGCTGGTGACGCTCGGCAGCGGTGAAACGCTCTGTGCCACCGTCGAAAATCAGCTTATCACCCAGCAAAAACTGCAGCCCGGCTCGGCCGTGACAGCATATTTTAATGCCGATCGCGTCATCATCGCGACGCTGCTCTGAATCATCGGGCGGGATTTGACATTGTACGGCAGGAAGCCCCTAATAACCGTGTGATGCATAAAATGGAATGAATAATGTTAATGTTGCAAATTACGCAAGGCATCTTTCGCCTGAGCGATACCCGAACTCTGAACCTGAACGATCTGACTTTACGCGCCGGTGAAAGCTGGGCGTTCGTCGGGGCCAACGGCAGCGGTAAGTCGTCGCTGGCCCGCGCCCTTTCTGGTGAGCTGGCCCCCTCTAAAGGCCGGGCGATCGGCGATTTCAGGCACCCCGTGCGCCTGTCGCTGGAACAGCTACAGAAACTGGTGGCCGACGAATGGCAGCGTAATAACACTGACCTGCTCAGCCCCGGCGAAGAAGATACCGGCCGCACGGCGGCTGAGATTATTCAGGATGAGGTGCGCGACCCGGCGCGCTGCCAGCAGCTGGCGGAGAAGTTTGGCATTACCTACCTGCTCGATCGCCGCTTCAAATACCTTTCCACCGGGGAAACGCGCAAAACCCTGCTGTGCCAGGCGCTGATGGCGCAGCCCGACCTGCTGATCCTTGATGAACCGTTTGACGGGCTGGATGTGGCTTCGCGCGCTAATCTCGCCAGCGTGCTGGGGGAACTGCAGCGGCCTGATTTCACCCTGGTGCTGGTGCTGAACCGCTTTGATGATATCCCCGACTTCATTCAGCAGGTGGGCGTGCTGGCGGAGTGCCATCTCAGCCATACCGGCCCGCGTAAAGCTATCCTTGCCGAGGCGCTGGTCGCCCAGCTGGCGCACAGTGAAAAGCTTGACGGCATGACGCTGCCGGAACCCGACGACGCGGAGGCCATTCCCCAGCTGGCTGCCGATGCACCGCTGATTGTGCTGCGTGACGGCGTTGTCTCCTATAACGATCGTCCGATCCTGCACCATCTCGACTGGCAGGTCGATCGCCAGCAGCACTGGCAGATCGTTGGCCCGAACGGCGCCGGTAAATCGACACTGCTCAGTCTGATCACCGGCGATCATCCGCAGGGCTACAGCAACGATCTGACGCTGTTTGGCCGCCGTCGCGGCAGCGGCGAAACCATCTGGGATATCAAACAGCACATCGGCTACGTCAGCAGCAGCCTGCATCTTGATTACCGGGTCAGCAGCAGCGTGCGCAACGTGATTATCTCCGGCTATTTTGATTCCATCGGCATCTACCAGGCCGTCTCGGATCGTCAGCAGGCGCTGGCAAAACAGTGGCTGCATCTGCTGGGCATGGAAAAACAGGGCGATACGCCGTTCCACGATCTCTCCTGGGGCCAGCAGCGGCTGGTACTGATCGCCCGTGCGCTGGTTAAACACCCGGCTCTGCTGATCCTCGACGAACCGCTACAGGGGCTGGACCCGATTAACCGCCTGCTGGTTCGTCGTTTTGTTGATGTACTGATCGGTGAAGGCCGCACCCAGCTGCTGTTTGTTTCCCACCACGCGGAAGATGCCCCGCAGTGCATTACCCATCGTCTGAGTTTTATTGCCGATGGCGACCGCTACGGATATTTACAGGAAACGCTGTAATTCCTGCGCCGGGCGGGTTCGTTCGTGGACCTGCCCTGCTCTCCTCTCACTTCTGGTGGAACTCACCCGGTGTGTTTCTCTTAATACTCATTAGCACCTTCCCTTCCCGTTTCTGCATGACTTACCTCAAACACGGACGCGGCTCTACCTCTTCACTCCATTGCGTTTTATCCAGGCTTACAGTGACCGGCACGTGGCGTAAATCACATCGTGTAATCGCTACCACTAATTCACTACCACAAGCTTGCGAAATTGTGTCCATCCTTTACTCTTAGCGACATTGCCGTTTTTAAAGTTTGTGTAAACGATTCCATTTTTTCCATTTCGATCACGCTTTCCGCACCGCGACTGTGCTATTTTTTTATCAGATCTGACGCAGACAGAAGGTTATCAGGACTTAACATGCAAAAATTCAATCCGGTGGATCATCCACATCGTCGCTACAATCCGCTGTCCGATCAGTGGATTCTGGTTTCCCCGCATCGCGCCAAACGACCATGGCAGGGCGCGCAGGAAACACCCTCGCAGGATAGGCTGCCTGCGCACGATCCCGACTGTTTTCTCTGCCCGGGCAATACCCGCGTAACCGGCGATAAAAATCCCGATTACACCAGTACCTATGTCTTTACCAACGACTTTGCGGCGCTGATGACCGATACGCCGGATGCCCCGGAAAGCGAAGATTTACTCATGCGCTGTGAAAGCGCACGCGGCACCAGCCGGGTGATCTGTTTTTCCCCCGATCACAGCAAAACCCTGCCGGAACTGACGCTGGACGGCCTGATTGATGTGGTGAAAACCTGGCAGGAACAAACCGCTGAGCTGGGCCAAAGCTATCCGTGGGTGCAGGTCTTTGAGAATAAAGGCGCGGCGATGGGCTGCTCCAACCCGCATCCGCACGGCCAGATTTGGGCCAACAGCTTCCTGCCGAATGAAGCGAAGCGCGAGGACGATCTGCAACGTGCCTGGTATGCCAAAAATGGCTCACCGATGCTGGTCGATTACTGCGCACGCGAGTTGCAGGACGGCAGCCGTACGGTAGTAGAAACCGAGCACTGGCTGGCCGTGGTGCCGTGGTGGGCGGCGTGGCCGTTTGAAACCCTGCTGCTGCCGAAAGCCAGCGTGAAGCGCCTGACCGATCTCAGCGACGCGCAGCGCGACGATCTGGCGCTGGCGATGAAAAAGCTGACCAGCCGCTATGACAACCTGTTCCAGTGCTCGTTCCCCTACTCCATGGGCTGGCACGGCGCGCCGTTTAACGGTGAAGACAACGAACACTGGCAGCTGCACGCACACTTCTATCCACCGCTGCTGCGTTCAGCAACGGTACGTAAATTTATGGTCGGCTACGAAATGCTGGCTGAAACTCAACGTGATTTAACGCCGGAACAGGCAGCCGAACGTCTGCGTGCCGTCAGCGATATCCATTTCCGCGAAACCGGAGCATAACCATGACTTTAAAGACCACTACCCAGCAGATTTTCACCAACGCTTTTGGCTATGCGGCTACCGATACGCTTCAGGCACCCGGACGGGTGAATTTGATTGGCGAGCACACCGACTATAACGACGGTTTTGTGCTGCCCTGTGCCATTGATTATCAGACAGTCATCAGCTGTGCGAAGCGCGACGATCGTCAGGTACGGGTTGTTGCAGCTGATTACGACAGCCAGCAGGATATTTTCTCCCTCGACCAGCCGATTGTTTCCCACCCGGACTATATGTGGGCCAACTATGTGCGCGGCGTGGTGAAGCATTTACAACAGCGTCAGCCAAACTTCGGCGGCGCGGACCTGGTGATTAGCGGCAACGTGCCGCAGGGTGCAGGTTTAAGCTCCTCGGCCTCTCTGGAGGTGGCGGTAGGCACCGTGTTCAATCACCTTTACGGACTGGCGCTGGATGGCGCAGCGATTGCCGTCAACGGTCAGGAAGCGGAGAACCAGTTTGTCGGCTGCAACTGCGGCATTATGGACCAGCTGATTTCGGCGCTGGGCGAGAAGGATCACGCCATGCTGCTGGACTGCCGTACGCTCGGCACCCGACCGGTTCCGATGCCGGAAGACATCGCGGTCGTGATCATTAACTCCAACTTCCGCCGCAGCCTTGTCGGCAGTGAATACAATACCCGCCGCCAGCAGTGCGAAGAAGGTGCGGCCTTCTTCGGCCAGTCTTCCCTGCGTGACGTAACCCTAGCGCAGTTTAACGAGCGCCAGAACGAGCTGGACCCGCTGGTGGCGAAACGCGTACGCCACGTGCTGACGGAAAATGCCCGCACGCTGGAAGCGGCTGATGCGCTGGCCAACGGCGATCTGACCCGCATGGCGGTGCTGATGGCAGAATCCCACGCCTCAATGCGCGATGACTTTGAAATCACCGTACCGGCAATCGATCAGCTGGTGGATATCGTTAAAGCCGCGCTGGGTGAGAGCGGTGGCGTACGCATGACCGGCGGCGGCTTTGGCGGCTGTGTGGTGGCGCTGATGCCGCAGGATCGCGTAGCGGGCGTGAAGGCGGCCGTGGCGGAGCAGTACGAGGCACAGTCCGGTATCAAAGAAACATTTTACGTTTGCAAAGCCTCAGAAGGAGCCGGCCCATGCTAAAACCTGATTCCCACGCCCCGGACGGACAGCCGTGGCGGATTACCACCCTGCGCAACAGCAACGGCATGGTGGCGACATTTATGGACTGGGGCGCAACGTGGCTTTCCGCACGCGTGCCGATGCGCGACGGCAGCGTGCGTGAAGCGCTGCTGGGCTGCGCGACACCTTCCGACTATCTTCACCAGTCTGCCTATCTTGGTGCGACAGTTGGCCGCTACGCGAACCGTATCGCCCACTCACAGCTGGTACTGAACGGTGAGGCCATTAAACTGAGCGCCAATCAGGGCGAACACCAGCTGCACGGCGGCCCTGAAGGCTTCAGCCATCGTCGCTGGCAGATTGTCTGCCAGAGCGAAAGCGAAGTGGAATACCGCCTTGATTCACCCGACGGCGATCAGGGCTTCCCGGGCGAACTGATCGTCTCGCTGCGCTATCATCTGGATGAAGATAACACCCTGTCGATTAGCTATCAGGCGACGGTGGATAAACCCTGCCCGGTGAATCTGACTAATCATGCCTATTTCAATCTGGATGCGGAACACGGCGATGCGCGCCAGCATCGTCTGCTGTTAAATGCCGATTACTATCTGCCGGTGGATAGCGAAGGGATTCCCGCTGCGCCACTGAAAGCGGTAGAGGGAACCGGTTTCGATTTTCGCCAGGCGAAGAGCGTGGCGCAGGATTTCCTGAAGGATGCCGATCAGCAGCGGGTGAAAGGTTACGATCACGCCTACCTGTTGAATGACTCGCCGGAACCGGCTGCCGAGCTGTGGTCTGCCGACGGTCAACTACAGCTTAAAGTGTTTACTACCGCTCCGGCTTTGCAGCTTTACAGCGGGAATTACCTGGCGGGAACCCCGGCGCGCGAACAGGGAGTCTATACTGCTTTCCAGGGTATTGCGCTGGAGAGCGAGTTCCTGCCCGACTCGCCTAATCACCCTGAATGGCCGCAGCCGGACTGTTGGCTGGCGCCAGGTGAATCGTATCAGTCGGTGACGCGTTACCAGTTGATTGCAGTTTGATAAAGCGCATGAAAAACGCGCAACGCATGCGCGACGGGCTTACGCGCTGCGCAGATTTCAGCTATGGTAATGCACATTAAAATTGTCGCGCGCAGGCTCCGGCAGTTTACCGATTCCCATTATCATAGAAACGTAAAGTTATTAAGGAGTTAAGCTATGGCTGTAACTAAGCTGGTTCTGGTGCGTCACGGCGAAAGCCAGTGGAACAACGAAAACCGCTTTACCGGTTGGTACGACGTTGATCTGTCTGATAAAGGCCGCACCGAAGCTAAAGCAGCGGGTCAACTGCTGAAAAAAGAAGGCTTCACCTTCGATTTTGCTTACACCTCCGTGCTGAAACGTGCCATCCACACGCTGTGGAATATTCTGGACGAAGTTGATCAGGTTTGGCTGCCGGTTGAGAAATCATGGCGTCTGAACGAGCGTCACTACGGTGCGCTGCAGGGTCTGGATAAAGCCGAAACCGCTAACAAATACGGTGACGAGCAGGTTAAGCAGTGGCGTCGCGGTTTTGCGGTGACTCCACCGGAGCTGGATCGTGCTGATGAGCGTTTCCCTGGCCACGACCCGCGCTATGCGTCACTGACCGCAGAGCAGCTGCCAACTACCGAGAGCCTTGCGCTGACTATCGATCGCGTTCTGCCTTACTGGAACGAGTCTATTCTGCCACGCATGAAAAGCGGCGAGAAAGTGATCATCGCTGCCCACGGTAACTCCCTGCGTGCGCTGGTGAAATACCTGGACAACATGAGCGAAGAAGAGATTCTGGAACTGAACATTCCAACCGGCGTGCCGTTGGTGTATGAGTTCGATGAAAACTTCAAGCCTATCAAGCACTACTATCTGGGTGATGCAGACGAGATCGCAGCGAAAGCCGCGGCCGTAGCTAACCAGGGTAAAGCGAAGTAATTTTCTGCCGAGAGGCAGGAGTGAGCTGAGTTGATAAAGCCGCCGTCGTTGAGATGGCGGTTTTTTTGTGTGCGGTTTGGGGAGAGTCGCGACGAGAATGTTGCCAGGTTCCCAGCCTCTTTCGATGCTGCTGAAAAACCGTGCCGGGTTCCCAGCCTCTGCCGGTGTTGCTGAAAAACCGTGCCGGGTTCCCAGCCTCTGCCGGGGCTTCCGGCCGTCCTCGCGTCACGCGCTGCGTGATGCCTTCGGTTACAGCATCCGGCCGGTCGGACCGGCGAAGACGTGTCATCCCTGACCCGACTTCGCCTGACGCCAACGTCCATGTTGGCGTCTCCTGGCCTGCTGCTTTCACCTCAGCGCTGCGGATTGTCCTGCATCCCCGGCAGAGGCTGTGCACCTTCGTGTCATTATTGTCGCTGCTTAATGACCAGTTCAGCCCATAGCACTCAACATGAGTATTGGCCGTAAATGCGGCGCAAACAGCGGCTTTCAAACCTGAAGACAGCTCAAGAGTCACGGCGCGGACGGGTTGCTGACCCGACGGGCAATCCACAGCGCTGAGCGAAGAAAGGAAGCCAGGATAAGCCCGCAGGACACGGGCGAAAGGCTCGGTCGGCACACGGATGTGCCGTCTGAGCCGGTCCGATCGGCTGACGAACGAAGGGAAGGCACCACGCAGCGCGTGGCGCGAGGACCGCCAGCCGGGGCAGCAACCCGTCCGCGCAATCACATCGGCACCAGACTACACAAACCAGCAACGCCCGCCCCAGTGCTGCGAATTGCCCGCCGTTCATTTCAGAGGCTGGCTCCGGGGTCGCACCACAGACGTTAATCAGCAATCTGATTAAAGCCAACCAGCTGAATAGTCATGGGGGTTATCGCAAAAAAACGCTGAAGCTACAGAGCAAACGGATCGCTGCCCGCTTCGGCAATCCGCAGCGCTGAACGAAGAGAGGAAGCCAGGATTTGGCCGCATGGACGCGGCCGAAAAGCACAGCCGGGGCAGGACGCCCCGTCTGTGCTGGTCCGGGAGGCTGACGAACGGAGTGAGGGCACCGCAAAGCGGCGCGAGGACCGCCGAAGCGGGCAGCGAGCCGTCTGATCAGGCGCTGTAGCGGTAGCAAACCTGCTCAGGTACCGCCCACCGCTAATCGGATATTACCCGCGACGCGCCTTCACCGCCGCAGCCAGCTGGCGCAGCACGGTTTCAGTATCTTCCCAGCCAATGCAGCCATCGGTCACGCTTTTACCGTAAACCAGCGGCTCACCGCTCTCCAGGCTCTGATTACCTTCCACCAGATGGCTCTCAATCATCACACCAATGATCGCCCGCTCACCCGAAGCAATCTGCTCTGCCACATCGGTAGACACATCCAGCTGCTTTTTAAACTGCTTGCTGCTGTTAGCGTGGCTGAAATCAACCATCACCTGCGCCGGCAGACCGGCCTTTTCCAGACCACTCTTCACCGCGCTAACATGGTGCGCGCTGTAGTTTGGCTCTTTGCCGCCGCGCAGAATGATATGGCAATCCTGATTACCGCTGGTTTCCACAATCGCTGAATGACCGTACTTGGTCACCGAGAGGAAGCAGTGCGGCGCACCGGCTGCACCAATCGCATCGATGGCAACTTTAATCGTGCCGTCAGTGCCATTCTTAAAACCAACCGGGCAGGAAAGACCGGAAGAAAGCTCACGGTGAACCTGAGATTCCGTGGTACGTGCGCCAATAGCGCCCCAGCTCATCAGATCGCCGACGTACTGCGGGGTGATCATATCAAGGAACTCACCGGCAGCAGGCAGGCCGCTGTCATTGATATCCACCAGCAGCTTGCGCGCAATGCGCAGACCATCGTTGATCTGGAAACTACCATCCATATGTGGATCGTTAATCAGCCCTTTCCAGCCAACCGTGGTGCGCGGCTTTTCAAAATAAACGCGCATCACCACTTCCAGCGAATCCTTCAGCTCCTCACGCAGCTTCAGCAGACGCTCTGCATACTCTTTCGCCGCCGTCACATCGTGAATAGAACAGGGACCGATCACCACCAGCAGGCGATCGTCCTGCTGCCGCAGGATCTGATGAATGGCCTGGCGGGCGCGGAATACTGTGTCAGCAGCCTTATCCGTGGCAGGGAATTTTTCAAACAGAGCAACAGGAGGTAGTAATTCTTTTATCTCTTTGATTCTTAAGTCATCGTTCTGATAATTCATAATAGTTCCAGGTTATTTCATTGCCGAGCTGCACACCAGGCGCATCAGCTCCAATCTATCGCGAGTCCCCGACGCTGTAAATCGCCTTTCCCCGACGGTTTTCAGGGTGAATTTGATTTTCTGCTTCTCTTTACTACAATTTTAAGTGTTAATTTTTTGAAAAATGGAATTGGCACAATTTATGGTTGCCTGACGTTATCTTTATGGAGCTTTATTTCTAAAGGGGATATTCCTCTTCAAATCGTTAAGCCGGTTTGGTCCATACTCAGAACTCAACGGAGCACAATGATGAATAAGTTCGCGATGATCTTCCTCACTGCAGCAATGACCCTGGGTAGCGCAACGGCGATGGCCGCAGATAGCAGCAGCAACAACGGTGCGGCTAATGCAGCGGCAGATGCCGGTGCCAAAGCACCAGATGCAAAACAGAATCTTCAGCCTAACAACGTGGATAACAGTAAAATCAACACGGGCGATGCCAACTCAACGCATCAGGATTTGAATGCCGCAGAAGTGCACAAAAACTCACAGTGCAAAGACGGGAAATGCCCGGATACCAGCAAGAAAGTGGGTGACGATGCCAACCATAAAACGGATGGTACTACGCAGTAACGGCGCATTGTCGCTGTAGCACCGGGGCAGGTCATCGGCCCGGTGTTTCATCTAGCACGACAGCTGCCCGCAAAGCGTTTGGTGACTGAGTCATCAGAACGATGAGAACAGACAGCAAAATACAATTGTTGCAGCGAATCCATTAGTATACTGGATCAAGCGTCTGTTAACTCTATCGGATATCTATGGCACACAGTCATTCTGCAGCGGATGGAAACCGTTCCCGCCTGTTGGCGGCCTTCCTTGTTACCGCAATCTATATGGTCGCTGAAGTGGTCGGCGGCCTGTTATCCGGCTCGCTGGCCCTGCTGGCCGATGCCGGGCACATGCTCACTGATGCCGCTGCGCTGCTGGTTGCGCTCATGGCGGTTCAGTTTGCCCAACGTCGACCGGACAAACGGCATACTTTCGGTATGCTGCGCTTAACCACGCTCGCCGCGTTCGTCAACGCCCTCGCCCTGCTGGTGATTACAGTCCTGATTGTCTGGGAAGCCATTCAACGTTTTACCCATCCTCAACCCGTTGCGGGCGGAATGATGCTGGTTATTGCCGTCGGCGGCCTGCTGGCCAATATCCTTTCATTCTGGCTGCTGCATCGTGGGAGCGGTGAAAAGAATCTCAACGTGCGGGCGGCGGCTTTGCACGTGCTGGGTGATTTACTGGGTTCAGTGGGTGCCATTGCGGCGGCGCTGATTATTATGTTTACCGGGTGGACGCCGATTGACCCTATTCTCTCGGTGCTGGTTTCAATGCTGGTGCTGCGCAGCGGCTGGATGCTGATTAAAGAGAGCACGCATGAACTGCTGGAAGGCGCACCGCAGCATATTGATGCCGACAAGCTGCAGCGATCGCTGACGCTGAATATTCCCGAGGTTCGCAACGTGCATCACGTTCATCTGTGGCAGGTGGGAGAAAAGCCGGTCATTACGCTGCATGTGCAGGTGATACCCCCGCGCGATCACGATGCGCTATTGCAGCGTATTCATCATTACCTGCATGAGAATTATCAGATCGAGCACGCAACGGTGCAGATGGAGTATCAGCGCTGCGACGGCGATGACTGCGATCTGCACTGGATTCAGGGCGAGAGCCACAGCCATCACGGCCATCACCACTAATCGGCAACGAAAGTTTTAACGACGGCAGACGGTCATCATCGCCGCCTGCCGCGCTAAGGTTTCACACCCGCTGGCGTGCGCTTTTAATCCACAGCCAGGAACCGTTAAGCGCAATCACCGTCAGAATGGCATATTCCAGCGCCATCGCATAAACCCCCTGCCGGGCAAAAATCATCACGCTGATGATGTTGATCACCACCCACAGTAGCCAGTTCTCGACGTATTTGCGCGTCATCAGGATCATGGCGGCAATCGACAGAACCATCATGCAGGAATCCCAGAACGGGAAAGCATCCGGCTGTAGTTCAGGCATCACCACGTTTAATCCCATCCCCTGCATCAGCACCACCGAAGTACGGGTCAGAAAGGCGAACACCGGGTCGATGTATACCGTCATTAGTGCAATCGCCAGTAGGCAAACAGCGCCACAAAGAAGCGCTTTTGGCAGCGGCATCCAGCGAATCTTCAACGCCTGTTGATGATCGCTGGTCTGGCGACTCCAGGCGTACCAGCCGTATATATTGGCCACGAAGAAAAATAGCTGTAGTAACAGGCTGGCGTAGAGCTGGATCTGGAAAAAGATCGCGGCGAACAGCGTGACGTTTAGCAGGCCAAACGCATAGTTGACGATCTTTTCCAGGCTTGCCAGCCAGATGCACAGCAGGCCCGCCAGCGTACCGATGGCTTCGATCCATGAAAGATCGTAACCACCGCTGCCGAGAGGAATATGAACCAGAATATTTGAGGTACTGAAGAAATCCATATTAAGACCTTATCCTGAAGAGCGTCGGTCAGGCGTTACCCTTAACCTTAAGTTTGAGTTGTGCTGCAAAGGTTAGCATACGATTCAGCGGGATCAATGCGCCCTGGCGCAGCGCTTCATCAACGTGTATCTCGTGGGCACTGCCACCCTGCTCAAGACCATCGGCAATCGCTTTCAGTCCGTTCATTGCCATCCACGGGCAGTGCGCACAGCTGCGGCAGGTGGCACCTTCACCGGCGGTAGGCGCTTCCAGCAGTTCTTTATCCGGGCAGGCCTGCTGCATTTTGTAAAAAATGCCACGATCGGTGGCGACGATCATTTTCTTATGCGGCATGGTCTGCGCTGCCTGGATCAGCTGACTGGTCGATCCCACCGCATCGGCCAGATCGACGATTGCCTGCGGTGACTCAGGGTGCACCAGCACGGCGGCTTCCGGATAGAGCGCCTTCATTTGCTGTAGAGCCTGGGTTTTAAATTCGTCGTGGACGATGCAGGCCCCCTGCCAGCACAGCACATCGGCCCCGCTTTTGCGCGTCACGTACTGGCCCAGATGGCGATCCGGTGCCCAGATAATTTTTTCCCCCAGGCTGTCGAGATGCTCGATCAGTTCAACGGCAATGCTGGAGGTGACGACCCAGTCAGCACGAGCCTTAACGGCAGCGGAAGTATTGGCGTAAACCACGACCGTCCGGTCCGGGTGCGCATCGCAGAAACGGCTGAACTCGTCGATCGGGCAGCCGAGATCCAGCGAGCACTCGGCCTGCAACGTCGGCATCAGAATGGTTTTTTCCGGGCTGAGGATCTTGGCGGTTTCGCCCATAAAACGCACGCCGGCGACCAGCAGCGTTGATGCCGGATGCTGACTACCGAATCGGGCCATTTCCAGCGAGTCGGAAATACACCCGCCGGTCTCTTCCGCCAGTGACTGGATTTCCGGATCGGTGTAGTAATGGGCGACCATCACCGCATCCCGCTCTTTTAGCAGGCGTTTAATCTTTTCGCGGTAAAACTGTTTCTCGTCGATGGACAGTTTTGCCGGTTTCGGCGGGAACGGATAGATGGCGTCTTCGGGATTAAACATCAGGCTCATAATGCAACTCTCGTTTTTTCAACTTAACCGAAACGGCCCTAGAACCCGGTCCGGCGCCAACTCTTCGGCTGGTTTGTTTTATATGCTAAACACGATAGCTGAAATATAGAGCAATGTCGCTGAGTTTTTAATTTTCACACCAGGATGTGATGTCGATCGTTAAAGTGCCTCTTCCGGCCATAGCTGGCCACCGCCCTCAATGCGCAACAGGAAAGCTTTAGTTTGCAGACCGCCGGCAAAACCGGTCAGTTTACCGTTGGTGCCAATGACCCGATGGCAGGGCGCAATAATGGAAAGCGGATTACGTCCGTTGGCAGCCCCCACCGCGCGTACCGCCGTCGGATTACCGATCTGGCGTGCGATATCACCATAGCTGCGGGTTTCACCATAGGGAATGGTGACCAGCGCGGCCCAGACCTGTTTCTGAAATTCCGTACCAACAAACTCCAGGGTCAGGGCAAACTCCCGCCGTTTGCCGGAGAAGTACTCCCACAGCTGGCGTTCCGCCTCGAGCAGAATGGGGTTATCAGGTTGTTCAACCTGCGGCAGGAAACGTACGCGTTTAGGATCATCATTTTCCCACAGCACGGCAACCAGCCCGCGTTCAGAGGCGACCAGTTTCAGCTCGCCGACCGGCGACTGCATCATTTTGAAGTCATAACTCATGTGTTGCTTCCTCCATGTCTCGGTTTCCGGTTGATTATCCGCTTTTTGTATGGCGGTACTAGCCGTTTTCGGACACCGGCATAAAATAGTGTGATGTCCGAATATGGCCAGCCAGGTGTTTGCTCAGACGCTAACCTGATTCGACCGCTGTATAACAGGAGCCAATGATGATCGACCGGGAGTCAGCTTACCTTGCCCTCACTTCTCGCGATGCGCGTTTTGACGGAGTATTTTTCGTTGGCGTTACGTCAACGGGGATTTACTGCCGCCCAATCTGCCCGGTGAAAGCGCCTCAAGCGGCCAACTGCCTTTTTTTTGCCAATGCTGAAGCCGCTGAGAAATCGGGCTTTCGCCCCTGTCTTCGCTGCCGGCCTGAACTGGCACCCGGCAACGCTCCGGTCGATCACGGCCAGCGGGTGGCCGAACGGCTGATGCAGCAGATTGATGAGGGACTGATCGAGCAGGTTGAGAGCCTTGAGGAGATCGCCGCCCGTTTCGATCTCAGCCTGCGGCAACTGCGGCGCATCGTGCAGAAAGAGCTCGGCGTTTCGCCACAGGAACTGCGCCAAACGCGCCGCCTGCTGCTGGCAAAGCAGCTGCTTAGCGAAACGCGGCTTCCGGTGACGGAAATTGCCTTTGCCAGCGGTTTCTCCAGCCTGCGGCGCTTTAATGACGCCTTCAGCAGTCAGTACCGCATGCCGCCCAGCCGCCTGAGAAAAGAGGGCACGGAAAAAGAATCTGACATGAATAACAGCGATACGTCGGTACTTCAGCTCGGTTATCGTCCGCCGTACGACTGGCAGGCGATGCTGGATTTCCTGCGCATTCGCGCTTTGCAGGGGGTGGAATATGTCGATACGGATAGCTACAGCCGGACGGTCAGGTTGGGGCCGCACTGTGGCTGGATTCAGGTTCGGCAGAAAACGGCGAAAAATATGCTACAGGTGGAGTTCAGCCATTCACTCACCCCCGTGCTGCCTGCCCTGCTGCGCCGCCTGAGGAATCTGTTTGACCTGAGTGCACGACCGGATTTAATTGCCGCGCATCTGGGGCAGGACCCGCTGCTGCAGCCTTCTCTACAGGCTTATCCGGGCCTGCGTGTGCCCGGTGCTTTCGACGGCTTCGAGATGGCAGTACGAGCGATCCTTGGGCAACAGATCACCGTTAAAGCAGCAGCGACGCTGGGTGGGCGTTTTGCGATGGCTTTTGGCGATCCCTTTGACTGCCCACTGCCGCAGCTGACGCATCTGTCGCCGTTGGCTGAACGGGTTGCGGAGTGCAGTATTGATGATATCGCCAGCCTCGGAATCGTCAGTGCCCGCACCCGCTGCATTCTGGCGCTGGCTGCTGCCTGCTCGCAGGGCATGCTGAAGCTGGATGCGGTAAGCCAGCCCGATAAAACCGTGACTCAGCTGCTGGCGCTGCCGGGAATTGGTGACTGGACTGCACAGTATCTGTCTATGCGCGCCCTACGCTGGCCTGATGCCTTTCCTGCGGGCGATATCGTTGTGCGTAATAACCTGGGGAGGATCGATGCAAAAGAGGCGGAGAAACGCTCTCAGGCGTGGCGCCCGTGGCGGAGCTACGCGGTAATGCATATCTGGAAGAGTTTGGGCTAATCTGATTCAAATCCCGCCCGAATCGCAGATAGCAAAAAGGCGCCTTTAGGGCGCCTTCTTAACACTGGTGGGTCGTGCAGGATGACTCGGCTTCGCCTCGCCCTCCGGGCCGTTGCCGTGGCAACGTTGTCTCACTGCGTTCGACCCGAACCTGCTGCAGGCTACTCATCGCATCCTGCGATTCGCCCTGAGGGCCAACGCTGCGCATTGTTCAAAATTGTTCCCGACAATTTTGTCAAATCCCGCCCGAATCGCAAATAGCAAAAAGGCGCCTTTAGGGCGCCTTCTTAACACTGGTGGGTCGTGCAGGATTCGAACCTGCGACCAATTG
>NZ_JAPDNC010000030.1:0-6358 GCF_025947915.1 Erwinia sp. INIA01
GAACTCAGAAGTGAAACGCCGTAGCGCCGATGGTAGTGTGGGGTCTCCCCATGCGAGAGTAGGGAACTGCCAGGCATCAAATAAAGCAAAAGGCCCAGTCGAAAGACTGGGCCTTTTGCTTTATTTGTTATTTGTCGGTGAGCGCTTTTCAAAGTAGGACAATTTCGTCGGGAACGAATTTGCACAGCGCGAAGTTCTGCCTGGGGGCCGGGCAGGGAGCGCGGCATACAACTACCGGGCCATCAAATAGAGACGAAGCCCTCTGCGAAAGCAAAAATTGAACTGTTGAATCTGAATTGTGATGACCTGAGTCTGCTGAAGCAGCCGCTCTTACTGCATACCCAATATAATAAAAGGACCACCCAACCGGGTGGCCCTTTTATTATGGCGATGATTCTATTTCTTAAAAGGCTATTGAAACTATCCCTTAAGTCATCATGGCGTTATACGTGCTAATTTAGAACGGCCCTAAAATAGACTAAAATAATAAAATCAGTGGATTACCTGTGAAAGGAATGCACGGGTTCTCTCAGATTTAGGATTAGAGAAAAACTCTTGTGGCGGTGCCTGTTCGACGATCTCACCGCGATCCATAAAGATCACCCGATCCGCAACGGTGCGAGCAAAGCCCATTTCATGGGTAACACACAGCATTGTCATCCCGTCTTCAGCCAGACCAATCATCGTGTCCAGCACCTCTTTCACCATTTCTGGGTCCAGTGCGGAAGTTGGTTCATCAAACAGCATGATCTTCGGCTTCATACACAGTGATCGCGCAATCGCTACGCGTTGCTGCTGACCACCCGACAGCTGACCGGGAAATTTATGCGCATGTTCAGCAATACGAACACGTTCCAGATAATGCATGGCCAGCTCTTCCGCCTCTTTCTTCGGTGTTTTACGAACCCAGATCGGTGCAAGCGTGCAGTTCTGCAGCACGCTAAGATGAGGGAATAAATTAAAATGCTAGAAAACCATGCCAACTTCAGTCCGAACACGCTCAATATTGCGGAGATCGTCGTTAAGCAGAGTTCCATCAACCACAATACGCCCCTGCTGATGTTCCTCCAGATGGTTGATACAGCGGATCGTGGTGGATTTACCGGATCCCGAAGGACCGCACAGAACGATTCGCTCGCGTGGTTTGACTGCCAGATTAATATTCTTCAGCACGTGGAACTGCCCGTACCATTTATTAACATTTTCGAGCGTAATCATCATCGCATCGTCAGAAGGGGTAATAATTTGAGTCATTTAATTAACCTCAGTGCGGCGTACGCCCGGTGTGAAAGCGCTTTTCCAGATGCTGGCTGTAGCGCGACATGCTAAAACAGAAAATCCAGTAGACCAGTGCAGCAAAAACGTACCCTTCGGTCGACATACCCAACCAGGTGGGGTCGACGGTCGCCTGCTGCACGCTACTAAACAGATCGAATAATCCGATGATGATCACCAGACTGGTATCTTTGAACAGGGCAATAATGGTATTTACCAGCCCCGGAATCACCAGTTTCAACGCCTGAGGCAGGATAACCAGCCCCTGCGTTTTCCAGTATCCCAGCCCCAGCGATTCTGCGGCTTCGTACTGACCCTTTGGCAGCGCCTGCAGGCCACCGCGAACCACTTCCGCCACATAGGCCGACTGAAACAGGATCACCCCAACCAGGGCACGGATAAGCTTATCAATGGTGCTGCCTTCCGCCATAAACAGCGGCAACATAACTGAGGACATAAACAGCACGGTGATGAGAGGAACTCCCCGCCAGAACTCAATAAACAGGATGCACAGCGTACGGACAACCGGCATGGTTGAGCGACGACCCAATGCCAGCAGGACCCCCAGCGGTAGCGCCCCGGCAATCCCCACTGACGCAATAATCAACGTCAGCGTCAATCCTCCCCACTGGCGAGTTTCAACCCGATCCAGGCCGAAATAGCCACCATACATCAGCAGCCAGACGACTATCGGATAGGCAATTGCCCAGGCGGCAATATAGCGGCCTCTGCGCGGTAATCTGCTGACGAACATAGGCACGATCGATATCAGCCCGATAATCAGGGCCAGATTGATGCGCCAGCGCAGTTCATGCGGATACAGGCCATACATAAACTGGCCGAAGCGCGCATGGATAAATATCCAACACGCCCCTTCCTTAGTACAGTCTGCCCGGGTGGTGCCAAACCAGTTAGCCTGGAAGACCAGCCAGTTCAGGGCCGGTGGGATAACCGACCACATCACCCACAGACAAAACAGAGTCAGCAGCGAATTACTCCAGCTGGAAAACAGATTCTTCCTGGCCCAGGTCACCGCACGCGCAAGCGCGTTGTGAGCAGCGGGCGACGTTTCATGAGTGGCAACAGTCATAATTATCCGTTCTCTTAGCGCTCAATGAGGGCGATCTTGCGGTTATAAATATTCATGAGCAGCGATATCGACAGGCTGATAATGAGGTAAACCCCCATCGTAATGGCGATCGTTTCGATGGCCTGGCCTGTCTGATTCAGTACCGTTCCGGCAAACAGCGACACCATATCCGGGTAGCCAATCGCCGCAGCCAGAGAAGAGTTCTTCACGATATTGAGGTACTGACTGGTCAACGGCGGAACGATGACCCGCATGGCCTGCGGAATAATTACCTGACGCAGTGTGACCGGGTTTGGCAGGCCCAGCGAACGTGCAGCTTCGTGCTGTCCATGGGGTACCGACTGAATACCCGAGCGGATAACTTCTGCGATAAAGGAAGAGGTGTAAATTGACAGTGCCAGCGTTAACGCCGCCAGTTCCGGTATCAGCACAAAACCACCGCGGAAGTTGAAGCCGCGCAGCTCAGGGACATCCCAGTGCATTGGACGGCCTGCAAACAGCGATGTCACAAGCGGAAACAGGATCAGCATAGCGATAGCGGCAGGCCAGGTACGGCGCAGTTGGCCGGTCTTCAGCTGATGCATTCTGTTGTAGCGGAAGAGAGCGACGGTGACCACGGCAGCCAGCAAAATCGCGATCAGGAACGGCCAGGTTCCCGGCGCATACTCAGGCCAGGGAATGTACAGTCCGCGATTGCTGACAAACGCGAGGTCGAAGGCGCTAAGTGCCTGGCGAGGGCCGGGTAAATTACGTAATACGGCAAAGTACCAGAAGAAAATCTGTAACAGCGGCGGTATATTGCGGAACGTCTCAATATAGATATTAGAGATTTTACGCAACAGCCAGTTGTCAGATAACCGCGCCAGTCCAATAAAGAAGCCGAGAAACGAGGCAAACACAATACAGAGTGCGGAAACCAGCAGCGTATTGGTCAGGCCGACCAGAAAAACGCGAGCATAGGTATCGCCTTCACTGTAATCAATCAGATGCTGAACAATACCAAAGCCTGCACTGCGTTCCAGGAAGCCAAAACCGGAGGTAATTCCCCGGCTTGCAAGGTTGATGATGGTGTTATGGATCAGGTAGCCAGCAACGATAAGTACCGCGGCGATCGCAGCGATCTGATAAAACCATGCGCGAACCGCAGGATTACTGAATGAAAAATCCCTTTTTACGGTTGGGCGTTGAGACATGTTGAAACCTCAGTAACGAAAATTCTGATGTGGGCACCGCTGGAGCGGTGCCCGGTATTCGGAGGAATTAACGTACTGGCGGTGCGTACTGAATGCCGCCATTGTTCCATAGCGCATTCTGACCACGGGCAATTTTCAGCTGGCTGTCTTTACCGACGTTACGGTCAAAGACTTCCTGATAGTTACCGACCTGCTTAACGATGTTGTAAGCCCATTTGTTGTCGAGTTTCAGATCTTTACCAAAATCACCTTCGGCACCCAGCAGGTGAGCCATATCAGGCGTCGTAGGCTTCGCAGCCATCTGGTCAACATTTTTAGAGGTGATACCCATCTCTTCGGCATTCAGCATGGCGAACAGTGACCATTTCACAATCGTGAACCAGTCATCATCGCCGCGGCGTACCACTGGTCCCAGAGGCTCTTTCGAGATGACTTCCGGAAGAACGATAAATTCATCAGGCTTGCCCAGCTTGATACGCAGGGCATACAGCTGGGACTGGTCGGAGGCCAGTGTATCGCAGCGGCCGGTATCCAGCGCCTTAGCGGATTCGTCTGAACGGTCAAAGGTGACCGGCGTGTACTGCATTTTGTTCGCTTTAAAGTAATCCGCCACGTTCAGCTCGGTATCGGTACCGGCCTGAATACAAACCGTTGCGCCATCCAGCTCTTTTGCGCTTTTCAGGCCTGCTTTCTGGTGGGTCAGGAAGCCGATGCCGTCGTAATAGTTAACGCCGGCGAAAATAAAGCCCATACCACCGTCGCGCGCAGAGGTCCAGGTGGTATTACGCGACAGAATATCAACCTCACCGGATTGCAGTGCGGTAAAACGCTCTTTCGCAGTCAGCGGGGTATATTTCACTTTTTCCGCATCACCAAACACCGCTGCGGCTGCAGCACGACATACATCCACATCAATACCGGTAAACTTGCCGCTGGCATCCGCATAGGAGAAGCCCGGCAAACCATCACTGATACCACATTGAATGAAGCCTTTCTTTTTAATGGCATCCAGAGTGGTACCCGCGTGGGCCTGATTGGCAACGGCAAACAGTGTTGCAGCGGCAATCAACGTGGAGAGCATCATTTTTTTCATAAAGCATCCTGTGTGGCGGGATCATATTGTTATGTTTTAACGCACGCTTTGGTGCGCTTGCCTGTCTGGCTATTCACTGCTTTGCAAACACGGTGCCAGGTTTGCATTGCGCTGAATTCCTTGGAAAGCTTTACTAATAATCAGAAGGGAATTGAAAGTTTTATTAATATCGCGCACTGGGGCGGGGCAAAAATAGATGGCTTGGTCACAGATGGTGCAAACAGTTTCACTATATGGAAACGCTGTGAGAAAGGTAACAATTTTGTAAGGGTTTTGTAGGGAAATAGATAAAAGCCAGCGAGGATACGCTGGCTTTCAGAATTCAGAGAGGGCTATTAGTAGAGAGAAGTCGCCCCTGCCGGGCGAGTTTTAAAGCGGCGATGCAGCCACATATACTGGTTTGGCGCGCGCATGATCTCGCGCTCAATCACGCGGTTCATATAGGCTGCTGCCTGCTGCTCGTCATCGATCGGATAATCTTTCAGTTCTGGCTGAATGACCAGTTCATAGCCGCTGCCATCCTCTTTGCGGATCAGCACGACGGTCACCATCGCCGGTTTTGCCATACGGGCCAGCATCCATGTACCGCTGGTGGTGGCGGCCTGGGGGACGGCGAACAGCGGCGCGAACACGCTGCCTTTCGGACCGTAATCCTGGTCTGGAGCAAACCAAACGGCTTCACCCTGTTTTAGGGCCTGGACCATGCCACGTAAATCACGGCGGTTGATCATCGCCTTGTTAGAGCGCATACGTCCTTTGGTCTGAACCCATTCCATCAGCTTGTTATTGTGCGGGCGGTACATGGCCATCATCGGCTGGCAGAGGCCCATCGCCCGGCCACCCAGCTCAAGCGACATGAAGTGCACGCCAATCACTAAGGCGCCACGGCCCTCGCTCTGCGCGGCCTGAAGATTATGCAGGCCATTAACATTGAACCAGCGCTTAACGCGACGATCTGACCAAAACCATGCCATTCCAGTTTCAATCAACCCCATCCCAAGGGATTCAAAGTTTCCGACGATGCGGTGCTCCAACTGCTCCCGATCCATATCCGGGAAACAGAGTTCCAGGTTACGGCGGGCAATCGAGACGCGGCGCTTCATAAAGCGCATTGAAGTGCGCCCCATCCAGCTGCCAAGTCGGTGTAATAACGGATAGGGCAGCTGTACCAGCAAAAACAGTACGCTGACGCCAAACCAGGTAAGCCAGTAACGCGGGTGCAGATAGCCCCTCTGGAACTTAGGTGAATGCTTCATAATTACTCGTATAGCGTTAAGGGATGGTGAATCTGTATTGCATGAATGAAACGGCTTAGCTGCGGTACAGTAACTCAGACACCCGATCAGGACGATGGTTTAACCGGGTTCCGCTACCGGCAAAAACTTTACATTCGTGGGGCGTTACGCACTGCGGTCAGAAAGGTGAGGGCGGCGGGCCTGCGAAGGCATTTCCATTGGCGCTGAGTGTACACAGGTTACAGGCCATCCAGGAAGGGGGTAAGCCGAATAATCTGAGAAGATTTTCAAGAGCGAAAACCGTCAAGTCAGAGTCATTGAATTATCGACATAAAATGCACTATCAGATTGACTCAATTTCTTCTGCCTAACGGAGCGTTTAAGCAATTTATCAGGTGACTAGTCCTGATTTAGGTTGACAACGTTCTGCCTGTAAAACGCCCGATGAACCTCATCGGGCGTTTTGTATTTC
>NZ_JAPDNC010000031.1:0-6333 GCF_025947915.1 Erwinia sp. INIA01
TCAGTGCGTCAAGAGTCGCTACGCTTCTGCTCTTGACCCACTTCCACTCAAAGACCAATAGATGCGAGATCGACACCTGGATAAAACGTAGTAGCAAGCATTGCTATGGTTAACTGAATGTTTACAGCAAGAACGCCGCCGATGATGTGCGTGAACGCTTTTCCAAGTCCTTCACCCTTCCCTGAAGCTGTATAGAGAATCAAAAATCCTCTGAATAATGCAATAACGCCCAACATTTGAACAAACAAAAGGACAGAACTAAAGGCTACATCGAGGCCGAGCGTATTTTGCGGAATATTAGACAACAAATCAGATGGTTTAAATTCAGTCGATTTCCCCTCGATTGTTTCACTCAAAATCGGAACAAATCGAGCAGCAGCTACCATCAAAGCGGCTAAAATAGTTTGAAAAATAGGTTTTGCTATTCCCCCTTTTCCCTCACCCGCATTTTTATATCCGACTATTGCAATAAACGCTATCCAAATACCGACAACGCCCATCAAAACAACGACAAAATCAGAGATAGAAGACCAAGCAGACATTCCATTTTTCATCATATCCATTAATGTCATAATCTACCTCCCTATTTATTTATTTTTCCTTTTTTGTATTTCTCTATCAGCAGAAGAAAAAACAGCTTTTCTAAAATCATCGTTTTGATTTTCGAATAGAACTAACAGACCTAAAATTTTTTTAAAATCATCATGTTCTTTTTTGCTATATCTCAAAATTTCACCATTGATAACTTTTAAGGCTTTTAATTCTTTTTCTTTTTTTAATTTTCTTTCTTCTGTCTCAACTTTTGCTAATTCTCTTTTCAATCTTTCTTTTCTTTGCTCTACGCTTAATTTCGCCATAATTAACTCCTATTTTTATAATTTTTGTTTTGTTTTCTTTTTTTCTTTTTTTTTGGTCTTGATATACAAAACAGACAAAGAAGAAATAACAACAACGTTCAATATTACAGTTATAATCATTTTATTCTCCTTTATTTATTTTCTCTTTATTCTTAACCCTGTGCTCTATATTTTTAACGAACAAATTAAAAACATCGTCTAAATATTTTTTCCCATGCTCACTATAACGATCTTTATAAACTATAAAATTAACAGTGTAATAATTATTATAAAAGTCAGGTAAAGAAACACTTAAACAATCGCTTTTAATATGTTTTGTTTTTCTAAATTGCGCATCTGTTTTTAAATAAACATTAAAGCATTTTTTGAAAGCGTTTAATTCATACTCATCAACTTCATCTAATTTAAAATTAACGTCTTTTGCAAATATCCTATAATTATTTTCTTTTAATGTGTCTAAATAAAAGTTATAAATATTATTCGCTAAACAATCTATATCACTTTTAAAATCCTTATTCGTTTTTATCATTATTTACCTCCTCTTTTTCATCATCATCTATATAAATAGTAATATCGCCAAATTCTTCGATTTCATCACATTCAAAAAAATCTAAATGTTTGCAAAACTCTATTGCTTCGGCTTGTGTCATTTTTCTAAGATTCATTTTTAAACTCCTTAATTAATTTTATAGATCTTCACCACATCTATAACAATAATGACAATTATGTTCGCTGTGAGATTGTTCTGTTATTTCGTCGCAAAAACGACAATACGCATATATTATTTTCATATTCTAAAATCCTCTTTTTGTTGGGTATACCCATCAATTAATATATTTTTTTATATTGTCAATAGTTTGACTTGTTTATTTTTTGAGTTATTAAGTTTTTATAAATGTTTATTAAGTTAGTCTTATCTCATTTTTGTTTTTGCGAGTGAAACGAGTGAAAACTACAAATGCCCACTTATACATTGATAAATCAATGTGTGGTCTCTGCCGAGGGCTTGGCTACCGCCTAGATTGCCCCTGAAAGGGGGCAATAACGCCAGTCCTACGAAGGCTTACGCCAACGCAGAACAGGGCGCAAAAGTGATGCAAGACAACGGCAGGGGAGGAGAGCGCGATGGCTATATTTCATTTGAATTTTAAAATACTAAAACGCAGCGAGGGAAAGAGTTCTTTATATCTTTCAGCTTACAATTCTAGAACGAGATTAAAAGACGAAAAAACTGGGTTAGTTTTTAATTATGAAAAGAAGAAAGAAGACTTGATGCATCAAGAGATAATTCTTCCTAATAATGCGCCAAAAAGTTTTAAAGACCGTTCGACGCTTTGGAACGCCGTTGAGTCAAAAAACAATCGCCGAGACAGTCAGCTCAGTAGGTATTTTATCGTTGCGCTACCGCGTGAGCAAACACTTGAACAAAATCATAAATTGCTCACTGACTATATTAAAAAGAACTTTATAAAAAAAGGAATGTGCGCAGATATTGCAATTCATAATGATGCAGATAATAACAACCCACACGCTCACGTAATGCTTACCATGCAAGATGTAAATGAAACAGGATTTTTAAATAAAAATAGAGAATGGAATAATAAAAACAACGTGGAAATATGGAGGCGTTCGTGGGCTGTTTCAGTGAATAAATCTTTACGAGAAAACAATAAAAAAGATCTTGTGAGTAATCTTTCATTTTTACGTCAAAAAGAGATGTTGATTAAAAAGGCAAATGAGAATTTAAACTCTGATAAAATTGATGAAGCTGAAAAATATCTTGAAGCATATAATCAAATAAAAGACAAAAAACCAAAAAAAAGAAAAAGCAGACAGTCATATATTAAAAGAAAGAAATTTAAATCATATGCGAAAACTTATGAGCAGCAAGCAGAAGACAACAGAATTAAAAGAGAAAAGAAAAAAGAAGAAATGAAAAAAGAAAATAAATTAACTTCATTTTTCAAGAGTGTATTTAATAAACTAACCAACAAACAAAAAAAAGAACAGGAGGAAAGAAAACAGAGAGAAATTGCAGCCATGCAACAATGGCAGAAAAACGAAGAAAAACGCGCAGAATTACGCGAAAAATTAAAAAATGAAAATAACCATGAGGGGATTAATTATGTCGATAAAATTCACAACGAACGCAGAAGGGATCAAGATTACAACATACCAACCACAAAATATAAAATTTGAATATAAGGGGAAATTTTACAGAGTCGAGGTTTATATTGAAGAGCCAGCAGAAAACACCAAAGCAAAAAATGATAAAGAAAAGAAATATAAACCAGAGGAAAAAGAAATTACCTTTATAAAAACAAAACCCATAGATCTGGAATTATTAGCACCACTAGATACAAGACGGAAACTAACAAAAGTAAGACATACAGATGGATATATACCGCCAGAAAAAAACGGATCTTTTATAATTAGATATTGCGCTTTTAGCATTGAAGAAGAAGAGAAACAGCTTAAATATAGCAATCAATCGGGATATTAAAAAAAAGCCCCCGCAGGGGCTTTATATTTGGTTAAAATGGCGCTTCTTCGCATACTTCAATATCTGCGTATTCTTCAACGTCTATCGGTTCAATATCAAAGAATTGATAGCTATCAATTTTTTCTCTTTTGTATTCTTCAATATATTCAAAAACGTGATGTTTAAAATTGCGATCATCTTTATTAATATCATTATATTTAAATAAGTGGATATTAGTTTGATATTCAAGATCTACATTATTGAAATAACTTTCAGCTTGAATATATGTTTTAATATAAAAACGTTCACCTTTAACGTATTCGCCATATTTAACTAATTTTTCAAAATTTGCGCGTATTCTTCCATTATATTTGTTAATTTCAAAAACTATTTCATTTATAGCGTTAGCTTCTGCATTTTTGCTTATATATGTTTTAGTTAATGCAATATTCAATTTTGCTTTTAATTCTTTAATAGTTGAAATATATTTTCTGTTTAGATGATCTAATGATAAGCATAATTGAGAACGTTTAACTCTTTTTATCTCTGCCGCTGTTATTGTTTCTGTTTTATATTCAGAGTCAAATTTAGCAAGATATGCGTTATTATCAGTGACGCTTTCAAAACGTGCGAAATATTCTTTTTCGTCGTATTCGTGATCTTCTTCTTTCGACAACTCAGAACGCCATAAGCCAAACGGGGCAATCATACGCATACCGCGTATTTGATTGTCGAAAATTTGACTCCATTTGTCGCCTGTGAATATGCGTTTATCGTCTTCTTTTAGGCTGTACTTCAACACATAATTGATCACTTTTTCGCCGTGTTCTTGGAAGCCTGCGCCTGTCAAAATCGGCGCTCCTGGTTCGCCGCCGGCTCTCACTTGCTTCACGTCAACGATGGCGCGGCCTTCGGTCTTCGCGTAATCCTCATCGTTCCAGCTCAGACCTTCTTTTTCAGCGCATTTTTTCAGGCATTCAGTCCAGTTTTTTTCAAAAAAAACTTTAACGATTTCAGCTTTTTTATTAGCTGTTAATTTACTATATCTTTTATTTATTTTATTAATTTCTTTCTCTAAAAGATCGATGTTTTTTCTTTTATTTCTTAACGATTTTTTTAATGCTTTTATTTCTTCTGCTTGAATGTAAGCAATAAACAAATTAAAAGCGTCAGCTTTCGTTTGTGCGATAGCGTGAATGTGCGGATGGCAGTGATTTTTTAAACGTTCTGCGTAATTCCTGGTTACTTCAAAAGTCCTTATTCCTCCACGAAAAATTTCGGCAAAAGGTTTCCGTCTGGCAAGCATTCCAAAAGCTTGCGACATTGCACGCATCGCTTTACGCATTTGGGTAACTTTTGGATTTTTTAAAGTGAATGTTAAAAATAAAAATTTATCTGCTTTGAAATCAGATTTAATTTTTTCTATCGCAGTGCGTTTTAAACGCTCTTGATACACATATGATTTAATGCGTTGACATTCGACACAGTGCCGGTCGCGGCAGCGCTGAGTATGCACGTTATTAGCTCGATTTTGACTATCAACAAGCACATAACGATAAGAACAACAAAACGCGACACGATGCGCCCTGTCTTGCTGTCCGATCTTGTTATAAATCTTTGATAGATTTATATTTTCTTTCTTTCTTCTGTTTAGTGTTTGAGCATTTGCCGCTGCTACGTCCGCAAGTTCGCTAAATTTTTTTACAGGTAAAAAATTTACCTTCTCACCAGCTTCCAGCTTCTTGACAATCTGCTTAAACACTTTATGATTTTCATAAAGCATTTAAACCCCTTCTTCTTTGATACCTTCGCAAGTTCAAGATTAAGGGGTTTTTTGTTTTTGTCAATCACGTCAATCACTTATTGAAACCCGCCCAAACGCTCAAAAATCAACCTCTTGATCGATACCGTCCCATTTTTCAAACACAAACACGCGCTAATCAAACACCTCATCCCAAAAACGCGCCCATTTTTCGCCTGTTTTTGTGATGCCGTCCCATCTTTCCCGCTCGTCTGAATGTTTGTGATACCTCAAAAAATGATGCCGTCCCATTTTCAGAGCATGATCGTGCGTTTAGAGAAGACCCCATCCCAAAATCAGCCCCATTTTTTGCCTGATTTGACAGTGCCATCCCATATCAAAAAAAAGCGACAAAAAAATGCCGTTTTTGAACTGTTTTTTTACCTAAAAATAGGATTTAACTATATGTTTTTAAAAGGTTTTTTATAGAAAAAAATCTAAATTTTGGTGCCAAGTCGTGCGATTTGTTTCTATATAATCAAGCGGGGGGCATCGCTTCGCTCAACCCCCAAAACCAAGGTCAAGGGCGAACCCTGAAAGGGTTTAATCCCCCATCCCCCGGAGGGGGAGCAAAGGTCAAAAGCAACAGCTACCGCCATAGAAAAAAGGATGCTCAGGAATAGCCCTGTGACGCTCTGTAACGCGTTTTAAGCCGTTTTAGATAACAGGGTATCTCTACACACAGAAGGGATGAAGAAAGGACGACAGACACGATAACAAACCCACCCAGACGCCTGCCGCCCTCTTTGATATGATAAGCAAAAAACATAGGAGGAAGAAAGATGCCAAACTTTGAATTTAAAACAGTAAACACATTCTACGATGATGACATTGCAAGATATTTAATAACTGAAAAAATAACAAAAAAAGAAAATATAAATATCCATAACTTATTAAGATCAATATTGATAAATAGAAATATAGACTTTAATAAAATTGATATTTTAGATTTGTCAGAGGATGAAATAACAGAAATAAAAACATCAGCTGATGAGATTTTAACTGACATCGATAATTATAAAAAAGCATACAACCTTTAAAAACATTAAAAGCAGCTTAACAGGAGGAAAGCCAGCCGATGGCCAGCTTTCCCCCTTTGCGTAGGGTGGGGTCGTTTCAGTGCGTCAAGAGTCGCTACGCTTCTGCTCTTGACCCACTTCCACTCAAAGACCAATAGATGCGAGATCGACACC
>NZ_JAPDNC010000032.1:0-5981 GCF_025947915.1 Erwinia sp. INIA01
GTTTGGCGATTGATCAGATCGCACAATCCGGGCTGAGTTCCCTCAAAGTGATCTATTATTCGGAACAGCTATTTAGACCATGAATACTATATCTGCAACATAAAAAATATTCAAAAGCATTAAAAAACAAGTCAAACACAAACTTGAATAAAACATAAAAAGGAAAAATGAAATTTAATGATAAGTTGTTGATATTTCTGTTTTTATTTGATAATAAAGTGGGGGAAGGGGGGCAACATATTTTTTTGAGAGTAGTAAGTTAAACATAAATATTTAATATTGTTTCTGAATATTTGTGGTGTAAGATACTACTGATAACATTAACACTGTCATCAGTAGTATCTTTCCAACATTTCAATGAAGCTTAAATTTTTTCACAAGTAACTTAATGGAGTTAATCATGCTCAAGAAGATCATGACTGTTTCTGCGCTGGCGGTTGTTTTTTCCTCTACAAGTTCTATGGCAGCAGATAATGCTGCCGGTGGTGTAATTAACTTTACAGGTGCAATTACTGATACAACTTGCACAATCAATGGTGGAAAAAGCGCTGACTTTACTGTGGCACTTTCACCTATTTCGGTAACTGATGCGGGAACCGCTGTAGGACTGATTACAAAGAATAAAAAATCGATTGCTTTAACTTTCTCTGGCTGCTCACCAGCTGCAGGAACCACGGGTACTCCACTGAAGGTTTATTTCTCCAGCGCTGACAATATCTCGACTGATGGGAAATACCTGGTAAACAACAGCGTTAACGAAAGCGATGCAAGTGTTGCGCGTAATGTAGGTTTTGCATTAGTAGAAGCAGGCGCATCTGCACCGATTTCTCTGAACCAAGCCTATACCACAAATATCATGGGGACTTCAATAGCACCAGATTCAGAAACATTGGCCTTGGACGTTTATTACTATAAAACAAATACCGCAGCAGCAACGGTTGGTTCATTAAGTTCTAACGTCACTTATACAATTTCTTATCTGTAAAACTTTTACACAGGCTTTGCATTTGCAGAGCCTGTAGCTGGGATTTCAATCATGCGAAAAGTGATTTTACTGTCAGTGTTACTTTTGAATTCGGGACACTCATGGGCCAACATTATTATCAATGGAACTCGAATATTATATTCTGAAACAAATAAAGAAGTGATAGTCCAGCTATCGAATACCGGTGACTCACCCGCACTGGTGCAATCATGGATTGATGATGGTGACATTAATTCAACGCCGGAAACTGCAAAAGTTCCTTTCCTCCTGTCTCCACCGGTGATAAAGGTCAACGGTAATAACGGTCAGCAATTACGTATAAAAAAACTCCCAGCAAATCTGCCTGTGGACCGAGAATCGGTTTTCTTTCTTAACGTACTTGACATCCCCCCTAAACCTGAAAACTTGCAGAATATGAACACAGTTCAGTTGGCGATTAAGTCTCGGATAAAGCTTTTTTATCGCCCGGCTTCACTCACTGGCTCACTGGATAAGGCTGTAGAAAAACTGAATCTGGTTGCCAGTGGTAATCATTTCCTCATAAACAATAATAGTCCGTTCCATATAACCATTGCCAATATTTCAATGGGGAAAATGAAGTTACTTAGCGAGTCACCTATGGTGACCCCGTATGGACACCTACAGGTAGCCGCAAAACACGAAGTTAAACCAGGGCAGACGTTCCAGTTGATGTATGTGGACGATCTGGGTGCCTATAAAAACCGGACCCTCACAAGCCAGTGACCGGAATCTTTTAATATGACGTTTTTTCAAAGCCAACTTTCTCTTCTTTTAGTCTTGTCGCTTCTTTTATCGTATAAATCCGAGGCCGTATCTTTTGATACATCTTTGCTTGCAGGTTCATCAGGAGAATCCGATCTTTCACGATTTTACGAAAATAACCTCATGCCAGCTGGCAAGCAAGAGATGGATATCTACGTCAATGGTAGCTGGAAAGGACGTTATAGTGTGACTTACGGAGAGCGTGAGGATGACATTCATCTCGCATGGAAGGATGCCGAGACACTTGGGATCAGTATGAAGTCCATCCCCGCAACGGCAATTCCGAAAGGAGAAGTTCAGTTACATGACCTGGTTCAGGGAGGAGAGGTCAAAACTGACTCCGGAACGCTTAGTCTGGCGCTCACAGTTCCGCAGGCGGCCCTACTGCATACCGAAGAAGGGTATATTGCTCCCCAATTTTGGAACGAGGGTATACCGGCGCTGATGCTTTCCTGGAACAGCACCTGGTATAACACTCATTCAAAAGGATATTCAAAAGAGACTAACGATGATTATTACGCCGGACTGGACTCTGGCGCGAATCTGCATGGATGGCAGTTTCGCGACAGCAGCACCTTTCAAAAAGCGGACGGCAGTGACAGTCGATGGCAGAACAACACCCGCTATCTGCGTCGCCCACTGGCCTCTTTAACTTCAAATCTTACTCTGGGTGACTTTTATATTCCAGGCGACCTGTTCGATTCCCTTCGCGTACGTGGTATATCCCTGGCCTCAGAGATGAAAATGCGACCAAACTCTCAGCAGGGTTTTGCGCCAGTTATCCATGGAGTAGCACGCACTAACGCCCTGGTAAAAGTATCCCAGAATGGCAACGTTATATATCAGGAAACTGTCCCTCCGGGACAGTTTAAGCTTGACAGCATACAGCCCACCGGTTCTGCTGGAGACCTGCTGGTTGTTGTACGCGAGGCCGATGGCTCTCAGCAAACATTTACTATTCCGTTTTCAGCGGTTCCAGGAATGTTGAAAGAAGGAATAAGCCAGTACAGCGCTGTGGTGGGGAAAGTCCATCAGAATACGCTGGACTACGAACCGGCATTCCTGCAGGCTACGCTGCGCTACGGCTTTAATAATCTCATCACCGGCTACACAGGCACGATCATTAGCGATAACTATAAAGCTGGTCTGCTCGGAGCGGGGTGGAACTTTCCGTTCGGTGCCGTAGCCTTTGACGTCACTCAGGCCAGAACCACGCTGCAGGATTATACAGACAGTGGTCAGAGTTTTCGCATGTCGTACAGCAAGTTCATCAACACTACCGCCACCAACTTCACGCTAGCAACCTATCGTTATTCTACGAAAGGCTTTTACAGTTTCAGCGATGCACTATATTCACGCGAAGGTTACAAGCGAGTGAAAGAGCAGTATAACGAGTTAGAAGAGCAATTTGGCGAAGCCCCAGAAATGTCAATGAGAACCTGGGATGCTCTGCGCGGAGCACAGCCTAAAAATACTTCAACTTTCAATCTTAACCAGCGTTTCGCAGGAAACTGGGGGACGATGTTTATCTCCGGAACATTTCGTGATTACTGGAATTCAAAAAAAACTACCCGTGAGTACCAGACTGGATATTCTAACTCAATTGGTCGGGCCAGCTATACCATTTCGACAAGCCGTGTCCGAAGCCGAGATAGTGAAGAAGAAACGCGAATTTATTTTTCGCTTAGCCTGCCATTTTCGCTGTTTGATAATAATGCATGGATCACTTCCAGCCTGACGGCCAGTGATTCTCGTTATAATCAGAGCAACATCAGCGTGAGCGGCAATGCGCTGGATTCGAATCGTTTGAGTTATAGCATTTCGGGCTCTAATGCGCGAGAGGGAAGCAATTCGGCAAGCGTTAATACGGCCTTCCGCTCAAACTTTGCCACCCTGGGCGGCTCTTACAGTCAGTCTTCTGATTATCGGCAAACTGGTCTGAGCGGACGCGGGAGTCTGGTGGCTTATCCGTGGCAGGTTCTTGCGTCCAATGAAACCGGTTCAACCATGACTATAGTGGATGCACCACAGGCCAAAGGATTGATTGTCAACGGAGATGAAAGCATCGTGACTAATAGCAACGGCGTGGCGCTGGTACCTTATGCTACACCTTATCGCAAAAATTCAATTACGCTGTCAGAAAGTGAAAACAGCTCGGGGGCCGAAGTTATCGGTAATATAGCTAACGTTGCACCGTATGATGGCGCAGTAAACTATGTTCTATTTGACACTGACAAACGTCAGTCCTGGATGCTAAATGCCACACGTGCTGATGGCAAACCTCTGCCATTTGGAACTGAAGTAGCGGATGAAAAAGGCGAACCTGTGGGATATGTAGGTCAGGCAAGCGTGCTTTATATCCGTGCCGAACAGCAACCTCGTATACTCAATGTTCATCTTCGCAATGGAGTATGCAATATCATCATGCCGGCCTGGGGGCTGGACAAAAAACCATCATCCTGCCATTGATTACGGAATTTCAATATGTTAAGGGTATTCGTTCTGCTGTCACTCATGTGCTTTTGTACCTCAGGCTTTGCCACCTGTTCAAATGGCACTATCGTCTATGGCACGCCGCTCAGTGTTGATTTGTCCGACAAGCTCAGCCCGGCCACGCCTACCTGGACGGGGAACTTCACCACCCAATACAGCGGTTCATTTACCTGTACTACAAGAAGCAGCGAGTTCTCCTATACACCTATTCTTTCAACTGACAGCAGCTATGCCACAATTCTGGGGTTCAGCAACAATAAATATAAGGTGCGAGCGGAAATCACCAGTACTCATCCCAACAGAACGCTCAGCGGAACAGGTAGTCACACGGCCACAGAATTAAATACTTCCTTTACCGTTCGCTTTACACTTGTGAGTCAGAGTGGCACCACCCTCACCGGAGACACAGCAACAATGAGTGACGTTATATTTGTAAGTGACATGAGTGGTCTGTCTTTATTAGAGATTATTACATGGCCAATTAAGCAGCTGGTAAAGATACTTCAGTGGCTTTTAAGCGGGTTTCAGTGGCCGTACGACAACCGCGATATGTTCGCTCAACCTATGACCATCAAATATGCTCCAAAGCTAACAACATGTTCGTTAGATAATTCCGGGTTGACCGTCAAACTTCCTGCGCTCGGCATTCCTCAGCTTAATGCGGCTTCGCAGCCTGGCATTACGCCTTTTTCGTTAAACATGAGTTGCCAGAACGTGGGAGTTAACGGGAGTTCAGATCGAGCCATTGAGATGTTTCTATCGAGCTCACAATTGCTGACCACTGACAATTCGGTGTTAATAGACAGCTCAAGGAACGCTGCACAAGGCGTAGGACTGAGAATTATTCAGCGTAGTAATCCGCAAGTCCCTATTACCTTTTCAACATCTTCAACCAACCGCGGTAATGCTACACTCCTCTTCAGTGTATCTGCTGGCGGTGCTTTGAAAGAGAGTTTTTCCTTTCCCATGGCTGTGTATTATCATATATGGGCTCCTGCAGAGGTTAGTCAGGGGCAGATCAATGCATCTGCAACATTAAACATAATATATCCTTAGCAAGATGTTAATGGTCACTTTTTCTAAGGCCGTCACTTTAATAAGTAATATAATTTTGTGGGTAGTGGAGCTACTGGAGATTTTAACTGAGCGTAGTCTGAGTGAATCGCCACGGGTTTAACAGACACCTCGGAGTCATTTATGGAGTGACCCCATTCCCGTAGACATTCGCTGTCCTCACGGCGAGGCCTTTTCAAAGGCCTCAGGACTGACGCCACCCAGGTGACTGTGGCGTCGGGTCCGGTTGTAGAACACTTCGATATAATCAAAGATATCAGCCCGGGCCATGTCCCGGGTTTTGTATATCCGCTTTCTGATGCGCTCTTTTTTTAGCGAGCTGAAGAAGGATTCTGCCACGGTATTATCCCAGCAGTTACCGCGCCGGCTCATGCTGGGTGACAGGTTATTAGCCTGGCAGAACCGCCGCCAGTCATCGCTGCCGTACTGGCTGCCCTGGTCGCTGTGCACGATAACGGTTTCCACTGGCCTTCGTCGCCAGACGGCCATCAGGAGTGCATCCAGCGCCAGTTCGCGCGACAGAGTCGGCTTCATTGACCAGCCCACCACATTACGGGCAAACAGGTCTATTGATCTTACCCAGCAATAGTGGACACGAGACTAAGTGAGTAAACTCTTAACCAGAGGTGACTCATATGACAAAACC
>NZ_JAPDNC010000033.1:0-5409 GCF_025947915.1 Erwinia sp. INIA01
ATCTCCTCGGGGCAACGTTATCAGTATGCCGGAAGATCTCTAAAAGTGAATGGGACGTTTTAGCGGGATACTTACAACTCCAATTAGAATAGAAAAATAAAAAACTTCAGAAGTAAAATTACAGTTAAAAAAAGCGATTAAACTAATAACAATTATCCTAAAAAACATAAAACCAGGAATTAAGGCTTGCCAGTCACCATTATTGGTGATTAGTATTGCCAAAGGAAGATTTTCAACATGGACATAAAGGAAATAACATGAGCGACTTAACTCTGCTTCTAACCGCCTTTGCACTGCTTATTATTTCAGTCTCCAATCTGATTTCTTATATTGAACAAATTAAATCAACCACACTCCCTCTCCCCAGGAAAAGGAAGAAAAGGAAAAGCGTCATATACAAATTTAGCAATTGGTTACCTTTATATAAATCAAGAACTAATATTTAGAGATTTCTGTAATATCTTTATAAAAAACGTCCCACTATAGCTTCCTCTATTTATAATTTCCTATAATTTAATAAATTCTCACCGCCAGGGAGAATAAACATTGATTGCGCATTAGTCATGTATTCAGCGGAGTTTAACTGCTTTCGTACGTGACTTCGTCATCTGAATCTGACAGATTAATTCATTAAATCGCAAGTAAATTATGAATAAGCCTATGATAAAATTAAGAATGTACAGAGAGGGAGATGAGGCCGTGTTGCTCAAGGTCTTTTTGTCATCCATACGAGACATTGCATCGCGTGACTACACCCCTGATCAAATCGCAGCGTGGGCACCGGAGGATATGGACCCGCAACGATGGGCCAGCCACATAAAGCAGCTCCAACCGTTTGTCGTTGAGCTGGAGGGGGAAATTGCCGGATACGCCGATGTTCAACCCAATGGCTATATCGACCATTTCTTTGTGGCGGGAAACCACCCGAAACAGGGTGTCGGCACGCTGCTGATGAATGCCATCCACGATGAAGCCCGACGGCTTGGACTAAGTGAGCTGACGTCGAATGTGAGCAAGACGGCTGAAGGTTTCTTTCTGCGGCACGGTTTCCACGTGGTCGAACGCGGATTTCCGGTCCGGCGCGGCGTAACGCTGCAAAATGCACTGATGCGTAAAGAACTGCGAACGGCTGACCGAACTGATGTTGCTCAATCCTGAACCCTAAGAAAATCAACCAGCCGCGTCATGGCCGGGCTCAGTGAATCCGCTGTTTTATAACAAATGCAGATTCGCCGCCGCGCCCATGAGTCGGTTAGCGGCAGGATATGGTACGGGAATTTTTTACTGAAGCGTTCAGCCAGTGATAAAGGAAGAACGCCTACACCAATCCCACTGCTGACCATCTCCCCTATCCCTTCAAAGCTGCTCATTCTTATGCGATAGGTCAGTGGACGACCAAGATCTTTTGCATGTTCACTGATGTGATCCTGAAGCGCATTACCGGGATGTAAACCAATAAATGGCTCTGCAAGCGCCTCGGAGAGCGAGATTTTATCTCTGCATTTAAATGGATGAGAGAATGGGACGATAAGTGCCAGCCTGTCATCTGCCAGGGGTTCAAGCATAAGCCCCCGGGCATCTACCGCATCTGAAACGAGGCCGGCTTCAGCTACGCCGCTAATTATGCTGGTAATAATATCCGCACTGCTTCTCTCTTCAAGCTCAATGGTCACACCCGGGTGCGCTGATAGCCACTTCGCCAGCCTGCCGGGCAGGAACTCTGCCATCGCAGAGGTATTGGCATACAGCCTAATCTTCCCTTTGTCTCCTTTCGCGTATGCGCCCAGCTCGGCTTTAAGCCGTTCCTGCCGGGCCAGGATTTCCCGTGCATGGCGGACAAGAACCTCACCCGCTTCAGTAAGGCTCACTCCCCTTGGATGCCGGATAAACAGCTTTACCCCGGTATCGTCCTCGATGCTTTTCAGTCTCTCACTTGCCGACCCCGTGGCCAGGCTGGCATGCCGGGCGCCGCGGGTAATGCTTCCGGCATCCGCGATGCAGACAACGAGTTTCAAATCAGCAAGATCCAGTCTCATAGAATATCCGTCTCAGCCTTCGGGTTTTCCGAAGCATGACGCGCTTAAACCAGATTGTCCACCGCCGGGTGAGATGGTTGAATCACGGAAAATCCCACACTGGAGCAAACGTTGTGAGCGGACAGCTGTTTATCTCTCTTTCGCTGATCTTTATCGTCGCTGGTTTTGTAAAAGGCGTAACGGGAATGGGGCTGCCTACGGTGGCGATGGGGCTGCTTGGCATGTTTATGCCATTGCCGATCGCCGCCGCACTGCTGGTTCTTCCCTCTTTCGTGACGAATGTGCTTCAGCTGTTTACCGGCCCCTCAGTGAAGATGATTGTCAGCCGACTGTGGTTGATGATGCTGCTGATTGTGGTGGGAACCGTGGCGGCATCTTCGCTGATTATCACCGTTAATCCCACCTGGTCAGCGTGCGCTCTGGGCGCAGCTTTAATCGTTTACGCTGTTTTTGCAATGTTCTCGCCGTCGCTGACGGTCTCTCAGGCAAGCGAAAAATGGCTTTCCCCGGTTATTGGCGGCGTGACAGGTATCATCACCGGCGCAACGGGCGTATTTGTGATGCCGGCCGTTCCCTTCCTCCAGTCGCTTGACCTGCGGAAAGATGAACTCGTTCAGGCTCTGGGGCTGTCATTCACCGTCTCTACCGTGGCGCTTGCCGTGGGGCTGTATCTTCATGATGCTTTTCGAGTAGAGCAGCTTTCACTGTCCCTTTTTTCGCTGGTTCCTGCTTTGGCAGGTATGTGGCTGGGGCAGAAAGTCCGCGCACGCATCAGTGCCAGGCGCTTCAGGCAGTGTTTCCTGCTGTTCCTGATGGTGCTTGGTTTGGAGTTGGTTTCCCGGCCGTTTGTTTAGTTTGTAGGTTTTGTAGTTGGCTGGGAAGAAATAAAGTTTTCCTGGGTTGATAGCGAAAATCAGGCCTGTAGATGCTTATAGTCGCCACTAGTTTTGGTGTGGCGGCTATGAGCGAACAGCAGATATTGCTAACAAAGGTCTATGTGAAAGATGGGAACAGATCACTTGTAATGGCAAGGTGGAAACCTCAGTATTGATTGTAATTTAAACACCCGAGAATGGTACAAAATGCAGCCAGAACAAACACAATCCTATAGTTACAGCAGTAAAGATGAGGTCGATTCAATGCTATTGGATATGGCTAAAGATCCCACAATATGGAATCTTGATGAAGTAACACGAAGATCACATATGCATCTGTTCGACACAGAAGAATTAAGAGATTATTTTTTAATCAAAGGTATACAAATGCTTGGTACATAATATTTAACTCTACATAAAGGATTTAAAATGACCACATGCAATTTCTGTGGGCTGGCATACGTGGAGGATGATGCAGATGACCGCAAAATTCATGCTGACGAACATAAAAAAATAGCCAATGATGTTCTCCCTTACAAAGTAAGAGAGCTCATTAAGGCTTATGATTTCGCAGTTGCTCACAATGACGGATGAGTTGACGGTCTTAAAGAACAATATGACCCCGAATTTGGGAAAGTAGTTGTTGTCTTCTCTTGGTGGACTCGTGCCTTATCCTTGGGTGTCCGAAAAAGGACTTTGATGCATATATGAAAGCTCATATCCAATTTGCGGATTCATTGGTGACAGGCGTTGGTGAGAGAGAAGCCCGTAGAGCTATTCAGAAATGGGGCGAGTACACAGGTTAATGTTCAGATTTTATGTAACAGCACCCCGCTGGCATTCAGGGCCGGCGGGGTTTATCTTGTCAAGCTGAACTGCTCACCGTTAATCAACACTAATCGCTGTGAGATACTTCCGCCGTTGGCACAAAGCGGACTCCCCTATCTGATACTGCCAAGCAAACCGAATCTCCATCCACCTCAATAAACACCCGTATCTAGCCTCAATAAACAATCCATTTAATTCATCCATCGCATCACCGCGCAAAAGATAATTCAGCTAGCTGAATCTACCAGGATTAGATGACCAAAACAGTAAAGATGACCGCGGTAAGGGATTTAGAACAATCACCCATAAACCCAGTCCATCGTAAACATCAGAATTGGCGTAGAAATTGCTGAAACTATTGTGGTCAAAAGCATGCTTGTCGCAGCCGGTCCGGGCAGAGCATTAAACTGCTGCGACATAGCTAAAAACCCTAAATGCGCTTAGTTTCATTTCCTTTAATTTCAGTAAGTTAAAGATAGCTTTGCAGAGCGATTTCGTGCAAAAAAGGCGTATAAAAAATATTGAAGACAGTTGCCAGTATCAATAAAAAAATGCCATGTGAAATATTAAAAAGCAGCAACATCCTGAACTATAAAATCTGCTTATCGCTCCTGACTGATATTTAGGGGGTAAGTTTAAAGCAATCTAAGAGTATCCCTCTGAGGGGAGCATGAACAAAACCAGCCTGTAAGGCTGGTTTCTGCGTCTGAATTTATTAGTGTGTTATGGAGAAATTTGTTCTAAATGGAGTGTTAGATTGCAAGGAAGATTTTGAAAAAAGTCTTCATCCCCCATGAGTTCAACATGGGTATGAATGTCACCGGCGAAAAAGGTTAAAATCCGGTATCATCTTCTGTTCTGCAAAGTACCATTTCAAGAGCATTCCTGAGGACGTCTTGTTCAAGAACATCATGACTACTATCTAACATATTTATTAATCGTAAGATAACAGCTTTGTTAGTGACAAATCCGTGTAAGGTAATCTGCTCATGTATTATAGCGCCGATGATTTTCCTTTCATCTTCGTTTTTAACTGTAGACGAACCAAAGTAGTCTAAAATTGCGCTTTCTGCTGTATGTTGCATGTCCGTCTCCTCTGCTTACGAATTTTGTAAGCATGTTTAAGTGTGGGATATCCTAAAATTCAAACGCTGAGATTCAATGTTTTTTCCCATCGGATTCCTGCTTGAAGAAATAGCTAGAATTAGTGCTATTAACACTTCGATAAGAAGCACCTGATGAAGAATTATTTTTTACATCATTCATAGCAGTAACAATGGCCTGATTCCTTTCAGGATTTTTTTCTTGTTTGGACATACCGTCAAGTATTGCAATTAGGGCAGTTGAACCAATAGTTGAACCGCGTTCTAAAAGCATAAGTATTGCTTCACCCAGTATAGTATCAACAAGCTTTTCTTCTTTGGATCTGTACATAATTTTCTCTGATAACATGCCGTACGCTGAAACGGACTTAAACTAACGAGCATGAATTAGTGCAAGAGATTTTCTAAGAAACATCATCAAGCACTCACAATTCACTCAGCGTTATGGTCACCCGAGCATTAAATAGATGGTTATTCTGGCACCCGTCCAAACTGATCTTACCCAGCAATAGTGGACACGAGACTAAGTGAGTAAACTCTTAACCAGAGGTGACTCATATGACAAAA
>NZ_JAPDNC010000034.1:0-5338 GCF_025947915.1 Erwinia sp. INIA01
GCGCCGATGGTAGTGTGGGGCCTCCCCATGCGAGAGTAGGGAACTGCCAGGCATCAAATAAAGCAGAAGGCCATCCTTACGGATGGCCTTTTTGCGTTTACGCCGTTCAGAATCCCGCCTGAAGTGACCCTTTTATAATCCAGTGGTCTACGTTCTCTGTAATGCTATCCAGCTCTTGCCTCTGTTCATCCTGTAATGAATGATTACATGGGCTTTTAAAGCATCTACATTCCTCTCTCGCTTAAAAATCATGCACAAGAAGTCATGAATTTTGTAAAAAAATATGTTTTCATTTTGGTTGCCAGCGTATGTTTGAATAGTGGTCGCCCCCAGAAAATCCTAAACCCACCTCCTGTCGATCGGTTACACTACAGTTAGTTAAATTCGTAAAGGCTGTCATATGTCCCGCCAGAAAAATTCTCTGAAACCCTGGAATACATTTTCTCTTGAAGCAGCAGCAGCTGTTATTACGGTTGCTGAAAATGCAGAACAGTTATGCCAGTCCTGGCAGTTAAGCCAATGGAAAAAAGAGCCCACGTTATTACTCGGAGAAGGCAGTAATGTGCTGTTTATTGAGAATTTCTCTGGCCAGGTGATTATTAATCGGCTTAAAGGTATAGAGATCCAGGAGCAAAATGACGCATGGCTGCTGCATATAGGCGCTGGAGAAAACTGGCATCAGCTGGTTGAGATGATGCTTGATAAGGGCCTGCCTGGATTAGAAAATCTGGCGTTAATTCCCGGCTGTGCAGGATCGGCACCGATCCAAAATATTGGGGCCTATGGTGTCGAATTTGAACAGCTTTGTGCGTATGTTGACGTCATAAACCTGGCCAATGGCCACATCTTAAGGCTAACGGCTGCACAGTGTCAGTTTGGTTACAGAGACAGCATTTTTAAGCATCAGTACCGCGATGGTTTTGCCATTGTTGCTGTTGGGTTGCTCCTGCCAAAGGTCTGGAAACCGGTACTGAGCTACGGTGACCTGCGAGACCTGGACCCAAAGACGGTCACTCCACGTCAGGTTTTTGACTCGGTATGCCATATGCGCCGCAGTAAGTTACCTGACCCTAAAGTGACAGGAAATGCGGGTAGCTTCTTTAAAAACCCATTAGTCAGTTCAAAGGTTGCTGCTGAGTTACAGCAACACTACCCAGCTATACCGCTCTATCCGCAGGTAAGCGGCGAGGTGAAGCTGGCTGCTGGCTGGCTAATCGATCAATGTGAACTCAAAGGATTCCGTCAGGGAGGGGCTGCTGTACATGAAAAGCAGGCTCTGGTGCTGATAAATTGTGAGGATGCGACAGGGAAAGACATCATCGAACTGGCCCGTATCGTACGCCAGCGGGTAGCGTCTAAATTTAATGTCTGGCTTGAGCCTGAAGTCCGGTTTATTGCCAGTAGTGGCGAGATAAATGCAGTGGAGGCACTCGCATGAAAGATAATACCGTACCTTTGAAGCTGGTTTCTATCCTCGCTAACGGCGAGTTTCACTCCGGCGAGCAGCTCGGGGAACAGTTGGGGATGAGTCGTGCTGCCATCAATAAACATATCCAGACGCTGAAAGAATGGGGTATTGATGTTTTCACCGTCACGGGCAAAGGTTACAGCCTGTCTTCTTCGATGCAATTACTCAACGAAGACGAAATTAATGCCCAGTTAGATAACGGACGCCTGGCCGTCATTCCGGTTATTGACTCCACCAACCAATATTTATTGGATCGTATGGACCGTCTGCAGTCAGGAGACGCCTGTGTTGCCGAGTACCAACAGGCAGGCAGGGGCCGGCGAGGTAGGCAGTGGATCTCACCTTTCGGTGTGAATCTCTACTTATCCATGTACTGGCGTCTTGAACAGGGGCCTGCAGCCGCCATGGGCCTTAGCCTGGTCATTGGTATCGTATTGGCCGAAGCCCTACAGGAACTCGGCGCTGCTAATGTTCGTGTCAAATGGCCAAATGATATTTATCTCGAAGATCGTAAACTTGCGGGCATTTTGGTCGAACTTACAGGTAAAACAGGCGATGCAGCGCAAATCGTGATCGGTGCCGGGATTAATCTGGGGATGCGCGCACCGGCCGCAGAAGCGATAAATCAGGGATGGATAAATCTGCAGGAGGCGGGAGTCACCGTCAATCGAAACGCTTTATCTGCAAGAATTGTCAATAAGTTGCGTTCTGCGCTTGCTCAGTTTGAGCAAGATGGCTTGACGCCATTTGTGGGGCGCTGGGCCAGACTGGATAACTTTATCGATCGGCCGGTTAAATTACTGATTGGCGACCGGGAAATATTCGGTATTGCGCGAGGTATCGATCAGCAGGGTGGGCTCATTCTTGAACAGGATGGTGTCAAAAAATCTTGGGTTGGCGGTGAGATTTCATTGAGACCACAACATTAAAAACAACCACGTCTCTGAATCATTCTTTAGCAAATCATTGAGCGTTTAATGGATAAAAAGGGGCATTAACTGCCCCTTTTTTACTTTCTTAATCTTACCAAATCGACCGCATGGCCAAAGCTTTTGGTCATAATCAGGCTGGCACGTTCACGAGTCGGTAATATATTTTCTTTTAAATTTAAGTGATTAATTTCTTTCCATAACTGTGTGGCGATACCTACCGCTTCTTCCTCGGGAAGTTGCGAATAATGATGGAAATAAGAGTCCGGGTCGCTAAATGCACCCTGGCGGAATTTCAGGAAACGATTGATGTACCAGTGTTCCAATAAATCCTCAGGTGCATCGACATAAATAGAGAAATCAACAAAGTCAGACACAAAGACATGATGAGGGTCGTGCGGATAATCCATCCCACTTTGCAGTACATTCAGCCCTTCCAGAATAAGAATATCGGGCTGCTGCACGATCTTATCGCCGTCCGGGATGACATCATAAATAAGATGGGAGTAGACCGGAGCGGTTACCTGCGCAGCACCAGATTTTAATTCTGAAACAAAATTAACCAGCCTGTGCATATCGTAAGAAAGAGGGAAACCCTTCTTCTTCATCAGGTCCCGTTCTTTAAGGACTGCATTAGGATGTAAGAATCCATCAGTGGTGATCAATTCCACTTTACGGTGCTCAGGCCAGCGGCTGAGAAGCGCCTGTAACACGCGAGCTGTGGTACTTTTACCAACTGCAACGCTGCCTGCAATACTAATAATATAGGGAACTTTCTGTCCTTTTGTACCCAAAAACTTCTCAAGAACTGCCTGACGCCCCAAATTGGAACTGATATAAAAATTCAGCAGTCGAGAGAGCGGCAGGTAGATCTCGGCAACTTCTTCTATGGAGAGATCTTCGTTAATCCCTTTTAACTGGGCAATTTCATCCTCTGACAGGGTCATTGGCACGGAATCGCGCAGCGCAGCCCACTGAGTACGGTTGAATTGCAAATAGGGCGTAGTTAACAATGAATCTTTTTTGCTCATATACATGCTTCTGCCAGCAATCGTTTATCCTTCAGTGTGTTAGCCATATTATTTCAACGAGAAATACTCGGAGACAGGCTTTAGTACTGAGGGCTAAATCAGAACACAATGGGCAGGAGGTTAACATCAGAAGGGCAGCAATAAGAAGGAAAAAAGATGTACAGCGGGTGCAAACGCAAGCTCACCCGCATAAATGATAACTTTAACTGGCAATCGGACGCACAACCTGATTAACCCGAAACAGGCGTTTGTAATAAATCACAGCTGGGCAGTAATAGCCTTCAGCTAAGCAGGCATAATCTGGAAGCTCGCCCAGACAACTGTAGCCCTGGGAGCGATAAAATGCCTCTGCGGGGGTACCCGCCAACGTATCGAGATAAAGCAGGCCGCGCTGACGATGTATTGCTTCCTGTTCCAGCACCGCGAGGAGCCGTTTTCCTGCACCTTTGCGCCTGGCCCTGCTATGAACCAGCAGCTGCTGGACTTCCGCGCGATTACGGCCATCCGGGCGTGCGCATATTTCCAATTGTATGCATGCCACAACACCGTTCTGGTCGCAGGCCACCCAGAGCAGTCTTTCTCCCTTTGCTAATCCATCACGCAGGCTATGGAAGTAGCTGGCCGCCTCTTCACGATTTTGGATGGGCTGATAGTCAGTCAGAGCATTGTGAGCAACAGCATCCATTAACAATTCGGCTAACTGACTGCGATAAACCGGCAGGGTGGCGGCAGTGAGCATCATTATTTTCATGCGAGTCCTCCTCTGGGGTATAGGTCTGGTTAGTTCATTAAAGATAAGCAAAATATGTTCCAGCCTGCAGATAGCGAATTCAGGCGCATCCCATCGAACCAGTAACAGTAAGATTGCACACAAAATGTGCGGATGCGGCATGCTGGTGCATTCAGTGAGAAAAAATCGTCGGTAATTTTAAAAAAGAAGCACTGAAATATTCTGTTAGTGGGCCATGCGAATGGAGCAAAAAACAGAACCTCTTGCTGCTTAATTGAACTGATTTATTGTATTTAACGGCCAATTTGCGAGGTTTTGCACAAATAGTGAGCATAAGAACATTTATCGCAATATTTTTGTTGCATCATGCGCCGGGTCTTCCTAGAATGCGCACCACTTGATGCCGGCTTAGCTCAGTTGGTAGAGCAACTGACTTGTAATCAGTAGGTCACCAGTTCGATTCCGGTAGCCGGCACCATCAAGTACCCCAGGTGGGGTTCCCGAGCGGCCAAAGGGAGCAGACTGTAAATCTGCCGTCATCGACTTCGAAGGTTCGAATCCTTCCCCCACCACCATTTCGATTCTCAGTTTTGAGTCGAAAGCAGAAAGACAAGAAATCGTCTATCTGCAACGATGGCTACTCTCTAGGAGTATGTTCATCAAGATTTCCGACTGAGCTCAAGCGCAGTCAAAGTTAGCAGGCAAATGCTTGTTGACTCGAGTAGCAGGAAAGCTTTTTCCTGTTGTTCACAAGCTACAGACAGAACAGGTAGCCGAGTTCCAGGATGCGGGCATCGTATAATGGCTATTACCTCAGCCTTCCAAGCTGATGATGCGGGTTCGATTCCCGCTGCCCGCTCCAAGCCGTGCTGATATGGCTCAGTTGGTAGAGCGCACCCTTGGTAAGGGTGAGGTCCCCAGTTCGACTCTGGGTATCAGCACCACTTTCAAAATCTCCCTCCCTGCTTCTTCTCTGTGCATTAAAATTCAACGATTCAGGCAATGCCTGGTTGATGTGGTGATATCACCGATTAATCCGTGTCTTAGAGGGACAAGCGATGTCTAAAGAAAAATTTGAACGTTCCAAACCGCACGTCAACGTTGGTACTATCGGCCACGTTGACCACGGTAAAACTACCCTGACTGCTGCTATCACCACCGTTCTGGCTAAAACCTACGG
>NZ_JAPDNC010000035.1:0-5144 GCF_025947915.1 Erwinia sp. INIA01
CGGCGGCCTCAGCCCGGAACAGTTCGAAAACCAGACCCTCGCTTAGGGACGTGTCCACATTACGTGGGTAAGATCATATCACTACGGCCAGGTACAGCCAGCCCTGCCAGGTCCGTATGTAGGTAATATCCGTCACCCAGACCTGGTTTGGTTTAACAACCGTGAACTCCCGCTGTACCCGGTTTGGGGCAATTACCGACGGACGTCCCCGTGCTCCTCGCGGGATTTTATAGCCATGCACGGCCTTTATTCTGTTCTGCCGCATAATTTTGGCTACCCTGTTTTTACTGCATATTTCTCCGATTTCTCGCAGATCGCTGTAAACCCGCCGGTATCCATAGACGCCGCCACTCAGTGTATAAGAGTCGCGGATAAGCGTCAGCAACCGCTGATTGTCTAATTTTCCCGCAGATACCGGGCAATGGAGCCAGACGTAAAAACCAGAGCGTGCAACCTTCAAAACCCGACACATCAGTGTTATCGACCAGACCTCACGGTTATCGTTAATGAAGCGGTACTTTAGTCGGGCTCCCTTGCAAAGTACCGCGCCGCCTTTTTCAGGATATCTCGTTCCTCCTCAGTTCGCTTGAGCTGCGCTTTCAGGCGGAGGATCTCCGTCCGGGCATCCAGCAGATCCTGCGCCTGATGCCCGCTGGCATCGGGTTTTATGGAACGAACCCATTTGTAGAGGCTGTGTTGCGAGACGCCCAGGCGTGCAGAAACGTCGGCAACGGAATAGCCCCGCTCGGTGATCTGGCGGACAGCTTCTTCCTTAAACTCAGGGGTAAATCGTGTTGTGCCCATAAACTCCTCCTATGCTCAAAATATAGGGCAGATTTGTCTACGGGCTCGGGGTCACTCCATCGACGGCTCAGAAGTGTCTAGATTATCCGTGGCGATTCATACCTCTTATTTTAAGAGAGGCGAAGTGTCTGGTGATCTATGGGGCTAGTCTACCCGATAACACTTCAACCATATATTATTCTGACTGGAGTTAATCATAGTTCTTAGACTACTTCTTATTTTAAGAGAGGCGAAGCGTCAGGTGATCTATGATGCATAGTCTAGCTCGTGACTTTTAAGTCTGTAAGGGAGATCATTATATCAACTGCGATATATACAAAAACCTTCAAGAAAATCAAAAATCAACTATCCTTAAAAAGCAGACTCTTTCACTGATTCTCTTGAAAGTGCACCTGTTTCTGAGTGTGATTGTTACTGTTTCCATGCTACTGTTTTTGAATGCACAAGATGTTGGCTAAAGTGTGCTCTTAAAGAATCCAGGGTAATATTGAAATTCTCAGTTCAGAATGTTGCAGTATTGACTTGCACGGGAGTTGATGTAAAAGGGCGTTCACAAAAGAAAATGTAGTTGAACTCTATAACCGATAAAGGGATTAAGTTATGAAAAAATTTTTTTTAACAACCTTCGCTGCGATTGTTGCCTTGTCAGCACTTACGGGGTGTACCCGTACGAGCTATGCCATACACACCAATGATGGCAGAACGATTATAAGTGACGGCAAACCTAAGGAATCAGCAACAGGTTTGATTGGTTATACGGATGCTAATGGAGTGAAGCAGCAGATTAACAGACAGGATGTAAAAGAAGTGTCGGAAATACCTCACTGACAGAAAAAAATCCAGCGAGCAGGTTGAAATCCGTTTACGTGGCTTGTTCGCACTTTGTCAAAATCATAAAATGTGCTAACCGCACCAGTCAGCACCGTATATCATTCCAAGCATTAATTAACTGTATAATATTCACTTATTCCCGGGCTGTGTCTTGCCAGCCCGGGAATGGTGATATTACGCCCGCGTACGTCGGTACTCAGGGTGCGTGTTGACCCCCCAGAGGCCGGCAAAGGCACTTACCACTGCACCAGTCAGCAGTGCTATAAATGACCACAGAGCCATTCTTGCACCAGCACTGGCTGCAGCGTCAGCTTTTTCAATGGCTTCTTTTTTGAGTTCAGCATAGCGCTCTTTGGTCTCATTCAGTTGCCCCTCAACGTCATTAAGACGTTCCCTGACCTGAGCTGTGGCGTTATCACGGGTTTGAATAAAGTTTTCGACAGCCTTGTCTGCTTCCTGATCCGTCATTGTGGTATTGGCAGACAATGCTTTTTTAACATCTTCCCGGTCTACAGATTTAGTGACACGTTCTGCACGCGACTTCAGTCTGTCGCTAAGACGGTCAAGAATGGCATCACTGCTATCAGGACTGACAGCGAGATCCTTCAGTGCGCGGGTAATGTCATTACCTGCCGCTTTAAGTTGTGTCTGAAGGTACTCAGGCTGAAGTTCCGGGATGCCTGATTTTTTGAGCGCATCCGTAATTTTCTGGTCTGCGTTATTTGAATCAAAGCTGGTATCCAGACCCAGGCTTTCAGTAAGCCCGGAGGCAACATCTGCCGAGCCGCCAGCAGCTTTTCCAGCCAGACTGCCTATACCGCTCACTGCACTCCCGGTTGCAGATGCAATACCGCTGACAGCACTGCCCGCCGTGTTCAGTACGCCCCCTACCGCAGCAAATCCCAACACAGAAGCAATTATCAGCGAAGTGGCCCAGCTCAGAAAACCGTGAACGGTCCCGTCCGTCCCGGCAAGACGCCCCGCAATAAACCCGCCACAGGCCAGGCTTATCACAACAGAGATAACAGACCAGGCTATCACAGCCTTATCAGCACCATTAATGATATCTTCTGATTTAGGCTCTAACATTGAGAGACCAAGGCTCGTTCCAAGCGTTGTGAAAAGCAGTGACAATGCAATGGCTGTAACCACCCCTGCAAACACACTTCCCCACGAGATACGTCTCACCAGAACAGCATCTTTATGAATTTCCATAATATGTCCTTAAATTATAAAAAATGCACAGTTGCTTCAGAAGTGTAGGACCTTTTCAGGAATATTCCGAACGCTCAGGACTCAAAATGTTTCCTGTAAGCATAACATTTATTTAAATTATTATTTTTACTAATGATTATTGCGTCAGTAATCCTTCAAACATAACCAGCCGGCATAAATTCTTTGCTCGTTATGACGGTAGCCTGTTGAGTTTTATCTGGCAGGTTTATAAGGGGGAGTCAATGTAAAGTCCTGACGAGGATCCCTGATGAAACGGCGTGGTACCGCAATGCTGGCTGCAACATCTATTTGATGTAACAACACACTGCACGACGACACGGCTGAGTGAACTGTTGTCAAGGTGGACAGCTCTGTTTGCTTGCCAGATGGCAGACTGCTTATTCCTGACAATGATAGTTGATTACGCATATCCCGAGCATTCAGCAGGAGAAAAAAACGCGGCAAACAAAACAGCTTCAGGTTCTCATTAGAGCGTGGTGGAAATCACTCCTGCCTGATATCAGTACAGACCGTGTTTTTAGGATTACGGAAATCATTACACACGGCAGTACATTAAGACTGGCAAAATCGAACATTCATCAGCATTGTCAGTTCCGGCTAACTCATTATACAACAGAGGCTTAACGGGGCTTGTCAGGGTGTAATATGAGAGAAGGATTTAAAGATATAGCTAATTCATTTACCAAATATGATACCGGTTCTAACAGGGTTGTTTAACTATGACTGTGGCAACCAACCCTGCAATGAAAAATCTCATCCCACTATGATATACAGGCTCCAGCGAGGACACCTGCTAAAGCTCCCCCGGATGTTATCTCTCCCGGCTTTAGCACTGGTCAGGGAGAGGGCGTGCCAAACCGTGTGTTTCACCCTCAAAATTTAACTGGTATGCAGATGGTGCATCTGCTGGTCATCACCGGAAACAGGCTCACGACGCCAGCCCGACTGCTCCATCACCTGGTCCAGACCGGTGAGGTTACCGGTGATACGCTCCGGCAGCTAGTAGCGCTGCGTGAATGCCTTATCAAACCCGCCATCCTGGGCAGCCCGGTTTATTCAGATACCTGACACTAAAGGATTCAGTTGTATTGTGTCACTTCCTGATAGATCGTGGCGTACATCAGCAGACAGCAAAGATTCCAGACCCCTCACTGCTTCTGCAGAAACTCATCCAGCACTGGCAGTAACCACTGCACCTGGCTTTCCTGAACAGAATGGTCAGTGAATGGCACATTCAGAAACGTAGCTCCTGCCACCCGGTCTGCCAGTTCGACAGCATTAGTGCGAGAGACAAGCTGGTCTTCATCGCCCCGCACGACCAGCAGGCGGGCACGGATGTTACGCACGGATTCGCCCGGATAGCCTGCTTCACTGTCGTCAAGCCAGAGCTGCCGCACTGCCGCCATCAGCCTCTCAAATCAGGCTCAGGGTTCAGTGCAAGGTAGCGATCAACCTCTCGAGTGAACATTTCACACCAGTCTGCCGCAGTGATGTTCGCGTACATCTCTCTGATTGGGTCATCCAGTGATAACGACCAGTGCGCGCCGATCGTAATAAGCTTGTCGATCCAGGTCTTACCGCTCGCGGCCGAGCGCAGGGCTGCAATGCCGCCGTCACTGTGGCCAACTACGCTTGTGCTGGTAATTCCTAAATGCCGGATAACAGCCTCCACATCCTCCTGAATACGTCTGTATGTCAGGGGATAAATACCGAGAGTGGATTTGCCATGTCCCTGACTGTCGATGCCGATCAAGCGGTAGGTTTTGCCAAGATGCGGCGCCAGCATATTGAAGGTTTGCATATCACCAAGACCTCCATGTAGAAAGAGCAGTGCCGGGCCGTCCTTATTGCCCTGTTGTTCGTAATAGATGCGCGCGCCGTTGACTTGAAGGTGTACACCGTCCAGGTGGTTGAAGACTGTCATGCCATTGAGCCTTGTCCTGATGGTTGTGGATACTTGTATCGTATCAGTTTAATACTGCAAATGGCTGAGTTTCAGGAATTGGAAACAATCTGGAATGCAATTTCATGTATTAAAATTGATGAGGCTGAACTGACGCTGGCTTTGAAAAAAATCTGATGCTGAGGCTGTTGAGAAAGACGGTATGAGGGCATTGCATCAGTATCATTCTTTATACTGCTTAGTGAAGTCGCCTGTAAAACTTGACGCCATAAAAAAAGTTCTGCAGCCCATCTTCTAAATAGCTGTTCCGAATAATAGATCACTTTGAGGGAACTCAGCCCGGATTGTGCGATCTGATCAATCGCCAAAC
>NZ_JAPDNC010000036.1:0-4870 GCF_025947915.1 Erwinia sp. INIA01
GCCGGACGAGTACCGGTTGATGGCGGAAAATACGGAAATCTCAAAAAGTGCCTGGAACTAAATCCGGTCTACTTACAATCTCACAAATGCGGGTCTTATTCAGCTTTCAGATACGGATAAAACAGGTTCGGTCCTGACGGTCCATAATAACTACGTCGGGAATGGCGGGACCCTTGTTTTCAATTCTGAATTAGCGGGTGATGATTCTCCTTCCGATCGATTATCGATTGAAGGAAATAGTTCAGGCGATACTAACGTTGTCGTGAATAACATTGGCGGTAAAGGAGCACAAACGGTTGAAGGCGTGGAGTTAATCCGCGTAGACGGTCAGTCGGATGGTACCTTTAATCAGTCCGGTCGCATCGTTGCCGGGGCTTACGACTACTCTCTGGTCCGCGGAAATACGAATAGCAACAACTGGTATCTGACCAGCCAGAAACAGCCCGATCCCCCCGTTAATCCGCCGGTTAATCCGCCGGTTGAGCCACCTGTTGAACCTCCCGTTAACCCACCGGTTGAACCACCTGTAAATCCGCCGGTTGAACCGCCTGCTAACAAGGAACGTATCGTTCGTCCTGAGGGGGGGGCTTACAGTGCAAACATTGCTGCGGCACTGACTCTTTTTGAAAGTCGCCTGAGTGATAGACAAGGAACGTTTTATGTTGACCCGCTTAGCGGCGAGAAAAAATATACGACTCTTTGGTTAAATCAGGTTGGTGGCCGTACCCACGCCAACGACAAGAGCGGCCAGCTGAAAACCAACAATAATCGTTACTCGGCGATGCTGGGTGGCGATATCGGCAGCGGTGTTGGCGCGGCGGGTTCCTGGCGCGTTGGCCTGTTAGCGGGTTACGGACACGGCCATAACACCACCACGTCCCGCGTTACCGGCTATCGCGCAAAAGGTAATGTTCGAGGCTATACCACCGGCGTGTATGGCACCTGGTATGCTGAGGGCACCGACGAACACGGGCTGTATGTGGATACTCTGGTTCAGTACAGCTGGTTCAAGAATAAGGTAAAAGGTGACGATATCAGACGCGAACACTATGACTCTGATGGGGTAAGCACCTCGCTGGAAACAGGTTATGTGATCCCCGTGAGCCAGAGTGAACGTAGCGGATTTTATCTCCAGCCTCTGGCACAGATAACGTGGTCGGGTATTTCTGCCGATAACCATACGGAAAAGAATGGTACGCGTGTCATTGGAAAAACGGACAATAACGTACGTTCTCGTTTAGGTATTAAAGCCTTTGCAAAAGGTCATTCATCGCAGGATCAGGGCGCAGGGCGCGAGTTCAAACCGTTTATTGAAACGAACTGGATTCACAACACACGTAACAACAGCGTATCGATGGATGGCGTAGATGTGACGCAGTCAGGCACGCGGAATATTGCAGAAGCCAAACTGGGTATTGAGGGTGATTTCAATCAGCAGCTAAGGCTAACCGGAACGATTGGGCATCAGATGGGCGATCACAGCTGGACAGATACTTCAGCGGCGATTGGTATTAAATACAGTTTTTAACCGCTAAAAAAGAAGCGCCCGAGAAGGGCGCTTCTTATCGCAACAGCTGAAGATGACGGCTTACTTACGATTTATCGCACGGTAGCCAATGTCTTTACGGCAGAAGCTGCCTTTCCATGAGATTGGCTGGGCCAGCTCGTAAGCACGCTTCTGAGCGGCAGCAACATCTGCACCCAGCGCGGTGACGCACAGTACACGCCCACCGTTGGTCACCACCAGATCGTCTTCCAGCGTCGTACCCGCGTGGAACACTTTACCGTCGGCAACTTCTTCCAGCGGTAAACCGTGGATTTGGTCACCGGTTGCATAGTCACCCGGATAGCCGCCGGCAGCCAGTACCACGCCCAGCGATGGACGGGGGTCCCAGACGGAATCTTTCTGGTCCAGTTTACCGTCAACGGCAGCCAGGCAAAGATCCACCAGATCCGACTGCAGGCGCAGCATGATTGGCTGAGTTTCCGGATCGCCGAAGCGGCAGTTAAACTCGATGACTTTCGGCTGGCCGCTTTTATCGATCATCAGACCGGCATACAGGAAACCGGTATAGACGTTGCCTTCGCCCGCCATGCCGCGCACGGTTGGCCAGATCACTTCATCCATTACGCGCTGGTGGATTTCATCGGTCACAACCGGAGCAGGGGAGTAGGCACCCATACCGCCGGTGTTCGGGCCGGTGTCCGCATCGCCGACGCGTTTATGGTCCTGGCTGGTGGCCATTGGCAGCACATTCTCGCCGTCAACCATCACAATGAAGCTGGCTTCTTCGCCATCAAGGAACTCTTCCACCACAATGCGGTGGCCAGCATCACCGAAAGCGTTACCGGCCAGCATATCCTGAATGGCATCTTCCGCTTCCTGTAGCGTCATCGCCACAATCACACCTTTACCCGCCGCCAGGCCATCGGCCTTAATGACGATTGGCGCACCTTTCTCACGCACATACGCGAGGGCAGGCTCCACTTCAGTAAAGTTCTGGTATTCCGCAGTCGGGATCTGATGACGGGCCAGGAAATCTTTGGTAAAGGCTTTAGAACCTTCCAGCTGTGCAGCGGCCTGAGTCGGGCCAAAGATTTTCAGACCGGCGGCACGGAACGTATCCACCACGCCTTTCACCAGCGGCGCTTCCGGGCCGACGATGGTCAGATCGATTTTCTCACTCAGGGCAAAGTCCAGCAGGCCCTGAATGTCGGTTGGGCTGATTGCCACGTTCTGCAGCGCAGGCTCCAGTGCGGTACCGGCATTGCCCGGGGCAACGAATACGGTGTCAGCCAGCGGTGACTGAGCGGCTTTCCAGCCAAGCGCATGTTCACGGCCGCCGTTACCAATAACCAAAATTTTCATTTGAGACTCCGTAATTAATGGCGGAAATGACGCATGTCGGTAAAGATCATCGCAATGCCGTGTTCGTCAGCAGCGGCAATTACTTCGTCATCGCGGATAGAACCACCCGGCTGGATCACGCAGGTGATACCCACTGCGGCAGCAGCATCAATCCCATCGCGGAACGGGAAGAAGGCATCGGAGGCCATCGCTGAACCTTTCACTTCCAGGCCTTCATCAGCGGCTTTGATACCGGCAATTTTGGCAGAGTAAACGCGGCTCATCTGGCCCGCACCTATCCCGATAGTCATATTGTCACGGGCATAGACGATGGCATTGGATTTCACGAATTTTGCCACTTTCCAGCAGAACAGCGCATCACGCAGTTCCTGCTCGCTCGGCTGACGTTTGCTGACCACGCGCAGCTGGCTCTCATTAACCATGCCGAGATCGCGATCCTGCACCAGCAGGCCGCCGTTCACGCGCTTGAAGTCCAGGCCTTTCTGGCGCTGCTGCCACTGGCCGCAGGTCAGGACGCGAACATTTTGCTTCGCAGCGGTCACCTTCAGGGCGGCTTCGCTGGCAGATGGCGCAATGATCACTTCCACAAACTGACGGCTGATGATGGCCTGAGCCGTGGCTTCATCCAGCTCGCGGTTGAAGGCGATGATCCCGCCGAAGGCTGAGGTTGGGTCGGTTTTGTACGCGCGCTCGTAGGCATCAAGAATCGATCCACCTACCGCCACGCCGCACGGGTTCGCGTGTTTGACGATAACGCAGGCCGGCTGATCAAACTCTTTCACACATTCCAGTGCTGCATCGGTGTCGGCGATGTTGTTATAAGAAAGCGCTTTACCCTGAACCTGCTGTGCGGTGGCAACTGAAGCTTCTGATACATTCTCTTCTATATAGAAGGCAGCATCCTGATGGCTGTTTTCACCGTAGCGCATATCCTGCTTCTTGATGAAGTTCAGGTTCAGCGTACGTGGGAAGCGGCCAGCAGGCGCATTAGTCTCACCATGGTAAGCAGGAACCAGGCTGCCAAAGTAGTTGGCGATCATGCTGTCGTAAGCGGCAGTGTGTTCGAAGGCTTTAATAGCCAGATCGAAACGGGTTTCCAGCGTCAGTGAATTATCGTTGGCATCCAGCTCGGCCACGATAGCCTGATAGTCGCTGCTCTTCACAACAATCGCCACGTCTTTGTGGTTCTTGGCAGCGGAGCGCACCATGGTTGGGCCACCGATATCGATATTCTCTACCGCATCTTCCAGCGAGCAGCCTTCGCGTGCAACGGTCTGGGCGAACGGGTAAAGGTTAACGACGACCATATCAATAGGAGAGATGCTGTGCTCGGACATGATGGCATCATCCTGACCGCGGCGTCCTAAAATGCCACCATGCACTTTTGGGTGCAGCGTTTTGACGCGTCCATCCATCATTTCCGGGAAACCGGTGTAGTCAGAGACTTCCGTTACGGGCAGGCCAGCATCGGCCAGCAGGCGCGCGGTGCCGCCAGTGGAGAGCAGCTCTACGCCACGTTGAGAAAGCGCCTGAGCGAATTCGAGGATACCGGCTTTGTCAGACACGCTGAGCAGCGCGCGGCGTACAGGACGACGTTGTTGCATGGTGGTTTTATCCCTTGGCTTTGGATCGCATATAAAGAGCGTTATATGAAGCTTAGTCTTTCTCTTCTCTATATAGAGGAAGATAAGTTTCAGGTAACGCCCCTGAAAGGGGCTTCCATTACGCGCGGGCATTGTAGCGAAAACGTTTGCGCGTTGCTCGTCAAAATTGTCATTCAATAAAGAATGTGGATAAGTTTGTGTATAAACAGGTATAAGGCGGGGTTTTGCTGTGGAATGCAGCAAACGGTAAAATTATCGCAATTTAGCCCTTGTCAGCCGTCGAGAACTCCCTATAATGCGCAACCACTGAGACGGCACAACGACTGACAAGTCAGCCACTCAGGAGGTTCGGGAAGTCTCTGAACCGCCGGAAAAAACTTCTCAAAAAGAAGTTGAC
>NZ_JAPDNC010000037.1:1561-4635 GCF_025947915.1 Erwinia sp. INIA01
TGCTCTTTAACAATCCGGAACAAGCTGAAAAATTGAAACGACATACTGTTTTCATTCTCCGTAATAAGAATGAAGCACGGTATGTTCGAGTCTCTCAAATGCTTGCAACTGACAGCCGTCTTTCGGGACGCTTGTGGGTTGTGAGGTTAAGCGACTAAGCGTACACGGTGGATGCCTAGGCAGTCAGAGGCGATGAAGGGCGTGCTAATCTGCGATAAGCGTCGGTAAGGTGATATGAACCGTTATAACCGGCGATACCCGAATGGGGAAACCCAGTGTGATTCGTCACACTATCATGTCATGAATACATAGTGGCATGAGGCGAACCGGGGGAACTGAAACATCTAAGTACCCCGAGGAAAAGAAATCAACCGAGATTCCCCCAGTAGCGGCGAGCGAACGGGGAACAGCCCAGAGTCTGAATCAGTTTGTGTGTCAGTGGAAGCGTCTGGAAAGTCGCGCAGCAAAGGGTGACAGCCCCGTACACAAAGACACACGTTCTGTGAACTCGATGAGTAGGGCGGGACACGTGATATCCTGTCTGAAGATGGGGGGACCATCCTCCAAGGCTAAATACTCCTGACTGACCGATAGTGAACCAGTACCGTGAGGGAAAGGCGAAAAGAACCCCGGCGAGGGGAGTGAAAAAGAACCTGAAACCGTGTACGTACAAGCAGTGGGAGCATCCTTCGGGGTGTGACTGCGTACCTTTTGTATAATGGGTCAGCGACTTATATTCTGTAGCAAGGTTAACCGTATAGGGGAGCCGAAGGGAAACCGAGTCTTAACTGGGCGTTAAGTTGCAGGGTATAGACCCGAAACCCGGTGATCTAGCCATGGGCAGGTTGAAGGTTGGGTAACACTAACTGGAGGACCGAACCGACTAATGTTGAAAAATTAGCGGATGACTTGTGGCTGGGGGTGAAAGGCCAATCAAACCGGGAGATAGCTGGTTCTCCCCGAAAGCTATTTAGGTAGCGCCTCGTGAATTCATCTCCGGGGGTAGAGCACTGTTTCGGCTAGGGGGCCATCCCGGCTTACCAACCCGATGCAAACTGCGAATACCGGAGAATGTTATCACGGGAGACACACGGCGGGTGCTAACGTCCGTCGTGAAGAGGGAAACAACCCAGACCGCCAGCTAAGGTCCCAAAGTCATGGTTAAGTGGGAAACGATGTGGGAAGGCACAGACAGCCAGGATGTTGGCTTAGAAGCAGCCATCATTTAAAGAAAGCGTAATAGCTCACTGGTCGAGTCGGCCTGCGCGGAAGATGTAACGGGGCTAAACCATGCACCGAAGCTGCGGCAGCGACACGTAGTGTTGTTGGGTAGGGGAGCGTTCTGTAAGCCGCAGAAGGTGGACTGTGAGGTCTGCTGGAGGTATCAGAAGTGCGAATGCTGACATAAGTAACGATAAAGCGGGTGAAAAGCCCGCTCGCCGGAAGACCAAGGGTTCCTGTCCAACGTTAATCGGGGCAGGGTGAGTCGACCCCTAAGGCGAGGCCGAAAGGCGTAGTCGATGGGAAACAGGTTAATATTCCTGTACTCGGTGTTACTGCGAAGGGGGGACGGAGAAGGCTATGTTAGCCGGGCGACGGTTGTCCCGGTTTAAGCATGTAGGCGGAGGTTCCAGGTAAATCCGGAACCTTGTTAACGCTGAGGTGTGATGACGAGGCACTACGGTGCTGAAGTAACAAATGCCCTGCTTCCAGGAAAAGCCTCTAAGCATCAGGTAACAACGAATCGTACCCCAAACCGACACAGGTGGTCAGGTAGAGAATACCAAGGCGCTTGAGAGAACTCGGGTGAAGGAACTAGGCAAAATGGTGCCGTAACTTCGGGAGAAGGCACGCTGTCGCTAGGTGAAGTCACTTGCTGACGGAGCTGAAGGCAGTCGAAGATACCAGCTGGCTGCAACTGTTTATTAAAAACACAGCACTGTGCAAACACGAAAGTGGACGTATACGGTGTGACGCCTGCCCGGTGCCGGAAGGTTAATTGATGGGGTTATCCGCAAGGAGAAGCTCTTGATCGAAGCCCCGGTAAACGGCGGCCGTAACTATAACGGTCCTAAGGTAGCGAAATTCCTTGTCGGGTAAGTTCCGACCTGCACGAATGGCGTAATGATGGCCAGGCTGTCTCCACCCGAGACTCAGTGAAATTGAACTCGCTGTGAAGATGCAGTGTACCCGCGGCAAGACGGAAAGACCCCGTGAACCTTTACTACAGCTTGACACTGAACATTGAGCCTTGATGTGTAGGATAGGTGGGAGGCTTTGAAGCGTGGACGCCAGTCTGCGTGGAGCCATCCTTGAAATACCACCCTTTAACGTTTGATGTTCTAACCTGGCGCCGTGATCCGGCGTGGGGACAGTGTCTGGTGGGTAGTTTGACTGGGGCGGTCTCCTCCCAAAGAGTAACGGAGGAGCACGAAGGTTGGCTAATCCTGGTCGGACATCAGGAGGTTAGTGCAATGGCATAAGCCAGCTTGACTGCGAGAGTGACGGCTCGAGCAGGTGCGAAAGCAGGTCATAGTGATCCGGTGGTTCTGAATGGAAGGGCCATCGCTCAACGGATAAAAGGTACTCCGGGGATAACAGGCTGATACCGCCCAAGAGTTCATATCGACGGCGGTGTTTGGCACCTCGATGTCGGCTCATCACATCCTGGGGCTGAAGTAGGTCCCAAGGGTACGGCTGTTCGCCGTTTAAAGTGGTACGCGAGCTGGGTTTAGAACGTCGTGAGACAGTTCGGTCCCTATCTGCCGTGGGCGCTGGAGAATTGAGAGGGGTTGCTCCTAGTACGAGAGGACCGGAGTGAACGCACCACTGGTGTTCGGGTTGTCATGCCAATGGCATTGCCCGGTAGCTAAGTGCGGAAAAGATAAGCGCTGAAAGCATCTAAGCGCGAAACTTGCCTCGAGATGAGTTCTCCCTGACTCCTTGAGAGTCCTGAAGGGACGTTGAAGACTACGACGTTGATAGGCCGGGTGTGTAAGCGCAGCGATGCGTTGAGCTAACCGGTACTAATGACCCGTGAGGCTTAACCTTACAACACCAGAAGCGTTCTGGTG
>NZ_JAPDNC010000038.1:0-1312 GCF_025947915.1 Erwinia sp. INIA01
TGACCCGTCCTGAATAGCGTTGACACGTTCCCGACTTAAATACGGAGAACGTGATGATGACTGAGTTCAAACGCACCCAACGTGATTATCCTCTATCCTTTAAAATAGCCGTTGTTGAGCAGGTCGAAAAAGGCGAGATGACCTATAAACAGGCCCAACAGCGATATGGCATTCAGGGGCGCTCCACCGTGCTTGTCTGGCTGCGTAAATATGGCCGGCTCGACTGGCGTCCCGGACTTCCTGACCTGGCGAAGAGGAAACTGCCTGTGGCTCAGACAAATATCCCGCTTACACCCGAACAAAGAATCAAGGAACTTGAAGAGCAGCTTGCGCTGGCTAACCAGAAAGCTGAATTTTTTGAGTCTGTTATTAATGTCCTGAAAAATGATTACGGGGTGAGTGTCGTAAAGAAGCGGCCCGGCAAGTCCTCGCGCAAGGTCGGACCTCAAAAGTAACCGTTACGCGGGCATGCCAGTTCCTGGGGCACAGCAGACAGGCCTGGTATCAGGACAACGCAAGATACAATAAACGACAGCAACATAATGCACAGGTTATTGATTTTGTTGCCCGTATCCGGTGCCGTCAACCGCGTATCGGTACGCGTAAACTGCACTACCTTCTGAACAGTCAGTCAGATAACAAGTTGAATATTGGGCGTGACCGTCTTTTTAGCCTGCTGGGTGAACACAGGCTTCTGGTTCCTGTAAAACGGGCTTATCACAAAACCACCAACAGCCATCATCGCTTTTACCGGCATCCCAATCTGCTGAAACCCGGCCCCGGACAGGTAACAGCCCTCGAGCCAGAACAGGTCTGGGTCGCCGATATTACTTACCTTCCGCTACGCAGCGGCGTGGCCTATCTGAGTCTGGTCACGGATGCCTGTTCCAGAAAAATTATGGGTTACCATGTGGGGGAAAATCTGCAGACTGACAATGTGATAAAAGCGTTCAGAGAAGCGCTGCGGAGGAGAAAAACGGCAGGTCCCCTGATACATCATTCAGACAGAGGGCAACAATACTGTTCAGCGCTTTACCAGTCGGTTCATGAGAGAAACGGGATAACCTGTTCAATGACAGATGGTTATGACTGCTATCAGAATGCGCTGGCTGAGCGAATAAACGGAATCCTGAAAAATGAGTTTTTACTCACACGCCCGGCAGATCTGGCGCAGGCGAGGAAGATGGTAAAAGAATCGGTGGCAATCTATAACCACGAGCGGCCGCATCTGGCCCTGAAATACAAAACGCCCGATGAGGTTCATCGGGCGTTTTACAGGCAGAACGTTGTCAACCTAAATCAGGACTAGTCA
>NZ_JAPDNC010000039.1:0-1255 GCF_025947915.1 Erwinia sp. INIA01
TGATCTTACCCACGTAATGTGGACACGTCCCTAAGCGAGGGTCTGGTTTTCGAACTGTTCCGGGCTGAGGCCGCCGCAGGCACTGTGACGACGCCAGCGATTGTAATCACACTCGATATAATTAAACACCGTTGCCCGCATCATTTCTCGGCTGGTAAACCGTTCTCCATGGATGCATTCCACCTTCAGCGAGTGGAAGAAGCTCTCCGCGCAGGCGTTATCATAGCAGTTCCCTCTGGCACTCATGCTCCCGTGCAGATTGTGCCGCTTCAGTAGCGCCTGATAGTCCGCTGAGCAATATTGCCCGCCCCGATCCGTATGAACGATAACGTATTTTGGCCGCCTGCGCCGCCATAACGCCATCTGAAGTGCATCGCAGGCCAGGTTTGCCGTCATCCGCGATGACATCGACCAGCCGATAACGGCCCGCGACCAGAGGTCGATGACCACGGCAAGGTACAGCCAGCCTTCATCCGTACGTAAGTACGTGATGTCTCCCGACCACTTCTGGTTCGGGCCGCTGGCGTTAAAATCCTGCTTCAGCAGATTTTCTGAGACCGGCAGACCGTGCTCACGGTAGCTGACCGGATTGAACCGGCGTGAAGCTTTTGCCCGCAGACCCTGACGCCGCAGGCTGGAGGCTATCGTTTTCACGTTGTACGTCAGGCCCTGCGCACGCAGCTCTTCTGCCAGGCGGGGGGCTCCGTAGCGCTGTTTAGCCCGGCTGAAGGCGTGACTGACCAGGCTGTCGCAGTCCTGTCGGAAGCGCTGGCGTGCACTGATAACTGTGCAACGGCTCCGCCATGCATACCAGCCACTGCGGGCCACGCGCAGCACCCGGCACATGGCTTTAATACTGAACTCAGCCTGATGGTTTTCGATGAAGACATACTTCATTTCAGGCGCTTCGCGAAGTATGTCGCGGCCTTTTGGAGAATGGCCAGCTCCTCGTCCTTTTCAGCCAGCTGGCGTTTGAGGCGAGCAATCTCAGCGGCCTGTTCGCTCTCGCGCTCAGAGGACGTTGCCTGATTTCTCTGTTTGCTGCGCCAGTTGTAGAGCTGTGATTCGTACAGGCTGAGCTCACGAGCTGCAGCGGCCACGCCGATATGTTCAGCAAGCTTGATGGCTTCCTGGCGGAACTCTGGTGAGTGTTGTTTACGGGGCTTTTTGGTCGCCGTTGGTTTTGTCATATGAGTCACCTCTGGTTAAGAGTTTACTCACTTAGTCTCGTGTCCACTATTGCTGGGTAAGATCA
>NZ_JAPDNC010000040.1:0-1160 GCF_025947915.1 Erwinia sp. INIA01
TCTAAATAGCTGTTCCGAATAATAGATCACTTTGAGGGAACTCAGCCCGGATTGTGCGATCTGATCAATCGCCAAACATCACAAATCACCAACCGGACTGAGCGATGCCGATCATAGCACCAATTCCACGCAGCGAACGACGCCTGATGCAGAAAACCATTCACAAAACTCCCGACAAGAATCATGCCCGCAGGCTTATTGCCATGCTGATGTTGCACCGGGGCGAATGTGTCAGCCATGTGGCCAGAGCGCTCTGCTGCGCCCGTTCTTCCGTCGGGCGCTGGATTAACTGGTTCACACTTTACGGCGTTGAAGGGCTTAAATCCCTGCCGCCAGGGCGCGGACGACGCTGGCCCTTTGAACAGATATGCGCCCTGCTGAAGCGACTTGTTGAACGCTCTCCCGGTGATTTTGGTTATCAGCGATCACGCTGGAGTACGGAGTTACTGGCGATAAAAATCAACCAGATAACCGGCTGTGACCTGCACCCTTCCACCGTGCGCCGCTGGTTGCCTGCAGCAGGACTGGTCTGGCGCAGAGCCGCACCAACGCTGCGTATCCGTGACCCGAACCGGGCGGAAAAAATGGCAGCGATAAATGCGGCACTGTCCCGGTGTTGTGCAGAGCATCCTGTTTTTTACGAAGACGAGGTGGATATCCATCTTAATCCCAAAATCGGGGCTGACTGGCAGTTGCGCGGTCAGCAAAAGCAGGTGGTCACGCCCGGCCAGAATGAAAAATACTACCTTGCCGGTGCGCTGAACAGTGGCACCGGGCGGGTCAGCTATGTTGGCAGCAGCAGTAAAAGTTCAAAGTTATTTATCAGCCTGTTGGTACATCTGAGAGCCAGTTACCGGCGGGCTAAGAGCATCACGCTGATCGTGGATAACTACATCATCCATAAAAGCCATGAAACCCAGCGCTGGCTGAAAGCCAACCCGAAGTTCATCGTGATTTATCAGCCGGTGTATTCACCGTGGGTAAACCATATTGAGCGACTCTGGCTGGCGCTGCATGAGACGATTACCCGAAACCATCAGTGCCGTTCTATGTGGCAACGACTGAAAAAGGTTCGCCATTTTATGAAAACAGCCAGTCCGTTCCCGGGGGGCCGACATGGTCTCGCAAAAGTGTAGCGGTATTAGGATCAGCTATTTAGC
>NZ_JAPDNC010000041.1:0-1067 GCF_025947915.1 Erwinia sp. INIA01
GGTACTATCGGCCACGTTGACCACGGTAAAACTACCCTGACTGCTGCTATCACCACCGTTCTGGCTAAAACCTACGGCGGTTCTGCTCGCGCATTCGACCAGATCGATAACGCACCAGAAGAAAAAGCACGTGGTATCACCATCAACACTTCTCACGTTGAATATGACACCCCGACTCGCCACTACGCGCACGTTGACTGCCCGGGCCACGCCGACTATGTGAAAAACATGATCACCGGTGCTGCTCAGATGGACGGCGCAATCCTGGTTGTTGCTGCGACTGATGGCCCAATGCCACAGACTCGTGAGCACATCCTGCTGGGTCGTCAGGTTGGCGTTCCATTCATCATCGTGTTCCTGAACAAATGTGACATGGTTGATGATGAAGAGCTGCTGGAGCTGGTTGAGATGGAAGTACGTGACCTGCTGTCACAGTACGACTTCCCAGGCGACGACACCCCAATCGTTCACGGTTCTGCGCTGAAAGCTCTGCAGGGTGAAGCTGAGTGGGAAGCTAAGATCATCGAACTGGCCGGCCACCTGGATTCTTACATCCCAGAGCCAGAGCGTGCGGTTGATAAGCCGTTCCTGCTGCCTATCGAAGACGTATTCTCCATCTCCGGCCGTGGTACTGTTGTTACCGGTCGTGTAGAGCGCGGTATCGTTAAAGTGGGTGAAGAAGTTGAGATCGTGGGTCTGAAAGACACCGTGAAATCAACCTGTACCGGCGTTGAAATGTTCCGTAAGCTGCTGGACGAAGGCCGTGCAGGTGAGAACTGTGGTATCCTGCTGCGTGGTATTAAGCGTGAAGACGTTGAGCGCGGCCAGGTTCTGGCTAAGCCAGGCTCAATCAAGCCACACACCAAGTTCGAGTCAGAAGTTTATATTCTGTCTAAAGAAGAAGGCGGCCGTCACAGCCCATTCTTCAAAGGCTACCGTCCACAGTTCTACTTCCGTACAACTGACGTGACCGGTACCATCGAACTGCCAGAAGGCGTTGAGATGGTAATGCCAGGCGACAACATCAAACTGGTTGTTGAACTGATCAAGCCAATCGCAATGGACGA
>NZ_JAPDNC010000005.1:0-438457 GCF_025947915.1 Erwinia sp. INIA01
GGTGCGTTTGAACTCAGTCATCATCACGTTCTCCGTATTTAAGTCGGGAACGTGTCAACGCTATTCAGGACGGGTCAATGACATGAAAAAGGCCGCTTGCGCGGCCTTTTTGAATTGCGAATATCAGTCTTCTTTCGGTGAAGCGTTTTCTACCCGGCTCTTCAACTTCTGACCGGGGCGGAAAGTCACTACCCGACGGGCCGTAATCGGGATGTCTTCCCCGGTTTTTGGGTTACGTCCCGGACGTTGATTCTTGTCGCGAAGGTCGAAGTTGCCAAATCCTGACAGCTTAACCTGCTCACCGTTCTCCAAAGCACGACGCACTTCTTCAAAAAACAGTTCTACCAGCTCTTTGGCATCCCGTTTGCTAAGCCCAAGCTTCTCAAACAGATATTCAGACATTTCAGCTTTTGTAAGCGCCATAGGTTCAATCCCTCAAGGATGCTTGGAATCGCTCTTTCAGTGCCTCTACACATCTTGCAACGGTAGCGGCAATCTCCTCTTCTTCGAGTGTCCGGCTGGTATCTTGCAAAATCAGGCTGATAGCGAGGCTCTTAAAACCATCATCTACGCCCTTACCACGGTACACGTCAAACAAGTTTACGCCAACTACCTGATTTACGCCAACTTTCTTACACTCTGTGATGATATCTGCTGCAGGGACGTTTTCTGCCACTACAACGGCAATATCACGGCGGTTTGCCGGGAAGCGCGAAATACCGCTGACATCAGGCAGGACGCGGTCTGCGACCTTATCCCACAGCAGTTCGAACACCACCGTACGACCGTTAAGATCCAGTTTTCGCTCAAGTTCCGGGTGTACCACACCGATGAATCCGATGGCTTCGCCGCGTAAATAAATTGCTGCGCTCTGCCCCGGATGCAACGCCGGATTAGCTTCTGCTACGAACTGGATCTCATCGAGCTTGCCAGTTAATTCCAGCAGAGACTCTAAATCACCTTTCAAATCATAGAAGTCAACGGCCTGACGCGCCAGATCCCAATGCTCTTCATTACGATTACCGGTGATCACGCCAGCCAGCATAACCTCCTGACGGATACCCAGGTTTGCCTGTGTATCAGGAACAAAGCGCAGGCCACTTTCGAACAGACGCACACGAGACTGCTGGCGATTCTGGTTATACACCACAGCTCCGAGCAGTCCGCTCCATAATGACAGACGCATCGCCGACATTTCTACGGAAATCGGGCTCGGCAACAGCAGGCTCTCTTCACCCGGATGCAGCAGCGCCTGAATTTTCGGGTCAACGAAGCTGTAGGTAATCGCTTCCTGATAGCCTTTATCGACCAGCAGAGATTTAACGCGTTTCAGAGACAGATCCGCTTCGCGGTGTTTGGTCATCTCCAGAGATGCCTGGACCGGAACGTGAGGAATATTGTTGTAGCCGTAAATGCGGGCGACTTCTTCAACGAGATCTTCTTCAATCTCCATATCGAAACGCCAGCTCGGTGCCTTCGCCTGCCACTCGCCGTTACCGACGGTCACTTCGCAGCCCAGACGGGTCAGGAAATCGGTAACGTCCGCATCGGAAATCACATGGCCAATCAGGCGATCCAGCTTCTCACGACGCAGGGTGATAGTGGCGCGTTTCGGCAGGTGCTGTTCACTGGTGACATCGATCAGAGGACCGGCTTCACCACCGCAGATATCCAGCAGCAGGCGCGTAGCGCGTTCAATGGCTTTGTACTGCAGCGCAGGGTCAACGCCGCGCTCGTAGCGGTGAGACGCATCGGTGTGCAGGCCGTGACGGCGCGCGCGGCCGGTAATTGATAGCGGGCTGAAGAAAGCGGATTCCAGCAGCACATTCTGCGTCTCTTCGTTAACGCCTGAGTGATCGCCACCAAAGATACCGGCCATCGCCAGCGCCTGTTTGGCATCGGCAATCACCAGCGTATCGCTGTTCAGCGTGGCTTCGCTACCGTCAAGCAGAGTCAGTTTTTCGCCCTGTTCTGCCAGACGCACAATGATTTCACCATTGATGCGATCCAGATCGAAGGCGTGCATCGGCTGACCGAGCTCCAGCAGCACAAAGTTGGTGATATCCACTACCGGATCGATAGAACGGATGCCGCAGCGACGCAGCTTCTCTTTCATCCACAGCGGGGTGGCTGCTTTGACATTAACGCCTTTAACGACACGGCCCACATAGCGCGGGCAGGCTTCCGGCGCAGACACGCTAATCGGGAAGGTATCGGCCAGCGTTGCCGCTACCGGTAAAATTTCCGGCTCAGCCAGCGGCAGTTTGTTCAGCACCGCCACGTCGCGCGCTACGCCGATAATGCCCAGGCAGTCGGCGCGGTTTGGCGTCACGCTGATCTCAATGGTGCTATCGTTCAACTTGAGGTATTCGCGGATATCGGTACCGACGGGCGCATCCAGCGGCAGTTCAATGATGCCCTGGTGATCGTCGGAAATACCCAGTTCTGAGAAGGAACACAGCATCCCTTCAGACGGCTCGCCGCGCAGTTTGGCAGCCTTGATTTTGAAATCGCCTGGCAGTACGGCACCGACGGTGGCAACGGCCACTTTCAGGCCCTGGCGGCAGTTTGGCGCACCGCAGACGATATCCAGCAGGCGATCGCCGCCTACGTTGATTTTGGTGACGCGCAGTTTATCCGCGTTAGGGTGCTGGCCGCATTCAACCACCTCACCCACCACCACGCCATTGAAAGCACCGGCAACAGCATCGACACCGTCAACTTCCAGACCGGCCATGGTAATTTGATCGGACAGGGCTTCACCGTCAATGGCCGGATTGACCCATTCACGTAACCAGAGTTCACTGAATTTCATTGGTTTTACCCGCCCTTATTTAAACTGTTTGAGGAAACGTAAATCATTTTCGAAGAAGGCGCGCAGATCGTTAACGCCATAGCGCAGCATGGTCAGACGCTCCATACCCATACCGAAGGCAAAGCCGGAATACACTTCCGGATCGATGCCGACATTACGCAATACGTTCGGGTGCACCATGCCGCAGCCAAGCACTTCCAGCCATTTGCCGTTTTTACCCATCACATCCACTTCCGCCGAAGGCTCAGTGAACGGGAAGTAGGAAGGACGGAAACGAACCTGCAGATCGGCTTCGAAGAAATTATTCAGGAAGTCGTGCAGCGTGCCTTTCAGATTGGTGAAGCTGATGTTTTTATCAACGATCAGGCCTTCCATCTGATGGAACATTGGGGTGTGGGTCTGATCGTAGTCATTACGATAAACGCGGCCCGGAACAATGACGCGAATCGGCGGCTGCTGGGTTTCCATGGTGCGGATCTGCACGCCGGAAGTCTGAGTACGCAGCAGGCGCTTGGCATCAAACCAGAATGTATCGTGGTCCGCGCGCGCTGGGTGATGGCCAGGAATATTCAGCGCATCAAAGTTATGATAGTCGTCTTCGATCTCCGGTCCGGTTTCTACCGAGAAGCCCAGTTCGCCGAAGAAGGTTTCAATACGATCGATGGTACGAGTAACCGGATGCAGACCGCCATTTTCAATGCGACGACCTGGCAAGGACACATCAATAGTTTCCTGGGCCAGACGGGCGTTCATCTCCGCAGATTCCAGCACGTTCTTTTGCGCATTAAGCGCATCCTGCACCTGCTGTTTAGCTTCATTGATTACCGCACCGGCTGCCGGGCGATCTTCCGCTGGCAGTTCACGCAGGGTAGTCATCTGCAGGGTAAGAAGCCCTTTTTTCCCCAGGTATTCGACGCGAACGTTATCTAACGCGGCGACATCCTGAGCATCATTGATGGCGGCTTTCGCTTGCGCCACCAGATCTGCGAGATGTGACATGCTTTCCTCTTCTTCCAGCCACCGTGGCCGGTCTGTTTTTAGACTTTACGATAACATCGTTATGTATTCAGTGCAGAAACGAAAAAAGCCTCCACGGGGGAGGCTTTTAGCGCGATTTTTCGTTTCTTTTCTTTGCGCAAAAGCCCCCGAGAATCAGGTGCTAAAGTAAAAAAAGAAACGAAAATTAGCGTTCATGCTTAATGTTACCTGGTTGCTTGCGGAAACCGTTCTATTGAAATGCCCGGAGGCAAAAAAGTCAATCTTTTGCTTAGGTTACAAGCAATAAAAAAGGGGAGACAGGCTCCCCTCTTCAAATCTGGCTTACGCCAGAGCTGCTTTCGCTTTTTCTACCAGAGCAGAGAATACTGCTTTGTCGAATACAGCGATGTCAGCCAGGATCTTACGGTCGATCTCAATAGAAGCCTTTTTCAGGCCATTGATGAAGCGGCTGTAAGAAATACCGTTAGTGCGGGCTGCTGCGTTGATACGCGCGATCCACAGCTGACGGAACTGACGCTTACGCTGACGACGGTCGCGGTAAGCATACTGACCAGCTTTGATAACTGCCTGGAAGGCAACGCGGTAAACACGTGAACGTGCTCCGTAGTAACCTTTAGCTTGTTTTAAGATTTTTTTGTGACGTGCGCGAGCAACTACACCACGTTTTACACGAGCCATTTAGCTCTCCTGTTAATATTCTGAAAGTTTAAAAAAAATACTTATGCGTACGGCAGGCAGGCAATAACCAGACCCAGATCGCCTTTAGACACCAGACCTTTCGGACGCAGGTGACGTTTACGCTTAGTAGATTTTTTAGTCAGAATATGACGCAGGTTAGCGTGTTTACGCTTGAAGCCGCCAGAAGCGGTCTTCTTGAAGCGCTTGGCCGCGCCACGTACAGTTTTAATCTTTGGCATTTAAAAAATATCCACTTCGCATTGTTAATAAAATGAACCAGACAGGCGAATCACGCCGCACGCCGAAACGCACGGCAAGATTACTTTAGGGCCTACTGTTTCTTCTTGGGAGCGAGCACCATAATCATCTGGCGACCTTCGATCTTCGTAGGGAAGGATTCGACAATTGCCAGATCAATATCTTCACACAGGTCTTTACGGACGCGGTTAAGCACTTCCATACCGATCTGCTGGTGCGCCATCTCACGACCACGGAACCGCAGTGTGATTTTAGCTTTATCGCCATCTTCCAGAAAGCGAATCAGGTTGCGTAGTTTTACCTGATAGTCGCCATCATCGGTACCAGGACGGAATTTAATTTCCTTAACCTGGATAACTTTTTGCTTTTTCTTCTGTTCCTTAGAAGATTTGCTTTTTTCATAAAGGAACTTGCCGTAATCCATAATACGGCAAACGGGCGGCTCGGCGTTAGGGCTGATCTCTACGAGATCAACGCCTGCTTCTTCAGCTTTTTCTAAAGCTTCATTCAGACTGACAATACCAATCTGTTCGCCATCGACGCCTGTCAGACGAACCTCAGTGGCGCGAATTTCTCTGTTAATTCGATTAGGACGCGCCGGTTGAACTCGTTTTCCGCCTTTAATACTTTATTCCTCCAATTGATGAAGATTGCGGCTGCGAATTTCATTCTGCAGCTTCGCTATCACTTCGTTTACGTCCATGCTGCCCAGGTCTTTACCGCGGCGGGTGCGAACGGCCACTTTGCCAGATTCCACCTCTTTATCACCACAGACCAACATATACGGGACACGACGTAAAGTATGTTCGCGAATTTTAAAGCCAATCTTCTCGTTTCTCAAGTCCGCTTTTGCACGAATGCCCGCATTTTGCAATTTTCGAGTCAATTCTGCAACATATTCGGACTGACCATCGGTAATATTCATTACCACAACTTGTACCGGAGCAAGCCAGGTCGGGAAGAAGCCGGCATATTCTTCGGTCAAAATCCCGATAAAGCGCTCCATGGACCCCAGGATTGCACGGTGAATCATTACCGGCACCTGACGTTCATTACTTTCACCTATATAAGAGGCATTCAGACGGCCCGGCAGAGAGAAGTCGAGCTGTACTGTGCCGCACTGCCAGGCACGATCCAGGCAGTCATGCAGGGTAAATTCAATTTTAGGACCGTAGAAAGCGCCTTCACCCGGCTGATATTCGAACGGAATCTCGTTCTCTTTCAGCGCGGCGGCCAGATCGGCCTCGGAGCGATCCCACAGGTCGTCACTACCGATACGTTTTTCCGGACGCGTGGAGAGTTTCACCACAATCTTTTCAAAACCAAAGGTGCTGTACATGTCGTACACCATCTTGATGCAGCTGTTCACCTCATCACGCACCTGCTCTTCCGTACAGAAGATATGGGCGTCGTCCTGAGTAAAGCCACGTACGCGCATCAGGCCATGCAGCGCGCCTGACGGCTCATTACGGTGACAGCTACCAAATTCAGCCATACGCAGCGGCAGATCGCGGTACGATTTCAGCCCCTGGTTGAAAATCTGCACGTGTCCCGGGCAGTTCATTGGCTTAATGCAGTATTCACGGTTCTCCGAAGAGGTGGTGAACATGGCTTCTTTGTAGTTTTCCCAGTGGCCGGTTTTTTCCCACAGCACGCGGTCCATCATGAACGGACCTTTCACTTCCTGGTAGTCGTACTCTTTCAGCTTGGTACGCACAAACACTTCCAGCTCGCGGAAGATAGTCCAGCCGTCGTTGTGCCAGAACACCATACCCGGTGCTTCTTCCTGCATATGATACAGGTCGAGCTGCTTGCCAATTTTGCGGTGGTCACGTTTTGCCGCTTCTTCCAGACGCAGCAGATACGCGGCGAGCTGTTTCTTATCGGCCCATGCCGTACCGTAGATACGCTGCAGCATTTTATTATTGCTGTCGCCGCGCCAGTAGGCACCGGAGATTTTCTGCAGCTTAAAGTGATGGCAAAAACGCATATTCGGTACGTGCGGACCACGGCACATATCGACATATTCTTCGTGATGATACAGACCAGGACGATCGTCATGGCTGATGTTCTCATCAAGAATGGTCATTTTGTAGGTTTCCCCACGTGCAGCAAAGGCGTCACGCGCTTCCTGCCAGCTGACCTTCTTCTTGACGACGTCATAATTCGTTTCGGCCAGCTGGTGCATACGCTTTTCCAGCTGTTCGATATCTTCCTGCGTCAGGGTACGATCGAGGTCTACGTCATAGTAGAATCCGTTGTCGATCACCGGACCGATAGCCATTTTCGTATCAGGCCACAGTTGCTTGATCGCATGACCTAACAGGTGAGCACAGGAGTGGCGAATAATTTCCAGACCGGCTTCATCTTTGGCGGTGATGATGGCTACATTGGCATCTTCGGTGATCGGATCAACCGCATCCACCAGTTCACCATTTACCCGTCCGGCAATACAGGCTTTCGCCAGGCCAGGACCGATATCCAGGGCAATATCCATCACGCTTACCGCGTGGTCAAACGAACGCTTACTTCCATCAGGAAGAGTAATAACTGGCATGTAACATCCTTAATTGCAGTGGTAACCCATACGCAAGGCTACATACAAACATTGGTTTTACTTTATAAACCAGACCCTTAGTACTTAAAACCCGCTCACATTTGCCGGTTTGGTACACGGTTTGGTACACAGACTCAAAAGCGACTCAAATTCAGAGAAACCTTTGAAGGTGTAGTATCTTACACGTCATGTCGGGTAATTGCACGGTGCGGGATTAAATTGCGGCAGGGGAATTAAGTGTCGCCAGAGATCTGACTGTGTGCCAAAAGAATAACGGGCCGAATTATCGGCCCGTTGAGCATTACATTGCGTAGGAAAGTAATACCGACGTTTTGGTGTCGGTTCTTTCCGGCGCGGACTCTGGTGGATTCTGGTTCCAGGTCACGTTGTAAGCCAGTTTCAGCGCGAAGTGATCGTTGATGGCTACCTGCAGGCCGGTTTCAGAGTTGACGGTAGTATCGTCGCTACCCAGCACGGACACACCCTGAATGAATTTGGTGCTGTCGGTCAGCTGCCACTGGTAGCTGAATGCGCCATAGGCCAGGGCCTGAGTTTCATGGCCGCCTTCATGGAAGTCGTCATAACGCACGCCAGGACCGGCTTCCACACGCAGAGAGTGCACCGGACCATTCAGCAGCTGGCGACCATAACCGGCGGCCAGAATGGAACGTCCGTCGTAGCCGTTAAAACGGTCACTGAGCCAGCTGGCCTGACCGAACAGGTAGTCTGCACTGTTCATGTTATAACGTGTACGTCCACCCACCTGGTAGGTTTCGGAAGAGCGCTCATCATTAGAGGAGGTGTTGCTCGCATTTCCCCACAGGCTATAAGCGGTGCTTGGCTGATACCAGGTCATATTGGTATTTGCCGTTGCCGATGAGCTTTTGGTATTGCCGCTCTGAGCGAGATAGCCCGCAGCAGCATTCCCTTCAAATGGTTTCTTGGCTGTGCTCGGGTCATCCATAACCGTAAATACGTTGTTATCAGCCAGGGCTTGTTGACACAGTGCTCCCCCGGAGAGCAGCAGAACGACAGACAGTTTACTAAGCGCTTTCATTTAATGTGACCCGTACGGCAGTTTTGAAAAGATTAAGTCTGAAGCCTTTTGAAGGACGATCAACGCAATTTACGGTAATAAACGTAACAATTTGTTAAATCACTCTTTTTCACAAGCATCATGACGAAACTACTCTATGAATGAGAACAATCTCATTAACGGCGCGCATTATAGAGGGTATTTGGCGGGAAAACATCAGCCTGTAAATAAGAAATATCTCTAGCCAGGTCAGAAACGGCACTTAGAAAAAGCAGTAATGTAACAAAATATTAATTACAGGTTATCCTGCACTCCACATTTCCTGGCTGATTCAGGCTGCGTTAAGTGAATAAAAAATCATCAGTTAATCACTCTTCGTGCGGGTATTAATACCGAACAAAATTTGCAACACGTGCGGCACCCTGCCCTGACGCTGTCAATACGCACAGGGGGATGTTAATACGCTCCGGGGATGTTAATAAAATTTCTCCACAAGCCATCACCCGATCATCCTTCATGGTCTGGTCATGTCCTATGATGAAATGAGTTTTCAGATAACGAGGTAAGCTATGACTTCTTCTCCCGTAACCCAATACGTTGTGACCTTTCGCTACCATGAAACCGGGCTCGCTAATCTGCTTGAACTTAACAGCACCATGGCAAATGCCGGGTTTTCAACCACTCTCAACGACTCTGATGGGCACCCGCATGAACTGGGCACCAACAATTTCGGTATCGTCAGTGCCCTGTCTCTCGAAGAACTCAGGGAGCAGGCACAAAGTATTGGTGAACTGGTTCTGGGAAAACAACCGGAGGTCGAAGTCCGGACTTTGGAATCATTTAATAAGCAGGATCAAAGCTAAGTTTTTGTAAAAATGTACGATTAACGTGCATTCACGCGCAGACTGGTTATCCTTTAAGCGATACGGTAACCCTGTTCACGGCGTACAAAAGAGGAGCTTCCTATGTGGTCAGCCATCAGTCGTTTGTTGAATGAACAGCTTGGTCCCGGAGAAATCACCCACCGTACGGAGCTACCGGGCGGGGACGTCCATCCTGCCTGGCTTCTGCATTATGGCGAGCAGCAGGTGTTCGTTAAGTGCAATCAGCGAGAGATGCTGGATTTGTTCACCTGGGAAGCCGATCAGCTTCAGTTGCTGGCTCGCAGCGGAACCGTGCGCGTGCCGAAGGTCTACGGCGTCGGCAGCGTTCGTGAAGCCAGCTTCCTTCTGCTGGAATATACCCAACCCTGCCCGTTAAATTCCTCTACAGCCCGAACGCTCGGCGAACAGCTGGCGCGTCTGCATCAGTGGAGCGAGCAGCCGCAGTTTGGCCTCGATTTCGATAACAATATCACCACCTCACCGCAGCCCAACAGCTGGCTTCGCCGCTGGTCACTGTTCTTTGCGGAACAGCGTATAGGCTGGCAGCTGCAGCTGGCGGCGGAGAAAGGGATTCAGTACGGTGACATCGAACTAATCACTCGCTGCGCGCAGAGCATTCTGGCATCGCATCATCCGCAGCCTTCCTTGCTTCACGGTGATTTGTGGCCGGCCAACTGTGCAGGCAGCAGCAGCGGGCCGTGGATCTTCGACCCCGCCTGTTACTGGGGCGACCGGGAGTGCGATCTGGCAATGCTGGCCTGGTATCCCGATCTTCCCGCAGAGATTTTGGCTGGCTACCAGTCGGTATGGCCGCTTCCGGAGGACTACCTTCAACGACAGCCGGTTTATCAGCTTTACTATCTGCTTAACAGGGCAAATGTCTTTGGCGGTAGCTGGTTGGGTGAGGCGCAGCGTGCAGTCGTTGCGCTATTGGACGAGGATGAATCAGGTAGGAAGCGCGCGCATCTGGCCTGAATGCCAGCCTGCGCGCGCAGCGATCAGACAATAAAACCGAGCAGTTTCAGCACAAAATACCCGGCCACGGCAACGATCAGCGGCAAAATATAGAGCGGGAAAAACTGCAGGAAAATGGTGTGCCGTGGCACCACAATTTTCTCCTCCAGCTGCTGGCGGCTAAGGCCTTCATCCCCTCTTGCCTGCTCCAGAATCATACGGTCTTCAATCCCTTCGCGCAGATGTCGCGACTGGCGCCACATACGCGCGCCGGAAGCCTGCAGTGCCAGCCCGACGAAAATCAGAATGTAGATCGCCCAAAACTGAAGATTGCTGCCGCCGTTAAAGTTTGGCACCGGAGAATTCGTCCAGAAGCTGTGCAAAAAACCGGTGTTAAAGCGGATCATATCGATCATCACATGGGTAAAATCCTGCATTACCGCGTTAATGCCGTCCCGCTGTTCCTGGCTTTTTTCCAGAAAACCCATCAGCGAAATCAGCGTGGATAACAGTGCAGGAATAAAGATAATCCAGCCTGCGATACGCTTGACGATTGCGATCTGGCCAGCCCGTTGATAAGTCATGCTTTCTCCCGTCCATATGATATTTCGCCGACAGTCTACCTGTACTGAAAGAAAAGTGCCTGCTAAATGCTGCCCGCGGGGCGGCTTTATGCCTGCGTTCACCTCATGTCACGGCCTGCAGCGATTTTTGGTCGATACCATGTTCATGTTAAAATGACATAAACCGTTTAATGGAGCCACAAAATGTCCTATCACCGCCCCGTCGTTGCCGCCATTTTCGATATGGATGGCCTGCTGATCGACTCCGAACCACTCTGGGAACAGGCAGAACTGGATATTTTCAGCACGCTTGACATCGATTTTAGCCGCCGTGAAGAGTTGCCCGACACCCTGGGCTTACGCATCGATCAGGTGGTACGCATGTGGTACGAGACGCTGCCATGGAGCGGGTCAACGCAGCAGGAAGTTACAAAGCGTGTTATCGACCGTGCACTCGCTCTGGTAGAAGAAACACGACCGTTGCTGCCCGGCGTTGAAAACGCGCTGCAGCTTTGCCAGCGTTCAGGGTTAAAGATTGCATTAGCCTCCGCCTCTCCACTGTTTATGCTTGAGCGGGTACTGGAGATGTTTAACATCCGCAGTTACTTTGAGATCCTCGCCTCTGCTGAATCCCTGCCTTACAGCAAACCGCACCCACAGGTTTACCTTGATGCCGCAGCACGTCTGGGCGTTGATCCGCTCAACTGCGTCACGCTCGAGGATTCGTTCAACGGTATGGTTGCCACCAAAGCCGCGCGTATGCGATCCATTGTCGTACCCGATGCAGAGTACGCTGCCGATCCGCGATGGGCGCTGGCGGACGTTAAGCTCACGTCGTTGACCGAGCTGACCGGCCAGCATTTACTCGGCCGCTAAAAGGTCCACTAATTCACTTTATATCGCCCGGATAGCTAACGCAGCGATGCTGTTTTCACCTTCGTTGCTTAAATGTTAATCCGGGCTAAAAATATTTATCTTTCGTTACAGCGTCACATATTTATTCTACTGTATATATTCCCTATACTGGATGCATTGACAGCTATGCAGCCAGGTACTTCCCATGACGGCCGAAGGCCATCTTATTTTCGCCATTGCCAGCGCAATTTTTGCCAAGCGCGCCGAACTGACTCCGGTTCTGGCCAGCGCGGACTGGTGGCACATTATTCCGGCCACGCTGCTGACCTGCCTGCTACCCGATATCGATCACCCAAAATCGCTGCTCGGTCAGCGGCTTAAATGGCTGTCGCAGCCCATTGCCCGCGCTTTTGGCCATCGGGGGTTCACTCACAGCCTGCTGGCCGTGGCCGGTGGCGTAGCGCTGTTACAGATGAAACTCCCCGCGGGCTGGATTATTCCCGCCGACGCGTTCCAGGGAATGGTACTGGGCTACCTCAGCCATATTGTTGCCGATATGCTCACGCCCGCAGGCGTGCCGCTGCTTTGGCCGTGCCGTTGGCGTTTTCGGCTTCCGCTGCTCAATAGCCAGAAAGGCAATCAGCTGGAACGCATGTTATGCCTGGCGCTGGTCGGCTATGCAATGTTCTTCCCACCCGGCATGCAGCATTTTGGTGCGGGCGGATGGACCAGTTCCGTGATAAATACCGTACAAAACAGCATCAGCAGAATAATTAATGCGCAACCAGAGCGATAATTAAGCAAGTAACACCAAAAAGTTATAAATAATTCCTTTTGGATATAAACCTGCACCATTCCAAACTGTTACCATTTCGCCACTGACCTACTTGCTGCGCGACAGAAATTAACTGTCGACCGCTACGGCGGCGCTTTCGCGCCGTCACTTTTGGAGAATGCCTTAATGAATTTCCCGCTCATTATTAACCTGGTGGCTTTCGTCGCCCTGTTATTGCTGCTGGCAAAAACCGGCCGCCGCGGCTGGAGCCTGTCGAAAAAGGTCCTCGCAGGCCTGGTGGTTGGTGTGCTGTTTGGCCTGGTGCTGCACACCCTCTATGGTGAAAACAGTGACGTGATAAAACAATCCGTCAGCTGGTTCAATCTCGTCGGTAACGGTTACGTCCAGCTGCTGCAGATGATCATTATGCCGCTGGTTTTCGCCTCGATCCTCAGCGCCGTTGCTCGCCTGCACAACGCGTCATCGTTGGGTAAAATTAGTGTACTGACTATTGGCGTGCTGCTGTTTACTACCGCAATTTCAGCGGCGGTTGGCGTGCTGGTTACCTGGCTGTTCGGGCTGAACGCCAGCGGTCTGGTGCAGGGCGTGCAGGAAACCGCGCGCCTGACGGCGATTCAGAACAACTACGTGGGTAAAGTTGCCGATCTGAGCGCCCCACAGTTGCTGCTTTCCTTTATCCCTAAAAACCCGTTTGCGGATCTGACCGGCGCGAATCCAACGTCGATTATCAGCGTGGTGATTTTTGCCGCCTTCCTCGGGGTAGCAGCGCTGCAGTTGCTGAAGGATGATGCAGAGAAAGGCCAGCGCGTGCTGAAAGCCATCGATACCCTGCAGTCCTGGGTAATGAAGCTGGTGCGCCTGATTATGAAGCTGACTCCTTACGGCGTCATGGCACTGATGACCAAAGTGGTAGCGACTTCGAATGTCGCTGACATTATCAAGCTGGGTAGCTTTGTGCTGGCGTCATACCTTGGACTGGCAATCATGTTTGCAGTGCACGCTCTGCTGCTGTCGGTAAACGGCGTAAACCCACTGCGTTTCTTCCGCAAAGTGTGGCCGGTAATTACCTTTGCCTTTACCAGCCGTTCCAGCGCTGCAACCATTCCACTGAGCGTAGAAGCACAGACCCGTCGCCTTGGCGTGCCGGAATCCATCGCCAGCTTTGCGGCGTCATTCGGTGCCACCATCGGTCAGAATGGCTGTGCCGGTCTCTATCCGGCAATGCTGGCGGTCATGGTCGCGCCAACTATCGGCATTAACCCGTTTGACCCGGTATGGATCGCCACTCTGGTCGGTATCGTTACCCTGAGCTCTGCGGGCGTTGCAGGCGTGGGCGGCGGTGCAACGTTCGCTGCACTGATCGTGCTGCCAGCCATGGGTCTGCCTGTCACACTGGTGGCCCTGCTGATCTCCATCGAGCCTCTAATTGACATGGGCCGCACCGCGCTTAACGTCAACGGTTCAATGACTGCCGGTACGCTGACCAGCCAGTGGCTTAAGCAGACCGACAAGCAGATTCTGAACACAGATGCGGAAAACGACGCCGAGCTCGCTCACCGCTGATCGCTAGCCGTTCGCTTTAACCCGGTGCCTTGATGGGCATCGGGTTAAGCAGCCATACTCTCTGTTACGCTCCCCGCTCATTCAACCTCAGCCCTTTTACGAACGCGTTGATTCCCTCGCCAGCAATCTCATTCTCCAGCAGCCTTGCCGTCGGCTCCCTCAAAATGTCGCTGGCCTTGCCCATATTCCCCCCCGATCGTGGTCCTCAGGTTAAGGAAGCGTTAAGCGCTGTAAGCAGCCGCTAATAGCGGCCGGGAGCCGCTTGTATTTCACCACGCCTGGGGCGATGCTAGCGCAAAGAACCTGGAGAACTGCTTATGAAAAAGGTGATGACCACCCTGCTCGCCTTATCCCTGCTGGCACCCGCGCTGGCATCCGCCCATCCAGGAGGCTGGGGCCCACCGGGGCCTGGTCCTGGCTGGCACGGCGGCGGCGGGCCAGGAAGGCTATCGTTTCTGCCTGATGCGGCAGCAGCGGTACTGATCGGCGGGCTGACCTACTATGTGCTTAACGGTAACTACTATCAGCGGCAAAACGACAATACCTATGTGGTGGTTGATCGCCCCGTTGACCGGGTGACGGATATGCGTGCGCTGGATTATAACGGTGAACGCTACTACGTTCAGGACGGCCACTACTACCGCCGCAATATCAACGGTGAGTACCTGGAAGTTCCTCGTCCACCGGGGCTATGACCGGTCACAAGGCGCAGAAAAGAATAGCTATCTGCAAAGTAAAACGGCAACGCTGCATATTGAGCGTTGCCGTTCGTTTTCGCGATGTAGACTGTACTAACTCAACCCTTTGCGGGATTACTGCCCGGCCTGCGGATCGGTATCATATTCTTTACAGCTCTGGAAGCCGTAGTTCATCACTTTCCCCGTGTCGCTGTAGCTCACAAAGTAGGTTTGCTGTTTGCCGTCTCGCTCACCCAGAACGTAGGTCTGACAGGTGCCACGCGCGTGCACCATGGTGATTTCCGTAGACGGTGGACCCGCAATATCACGGACCTGCTGGCGGGTCATGCCTTTTTTCACATCCTGTACCACGGGCTTGGTGACATAGCTTTCGGCACGATCGTAAGCGGTACAGCCAGAAAGAACGGCCAGAGTCACAGCAGCACCAATCAATCCCGTTAATTTACGCATATGTTATTCCTCATTTATTGTCCATGTGGATATAAGCCTGGAATATAAGTGCTGCATTTTCAACTTTAACTGGCGAAATTATTACATTTCTGCCGCCGCTGGCTTTATACTGCCATTAATGAGAATGAACGTTCACATTCCAGTTTTAACCCGTTTCATATGCAATACCGGGTAAAAATACCCGGTCGCGGAGGGCTTTTCATCATGCATAACGAAGCGCGTGATGCCAGACATCGCCTGCGTCAGGATGAAATCATCACCGCCGCACGCCGTTGTTTTCGTCAGTACGGCTTTCATGCTGCAAGCATGGCGCACCTGGCATTGGAAGCCCAACTCAGCGTTGGGCAGATTTATCGTTATTTTTCCAATAAAGACGCGATTATCGAAGAGATGATAAAGCGCATTATCGACCGGCGAATTGAGCAGATGATCGATACCAGTAGCAGTCATCATCTCCCTCAACTCCTGGCCTGGCGTCATGTGTTGAATGAAGATGATGAGGCGTTAATGCTGGAGGTTGCTGCAGAAGCAACCCGCAATCCTCGTGTTGCACTGATGATGCAGGAAGCCGACACCCGCATATTTGATCGGGCCTGCGAAAACGTTAAACAAGAGTACCCCGGCTTTAGCAACGAGAAAATCCGCAGCTGTGTGGAAATCCTTGCCGTGCTGGTTGAAGGCACTGGTTATCGCCGCCTGACGCCGCAGAAAGCGTCAGCCGAAACGCTCTACCCGCTCTACCAACAGATCCACCAACTGCTATTTCATTCAGAGGATTCATGACACCTGCATCTCCAAACCGTCTTGGCTACGCCATTACGCTCGGCCTTCTGGCAGCGCTCGGCCCGCTGTGCATAGACCTGTATCTGCCGGCGCTGCCGGAACTTGCCAGCGATTTACAAACCCCAACAGCCACCGCTCAGTTAAGCCTCACCGCGGGTCTGCTTGGTCTGGGTCTCGGCCAGCTGTTCTTTGGCCCACTCAGCGATAAATACGGCCGCATTCGCCCGCTACTGCTGTCGCTGGTCCTGCTGCTGATTGCTTCCATTGGCTGCGCGCTCGCACAGGATATCCACCAGCTGCTGCTGGCGCGCCTGTTCGAGGGAATGGCGGGTGCAGGTGGTGCCGTACTGTCGCGCGCCATTGCTCGCGATATGTATACCGGCCATGAGCTGACGCGCTTTTTTGCCCTGCTGATGCTGGTGAATGGTCTTGCGCCGATTGCCGCTCCGGTGATGGGCGGTGCGCTGATGACCTTCCTTAACTGGCGCGGGCTGTTTATGGCACTGGCGGTTATCGCCGTGCTGCTGTTTATTCTGGCTAAGCTGAAGCTGCATGAAACGCTGGCTCCTGAACGCCGTAGCCAGGGCAGCATACTTTCCGCGTGGGCAGCGTTGGGCCAGGTTATCACCCATCGTCCGTTTATGGGCTTCTGCCTGACTCAGGGCTTTATGATGTCAGGGATGTTTGCTTACATCGGTGCATCACCGTTCGTCCTGCAGGAGATTTATCATCTTTCACCCCAGGCGTTCAGCTTCTGCTTCGCGGCTAACGGTATCGGCCTGATTATTGCTTCTCAGGTTAGCGCGCGTCTCTGCCCGTTGTGGGGGGAATATCGGGTGCTAAAAGGGGGATTGATACTCGCCTTTATCTCGTCGGGTACTCTATTGCTGGCCGGACTCAGCGGCGCTGCGCTGCCGATCGTATTGATTGCCCTGTTCTTTAGCGTGGCCAGCAACGGGGTGATTTCGGTCACCGCCTCCTCGCTGGCGATGCAAAGCCAGGGGCATCGGGCAGGTAGCGCGTCGGCGGTGCTGGGCGTGGCAATGTTTACCCTCGGCGGCATCAGCGTGCCGGTTACCGGTATAGGTGGAACGTCAGTGATGACCATGGCGGCAACCATCTTTGGTTGCTACATGCTGGCTATCGTGATGTTTACGCTGCTGGCGCAAAAGCCGAAAAAAGTCTGATTTGTCAGCAGTCGGTGATAAACATCGCGGATGAAGATTGTTGTTTCGCGCCGGGCGCGTTAGCTTAAACAGACATAATTTTACTGGCTGCCGTCCGTCGGCGCTGAATCTGAGGAGAGGTAAATGGCTCTGCAACAGGACATTATTGCGGCACTGGGTGTGAAACCGGTGATTGATGCACATACAGAAATTCGCACCAGCGTTGATTTTCTTAAGTCCTACCTGAAAACGTATCCGTTTTTGAAAACCCTGGTGCTGGGCATCAGCGGTGGTCAGGACTCAACGCTCACCGGAAAGCTGTGCCAGACCGCGATTAACGAACTGCGCGAAGAAACCACTGACACCGCCTATCAGTTTATTGCCGTGCGTCTGCCCTACGGCGTGCAGGCGGATGAACAGGACTGTCAGGATGCGATTGGTTTTATCCAGCCGGACCGCGTCCTGACGGTGAATATCAAGCAGGCGGTGCTGGCGAGCGAGCAGGCGCTGCGCGATGCCGGTATTACGCTGTCTGACTTTATTCGCGGCAATGAAAAAGCGCGTGAACGCATGAAAGCCCAGTACAGCATCGCAGGCATGACGGCGGGCGTCGTTGTGGGTACCGACCATGCGGCCGAGGCGCTGACCGGTTTCTTCACCAAATATGGCGACGGCGGCACCGACATCAACCCGATTTTCCGACTGAATAAGGGACAGGGAAAACAGCTGCTGAAAGCGCTGGGCTGCCCGGAACACCTCTATCTGAAGCAGCCAACCGCAGACCTGGAAGATAATCGCCCCGGCCTGCAGGATGAAGTTGCTCTTGGGGTTACCTATGAGCTGATCGATCGTTACCTGGAAGGTGAAACTATCGATCCTGCCGCAGCGAAAATCATTGAAGGCTGGTATCAGAAAACCGAGCACAAGCGCCGTACGCCGATTACCGTGTTTGATGATTTCTGGAAAAAATAAACCGGTAAATGCCACTGTGACTGCCCGGTATTAAAAATAGCCGTTAAGGCCATCGCCCAGTGCGATAATAAAGCGGCTCACCGCGAGCCGCTGGTTTACTCAGGAATCTCATATCATCTGGCTGGCGGCGACTTTTATTGCCAGCTGGATGATCTTTCTTCTGCCGATTTCCAACCACCCACTGCCTGCCTCCAACGTATTGTTTCTGGTTCCCTTATTCCTGTTACTACATCTGCTCCCATGGTCTTTGGTTCCACACAGCTGTCCACAACTAACCGCTGATAAATATTTTCGCTATACTGTATGAACAACCAGCAACTGGAGTCCGTAGTGGTCAAAAAAATCGTCAGCCACCGTCTGGAGTTTGAAGCGGCGGCAATTTATCAATATCCAGAGCATCTGCGCCCGTGGATAGACGATCTCCCCAACCTTCCCGGCGTCTATACCTTTCATGGCGAAAGTGACAACCTGCCGCTCTATATCGGCAAAAGTGTCAATATCCGCAGCCGGGTGATGTCGCACCTGCGTACCGCCGATGAAGCAAAAATGCTGCGTCAGTCAACGCGTATCAGCTTTATTACTACTGCCGGCGAACTGGGCGCGCTGCTGCTTGAAGCGCAGATGATTAAGCTCCAGCAGCCCCTGTTTAACAAACGTCTGCGCAAAAACCGTCAGCTGTGCGCGCTGCAGCTGGTGAATCAGCGCCCGCAGGTGGTCTACGCCAAAGAGGTTGATTTCTCACACACGCCAAACCTGTTTGGTCTGTATGCCAACCGCCGCGCTGCACTTCAGCATTTACAGAAAATTGCCGACGAGCAGCAGCTTTGCTACGGATTGCTGGGTATTGAGCCGCTGACCGCCGGTCGCGGCTGTTTCCGTTCGGCGCTACGGCGCTGCGGCGGGGCCTGCTGCGGTAAAGAGAGCGTGGAAGCGCATCAGCAGCGGCTTTTAGCCGCTCTGGAAGCGGTGCGTGTACAGTGCTGGCCGTGGAAGGGAGCCGTTGGCGTGATTGAAGAAGGTGTCGATCGAAAACAAATCCACATCATTAATAACTGGCTTTATCTGGGCTCGGTCAGCGATATCGCGGAAGCAACATCGCTCTGCACCACACTGCCGGGTTTTGACAGCGACGGCTATAAGATCCTCAGTAAACCGCTAATGGCCGGCAAACTGCCGATCGTGTCGCTCTGAACTCATCACCAAACAAAACCGCCGGTGTTGCCCACTGCCCTGAGGGCGGAGGTGAGCAACACCGGCGGTTTCAAATACGTTTAACGAGGATTAGTCGTCTGCAGGAGGCATTTTACCTTCATGCTTCGGTTTTTCAGTCAGACGTTTCTCAAAATCCTGGTTGAACTGTTTTTTCTGCTCAGGCGTCAGCACGTTATACATCTTGTTCTGCGTTTCCAGCATAGACAGGGCGCGCTCTTTACCGTTGGCGGCCATCTGCGTTGCCTGCGCTTCCGCTTTAGCCCGATCGAAGGTGTCGGAAGCGATAATGCTGTGCATTGCACGGCGCTCTTCCAGCGAAGGACGTTTCATGTCCTTGTGCGACTCTTTCATGATTGTGCGAATCTGCTGCTTCTGCGCGTCGGTCAGATTCAGACCTTTAAACATATCGTGCATACCGCCGCCGTGACGAGGTGGCTTATGCATCATTGGTTTGTCGCCACCGGCAGGAGGTGGAGTCAGGTTGTCGTTTGCAGCATGAACGATATTTGCTGCACCCACTGCCAGCGTGGCAGCAACAATCAGGGAAGTTAATTTACGCATAGTATTGTCCTTATGTTTCATTTCTATGGCGACCCGGTTGTCGCGTTGTCGGGAGCCAGTTTACGATGCCCAACGTCAAGTACTCAGAGGGTTGGTAAAGGCCTGAAAGCATAAAAGACAATTTGAAGCCAATCATGGAGAGAATGAGAAGATTATGGTGAAGAATTGCAAAAGAATATGAATTTGAAGGAATTTATGCAGGGAATATGGAGGAGTGTAATCCTCCTGGCGGGATTTCGGAAGGAAAAAGTTAAGCGCTTTACACTTTTCTGCGGGTGCCCGATTCCGGGGTATTTGAGTCAAGGATTTGTGGCGAAGATGAGTTCGGGGCAAATCGCTTCTACAGCACTGGCTGCATCTGAACAGTGACTCTGTATTGGCATTTTCTGGAGTTCAGTGCTCTGAGCAAGCTGGCAGTTCCCCTGTCTGGCGGGTCCTCGCGCCGCTGCGCGGTCCCTTCACTCCGTTCGTCAGCCTACCGGACCGGCTCAGACGTCGCGTCCCTGCGCCGACCGAGCCTTGTGCCCGCGTCCTGCGGGCACATCCTGGCTTCCTTTCTGCGTTCAGCGCTGCGGATTGCCAGCCTGGGGAACCGCCAGCGTGCTCCTGGACTCCGTCGTTGTCTGTTAAATGGCAGCAACAGAGATACCACAGGCAGAGCCTCTGTGGCTGCGACCGGGCAATCCACAGCGCTGAGATGAAAGCGTCAGGCGAGGATACGCCAACAGGACGTTGACGTAAGGCTGCGTCGGGTCAGGGATGACACGTCGCAGCCGGTCCGACAGGCCGGATGCTGGAATCGAAGGCACCGGGCGAAGCGCGGCGCGAGGACCGCCCGGCCACAGCCACAGAGGCTCAGCACCACCCCGCTCCCAAAGCAACAACGACGTTACCGACCCGTTATCAACAGATTAGCGATTTAAACAGCAACGGAGATACTACAGGCAGAGCCTCTGCGGATGCGACCGGGCAATCCACAGCGCTGAGATGAAAGCATCAGGCCAGGATACGCCAACAGGACGTTGGCGTAGGCTGCGTCGGGTCAGGGATGACACGTCGCAGCCGGTCCGACAGGCTGGATGCTGGAATCGAAGGCACCGGGCGAAGCGCGGCGCGAGGACCGCCCGGCCGCAGCCACAGAGGCTCAGCCAGCCACCAATGCCACCGCAACACCAACCAGCCAAACAATATCAACGATCCGGATTATTCAGCAACGTACTCCAACTGATTAACACATCTTACGCCGGAGGACTAAAAACGCTGGCGCCCTCAGACTCAGACACATCAATCACCTCGCTGGCATCCTCCGCCACCAGCATCAAACCCGCCCGCAAACCTTCAGCCACATTCGGATTAGGGAACAAAACATACTCCCGCGCCTGCTGAACGTAATACTGCGTATCACCATCCTCGGCCAGCAGCGTCCCCTGAGCAAACGCGGTAAAGTTCAGCGTCTCTCCCCCCATATACAGCACAAAACGGTCTGAATGCCGGGTGATCTGCTGCGAAACGCGATAGCGCAGCGGTGGAACCCCCACCGCAGGTAACGTGCCGCCGCTAACCAGCGCGCTAAGCGCCCTGTCGGCTGCGGAAAACTGCGTCAGATCGTTATGGCCAAACGGCAGCGCTTTACCCAGCTCCAGCGTACAGCTGGCTGCATGGAAATGATGGCTACTGTAATGCGTATAGGTTCCACCTGGCGCACGATGGAACACCAGCGCCTCCAGCCCTGCGGCCCCCAGCCAGTGAAGAAAATCTTCCGGCCACGGCGTTTCACGCTGCGGCATCACGCCAAATCGTGGATGATACGAACCGCGAATCGCCGTATGCATATCAATATGCCAGCGCACCTCGTCATGCTCGCTGACCTGCCAGAAATTCTCCATTGCCTGCTCAAGACGCCATGCGCGGCGCGCCTCCGGGCAGTCTTCGTACTGCTGCCACCTGCCGCCGAACATCCGATTCATATCGCCATGCACATAGCGCTTATTCTGCCGCATCGCCGCCGGATTGCCGTAAATCACCAACAGGCGCGGCACCAGCGGTGTCTCACCGCTCAGCAGCGAATTCAACAGCCGGTCGACAATTTCAACGGGAGCCGTTTCGTTACCGTGGATGCCGGTGGAGATCACCAGGGCCATTTGCGCCGGGTGATGCGGCGTCAGTTCCAGAATACCTTCATCAATCCATCGCCAGCTCAGTTGGGCGTTTTGCCCGGCAACGGCAACGGGGCGGTCTCCGGCGAGGGTTAAGGTGAGAAAATCTTGCATCATTACTCCTTCAAGCATCGCCGCTCAGCCCTGAGGGACCGGGGACATGCCCCGGCCCTGCAACGATCGCGTTACTGCTGAAAACGGTATACGTTGCCTAAGTTTAGCAGCTTAGTCAGTTCGTCAAGTGCCTCACGCCCTTCCAGCAACAGCTGCGGGTCAGCAAGATCGGCCTGCGACAGGCGATCGCGATAGTGGCGTTCTACCCAGCCGTTCAGCGTGTGGAACAGCCGATCGTTCATCATCACCGCAGGATTTACTGCCGCCTGCTGCGCATCATCCAGCACCACCCGCAGGCGCAGGCACGCCGGACCACCACCGTTGAACATACTCTCACGCAGATCGAACACCTTCAGCTCATCAATCGGACTGCCGCTGGCGACCAGCTCATTGAGCCAGCCCCAGACGCCCGCATGGCGGCGCGCTTCTTCCGGCAGTACCAGCAGCATTTTGCCATCCGGTTTGCTGAGCAGCTGGCTGTTGAACAGATAGGTAGCTATCGCATCGGCCACGCTGACACGGTTATCCGGCACCTCAATCGCCGTAAAGCCCGGCAGCTTTTCAGCCAGTTCGGCCAGCAGCTGCGGCTGATTGAGGAACGCCTGCTGATGGCAGAACAGCGCCTGCTGATTGCTGACGGCAATAACGTCGTTATGGAAAACGCCCTGGTCGATCACCGCCGGATTCTGCTGAGCAAACACCGTGCGGGCCGGATCGAGCTGGTGCAAACGCGCCACCGCCTCGCTGGCCTCCAGCGTCTGGCGAGCCGGATAGCGGGTCGGGGCTACGCCACCACGCTCGCTGCGGCCATAGACAAACATCTGCACGCCTGGCGTGCCGTAGCCGTGGCTGAAGCGGTTATGGTTGGCCGCCCCCTCATCACCGAACATCGCCACCTGCGGCAACGCATCATGCACCGAAAAATGGTTACCATCGCGGAAAATCGCCCGCAGCAGATTCGCTGTGGTCGGTGCTTCTATCGCCCGGTGGAACTTATTATTCAGGTTAGCCACCGTCAGATGCACACGGCCATCGGCGCTATCAGCGGAGGGTGACACCGTGGCAGCATTCGCTACCCACATCGAAGAGGCCGAACTGACGGCGGAAAGCAGCTGCGGAGCCTGTTTTGCCGCCTGAGCCACCACCTGCGCATCGCTGCCGCTGAAACCGATCTGCCGCAGTGCTTCCACGTTTGGCCGCTCATGCGGCGGGATCACCCCCTGAGCAAAACCCAGATCCGCCAGAGTTTTCATCTTCACCAAACCCTGCTGCGCGGCCAGTTTGGGATTAGACAGCTGATGCTGATTACGGGTTGAGGCTTCATTACCAAACGACAGGCCTGCGTAATGGTGGGTTAATCCCGGCAGACCATCGAAATTGACTTCACGGGCGCTCATCGCGTCTCTCCTTCCGTGCTGAAGTCCAGCCCCGGTGATAAGGTTGCAGGCAGATTCAAGTCCGCCGATTCCAGCGTTGCCATCGGCCACGCACAGTAGTCAGCCGCGTACCAGGCGCTGGCACGATGATTGCCCGAGGCCCCTATTCCGCCAAACGGTGCGGTACTGGCGGCACCGGTCAGCGGTTTATTCCAGTTCACAATGCCGGCCCGCGCTTCAATCAGCAGGTGTTCAAACTTCTCACGCTGCGGGGAAATCAAACCGCAGGCAAGGCCATAGCGCGTGTGGTTGGCGATGCGAATAGCCGCATCAAAATCATCGTAGCGGATCACCGCCAGCAGTGGACCAAAGACCTCTTCGTCCGGCAGATTTTGCAAACCGGTCACATCAATGATGCCCGGCGTCAGGATCGCACTGTCGCGCTGCGGCCACTGCATTGGCAGCAGCACCCGGCCACCGGCATCCACCCGTGACTGCCATTCAGCATAAATTTTTTCCGCCGCAGACAATGAAATCACGCTGCCCATAAACGGCTGCGGTTCATCATCCCAGCCGCCAACGCGAATTCGCGCCGACACGTCAACCAGACGCTGTAAGAAGGCATCTCCGGCGGCCCCTTTTTTCACCAGCAGTCGGCGGGCGCAGGTACAGCGCTGTCCCGCGCTGATAAAAGCAGACTGCACGGCGATATGCACGGCTGCATCGATATCATCAGGATCTTCGACGATCAACGGGTTATTGCCGCCCATCTCCAGCGCCAGCATTTTTTCCGGTTTACCCGCCAATTGACGATGCAGCTGGTAGCCGGTTGCCGCGCTGCCGGTGAACAGCACGCCGTCGATTTGATTATCCTGCGCCAGCGCCTGGCCGGTTTCGCGGCCGCCCTGCACCAGATTGATTACGCCCCCAGGCAACCCGGCATTGATCCACAACCTGACAGTCAGTTCAGCCGTCAGAGGCGTCAGTTCGCTCGGTTTAAAGACCACGGTATTCCCGGCCAGCAGCGCAGGAACAATGTGACCGTTAGGCAAGTGCCCGGGGAAGTTATAAGGTCCAAAGACCGCCATCACACCATGCGGGCGATGCCGCAGTGAACTTTCACCTTCAGCCTGCTCTCCGGTACGGGAATGATAAGCGCGCAGAGAAATCGCCACTTTATTGATCATCGCCTGCACTTCGGTCAGCGTTTCCCAACGCGGCTTGCCGGTTTCGCGAGAAATCGTTTCGCTAAGCTCGCGCTTATTCTTTTCCAGCTGCTGAGCAAACTTTTCTACGATCGTCTGACGCTCGGCAAACGGCCGGCGTGCCCAGCTGGAGAATGCCGCCCGGGCGGCTTCAGAAGCGTCGGAAACCTGCGCAGCAGTGGCCGATTTGCCCTGCCAAAGCAGTTCGCCCTTTACCGGGTCCAGTTTAGCGATGGTCTCACCACCGCCGGTCAGCCACTGACCATTAATACAGTGCGTCATGCTGTTTTCTCCTCACGACAAAGTGTCACTACCCGCAGGTTCTCTCCTGCCCGGCAATGTAAAATTTCAGCCTGCGCGGCGGTGACAGCAATCGTGCCGCTCTGCATATTGGCCGGTAGCAGCATCACGCGGAACTGCTGATAGTGTTGATTCGCCACCAGGCACAGCGGCAGGGTTTGATCCGGCTGCTCGCTCAACTCAACCACCAGCTCGCGGCTTTTACGGATAGCGCGCACGCGGTCGATATCGCACTCAAGGGTCGGTCCGCCATCGAAAATGTCGACATAGTTCTGGAAGCGGAAACCTTCAGCCTCCAGCACCGCACGTGCAGGAGCCGTCTGCGGATGAACTTCGCCGATAACCGCCCGTGCTTCCGGTGACAGGTAATCAATATATAAAGGATGTTTAGGCATCAGCTCGGCGATAAACGCCTTTTGCCCGGTGCCGCTCAGGTAGTCGGCATCGCTGAATGACATCGAAAAAAAGCGGCTGCCGACGCTATCCCAGAATGGCGAATGGCCATTTTCATCACTGACACCCCGCATCTCCGCGACAATTTTTTGCATAAAGCGGTCACGAAACGCCGCAATAAATAAAAAGCGCGATTTGGACAGCAGATAGCCGTTCTTTCCGTTGCGGTAGTCCGGGTCAAGGAACAGCGTGCACAGCTCGCTGCTGCCGGTGTGATCGTTGCTTAACGACAGCGTGGGCAACATGTTGTATACATTCAATTCTTTCGAGGCGTGCACCTGCGTGCCGACACGAAAGTTGTACCAGGGGTCCTGTAAACCCACCGCCACCTCAATGGCGCAGATCCCCACGGCTTTACCGGTATCTCCATCTGCCAGCACAAAAACGTATCCCTGTTCAGCCCGCGGCAGTTTTCCCTGCCAGGTCATTAATGAACGTTCGATACGCGCTGACAGCGTATCGCTGTCAACGGGCAGAGAGGTCAGTCCCCCGCCGGTTTTGCCGGCGAGGTACATCAGCTGAGCCAGATCGTCTCGTTCAACGGGACGAATAAACATCATACGGCGGCTCCTTCAATGACGGCGCGGCAGGCGCGTTCGAAGCGTGCCAGCCCCTCCGTGACTTCCTGTTTAGTGATAATCAGCGACGGAGCAAAACGTACAACGTTAGCTCCGGCAATCAGTACCATCAGCCCTTCGCGTGCAGCGGCCTGATTAATCAGTTTGGCTTTACCGTTGTAATCCTGATTCAGCACGCAACCAATCAGCAGACCGAGCCCACGGACTTCACTGAACAGCTGTAAACGCTGGTTAATCTCATTCAGGCCGTCAACAAACCAGCGATGGCGCTCTGCCACACCCACCAGGATTTCCGGGCGGTTGATCAGTTCCATCACTTTGCCACCGACCGCTCCGGCCAGCGGATTGCCGCCGTAGGTGGTGCCGTGGCTGCCGATATTCAGATGCGCCGCAAGGCTTTCGGTCGTCAGCATGGCCCCGATCGGGAAGCCACCACCGAGTGCTTTGGCGGTGGTCAACACGTCCGGCGTCACGCCATAATGCATGTAGGCATACAGCGAACCGGTACGGCCCACGCCGCTCTGCACCTCATCAAAAATCAATAGCGCCTGATGCTTGTCACAGAGCTCACGCAGCCCGCGCAGGAAGGCAGGTTCAGCCGGAACGACCCCACCTTCCCCCTGAATCGGCTCCACAATCACTGCGCAGGTCTGGTCGTTGATCAGTGCGGCTGCGGAATCCAAATCGTTGTAAACCGCGTGCTGAATGCCACCCGGCAGCGGCGCGAAATCTTTCGAATAGGCAGGCTGGCCACCGGCGGAAACGGTGAACAGCGTGCGACCATGAAACGCGTTATTGAACGCCACGATGCCGTTTTTCTGCAGATTGCCGCCATCGTGAGCCACCTTACGCGCCAGCTTCAGCGCCGCTTCGTTAGCTTCCGCACCGGAGTTACAGAAGAACGCGCGGTCGGCGAAGGTAGCATCCACCAGCTGCTTTGCCAGGCGCAGGATCGGCTCATTGGTATAACCATTTCCGGTATGCCACAGCAGCGCAGCCTGCTGTTGCAGGGCCAGCTGCAGATCGGGGTGTGCATGGCCCAGTGCATTCACCGCAATTCCCCCGGCGAAGTCGATATAGGACTTGCCCTCCTGGTCCCACAGCGTTGAACCTTCCGCGCGCACCGGAATAAAACTGGCAGGAGCGTAAGTTGGAACAATCCATTGATCGAAATTTTCACGGGTGATTGACGGTTGCATAGCGGCCTCGTTTATCGCTTAAACCTTTAGTTTTTGTGGTGAACTAAAGATGTATTAAATGTTAATGAAATGATTCATTGCAGCTCTACTGTAAATTGCACAGAGCGTGCCAGCCAGCAAAAAAATGCATAAACCAAATTCAACAACTAAATATCAATAACTTACAATAGTCTGTTATTCACCATAAATGCATAAAAAGTGAATATCAATGTAAATCCCCGGCTTCGCCACACAAAAAAAAGAGGAATTATGCATTGGTAAAATAAAATATTGTTTATGTGATCGCCGATAGAATTTGGTCGTAAAAAGAGGAGGTTAACGCACCATAATGCAGCAGGCGCGCACCAGAACCGTGCACACCACCTCTTCAGCGTAAACTCGCTGAAGAAATCATTTTTTTAACACTCAGCCTTATAATCCCGTCCTGTATTATTTAGATATATTAATTAAAAAACCCAAAAACACAGATATTACATATGGACATTTTGTATTAATAGAAAAGCTTTACGATAAATAGCATTAACCCAATTCTGATAATTAACCATAAAACAAAAACCGCCAAAATCGCTCAATAATCAATCATAATGCGATAAATAAATATTGTTTTTCATAAAAATGAAATATTAATTTCCACAATTAAATCATGCAATTAACTCAATTAAATTCCACAAACCCTTAAAAGATGCATAGCTAATACGTATTGCATCATAAGGAATAACTTATAAACACCTTGTCAAAAATCACCATGAAATAATTTGTTACATATATTCAATTTTCATGAAACATATTTTTATGTCACCTTCACCACCGCACTAAATGCAAAGAAAATATAATTTTAAAACAGGGTTACTCATGATGAAGCGTTCTTTACTGGCATTACTGATACCGGCTCTTCTGGCCACTGGCGGCGTGCAGGCAGCAGAGATTTATAACAAAGACGGCAACAAGGTGGATTTGAACGGTAAGATTAACGTTGGCCACCTCTTCTCCGATGATACGGGCAACGATGGCGATGTTTCCTATGCCCGTTTTGGCTTTAAAGGCGAAACGCAGATTGCGCAAGATCTGACCGGCTACGCCCAGTGGCAGTACAACTTCCAGCTGAACAAAACCGAAGGCGCTGATGCGCTGAGCGGCGACAAAACCCGTCTGGGCTTTGCCGGTCTGAAGTTTGGCAAGTGGGGTTCATTCGATTACGGCCGTAACTATGGTCTGGTGTATGACGCGCTGGCCTGGACCGATATGCTGCCGAAATTCGGCGGCGACTCCGGTTACGCGGACGGCTTCCTCTCTACGCGCTCAACCGGCGTGGCAACCTGGCGTAACAGCAATTTCTTCGGCCTGGTTGATGGCCTGAATGTGGCGCTGCAGTACCAGGGTAAAAACGACCGTACCGGCACCGATGCCGTGCGTCGTAGCAACGGTGACGGCTACGCGACATCCGTCAGCTACAATGCGGACTGGGGTCTGAGCGTGGTGGGCACCTATGCCAACCTCGGCCGTACTCAGGCACAAAATAACGCAGCGCGTGGTGAAGGCGACCGTGCGGAATCATGGGCAACGGCGATTAAGTACGACGCTAACCAGATCTATCTGGCAACGGTGTACGGCAACACCCATAACGCGACGCCAATCAGCGGCGGCTTTGCTAACAAAGCGGTGAATTTTGAAGCTGTAGCGCAATACCAGTTCCTGAACGGTTTCCGTCCGTCTCTGGCCTACGTGTCATCACGCGGTAAGGACATTGAAAACATCGGTGATGCGGATATCGTGAAGTACGTCTCCTTCGGTGCGAACTACTACTTCAACAAAAACTTCCTGGCGTACGCCGAATACAAAGTTAACCTGCTCAGCGACAACAACCCGCTGGGGCTGGCGAACGACGACGTCACCGGCGTCGGTCTGAACTACCAGTTCTGATGGGATAACAAAGGGCGATCGTTAAGATCGCCCTTTTGTCATATCAGGTTAAACGATAATGTCTGTCAGGCTGAGGCGTATCCGGCAGTTCCTGCTCCAGATTCATTTCCCGCAGGTTGATCTCAATGTTGGTGCACATGGCATCCAGCGGCAGATGGTTGTTGGCCAGGCCAAACGGCATCTCCAGCTCCTCCGCCAGGGTATCCAGCGACAGGAAGGTATAGGCGATAAACACCGATACCAGCGGGGTCATATAGTGCAAATCCGGCACCAGCGCGAACGGCAGCAGCGTACAGAACAGATACACCGTACGGTGCAGCAGCAGGCCGTAGGCAAACGGAATCGGCATACTCGCCAACCGCTCACATCCTCCCAGAACCTGTGACAGCTGATTGATGCTGTCATCCATATGCGCATACAGAATGTCAGAAAGATTACCGTTGCGACGCTGTACCGCCAGCCAGTTGGAAAGCTGTAGCTCAATAAAGTTGGTCGGTGAGCGCCGGGTCAGGATCTCATCGGCCTCATCGCCAAGATAGCGGCGCATGTCCTCATGGGCATCGGTACGGCGCAACTGGTGCTTAAGGCTGTAGCAGAAAGCCAGCAGCAGCGACATCACGCGCGGCGCTTCAGCCGGGGAGATGGCCAGCGCCAGGCGTTGTAGCGTACGGCAGGCGATCAGCAGGTTACCCCAGAACATGCGCGCTTCGATAAAACGGCCAAAGCAGACGCTGTTGCGGAAACCAAGGAATACCGCGATCGACACCCCGAGCAGGCTGAACGGGGCAAGGGTCAACTTAATCCCCAGCGTTTCATACCAGTCAAGACACAAAATCGCGATCACTGACATCATTAAATTGAGTGTCAGGCGAAACCAGATTCCGGGTAGCACAGAGCCGTGCCAGGCGAAAAGGCGAACAAACCAGTGACGATGCGGACGGATGATCATGATGAGCAGGTGAGTAGAATTTTTCGCAGATTGTGCAGAAAAACCCTGACGTTGGGAAGGAGTATTTTGTGACTTTAATCACATATATTTTCGGGCGCTATCTTGACAACTTTTTGCATTTCAGCGGGGCTATCTTTCCCGTCGTCAGGGGGTTAGAAAATCGTAATTTTCCGCACGCGGGTCCTGCAATGCTACCGGCGGAGTCAGTTTCAATGTGATCCAGTTTGAGGTGACGCGCTGCTGCTTACTGTCTTCCAGCGTCACCGACAGACGATACTCATTGCTCGCCCCTGACGAACTGTCCCAGGCGGGAATAATGATGCTCCATCCCTGCGGATCGCTGCTGTTAGCGGGCGGCGTCAGGCTCAGTGTTTGAGTATCCCCCTGCCAGCTCACTGCTTTGATCGGATTGCTGTGGCGAATCTGCAATTTCAGCGGCAGCGTTTCTCCCGGCTGCACCTGCCACGGCGGCGTGGCAAGAAACACCGACAGCGTTTTCCGCTGCCGGAAGGCCATCACCGGAGAATTATTACGATTCACCGCATCATAACGGCTGCCGCTCAGCGACTGCGCGGCATCGACGTTACTGGCAGAGAGCTGTTTGCTCAGCGCCACGCCGATGCGGTAGTTCATCTTCAGTGCAAACTGATCCTGTGATTCACCGCTGTCGCCCTCTTTATGATTGGCGCTGAACGTGAACAGCGGAACCGGCGTGTAGTTAATCCCCAGCGTCACCGCCGTAGGATTGTCCATCATATTTCCGCTGTGGAACAGGTCGATATTGCGCCCCAGATACTGCTCGTAACTCAGGGAAACGCCAAGCTGGCGATAGAACGGCAGGTAACCGCGAGTGGTAATGTCATAGCCGCGCGCCATACGCATCTGGCTGGTGCTACCGCGATTGTGCCAGCCGCTAAGGGGATGATAGTAGTTGGCGGAAAAACGCAGATATTCGCCCCATGCTTCGGTACCCAGCGATCCGCGCTGTTGATTTTCGGTCAGCAAATCGTCGATAAAAGCGTTATAGCCCAGCCGCCAGTTTCCGGCTATCCAGCGCTGCCCCAGTCCGGCATTACCCACCGCTCCGTATTCTGTTTGCTCAAGGCCCAACTGGCTGAAGGTAAGATACTGGTAGTTATCCTGCCAGGGGGTAATCAACTGCGCCGACGTGCCGTTAAAGCTGCCTGCATCGTCGACCGCCAGCGAGACGCTGGCACGCCCGTAAGGCGACAGCAGCTGTTCCCCTTCTCTGGCCGCGCGCTCGGCGGCAAAATCGCGAAAGCGGTTGAATGCCCACAGCTCGGCCTGTTCACGCAGCGGCTTATCACTGTCGCTGGCCATACTGGCTTCCCCGATGCTTTTCACCGCTTCGGCGATGCGTTTTTCTATTACATCGTCGCCTGTCCTGCTGTTCAGCTCGGGTAGGTGTTGCAGCATATGACTAAAGCGGGCGGGGTCGTCAAAGGGGGCTTCGGCAACCTGATTTTCAGCGTCAAAGGCCCATACGCGCTGGGTCAACTGTCCGCACAGCATGACCAGCAGAGAAAGTACGATGGGGTAACGGCGGATAAATCGGTTCATAGGCATTAAAATAGCAAAAGCAATGTTTTTATAGCGGGTTAAATGTGTGGTGCCTCACAAAATTGGCGAGTTATAACCTTAACACAGATTCGGCTGGTCGGTGAAAATCGCCGGGGACAGATGCGTCGTTCAGGTGAACTCGTGGATCGTTAACCAGTTGGTGCACAGATTCCGGGACTGTAGCGGCTACTTGACTAACTGTGTGTCTGGATAGTCGCTGGTGCCTGTGTGTCAGGGGAACAGCCTCTGCGGCTGCCGGGCGGTCCTCGCGCCGTGCTTCGCCCGGTGCCTTCGATTCCAGCATCCGTCCTGTCGGACCGCCTGCGACGCGTCGTCCCTGACACGACGCAGCCTTACGCCAACGTCCTGTTGGCGTATCCTGGCCTGATGCTTTCATCTCAGCGCTGCGGATTACCCGGCAGCCGCAGAGGCTGTTCCCCCTTTAACCATTCTGCTCGCTATTTGATTTAGTCCAACCGTTGAATTGCCTGAACAGAATCAACAAACTGGCAGCTCTCCATTCTCAGACCATACTGAAATATAAGAAGTCGCCCAGCCAGCACCATCGCTAACGCCGACCATACTGAAACCCGGCCCCTGGTCCGTTTCTTCAGACAGCACGAAAATAAACAAAGCAGGCTGGCCGGTCCACCGTAGGGGCCATCCGCAGCGCTGAACGAAGCGAAGAAGCCAGGATTCACACGCAGGACGCGGGTGAAAGATACGGTCGGGCCAGGGAGGGCCCGTCTGTATCGGTCCGTCCGGCTGATAAGCGAAGTGAAGGCACGGCGTGCAATGCCGCGCGAGGACCGGCCCGGAAGGGGGAACGGCCAGCCAGTGTCGGCACTATCACCGACCAGACTCAAACAAGGCCTCTGGTCCGTTTCTTCAGACAGTAAGGAAATAAACAAAGCAGGCTGGCCGGTCCACCGTTGGGGCCATCCGCAGCGCGATGACAGGCCAGCCGGTGACAATATCAACCATCAGATAATCAGCACCACTTTAAAACGGAGAACGTCAATGAAAAAAACGCTACTCGCCGCCTCACTCCTGTTAGCCAGCCTCAACGCTGGCGCACAGGAAATCTTCACCCTCAGTTCACCCGACTTTACCGACAATGCCCTGCTGGACAAACAGTTCGCCGGTGCAACCCCGGGTAACGTCAGTTGCACAGGTAAAAACGTCTCCCCGGCACTTAGCTGGAACCACGCTCCCGCAGGAACCAAAAGCTTTGCGCTGATGGTCTTTGACCCTGAAGGTGCGAAAGGACTCGGCGTCTCACATCTGGTGGCCTACAACATCCCCGCCAGCCGTACCCAGTTTGCCCGAGGCGACCTGACCAGCGGCAACGGATTCACCGGCGGAAAAAACAGCCCGGGAACCGATCGTTACCACGGCCCCTGCCCTCCGGCAGGCAGCGGGGCGCACCATTATATCTTTACGCTTATCGCCAGCGATCTGGCGGCAGATGCACTTCCTTCCGGGCTGACCCGCGACCAGTTGCTCAACGCACTGAAAGGCCACGCGCTGGCCGGTGCCGGAATCATCGGCCGCTATGGCAACGACTAAAGCGATCTCATTTTACGCCTTCAGCTAATCACTCGTCCGGTGATGCCATGCGCATCACCGGACCGCGCCAAACGCCTGTTTTCACGCCAACTATGCAGCAGATAAGGAAAATTAGCATTTTTAGCGCTAATCAAATTGCCGTTATCACTCCTTTCAGGCAAAATCTGGCAAATAAGGCGACTGCTAGCATGTTCATTCAGCGCCTGCAATGGATTCTATTCCCAAAAACGTCAGGTAAGACCATTAACGATTTATCCTGATGTCAAACCGGGCAATTTTATTCCTCTCAACCGAATAATGTGCCAACACATTCATTTTGGTTGCAATGGAGCGTGGCTGGCGCGGCGCTGTCGCGTTTTAAAGCCAGATATTCTGAACAGATTCACGGGGATCAAAGTGAAAATTAGCAGCGCGTTAATCTTGCTGGCCGTGTTTTCCCTCGCAGGATGCAAAACGGCCCCGTCACAGCCGGATGATGACACTCTGGTGACCAGTGAGGTCAATGGCGTGAAGCTGGTCCATCGATATGCAGTACAGGCCCCCACCTCTTTTACACCTGTAAACCAGCAATATCGTGCGCTGTATAAAGCCTCGGTGATGACCCGGCCCGACTACAGCGGCAAGATTGTTCGTTACCTGGAAACCGGAAAACCCTTCACCGTACTGGGTGAAGCGGACCACTGGCTGGCCATTGCCGGCGACGATCCGCAACAGCTGGCAGGATATGTTCCGCTCAAGGCCGGTGTAAAAAGCGAACTGTATGACGCTACGCTGCGCAACGATCGCCCTCGCCCGCGCAAAGCGCGTAAAAAAGAGTGCGTTGACGTGGGTGGGCAGAGCAAAGCCTGTCGCAGCGGCGATACGGCGACCTGGATCTTGCAATAACCCGAACCCGATGCGGCAGCCATACTGCCGGTGAATGGATAAAATAATTTATGCGGCTGCGGGCCTTTCCTGGCTGCAGCACACAGCTGAGATCCTCGAATCCTGATGATGCCAGAACTTTCTCCGGCGACAGAGAGCTACGCGGCCCTTGATAATCCTCTGCTGGCAGCAGCATTTCCCTTGCTGAACGCCGTGGTGCAGATCCGCCAGGCCATCAGCCATGACGATCCGGCAGGTTTACGCCAGCAGCTGGTTGATGAGATCCGCCTGTTTGAAAGTCACTGCCGCAAGGTGGAACTGCCGTTTGAGACGATTATCGGCGCCCGCTACTGCCTGTGTACGGTACTCGATGAGGCGGCTGCGCAAACGCCGTGGGGCAATCGCGGCGTCTGGTCAGGTAACGGACTGCTGGTAACATTTCATAACGAAGCCTGGGGCGGCGATAAGTTTTTTCAGCTGCTTTCCAGACTGTCGCAGAATCCCGATCAGCATCTTTCGCTGTTAGAAGTCATTAACTACTGTCTGCTACTGGGTTATGAAGGCCGCTACCGCACAATGGAAAACGGTCGCAGCCAGCGCGATGCCATTCGCGATCGTCTTGCCACGCTCATTGCTAATGTCCGTGATACGCCGCATCACAGCCGTATTTCTCCCCCGGTCGAACTGCCGCATGAAGGTGCACCATGGCGCGCGCCGGTGCCACTTTGGGCCTGCATGTCAATTGCCGCGTTTATCGCCTGCCTGGTCTTCTCCAGCCTGAACTGGCGCCTGGGCAACACCGCCACCACCCTGCTACAGCAAATCTGGCAAACCCCGCTACCGGAAACGGTCGCTGGCCAACGCGGCCCCGTTCCACAGGCGTTAACCGACCTGCGTTTGCGTCTTAGCGATCTGATTACCGCTCATCAGCTGGATGTGGTGGATACCAGCAGTGGCAGCCGGGTGATCCTGCCGGTAGACGGCCTGTTCAATGCCTCTGGTACGGTACTTTCAGCCGAGGGACGCGCGCTTATCGCCCGAGTTGCCACGGCGCTGGAAGCCGTTCACGGAACGCTGCTGATTAGCGTTTTCAGCGATGACAGACCACGGCGTGAAGAACGTTTCCCCTCAAGCTATGAATATTCCCAGGCGCAGGCATCCGCCATCGCCAGCCTGATGCAGCAGCTGATTGCCCAGCCCGGTGTGTCTATTCGCACCCAGGGGCGGGGCGACAGCGGTGCACTGATGCCCAACGACAGCGCTCAGAATCGGGCTCAGAACAGGCGTGTAGAGATTACCCTGTTCGCCGCGCCTGAAAACGATGACCGCAGCAACAGCACCGGAAAATCATGATGTTGAAAACCATTTTCGCCCTGCTTACCTGCCGACCGATATGGGGCCTGCTCGGCGTCAGCGCCCTCTGCGCCCTGATCTGGATGCTCGGGCCTTTACTGGCCCTCAGTCAGTTTCAGTTACTTGATAGCGATCTGAATCGTCAGTTGCTGATCGCCAGCTGCTATCTGCTGTGGGGGCTGTTTATGTTGCTGCCCCAGCTCTATCGCGCCTGGTATAACCGACGGATGCTAACGCGATTACAGTTGAACAGCCACGAACAGAATGAGTTACAGGCTACCAGTGAAATGCTGGATATGCGCTTTCACGACGCAACTCAACTGCTAAAAAAGATCCAGTTTCCGAATAGTTCCCCATCGCGCCGTAGCCGCTGGCTGCGCTTTTTCAGCGCCCGCTACCTCTATCAGCTGCCGTGGTATCTGATTGTCGGCGCACCGGGTGCGGGTAAAACTACCGCGTTGCTGAACTCAGGACTGGAGTTCGCGCTACCCGACAGCCTGAATAAAGGCGCGCTGCGAGGGGTGGGCGGCACGCGCCACTGCGACTGGTGGTTCACACAACAGGCCGTGCTGCTTGATACTGCGGGAAGATATACCCTTCAGGAGAGCCAGCGTACACGTGATGCCAGTGAATGGCAGACATTTATCGCCCTGCTTAAACGCTATCGTCCGCGTCAGCCAATCAATGGCGTGATCGTTACGCTCAGCGTGGCCGACCTGTTAAGTGACTCGGCGGAGATGCGCCAGGCGCAGGCGACGGCTCTACGCAGCCGCATGGCAGAACTTCACCAGCAAACGGGTATCCACTTCCCGGTCTATATCATGGTGACGAAAAGCGATCTGCTTAAAGGCTTTATGAGCTATTTTGCCCAGTGCGACAAAAACCAGCGGGAGCAGGTCTTTGGCTTCACTTTCCCGCTAAAGTCCACTGCGGATGAACACGGCCTGCTGTTGCCCCAGTTTGAGCACCATTTCCATCAACTCTGCAACCAGCTGATGAACGATCTCGCCTGCAATATGGCAAGGCAAACTGATTTACAGCAGCGCGCAGACTGCTTCCTTTTTCCACAGGAATTCGCGTCTTTACGCCCGCTGCTGGCAGAATATCTGACCACCATTTTCTCGCCCCGACAGGGTGAACCGGCCTGGTCCATACGTGGACTATTCTTTACCAGCGGCACGCAGGAAGGTCTGCCGTTCGATCGCGTGATGGGCGAACTGGCGCGTAAACTCCAGCTGCCGCAGTCGCAGGGGCAGTCAATTGCCAGCTGGAACAGCGTCAGCCGTACTTCGCCCATTCCGGCCAATAAAGGGCAAAGCTATTTTATTCACGACCTGCTCAGTAAAGTGGTGTTTCGTGAAAGTGCGCTGGCCGGCAGCGACAGCCGCTGGGAGTTACGTAACAAGCGCCTGCACCGCATGGGGTATGCCGCCACAGCTGCTGCATTAGTGGCGTGTTGTGGGCTGTGGTACACCAGCTATGATAAGAATCAGCGTTATTTGCAACAAATTGACGCCAGGTTACCGGAAATTCAGCAGCAGGCCCATACGCTGAGCGATAACAACAGTGGCGATATCACCGGGCTGCTGCCGTTTTTAAACAGCCTGGTGGCACTGCCTGAAGCGCCGGACTTTTCGCTCTCCTCTCCACCGACGTTAATGCGAGCGGGGCTGTATCGGGGTGAGCAACTGTATAACGCCAGCTGGGGTCTGTATCAAAATGCCCTGAAATCCCTGCTGCTACCGCGCGTTGCCCAGGCGATCACGCTCACGCTACAGGAAGATAACGGCGCAGATGAATCTTTCACCCGCGACGCGATCCGCGCTTATCAGATGCTTTACCAGCCGCGGACATACGATGGGCGTTTTCTGCGGGGCTGGGTGATGCAAAATCTGTCAAAAAATCCGCCACCGGATATTACCGATGCCCAGCTTAAGCAACTGGACTGGCATTTAAGCCAGCTTCTCGATAAGCAGATCCAAAGCTCACCCTACGCGCGTGACGGCGTATTGATAATGAGAAAACAAAATGGCAACCAGCACTGAACTGGGATGGTATGGCAAACTCCCGGCAGCAGGGGATTTTGTCCATCGCCGGATGCCCGAATCGCAGCTTGCCCAGTGGTCAAACTGGTTTAAATCCGGTGTAGTACAGTGGCAACAATTGCACAATAACTGTACTGAAGCCTTCGCTCGTGCGCCGATCTGGAATTTTGCGCTGCCTGCCACACTTGGCGTACAGCAGGTGCAAATTGGCTGCCTGATGCCGTCGCGGGATCGGGTGGGTCGCGTCTGGCCGCTGATGGCCGCACAAAAGATCGCGGTGTCGCAGTGGCACCCGGTTCAGCTGGCAATGGCCGGAGAGTGGTTTAACGCTTTGGGCACCGCGCTGCAACAGGCTGTTCGCCAGCAGAAAAGCGTCGATGAGGCCGAGCTGGCGATAACTAACCTTGCCCCGCTGCCTGAGACTGTAAAACTCGACGCCAGCACGATTATTGGCTATCGCGATAGTCCGACTCTCGCATGGCCGGAGGTTTCGCGCCGTTTCGATCCGCTACAGTACACCAGCTACTGGTGGACGAATCAGTATGATGGCTGCCCGCTGGTTACGCACAAGCACAGCGGTAATTTAACCGCGCAGCTGTTTACACAATTATTTCATCCGACTCTGGCCGAAAATCCGGGCCGCCACGGACTTTATCCACCCATGTTTGACCAGGCTGACTGATCCGGGGGCGAAAACAGAAGTATGCGACTTACTCTTTTAAACCATCTGGAGCAGGACGTCTCCGTAAGCTGTGATTTCGCACCGCCTGGTGGCACCATCGGCCGCAGCGCGGATAACAATCTGGTCCTTCCCGACCCTGAACGTACCATTTCTCGTTTACAGGCGCTGGTTCATGTTTCCCCCGCCGGGGAATGTCGTCTGACCAGCCAGGGTAGCGTTATCGCGGTGATACATAATGAACGCTCCCTTGCTCGCGGTGAACAGGTCAGGCTGATGCACGGCGATATGCTAACGATTGGTCACTATCATATTATGGTTACCGATCCCCACAGGACCGACGACAGTACGGTACTGGACGATCCACTGCTGCTGTTTAATGGTGAAAGCAGCAGCACGGAAGATCCACTGGGGATTCTTAACCCGGCTATGTTACCCGATAGCGTTCAGGAAAAACCGAGTGCGGAAGAGCTTGAACTGCGCGCCGCACGCGATGCTGCCGCCAGGCTGGCGATAAACCCTCTGCCCACCAGCTACAGTGATAACGGCGATCCGGCAAGGGATGGCAGTCATGAGCAGCGGCTGCTCAATGCACTACTGGAAGGTATGGGTCTGGAACCGGCGGCCGGTCAGACTGCTGAACTCAGCGAAGAGCAGATGCGCCTGACCGGCCGTATGCTGAGCCTGTTCTCACAGGGTACGGTCGCCCTGCTCTCCTCTCGTTCAATCCTCAAACGCGGGGTCAAAGCCGAAATGACCATGATCCTCAATGAGGCAAACAATCCGTTTAAAATTCTGCCCAGCGGTAAAACGGTACTGATGCAGATTTATCAAAGCCAGATGCCGGGGTTTATGCCGCCGGAGCAGGCGGTGCGCGACGCGCTGGTTGATTTACAGGCCCATCAGTTGGGGATGACCTCCGGGATTCGGGCAATTATTGCCGCAATGCTCCAGTCGTTTAACCCGCAGCGGCTCGAAGAACACGCCCGCCAGGACAGCGCCATCCCCAGACTGGCCCTCAGCACATCGCGCAAGGCGGCTCTGTGGGACTACTTTTTACGCCACTATCAGAATACATCCGGAGATATTGAGGATGACTTTCACTCGCTGTTTGGCGAGGCGTTTTTGCAGGCGTATGAAATGGAAGTCAACCAGTACAAAGATTCTCAAAGCGCCGAGGAGGATCGATGAATATCACCTTTTGCAGCACGTCACAGATTGGTGGACGCGTCAGTAATCAGGACGCCACCGGTACACAGCTTAACGAGCAATTCGGTACGTTCGTCGTCTGCGACGGCGTGGCGGGCAGCCCGGGCGGTGAACGGGCCGCCATCATTGCACGCGATACGCTGCTTTCGCAGACTGCCGGGCAAAACGCGCTTTCACCTTTGCAGACGGAAGAGATGATTGCCGCCTGTGAACAGGCCATCCGTGCGGCGCAGCGGGCAGAACCCGCACTGAAGAAAATGAGTACCACCCTTGCCGCACTATTTATCGATCGTCCCGGGCGGCGGGCCTGGTGGTGCCACGCCGGAGACACGCGCGTTTATCATTTTCGTCGCGGTGTGGTTCATGACATGACCCGCGATCATAGTCTGGTGCAACAACTTCATGACGCCGGGTATGATAATACGGGAATAAACAGTCATTTACTGTATAACGCTTTGGGCACCGACAGCGTTCAGCCCCACGATTACAGCGCCGTATTGCCGCTGGAAGATGGCGATGTTTTTCTGCTGTGCAGCGATGGTTTTTGGAATAATTTGACACCTGCCGAGATGGAACAGGCACTAAGAATGGTAAACTCACCGCAGGAATGGCTGGCTCTAATGCAGAAAGCTATCGACCGCAGTGAAAAAAAGGATAATCTTAGCGCCGTGGCCGTCTGGTATGGGTCACCGCAGGACACTACTTTGCTTTTTTCTCTGACGGATTCAGCCCGGTTTTTACCACCGCGCGATTAATTTCAAGGAATGCTATGAAATATTGGTTGCCAGTTGTCCTGAGCCTGATGGCTGCCGCCAGCGCGCGGGCGGAAGATTACCGGGTCGTATCCTCTCCCAGCCTTTCGCTGGACGTATTTATTGATAATGTTACCAGCAGTGCTCCGCAGTCCTGGTGCCAGGAAACGATCAACCTGCGCATTGTTTCCGCAAAAGCCACTGAATCCGTCGTACTCGATAAGTTCCTGCCGCAGGTCGGAAAGCTTCTGCACAACCAGTGCGGCAAGCTGAAAGAGCTGCCGTGGCAGATGACCAGCAGTCGTGGCTCAGTACTGGCCGTGGGCAATGCCCTGCAGAGCGGTGGCTGGCAGCCGGTCATTACCGCCGATGCCACCGCCACAGCCACCGCCGATAACGCCGCACCGCTGGATATCTCCCGCCCGGCAAACACCGTACCGCTTCACTACTTCGATCTGCCCGGCGGCTGCCACTTCCGTACGTGGTGGGACGATCGCGGCTCGTCGCTGTTTATCCCCGAAACGAAATCGATGACCTGTACCTCCGACGGCTGGCTGGAGGGCAGCAGTGAACTGAGCCTGATGAATGGTCAAAACCCTGCGCTGCCGCTGGAAGTCACTTTTTATCAGGGTTACCCGCTGCGGGACCTGCATCCTGCCCCGGGCGAACTTGACGTTGTTACAGTGAATAATCAGCGCATGGTGGTGAGCCGCCCTGATGCGCCGGACAGCTGGCTGGTACTGCCATTCATTCCTGAGCTTCACGTCTGGTCTTTTGAAGGAACGCTGCTGATTAAGATGGACAAAACCGACGCCAGTAACGCCGCAGAAATTAAAGAGCGGGTTGAGAAATTGCGCCAGACATGGTCAGCGACGATCGATCCCAAAGTGAAAGTGAACGTGCTGCTGGTTGATGCCCTGCATGCCGATCTTGCCGACCCGGCAACAGGTGCCTGGCGCACCGTTAATTAAGTATCTGGCGTAGCGTACGTTAGGAGAGTTTTATTATGTCGGCAAACGAGCAGCAACAAAATGCGACCAAAGCGCTTCCGCCGGGCTATCGCTTCAATGAATTCGAAATTCAGGAAGTGATTGGCGGCGGTGGCTTCGGCATTGTTTATCGTGCCTGGGACCATCTGCTGGAACGCACTATCGCTATTAAGGAATTTATGCCGAACTCGCTGGCGACTCGCAGCGAGGATCTGTCCGTTATGCTTCGGGCCGAGCGTCATCAGCGGCTGTTTAACGCCGGGATGAACAGTTTCGTGCAGGAAGCCCGGCTGCTGGCGCGTTTTAACCACCCCGGACTGCTGCACGTTCTGCGCTTTTGGGAAGGTAATGGCACCGCCTATATGGGGACGTTGTTCTATAGCGGGATGACGCTTAAAGCATGGCAATCCAGCCAGCCGCAGACGATTAACGAAGCATTGATCCGTCAACTGCTACCGCCGCTGTTTGGTGCCATCAACACCATCCATCGCGCAGGCTTCCTGCATCGGGATATTTCGCTGGATAATATTCAAATCCAGGAAAACCAGCTGCCGGTGCTGCTTGATTTTGGTTCTGCCCGCAAGGAGATTGGAAACCTCTCTGACGAAACCGAGATTATGCTCAAACCGGGCTTTGCGCCGCTGGAGCAGTACTGCGAAGAAAGCGATGCGGAACAGGGGCCGTGGACCGATATTTATGCCCTGGGTGCGGTGCTGCATACGCTGATTATCGGAACCCCTCCTCCGGTTAGCGTTGTACGCAGCATTGAGGACAGCTATCAGCCGCTGAGCGATCTTCGCCCTGAGGGATATTCGCTGCCGCTGCTCAACGCCATTGACCGCTCGCTGATGATGGATGCCACGCAGCGCCCGCAGTCGATAGATGAGCTGGCGTCGCTGATTAATTTGCCGGTGACTGACGTTGAAGATCTGCTCAGCACAATTGGCGAACCGCCAGTTTCGCCGACAGCGCAGCCCGAAGCGGACCCCGCTCCGGCAACAGAGACCGAAGCGCCTGTGGCAGCAATAAACCCGGCAGCCAGCGCCGCTGAACCACTCATTGCGGCAAAGCGCCCACTTCGCTTGTCAAAGCCGCTGCTGCTGCTGAGCGCCCTGGCCGTTCTTGCCGTGGGCACGGTGGTGTGGATGCTAAACCGCACTCCGCAGTCTGACGTCGCGCAACCGGTAAACGAGGTTTCACCAACCGCTCCCGTAGCCGACGCCACAGCAGCCGCTGCCGACGCGCCAGCGCTGGCAACGGTGTATCTGAAACTAAGCAATGGGGATACGCTGTTGCTTAACAATAACGCGATGACGGTGACGCCAAATAACAGTGGCTACGCCGTGCTGAATCTTGCGGCAGGTGACTATTTGCTTCAGGTACACAGTACGCAAGGCGACTACAGTCAGCAGTTGAAAATCGACCGCGCCGGAACCTGGTTGATTAACCCGGCGCATTAATGTGCAGATCCGGCGGGGTTATCCCGCCAGTCCACTGTGGCACTGCTGGAGTTCGCGCACCTTACTTGCCAGGTCAGTCAGGCAGTCATCATTGATGCCGCGCTGGTTAAGTTCTTTTTCCAGTGAGAACAGATACTGCGCATTCGTTCCCAGCGGACCGGTGGCTTTAGCAATCAGCGGCGCGATGGTCTGCGGGCAGGAGTCGGTTTCATACAGCGGATGGCGCGGATCCATGATAAACACCAGCGCGGTGACTTTTCGGCCATCGTCCAATGCCAGTTCACACCAGGTAGGCAGATAGCAGCCGGTGATCATTTCGCGTTTCCACAGCAGCTCCAGCTCTTCGTGCAGCTTTGCCTCCGGCAGGCAAAAGGCCAGGCCGGTGGTTTCACCGCCCTCTTTCAGGGCCAGCATGCGTCCGGGCTGACTGGCCGTTCCCCGTCCGGCGGTCAGGCGCAGGCAGAAAGCGCGATGCCAGCCGACCAGCGTACCGGTAGCGGCTTCATCGGCTTCAAACACCGGGTTCCACATTAGCGAACCGTAGCCGAAAATCCATACCGGGCTGTGGTCAGGGCGGCATGCGAGGGTCGCCGCCAGCGAAGCAGCCCGCTGCTCCGCACTCCATAACAGTGATTCCTCGATATCACCAAAAGCGGTTTTACAGTCAGCTTTTAATAAGAAATCTCTTGTTAACACTTTTACCTCCACGCCACTGCTCAAAATACACCCTGCTGATTTCGCCGTCCGCGATTTAACTATTTTTAGTTATTTTATCAAACATTATTACTGACCTTATGCATTTATTCAGCAGCTTTCAAGTTGGAGGTGGATCACAAAAGAAAAAAAATGACCGGGTGGTGACAGGCAGATGAAAATTGATATGTGAAACGGGGATGGCGGCATTCTGGAGGTGTTGTCTTCATTAACGAAGTCTGCGATTCGAATTGGGTAATATCGTCTTCAGCCAAAGCGTCTGCGCTGACGGGTAGCGTTCCCTGCCGGGCAGGTCCTCACGTCGCTTCGCGATACCTTCACTTCGTTCGTCAGCCTCACGGACCACCGCAGACGCGCGTCCTGCGCGGCTGCGCCTTTTGCCCACGTCCGTGTGGGCAAATCCGGGCTTCCTCTCTCCGTTCAGCGCTGCGGATAGCCCGTTCGGGATCGCTACCCGTCTGCTTTGACAGTTTTGTGTGGCCTAAAATTCATTCGGAACACTGTCTATAAACACCCGCTTACCGGTGATTTTTGGTCAGTGAGGTTGTCTTCAACGGAAGCGTCTTCACTGACGGGTAGCGTTCCCTGCCGGGCAGGTCCTCACGTCGCTTTGCGATGCCTTCACTTCGTTCGTCAGCCTCACGGACCGCCGCAGACGCGCGTCCTGCGCGGCTGCGCCTTTTGCCCACGTCCGTGTGGGCAAATCCGGGCTTCCTCTCTACGTTCAGCGCTGCGGATAGCCCGTTCGGGATCCCTACCCGTCTGCTTTGACAGTTTTGTGTGGCCTGAAATGTAGGTTTTTAGATCTACAGCGACTCAGTAGTACCGAGGGGACCCGCCTCTGCGGCTGACGGGCAATCCGCAGCGCTGAGGTGAAGGCAGCACGGCCGGAGATGGCAGCAGGGATGCTGACATCAGGCGTGGCGCGGGCAGGACGCCCGCTCCGCGCCGATCCGAAAGGCGTGATGCCGTAACCGAAGGCACCGCATAGCGGCGTGAGGACCGCCCGCCAGCCGCAGAGGCGGGTCCCGACACTCCAGCCACCACAGCCACAAACACAAACACAAACACAGCCATACCCGAAATACGTCGCTCCGAAAGGCACGATGCCGTAACCGAAGGCACCGCATAGCGGCGCGAGGACCGCCCGCCAGCCGCAGAGGCGGGTCCCGACACATCGACCACACCAGCCACAGCTATTGCTATTCCATAATCACCGCCCCCCAAACCAGTCGGCGAACATTAACACTTTTCTTTTTTGCTAAACCAGTTTAGCTTACTGGCAGATTTTTACTTCAGGACAATCACAATGACGCAACGAATCTGGGTATTGGGTGATGCAGTAATCGATTTGCTACCGGAACAGGAGGATCGCCTGTTGAAATGCCCCGGCGGCGCACCGGCTAACGTCGCGGTTGGCATCGCGCGGCTTGGTGGTAATAGCGCCTTTATCGGCTGCGTGGGCGATGACCCGTTCGGCGAATTCCTGCAGCACACACTACGCGACGAAGGCGTTGATATCAGCAATATGCATCGCGAAAAAGGCCATCGCACCTCTACCGTGCTGGTCAGCCTGGACCAGCACGGCGAGCGACAGTTTACCTTTATGGTGCGCCCCGCCGCTGACCTGTTCCTCAGCAGCGAGCGCCTGCCGCGCTTCGCCGCCGGTGAAGGGCTGCACCTCTGCTCGATTGCCCTCAGCGCCGAGCCCAGCCGCAGCGCAGCGCTGGAGGCAATGCATGCCATCAAACAGGCAGGTGGCTGGGTAAGCTTCGATCCCAATCTGCGCGAAGATCTGTGGCCTGACCACCAGCTGCTGACATCCCTGCTGGATACCGCCTTCCAGCTGGCCGATATTATCAAACTGTCTGAAGACGAGTTAGCGACCCTCAGTGACGCCAGCGATCTTGCCGCGCGTATTGCCGATTTCGGCAGCCGCTATCAGCCCGCACTGCTGCTGGTGACCTGCGGTGCCGAAGGCGTCTGGCTGTGGCAGAACGGCACGCAGCGACACTTCCCGGCTCCAACCGTGAACGTCGTCGATACCACCGGCGCGGGCGATGCCTTCGTTGCCGGGCTGCTGGCGGCACTGGCGCAGGAAGACAGCCCGCTGGCACCGCACAAGCTGGAATCAGCCATTCAGCAGGCGCAGCGCAGTGGCGCGGCGGCCACCACCGCTAAAGGCGCAATGACCGCTCTGCCCTACGCCGCAGATCTCGCCGAAATCCACTAATTAAATGGATAAAATGCTAACCCGATCACACTTCCTAAACCGGGTTAGCAATTCAGATTGATCATTTCGTGCCACCTGGCATAACCTCGCGATCGAACCGGTTTAGCAAAATCATAAAACACACACTCTGGAAAACCGAGAAGATGATCAAACCATCAATTCTGACCCTTGCCATCGGTCTGGCGCTTGCAACACCCACACTCAGTTTCGCCGCCCCGACTCTCAGCAGCCTTGAAGCGCGATTAGCCGCGATGGAAGCACGCCTGCAACAGGCTGAAAATCGTGCTGCCAACGCGGAAACCCGCGCCAGCCGGGCAGAGAAAGATGTCGCCAGACTTCAGGCACAGACGGCCCGTCAAAATGAAGCGGCTACGCTTTCAGCCCGATCGGCAGCGGCAGATTCTCCGGCATCTTCATATTCTGCATCCGGTAGCGCCCAGCCGGGCTCAGCGTCTGTAGCCGCTTCTGCCGTCGCGGGCTCTGCCACTGCGGCGAACGCCCAGCCAGCGCAAACGGCCAGCGCCGCCCCGGTGGAAAGCAAACCCTCGTTCGCTGACGGATTTGAATTCCACGGCTATGCCCGTTCCGGCCTGATCATGAACGACTCGGCTGCAGGCACACAGAGCGGTCCTTATCTAACTCCAGCCGGGGAAACCGGCGGTGCGGTGGGTCGACTGGGCAATGAAAACAACACCTACGTTGAACTGAATTTCGAACACAAACAGCAGCTGGCTAACGGCGCCACTACCCGCTTCAAGGCGATGCTGGCCGACGGGCAGAAGGACTATAACGACTGGACCGGCAGCACCAGCGAACTGAATATTCGCCAGGCGTTTGTTGAGCTGGGCAATCTACCGGATTTCAGCGGTCCGTTTAGCCACAGTACCCTGTGGGCCGGTAAGCGCTTTGACCGCGATAACTTTGACATCCACTGGCTGGATTCCGACGTGGTGTTCCTCGCCGGGACCGGCGGCGGTATCTACGACGTACAGTGGAACGAAGGGCTGAAGAGCAGCTTCTCGCTGTATGGCCGTAACTTTGGTGATATCGAAGCGATTGATAACACCATTCAAAACTACATTGTCACCACCAATAACTTTGCCGGTCCGTTCCAGCTGATGCTCAGCGGCCTGCGGGCGAAGGATAACGACGAGCGGGTGAATACCGCCCGCCAGAACGATAACGCGGGCGACACCGGCCTGCACGCCATGCTGGCCCTGCACAACGACAGCTTCTGGGGGCTGCGTGAGGGTCAGGCGAAAACCGCCGTGCTTTACGGGCGCGGGCTGGGTGCCGAAGTTAAAGGCATCGGCTCCGACGGCAACCTGACCCAGCAGGCTGAAACCTGGCGCCTGGCCAGCTACGGCGTCACTCCACTCAGCGATCGCTGGAGCTTTGCCCCGGCGGTGCTGGCACAGAGCAGCAGCGACCGCTATGCAGCGGGCGACCACTACCGCTGGGCGACATTAAATGCGCGTCTGATCCAGGAAATCAACCCGAGTTTTGCGCTGGCTTATGAAGGCAGCTATCAATACATGGATCTCGATCCGCAGGGCTATAAAGATCGGCAGGCGGTCTCCGGCAGTTTCTGGAAGCTGACCTTTGCGCCGACGTTTAAAGTTGCCGATATCGGTGACTTCTTCACGCGCCCTGAAATTCGTCTCTTCGCCACCTGGATGGACTGGAACAACTCACTGGATCGCTACGCCAGCGATGATTCGTTCGGCAGCAGCGGCTTCAGTGCCGGTGGTGAATGGAACTTTGGCGTACAGATGGAAACCTGGTTCTGATAACCGGCCTGAAACATTAAATCACCGACTGAGGGAATGATGGATTTTGACAAAATAGCCCGTGAACTACTGCCGCTGCTGGGCGGCCGGGAAAATATCGCCAGCGCGGCGCACTGTGCCACCCGTCTGCGGCTGGTGATGGTCGATGATGATAAAGTGCAGAAAGAGGCCATTGAAGCGATCGAAGGCGTGAAAGGCTGTTTTCGTAATGCGGGCCAGATGCAGATTATCTTTGGCAGCGGCATCGTCAATAAAGTCCACGCCGCGTTTATTAAAGCAGCGGGTATTAATGAATCCAGCAAAAGTGAAGCGGCTGATATCGCAGCGAAAAAGCTGAATCCGCTACAGCGCATCGCGCGCACGCTGTCGAATATCTTCGTACCGATTATTCCGGCAATTGTCGCCTCCGGCCTGCTGATGGGCCTGCTGGGTATGGTGAAAACCTATGGCTGGGTCGATGCCAGCAGCGCACTGTTTATCATGCTGGATATGTGCAGCTCTGCGGCCTTTATCATCCTGCCGATCCTGATTGGTTTTACCGCCGCGCGCGAGTTTGGCGGCAATCCGTATCTGGGCGCGACGCTGGGCGGCATTCTCACCCATCCGGCGTTAACCAACGCATGGGGCGTTGCCAGCGGTTTCCACACCATGAACTTCTTTGGTCTGGAGATTGCGATGATCGGCTATCAGGGCACGGTGTTCCCGGTACTTCTGGCCGTCTGGTTTATGAGCCACTGCGAAAAAACCTTACGCAAATTTATCCCTAACGCGCTGGATATTATCCTTACGCCGTTCCTGACGGTGGTGATCTCCGGCTTCGTTGCCCTGCTGATTATCGGCCCCGCCGGTCGTGGGCTGGGAGAAGGGATTTCCCTGGTGCTCAGCACGCTGATTGCCCATGCAGGCTGGCTGGCCGGGTTAATTTTCGGTGGTCTGTACTCGGTGATTGTGATTACCGGCGTGCATCACAGCTTCCACGCCATTGAGGCGGGTTTATTGGGTAATCCGTCAATCGGCGTTAACTTCCTGCTGCCGATCTGGTCAATGGCCAACGTCGCCCAGGGCGGTGCCTGTCTGGCCGTGTGGTTCAAAACCCGTGACGTGCGCACCCGCAGTATCGTTCTGCCCTCGGCGTTCTCGGCGATGCTTGGGATTACTGAAGCAGCCATTTTCGGTATCAACCTGCGCTTTATTAAGCCATTTATCGCCGGTCTGGTCGGCGGCGCGGTTGGCGGTGCATGGGTGGTAGCTATGCACGTAAATATGGTCGCCGTCGGCCTGACCGCCCTGCCGGGGCTGGCGATCGTGCAGAGCAGCTCAATGATCAACTATCTGATCGGCATGGTGATTGCTTTTGTTACCGCCTTTGTGCTGTCGTTACTGCTGAAAATCAAAGTTGAGGTAAAAGCATGAGTGACGCCCATCTGGTGAAACAGGCGCTGCGTGCGGTACTTAGCGGCCAGCAGCGCGCGGCCGCCGATCGTCATCGCCCGGCCTGGCATCTGGCTCCGCCCGTCGGGCTGATGAACGATCCGAACGGATTTATTCAGTTTAACGGCCGCTACACCCTGTGCTATCAGTGGAACCCGCTGGCCTGTGCGCACGGCGCCAAATTCTGGGGGCAGTGGAGTTCGGCGGACCTGGTGCAGTGGCGGCACGAACCGCTGGCGCTGGCGCCGTCCGAGAGCTATGAAAGCCACGGCTGCTACTCCGGCAGCGCGGTGGATAACCACGGCGAGCTGACGCTAATCTACACCGGTAATGTGAAGTTTGATGGCGGACGCACCGCATGGCAGTGCCTGGCGGTACAGGACGAACATGGCGAGTTTCGCAAGCTGGGCCCGGTACTGCCGCTGCCGGAAGGCTATACCGGCCACGTGCGCGATCCCAAGGTCTGGCAGCATAACGGCAGCTGGTACATGGTGCTGGCGGCGCAGAACCTGCAGCTACAGGGTAAAATTTTGCTGCTGATTTCCCCCGATCTGCACAGCTGGACGCTGCTGGGCGAGATGGCCGGCAGCGGCCTGAACGGGCTGGGTGAATTCGGCTATATGTGGGAATGCCCGGATCTGTTCCGCCTGGACGATCGTGAAATTCTGCTCACCTGTCCGCAGGGTCTGGAGGCCGACGGCTGGCGCTATCGCAACACCTTCCAGAGCGGTTATTTCTGCGGCACCCTGGATTACGACACGGCGCAGTTCAGCCACGGTGAGTTTCATGAGCTCGATCTCGGCTTTGAATTTTATGCGCCACAGAGCTGCCTGAGCGACGATGGCCGACGTCTGCTGATCGGCTGGATGGGACTGCCGGATGCGGATGAGTTTTATCAGCCAACGCTGAGCCATGGCTGGATACACACCATGACCTGCCCCCGCGAACTGACCCTGAGCGGCGATCGCGTAATTCAGCGCCCGGCGCGCGAACTTCAGCAACTTCGTCAGCATGAGACTCAGCTTAAAGGTATTGCCGGTAACCTGCCGGCACTGGATGTGGACAGTGCTGAGCTGCACGTGTCGATTGATGGCAGCTTCAGCGCCAGTTTTGCCGATGCACTCAATCTTCATGTCGATCGTCATGGCCTGACGCTGGGACGTAAAAATCTGCGTACCGGCGAACAGGAAGAGCGCCACTGGGGCGGTGAGGTGCGCACGCTGCAAATCCTCTGCGATCGCTCCAGCGTGGAGATCTTTATTAACGATGGTGAGGCAGTGCTGTCTTCGCGCTATTTCCCGGACGCTCAGCCGCATCTGAGATTTAGCGGCAGCGCGCAGATTAGCCTCAGTCACTGGAGGTTGCGGCAATGCGTGATAGAATGATCGCCTGTTCATTCACGCCTAAGCCACTGTGACTAAAAACAAACGTATCACCATTAACGATATCGCCCGACTGGCCGGTGTATCCAAATCCACCGCCAGTCTGGTGCTTAATGGTCGCGGTAAAGAGCTGCGCGTGGCGGAAGCTACCCGCAGTCGGGTAATGGAAATCGCCCGCCAGCATCACTACCAGCCCAGCATCCACGCCCGTGCGTTAAATTCCAGCCGCAGTAATACTCTTGGCCTGGTGGTGCCGGAAATGACCAACCACGGTTTTGCCCGCTTCTCTCATGAACTTGAGATGCTGTGCCGCGATGCGGGGCTACAGCTGCTGATCGCCTGCACCGCTGAAAATGCCAGCCAGGAAACGCTGGCGGTCGGTAACCTGATCCAGCGTCAGATCGACGGCCTGATTGTTGCCTCCAGCATGCTGAATGACACCGAATATCAGAAGATTAACCAGCAGCTGCCGGTAGTGCTGTTTGACCGCCATCTGGGTGAGTCATCGCTGCCGCTGGTGATCACCGACGCGACAGCCCCGACGGCGACCCTGCTGGAAGCGGTGGCGCGAGAAGGCTATGACGAAATTTACTTCTTCGGCGGGCAGCCGCGTATCTCCCCCACCCGCGATCGTCTGGCCGGTTATCAACAGGGGCTGGAACGTGCTGGCGTGACGGTGCGCCCGGAGTGGATCATGCACGGCCATTACCACTCCAGTTCCGGTTATGAGATGTTTGCCGATCTTTATGCCCGTCTGGGCCGAGTACCGCAGGCGCTGTTCTGCGCCGCCTGTGGGCTACAGGAAGGCGTGCTGCGCTACCTCAGCCAGCACGGACTGCTGGATACCCCGATGCATCTCTGTAGCTTTGACGATCACTATCTGTATGACGCTCTGTCGGTGCGTATTGATACCGTCGAGCAGGACGAACGCCTGCTGGCGTGGAACTGCTTCGAGATGATCACTCAGCTGATTGATGAACAGCCCCCGGAAACGACTCAGCGCTGGCTACCTGCAAGGCTGAAATGGCGTCGGGCGAAGAATCCAGAAATTTAACCGGGTAATACGCCCTTTCGGGCGTAATGCCGTGTCCGCTTGAAAAACAAAAGCTCAACTTGTCCGGGTGAGCGACATTATTCTGGCATCAGCAAAACCTCACTTCGCCTTCGGTAAGCGGGTTGCATTTTGACATCAGCGCGTCTTGTGCCACTTATCATCGTCGCCTTTATGGTACTGGTGCTTCACTGCGGCCCAGGCCACTTTGTGGGCAACCTCCTCGCGTGAATCATCTCCACGGCGATCGTCGCTCTTTTTATACTGTTCCCAGGCGCTGTTAAATGCTTCTTTATAGATCTCCTGGGCATGTGCAGGCAGTACGTGTTTAACGGCATCAGGCAGCGCCTGGCGGGAATCGTAGGGCATTGTTGACCTCCTGAATGGGCATAAATCAATCACCGTTAAGCCTGGCGCACAGCCGTTTTTTTGCCACCGTATTTTTTTACAGGCCTGGATTGAATTTCTCATTACCGGGCACATTATCCGACTACAAAACTCACTACAAGCGGTTAATACCATCCAATCATTAGATTATAAAAAATAAACACCCTGATATTTCATTAGGATAAAAAGTTAATTATTAAAAATAAAGACTTCAGCATTAATTAACCCCAAGTCCGTAAAATCGCGTAAATTTTTGCCGCCGGGTTAAAAAAAAAGATTACACTTTCGCCACTTGTCACTGATACTTCAGTCACGACTTTAAGAGGCCCCCCGATTTCGTCGGTTTTGGGTCAGCGGATTTCGATAAGGAGCGTTAGCCTATGAGTGCCCACGAGAGCAGTAAAACCCGCCACACCGAGTACTCCCTGATCTTCCCCCTGGCCGCACTGCTGGTACTGTGGTTCTGGGGAAATACCACTTCGCTACCTGTCGTTGTCGGCATCAATATACTGGCGCTGGTGGCTATTCTCAGCAGTGCCTTTAGCGTAGTACGTCATGCCGACGTTCTGGCACACCGTCTGGGTGAACCCTACGGTTCACTTATTCTCAGTCTCTCAGTCGTTATTCTTGAGGTCAGCCTGATCTCCGCACTGATGGCCACCGGCGATGCCGCCCCGGCACTGATGCGCGACACGCTGTTCTCGATCATTATGATCGTTACCTGTGGCCTGGTCGGCTTTGCCCTGCTGCTCGGCGGCCGCAAATTCGCCACTCAGTACGTTAATCTCGTGGGTGTAAAACAGTATCTGATCGCCATCTTCCCGCTGGCAATTATCGTTCTGGTGCTTCCCGTGGCGCTTCCGGGCGGTAATTTCAGCGTTGCACAGGCGCTGCTGGTTTCAGCCATTTCAGCCGCCATGTACTGGGTGTTCCTGTTGATCCAGACCAAAACCCATCAGAACCTGTTTGTTTACGAACATGAAGACGATGACGGCGATCCGCACCACGGCAAGCCTTCCGTACACAGCAGTGCCTGGCATACCGCGTGGCTGATTGTGCATCTGATTGCGGTCATTGCCGTCACGAAAATGAATGCAAATCCGCTGGGTGAGTTGCTGACGGCGATGAATGCCCCGGAACAGTTTACCGGCTTCCTGGTGGCGCTGCTGATCCTGTCGCCGGAAGGACTGGGCGCGATTAAAGCGGTGCTGGCCAACCAGGTACAGCGCGCGATGAACCTGTTCTTTGGTTCGGTGCTGGCGACGATCTCTCTGACCGTGCCTGCGGTAACGATTATCGCCTCGCTGACCGGGCAGGAGCTGATTTTCGGCCTGGAGTCACCGCAGATTGTAGTCATGATTTCCGCTCTGATACTGTGCCAGATCTCCTTCTCTACCGGCCGCACCAACGTGCTGAACGGTGCTGCGCACCTGGCGCTGTTTGCCGCCTATTTGATGACGGTTATGCTGTAACGTAAAAAAGGCCGGGGTTCACCGGCCTTTTTTTATTCTTTACTGCTCAATTCTTTTCTGCGTTCTGCTCACCCCGATACACCAGCGTATGTCCAGCCCCATTCAACGTCAGAGTTTGCTGCTGTATTGTCACGCTGGCCCCCGCCGTCAGCACCTGACCCAGCAGTTGTTCCCACTGGTTAAGTTCACCATCGTGACACCGCATCCGGGTCGTTGCCAGCTGCGGAACCGTCAGTCGGCCCTGTTCGAGTTGCCCCTGTCCGAAGAAGCGGTTGCACATGACACCGCTGACTCTCAGACCCGGTGCAAAGCTAATGCCCGGACGTATCCCGGCACGTTGCTCAACGGGTTTGCTATCAACCGCACTCAGCACGAAGTACTGATTCAGCAGCTGCTGCTCATTTAAACGGTTGCCGTCACTACTACAGCCGCTGGCGACGAGCGTTGCCAGCATCAGCAGAATAGATTTCTTCATCATGGCTCCTTGAGTCAAACTTTCGGCCCACACTCCGGCGGGTAACGAGAAGAGCAGGAAAGAAAACGGGCCTGAAAATCAGGCCCGGAGAGATTACGCTGTCTTAGTTGCTGGTATCCAGCTCAGGGAAACTTTTGACCAGGTCGTCAATCGCCTTCATCTGCACCAGGAAAGGCTCCAGCTTGTCCAGCGGCAGCGCCGACGGGCCATCGCATTTGGCATTGGCAGGATCCGGGTGTGCTTCAATAAACAGACCGGCAATCCCCACCGCCATACCGGCACGAGCCAGTTCGCTCACCTGCGCGCGACGACCGCTGGAGGCTGCACCCATTGGGTCACGGCACTGCAGGGCATGGGTCACGTCGAAGATCACCGGGCTGCCGTTGGAAACCTGTTTCATCACGTTGAAGCCCAGCATGTCGACCACCAGGTTGTCGTAGCCGAAGTTAGCACCGCGATCGCACAGAATAACTTTATCGTTGCCGCCTTCCGCGAATTTATCCACGATGTTGCCCATCTGGCCCGGGCTGACGAACTGCGGTTTCTTCACGTTGATTACCGCGCCGGTTTTCGCCATCGCTTCCACCAGATCGGTCTGACGGGCAAGGAAGGCCGGAAGCTGGATAACGTCAACCACGTCCGCCACCGGCTGAGCCTGGCTGGCTTCGTGCACATCGGTGATGATTTTCACGCCGAAGGTTTGCTTCAGCTCCTGGAAGATTTTCATCCCTTCTTCCAGTCCCGGACCACGATAGGAGTGAATAGAAGAACGATTGGCCTTATCAAATGACGCTTTGAACACATAAGGAATACCCAGCTTCTGGGTTACGGTGACGTAATGTTCACAAATACGCATGGCCAGATCGCGGGATTCAAGCACGTTCATGCCACCAAACAGGACGAATGGCAGATCGTTTGCTACCGGGATATCACCAATGCTAACCACTTTTTGTTTCATGTCTTCGCCTTATGTCTTAGAGGTATTCACCGCGCACAGTGCATCAGTGCAGGGTTATCTGTTTCTGTTCAATGGAGTGGATCTGCAGCTTAATCATTTCACTCACCGGATCTTCCGGGCAGTGTTCCACAAAGTAAGCCAGATCGCTCAACGCCACGTGTTCGCATTCCAGCTGGGCGAAAATCAGCCCGCGATCGCGAATTTCATAGGGGTCTTCAGGGTCCATCTGTACCAGAACCTGGCTCACCTGTAGCGCCGTTTCCATCTGTTTTTCTTCCATCAGCGCGGCCTTCAACGTATCGAGCATTTTGCGCAGCACGGCCAGCGGCTCGGCTTCCTGCAAATCGTCATCGTACAATTCGGCAATCGGGCCGATATTGCCTTTCAGCCACACCTCAAGGGTATGTTCATCCAGCGTGTCACCGTTAAAGGGATTGATTAACCAGATATCTTCATCAATCCACTCGGCGCGCAGGATCAGCTGCGTGGGGAAAATAACCGGGCACAGCGGCAGCTCAAGCTGGCGGGCAATATGCAGGAATACAATCCCCAGCGACACCGCCGTTCCCTGACGGGTACGCAGTACATTATCCAGCCACAGAGAATCAGAGAGGCGATAGATACCGCCCGCACCGCCGAATCCCCACTGGTGCCAGAAAAGCTCAATCAGCTTCTCCAGCTGTAAATCGGCTTCAAGCTGCGGCGAAATAGTCGCACGCGCTTCGGCTACCAGCGCCGACAACTGCTCTCTGACGTTTTCAGCCGGAAAGTCGCTGCGAATGGCCAGCGATGCCGCGATAACCGCTTCACTCAGCGGGGCGGCAGTAAAATCAAAATCAGCTAAGGACGTCATACAAACCCCAACAGTGGCATTTTAGTTGTGGCTAACCGGACAATCGCATAAACCGCGACCAGGGCCACAATGAACGCTATCCAGCGCACTTTCTGCGCACGCGGACGTCGTCCGAGGGCAATAAAGCCCAGTGCAATATAGATAATAACGCCAAACAGCTTCTCAGTCAGCCAGCTGCCCTGTGGCGAGAACGGGTAAAAGTGGGTAATCGTGACCAGCAGCACACCGGACAGCAGCAGTAGCGTGTCATTGATGTGCGGCACAATACGAACCCAGCGACGCTGCAGCATGGCAGACTGGCGCTGTAACCACCAGAAACGTAAAACAAACATCAGCACGGTAATGCAAACCGTCAGCAGATGGAAATGTTTTAGCGGAAGATACCATGTAGCCATGTTGACTCCTTACTCAGCCAGTTTCTGTCCAAAGGTCACGCGATCGTTACCGCCGTAATCCTGACAGGTTTCTACTGCGGTAAAGTGGTTATCGCGCAATATCTGGCGAACCTCCTCAGCCTGCTGCCAGCCATGTTCCAGCAGCAGCCAGCCTTCAGGGTGCAGATGCTGCCCGGCAGCGGCGGCAATCAGTTTGATATCGGCCAGACCGCGATCGCCCGCGACCAGCGCGCTGGCCGGTTCGAAACGCACGTCGCCCTGGCTGAGATGGCCGTCCTCGGCATCAATATAAGGAGGATTACTGACGATGATGGCAAACTGCTGCCCGGTCAGTGCTGAGAACCAGTTGCTTTGCAGGAAACGCGCATTGTTCAGCGACAGCTTTGTGGCGTTATAACGGGCGAGTTCGACGGCATCGGCAATGCGATCGACGCCGGTGACCTGACAGTCGGGCCGTTCGCTGGCGATCGCCAACGCAATAGCCCCGGTCCCGGTGCCGAGATCCAGCACCGCACAGGCACTCTGCGGCAAGCGCGCCAGCGCCTGCTCAACCAGCACTTCACTGTCCGGACGCGGGATCAGCGTATGGGGAGAGACGCACAACGGCAGCGACCAGAATTCACGCTCACCGATGAGATAGGCCACCGGTTCGCCTGCCGCACGACGCGTCAGCAGGGCATCGAGCCGCGCCAGCTGGTCGGCATCCAGTTCGCTATCGTCGAAGGCGATCAGCCAGCTGCGCGATTTTCCCGTTACCCAGCCGAGCAGTATTTCCGCATCACGCTTAGGGCTGTCGCCGCCTGCCAGGCGGATGATGGCCTCACGCAGCCAGGCTCGGATCTGCATCAGTCCTGCCCGGCGAGGGCTGCCAGCTGATCGGCCTGATATTCCTGCACGATAGGCTCGATCAGCGAATCCAGTTTACCTTCCATCGCCTCATCCAGGCGGTAGATAGTCAGGTTGATTCGATGATCGGTAACGCGCCCCTGCGGGAAGTTATAGGTGCGGTTACGGTCGGAACGATCGCCGCTGCCCAACAGGTTGCGACGCGTGGAGGACTCTTCCTGCTGACGGCGGGCCATTTCAGCGGCGCGGATACGCGAACCCAGCACGCCCAGCGCTTTGGCTTTGTTTTTATGCTGCGAACGTTCGTCCTGGCACTCCACCACAATACCGGTTGGCAGGTGGGTAATACGGATGGCGGAGTCGGTGGTGTTAACGTGCTGGCCGCCCGCGCCGGAAGAACGGAAGGTATCGATTTTCAAGTCTGACGGGTTGATATCCGGCAGTTCGGCTTCCGGCAGCTCCGGCATCACCGCCACGGTGCAGGCGGAGGTATGAATACGGCCCTGGGATTCGGTTTCCGGCACGCGCTGTACGCGATGGCCGCCGGATTCAAACTTCAGGCGACCGTAGGCACCCTCACCGACCACTTTGGCGATCACTTCTTTAAAGCCGCCGTGCTCGCCTTCGTTGGCGCTCATGATTTCTACTTTCCAGCGACGCGCTTCAGCATAGCGGCTGTACATACGGAACAGATCGCCCGCGAAGATCGCCGCTTCGTCACCGCCGGTTCCGGCGCGCACTTCCAGATAGCAGTTGCGCTCATCGTCAGGATCTTTCGGCAGCAGCAGCACCTGCAGCTGCTGTTCCAGCTCCTCGCTGGCTTCGCGCGCTTCTTTTAATTCTTCCTGCGCCATATCGCGCATTTCCGCATCGTCGAGCATCATCTCGGCGGTTTCAATATCTTCCTGGGTCTGCTGCCACCGGCGGAAACACTGACTGACGTCGGTCAGCTGAGCATATTCACGTGACAGCGCACGGAAACGTTCCTGATCGGCAATCACACCGGCATCACCCAGCATCGCCTCGACTTCTTCGTGACGTTCCTGTAATGCTTCCAGTTTGGCAACAATAGAAGGCTTCATTCGTGTAGTTTTACCTTGTTAATAGAGGCTTGAAACGCTATTACAGCCCGAGGCTGTCGCGTAAAATTTGCAGACGTTCGCCATCGCCATCGCGTGCGGCCTGCTGAAGAGATTTGGTTGGGGCATGGATCAGACGGTTGGTCAGCTTATGCGCGAGGTCGCGAATGACCTCTTCCGCATTACCGCCGTTTTGCAGCGCGGCCAGCGCGCGCGCCTCCAGCTCACTGCGGACCTGGTCGGCCTGAGAACGATATTCGCGAATGGTTTCCACCGCGCCCTGTGCGCGCAGCCATGACATAAATTCGCTGCTTTCCTGCACCACGATCGTTTCGGCCTGTACCGCCGCCGCTTTGCGCTGTGCAAGGTTGCTTTCGATGATTGCCTGCAGGTCGTCCACGCTGTACAGATAGGCGTTAGGTAATTTACCCACTTCCGGCTCAACGTCGCGCGGTACGGCAATATCCACCAGCAGCATCGGCTGGTTACGGCGCTGCTTCAGCGCCCGCTCAACCATGCCTTTACCAATAATCGGCAGCGGGCTGGCGGTGGAGCTGATAATGATGTCGGCTTCGGCCAGGCGAGAATCAATGTCCGGCAGGCTAATCACTTCAGCACCCACCTCATCGGCCAGCACCTGAGCGCGTTCGCGGGTACGGTTGGCAATCATCAGTTTACTGACCTTGTGTTCACGCAGATGGCGGGCCGCCAGTTCAATGGTTTCGCCCGCGCCAACCAGCAGTACGGTGACCGTGGAAAGTGATTCGAAAATCTGCCGCGCCAGGCTACAGGCCGCGAACGCCACTGAAACGGCGCTGGCACCGATTTCGGTTTCAGTACGCACGCGTTTGGCCACCGAAAACGACTTCTGGAACATCCGCTCCAGTTCGCTGGAAAGAGAATGGCCGCGCTGGGAGTCGGCAAAGGCTTTCTTCACCTGCCCGAGGATTTGCGGTTCGCCAAGCACCAGAGAATCCAGACCGCTGGCCACGCGCATCAGGTGGCTGACTGCGCCATCGTCATGATGCCAGTAGAGGCTTTTATGCAGGTCTTCCGGGCTTAACTGATGGTAATCGCACAGCCATTTGGTCAGCTGCTCTTGCAAATTCTCCTGCTGTTCTACACTGAGATAGATTTCAGTGCGGTTGCAGGTGGAGAGCACCACGCCACCCTGCACCAGCGGCTGCGCCAGCAGGCTGTTTAAAGCCTGGTCAAGCGTATCCGGCGCGAACGTAACACGTTCACGCAGCGCAACAGGAGCGGTTTTGTGATTAATGCCAAGAGCCAGTAACGTCATGGTGCCAGATTGGGTATATCCCACAGTTGATAGGGTTTTCTGAAGCGCATTCTACAAGATGCGCGGGATCAATAAAAGTCATGCGTGGCCTATCCCTGCAACAAGATTTACCTGTTGTAGCGCAAATCAGACAATTTGAGCGTTGACGCCGCCCGGCAAGCTGGTTAGCGTGAGCGGTTGATTGCGGCAAGTATGCCCGAATTACGTCCGAGGAGTTGACCTGATAATGTTATTGTCGAATCGCCGCCTGATGCGGCTTATTCCCCTTGCCAGCGTGCTGCTGGCGGCCTGTAGCATCACGCCAGAGCCACAGACTCCCGGCCAGAGCCCGACCTCACCGCAGTGGCGCGACCATCAGCAGGCGGTGGAAAAAATTACTCAGTATCAAACTCGCGGTGCCTTTGCTTTCCTTTCCGACCAGCAGAAAGTTTATGCCCGCTTTAACTGGCAGCAAACCGCCCCGGACCGCTATCGCCTGCTGCTGACCAATCCGCTGGGCAGTACCGAGCTACAGCTCGACCAGCAGGGCCAGGTGGCGCAAATCGTGGATAACAAAGGTAAGCGCTACGTCAGCCGCGATGCCGCGCAGATGATCTCACAGCTGACCGGCATGACCATTCCGCTGGATAATTTACGTCAGTGGATCCTTGGCCTACCGGGCGATGCCACCGACTACTCGCTTGACGACCAGTATCACCTGCGCGAGCTGAACTACAGCCAGGACGGCAAAACATGGCACGTGACCTATCAGGGCTACGACAGCAAACAGAACCCGACGCTGCCGTCAAACCTGGAACTGCAGGAAGGCAGCCAGCGCATCAAGTTGAAAATGGATAGCTGGACCGTTAAATGATCGAACAGTGGCCCTCACCGGCAAAACTAAATTTATTTCTCTATATCACCGGCCGTCGTGAAGACGGCTATCATAATCTGCAAACGTTGTTCCAGTTTCTGGACTACGGTGACACGCTGACCATTACCGCCGACAGCAGCGGTGAACTAAAACTGTTAACGCCGGTTGTCGGCGTGCCGGATGAACAGAACCTGATTGTTCGCGCCGCCCGACTGCTGCGCGAGAAGGCAGCAGCGCGCGGCACCCTGCCCGCCAATGCCGGAGCCAGCCTGGCGGTAGATAAACGCCTGCCAATGGGCGGCGGCCTGGGCGGTGGTTCGTCTAACGCGGCTACGGTGCTGGTTGCGCTGAATCACCAGTGGCAGACCGGTTTCAGTTTTGAAGAGCTGGCGGCGCTGGGCCTGAGCCTCGGTGCCGACGTACCGGTGTTCGTGCAGGGGTTTGCAGCCTATGCAGAAGGCGTGGGTGAAAAGCTAACGCCCGTCTCCCCGGAGGAAAAATGGTATCTGGTCATGCACCCCGGCGTCAGCGTGGCGACCCCGGTGGTGTTCAACGATCCGTTATTGACCAGAGATACGCCATATCGGCAAATCAATGAGCTGTTAGAGGCCGATTTCCGCAATGATTGTGAGGCCGTCGTCAGAAAACGTTTCCGCGAGGTTGAACAGCTTGTTTCCTGGCTGCTAGAATATGCGCCGTCGCGCCTGACTGGAACGGGTGCTTGTGTGTTTGCTGAATTTGACACCGAGTCCGCCGCACGCCAGGTGCTTGAGCTGGCCCCGAAAGAATTGCAGGGATTCGTAGCGCGAGGCGCAAACGTTTCGCCGCTTCACCGCATTCTTTCAGAGCATTCGAGCTGAAGTGACAGCGTCACCATGATCCGGACGCTGCACCAGGCTCATTTAACACCCGCATGAAATCGTCAGTGGTCTTGCGCCAACCCTGACTTAATTTCATTCTCTCGACGCAAAGCCTGAGGTTCTTCTCGTGCCTGATATGAAGCTTTTTGCTGGTAACGCCACCCCGGAACTAGCACAACGTATTGCCAACCGCCTTTACACCAGCCTGGGCGACGCCGCCGTCGGTCGTTTCAGCGATGGTGAAGTGAGCGTACAGATTAATGAAAATGTACGCGGTGGTGATATTTTCATCATCCAGTCCACCTGTGCCCCAACCAACGATAACCTGATGGAACTGGTTGTGATGGTTGACGCCCTGCGTCGTGCTTCCGCTGGTCGTATTACAGCGGTCATTCCGTATTTTGGCTATGCCCGTCAGGACCGCCGCGTGCGCTCTGCTCGTGTACCCATTACTGCTAAAGTGGTTGCTGATTTCCTGTCAAGCGTTGGCGTTGACCGCGTTCTGACCGTTGATCTGCACGCCGAACAGATTCAGGGCTTCTTCGACGTTCCGGTTGATAACGTTTTCGGTAGCCCGATTCTGCTGGAAGATATGATGCAGATTGGCCTGGAGAACCCGATTGTGGTTTCCCCGGACATTGGCGGCGTAGTTCGCGCCCGTGCCATTGCCAAGCTGCTGAACGATACCGATATGGCGATTATCGACAAGCGCCGCCCACGTGCTAACGTGTCTCAGGTGATGCATATCATCGGTGACGTTGCTGGCCGTGACTGCGTACTGGTTGACGATATGATCGATACCGGCGGCACCCTGTGCAAAGCGGCGGAAGCGCTGAAAGAGCGTGGCGCCAAGCGTGTATTCGCTTATGCCACTCACCCAATCTTCTCCGGTAACGCGGTTGAGAACCTGCGTCATTCGGTGATTGATGAGGTTGTGGTGTGCGATACGATTCCGCTGCCAGAAGAAATTAAAGCGCTGCCAAACGTGCGCACCCTGACGCTGTCAGGCATGCTGGCGGAAGCGATTCGTCGTATCAGCAACGAAGAATCCATTTCTGCGATGTTTGAGCATTAATTCACTGGCCGGGTTATTCCGGCCGGTTTGTTTTTAGCGTTCAGTTTTATATAGCCGCTGTCTTTCGGGACGGCGGTTTTTTTGTTTTGGTTGCTAACGGACAGGTACTTTTGGGCCGGTTTGCGCCACTGCCGAACGATCATTGCTGCGGCTTCCGGGTTTTGGGGCCAGTCTGCGCCACTGCCGGGCGGTCCTCACGCCGCTTCGCGGTTCCTTCGGTTACGGCATCTGGCCTGTCGGACCGGTGAAGATGGTGCATCCATGCACCAGCTTCACCTGACGCCAACGTCCTTGTTGGCGTCTCCTGGCCATCTGCCTCCACCTCAGCGCTGCGGATTACCCGGCAGTGGCGCAGACCGGCCCTCTTGACTAAATGGCGTCGCTGTTGATGAGTAACGGATTAAAAACCTCTTGAATTCAACAAGTGTTGATAACCCATTTCGTATTTCGTAGCGCATTTCCATTGATTTTCATTCAATCAAATAGCGTCATTGAATCAATCCATCCCAGATCTTGCTCAATAGCGAAGCTTCGTAACCGAACTCATCCCGATGTTGCTCTGTAATGACAGGTAACATCATATTAAATAAGCAGACTCGTAGAACCTACCCTCAGCATACACACCTAATTTGGAATTTGATCACCAGGTCGGCCAGGCAGAATAAGCGTCGTTATTTTTTCGCAACCAACACAGAATTTAAAAGCAGACTGGCGGGTCCATCGGTTGGGCAATCCACAGCGCTGAACGGAGTAAGGAAGCCAGGATTCACCCGCAGGACGCGGGTGAAAGTCAGAGCCGGGCCATGGACGGCCCGTCTCTGACGGTCCGACCGGCTGACGCACGAAGTGAAGGCACCGCGAAGCGGCGCGAGGACCAGCCCAACCGATGGACCCGCCAGTCAGCGCAAACACCGAAGTTGCAGAAAACACCTAAGCAGCAAATCACCGATCCAACCCGATATGCTCCGCAAGATAATCAATAAACACCCGCAACTTCGGTAACAAATGCCGATTCCCCGGCCACAGCAGCGAAAACTGCCCTCCGGCACTGATACAATCATCCAGAGCACAAACCAACTCCCCGCTATCCAGATACTCCTGCACCGAAAAATCCGGCACGTAAATCAACCCAAGCCCACGCCGGGCGGCCGAAATCTGCGCTTCAAGATTATTGAACACCAGCGACCCCTGCAGCGTAAGCTGACGCGCATCAACGCCGTCAAACTGCCAGGGCTGAAGCTGACCGCTGCCGGAAAACCGGTACAGCAGGCATTCATGATCGCTCAGATCGGCAGGCTGCTGCGGCCGGCCACGACGGGAAAAATAATCGGCGGAGGCAACAAGGCAAAAACGAAAGCCCCCCAGCCGCCGCGCCTTCAACCGTGAATCGGCAAAGTCACCGCTGCGCAGCACCGCGTCATAACCCTCACCAATCACATCCACCAGACGATCGTTGAAATCAAGATCCAGCTCAATATCCGGGTACTGCGCGGTGAACCCGGGCAGCAGAGGCAGCAAAAGACGGTAGCCAATCGCCGGAAAACTCAGCCGCAAACGTCCGCGCGGGGCGGACATCAACCGCGACAGCTCCTGCTCGGCCTCCTCCAGCTCCTGCACAATGCGCTGGCTGCGCTCATAAAACAGCGCCCCCTCTTCCGTCAGGCTCAGGCTGCGCGTACTACGGTTGAACAGGCTCACCCCGAGGCTGCTTTCCAGCCGCGCCACGCTTTTACCCACCGCCGACGCCGATACGCCAAGGCGCTCTGCCGCCGAAGCGAAACTCCCCGCCTGCGCAGCTTTCACAAAGGCCGTCAAACCACTCAGACTTTCCACGCTGCTCATTCGATACTTTTTGTCCTTTATCTTCGGCCATTCGGCCTGTTTATCACCCACACATGCCAATCTATCCTGCTTTTTTGACTGATGAAAGCGGAGATAAAAAATGAGTTCCCTGACACTTGAAGCCCAAAGCAGCCGCTGGAGCGTGCTGGCCGTTTGCAGCGCGGCGCTGATGCTGCCGCTGAGTTTTTCTGCCGGGGTCATCGCCACGCCAGCGATTGCCGTTCATCCCGGCGGTTCTCCCCTCGCGCTGAGTTGGATAACCAACTCATTCCTGCTCAGCTTCGGCAGTTTGCTGATGGCCGCTGGCTCCCTGGCCGATCGCTATGGCCGCAAGCGCCTGTTTATCAGCGGCGTATTGGTATTCACCCTGCTTTCACTGCTGACCCCATGGCTGCCTTCAGTAGTCTGGCTGGATATTGTTCGCGCGCTACAAGGGGCGGCTGCCGCTGCCGCACTGGCCGGAGGTTCAGCAGCCATGGCCAACAGTTTTAACGGCGAAGCGCGCGCCCGGGCTTTTAGCATGCTGGGAACCAGTTTCGGCGTGGGGCTGGCGGCGGGACCGGTGGTGGCAGGAATGTTGATGCAGGCGGCGGGCTGGCACAGCGTTTTCCTCTGCTGTGCCCTGTTTGGTGCGGTGGCATTACTTTTTGGCACCCGCTATCTGGCCGAGTCACGCAACCCCGACCCGCAGCCGCTGGACTGGGCCGGTATCATCACCTTCAGCACCGCGCTGACGCTGTTTACCTGGGGATTATTGCAAATGGCCGACGGCGGCAGTACGCCGCTCACCCGCATTCTGCTGCTGGCTTCCCTGCTGACGGGTGCGCTGTTTGTCTTTATTGAGCGGCGCACGGCCTTCCCGATGCTCGACCTCAGCCTGTTCCGCTACGGCCGCTTCGTTGGTGTACAACTGTTGCCGGTCGCGACCTGCTACTGTTTCGTGGTACTGCTGGTGCTGCTGCCGCTACGATTTATGGGATTTTACGGCTATGACGCTTTAACCACGGGTTTGCTGATGTTAGCCATCTCGCTGCCAATGCTGATTATTCCCTCGATCGCGGTCAGTCTGACCCGCCGCTACCATCCCGGCACGGTCAGCGCGGGTGGTCTGCAGCTGGCCGCTGCGGGTATCGGGCTGCTGAGTGTGGTAACGCCGCAAAGCTCGCTGCTGTTAACCCTGCTGGCGATGTTACTGATCGGAACAGGTAGCGGGCTGCCGTGGGGGCTGATGGACAACCTGTCGGTCAGCGTGGTGCCGCCGCAGCGTGCGGGTATGGCGACCGGAATTTTCAGTACGGTGCGCGTAGCCGGGGAAGGCGTGGCGTTGGCAAGCGTCAGCAGTCTGTTTACCTTTTTGCTGGCCCGCCTGGCAAATCTTCACCACGCCTCTGCCGAATCGCTACCGACATTGAGTGCCGGATCGGCCATCGACTCCGCACTGTTACCGATGGCGGAGCACGCCTTCGCACAGCTGCTTTGGGTACTTTTGGTTGTTACCGTGATCTGTGCCATCGCGATCTGGCTGTGCCTGGTTCCCCGGGGTAAGCAGATTAATTAAGCGGATAGTGATGCCGGACAGTTTTTTTTAGCAATTTGGCATAACCCCCCCTTTTGAGGACCATTTATTAATGCTACTTTGCTCGAATTGACTTAATCGGAATATTCTTATATGGCGCTAGACGTCGCAACCCTGTTTATCTGCGAGCTGTACGTACTGCTGTTTCTTATCGTCATCACCGCCTTTGCCTGGAGCGGCGCACAGTACGATAAAGTGTTGGGATTTAACTGTATCTCGCTGATTGTCAGTGTTATTGCCGTCTGGTTAAGCAGCCTTCGTAGCGAAGGCCTGCTGTTCTGGTCAGTGGCGGTGGGCAATATCTGCGTGCTGCTGGCCTATGGTCTGTTACTCAGCGCCTTTCGCGCCTTTCGAGGCGCGCGGTGCGGCTACGACTGGACGCTGGGCATGGTGCTCTGGGGCGTGCTGTGCCTGTTCCCGTGGTTCTGGAACTCAATGCACAACCGGATTCTGGTTTCCTGCCTGATGTGTATTATCTACACCGCAGCGATGATCCGCGAACTGCACCGCGCGCGTGCCATGCTACCGGTGACCTTCTGGCCCGCCCGACTTCTGCTGTGGATACATCTTCTGTTTAGCGTTTTGCGGGCGCTACTGGACGGCGGCATACCCAGCCCGCTCTACGGGGCGATTGGCGGTTCGACCTTCTCGGTTTATGTCATCCTGGAATCAATACTGATTGTGATCGGCATGAGTTTTACCCTGATGGCGATGGTTAACGAACGCACACTGATCAAGTACAAACAGGCTTCGCTGCTCGATCCGCTGACCGGCGTCTGGAATCGCCGTGCGCTGTTTGAAAAAGCCGACCAGCTGGCAAACCCTGCCAGCGCCGCCCGCGAGATCACCGTGATGTTGTTCGATCTCGACCACTTTAAAAGCATCAACGACCGCTATGGTCACTATCATGGCGATCAGGTGCTGATCGATTTTTGCCACAAAGTGGTCACTGAGCTACCCGCGGACAGCTTTTTTGCCCGGCTTGGGGGCGAGGAATTTGCTGCCATTGTTTTATGCGATGAAAAAGTGGGTATGGAAACGGCAGAGCGGATTCGTCAGATAATAGAAGCTTCGAGACCGCAGCAGGTGCACTACAGCGTCAGCATTGGCGTTGCCAGCAGCTCTTATGGACCCCTGCTCGTGGATTCACTGATTGCTGCGGCGGATGATGCGCTGTATCAGGCCAAAGCAGCCGGACGTAATCAGATAAAGGTGTATCATCCGGACGAACAGCGGTTACAAACCCTGCCGGTAGCCGGTTAAACAATTGACGGACGAGCTTCGCTGTCTCAAGCTGATGGCTTTAACTACGCCTGAACAAGACATAATGCCCGCGAAGGCGGGCATTAATGAAGGTCAGCAAAGCTAGATGATTTAACCCTATTGTCCACTGCGGGACTTAATTAGTGCTGGCGATTACCCTGACGGCAGCGTTTATCGCCGCAGTGACGCACCCAGTAGTAGCGGTCGGCAATTTTTTCCCGTCCGCTAACGCGGGCACCAACCAACCACAGCAGCGCACCGATGAAGATACTGAAAATCGCCCCATGCACCATAAACTGCGGTAACTGCAGCTGCGGCATCTGATTAAGAACCGAGTAACCTACCCCGAAAATCATCACCACTAAACCCAGCACCATCAGGGCGTTGCCCATTACATGTGTATGTTTACGTTTCATTACGCACCTCCAGACGGTTTAACAGGGCAAATTCCATTGCCAGATGTCCATAGTGTAGGAAATCGTCTGGGCTCTCGTTGCGGGCGTGATCACATTTATTGCTAAATCTTTGACAGTTCTTTACATCTAATCGACTGAATTTGTATAGAAAATGTATTATCACGCTGACTAACTATCTGCCATTCGCAGAGAGCGTCCGGTGGCCTTTGAGTTATCCCTTCCGCTTCAGTAAACTACCTGCCTTAATTCGTACGCTTCAGGAAAATACACCGTGAGCAGCATCAAACTGATTGTTGGCCTTGCCAATCCCGGCGCTGAATACGCCGCTACGCGCCATAATGCCGGCGCCTGGTATGTTGATTTGCTGGCTGAACGTCACAATCAGTCGCTAAAGGAAGAAAGTAAATTTTATGGCTACACCGCGCGATTGAATATCGGCGGTGAAGATGTGCGCCTGCTGGTGCCGACCACCTTTATGAACCTCAGCGGTAAAGCCGTGGCGGCGATGGCGACGTTTTATCGCATCGCGCCGGAAGAGATTCTGGTCGCGCACGACGAGCTGGACCTGCCGCCGGGCGTGGCAAAATTCAAACAGGGCGGCGGCCACGGCGGGCACAACGGCCTGAAAGATATCATCAGCAAGCTGGGTAATAACCTGAACTTCCACCGCCTGCGCATCGGCATCGGCCATCCTGGCGATCGTAATAAAGTGGTGGGATTCGTGCTGGGTAAACCGATGGCCTCTGAACAGCCGCTGATTGATAACGCCATTGACGAAGCGGCGCGCTGCACCGAAGTGTGGCTGAAGGAAGATAAGCTGAAGGCAATGAACCGCCTGCACAGCTATAAAGCGGGTTGATAGCAGCAGGCCCGGATTCGGGCCTGCTTGCGACGCTCTACGTCAGGCGTCGTTGCTGGCGACCTTATAATCGGGGTCGTCCAGTTCATGCGTACAGTATGGCCCCGCCTTTTTCAGCAGGCTGATGCAGTCCTCGCTGAGATGGCGCAGGCGAAGGGTTTTTCCTGCTTCCAGATAGCGCGCGGTCAGCTTATCAATCGCCTCCACGCCGCTGGAATCCATCACCCGGGTACGCGCAAAATCAATCACCACCCGATCCGGGTCCTGCTGCGGATCGAACAGCTCCTGGAAACTGGTTGTCGAACCAAAGAACAGCGGCCCCTCCAGACGATAGGTTTTCTGCCCTTCTTCACTCTCCTGCGCGACGATAGTGATGCGCGCATGCTGCCAGGCAAAGACCAGCGCGGAGATAATCACCCCGCAAATCACCGCCATCGCCAGATCGGTAAAGATCGTCACCAGCGTCACGGCAATCATTATCACCGCATCCGCTTTCGGCATCCGCTTCAGGCGCTTGATTGAACTCCACTCAAAGGTATTGATGCACACCACAAACATAATCCCGGCCAGTGCCGCCACCGGCAGCAGCGCGATGTACTGCGACAGGCTGACAACAAACAGAATCAGCAGTACGGCACCGACCAGGTTTGAGATGCGCCCGCGGCCGCCGGAGGTGAAGTTAATAATCGACTGGCCGATCATCGCGCAGCCCGCAAAACTGCCGAAGAAGCCGCACAGCGTATTGCCGATGCCCTGTGCCACGCACTCCTGATTACCCGCGCCTTTTTTGCTGCCCATTTCATCCAGCACCGCCAGCGTCAGCAGCGACTCGATCAGTCCGACCAGCGCAATCACCACCGAATACGGCAGCACGATTTTCAGCGTTTCCCAGCTCACCGGCACCTGCGGCAGGTGGAACATCGGCAGCGTGCCGGAGATATCCGCCAGATCGCCAACGCGTTTGGTATCCAGCCCAAAGCCAATGGCGATCGCGCTAATCACGAGCAGCGCCGCCAGCGAACCGGGAATAATTTTGGTCACTTTCGGGAACAGCCAGACAATCAGCATCGCCAGCGCGACCAGCGCGTACATCATCGGCCCCTGCCCTTTAATCATCGGGAACTGCGCCAGCATAATGACAATCGCCAGACCGTTAACAAAGCCATAAATCGCCGGCTGCGGCACCAGACGGATAAACTTGCCCAGCTTGAGCACGCCAATCGCCAACTGAATCAGCCCGGCGAGGATGCTGGCCACCAGCACATACTCGTAGCCGTGCTGGGTAATCAGGCTAATCAGTACCACCACGATCGACCCGGCCGCACCGGAGATCATTCCCGGCTTGCCACCGAAGAAGGCGGTGATAATGCCGAGGATAAAGGCGGTATGCAGGCCGATAGTCGGCGACAGCCCGGCCAGCAGGGAAAAGGCAGTCGCTTCCGGGATCAGCGCCACCGAGACGACAGCACCGGCCAGCACGTCATTTTTGACGTCTCTCGCCCTGAAATTGCTCAGGTTAAACATGTTATTTCCAGTTATTTTTTACAGACAGAAGTTCTGCACCGCGCGATTCAGGCTATCAGCGGGTACAGCGGACTCGTTCATGCGACGAGTGAAGGCAACGGATCCGTTGCGCAGAAGGGAGCATTCTCAGGGTGGCGTAAGCAGGAAGCAATGCATCTGCGCGGTTCTCCGATAAGGGTAAAGATATGTCAGTATGGGAAATTGTGAAGGCGATCTCAAGTTAAACCTGCCCGGGGCGCGACAAATCAACGCCATCGCAGCCGGTTTTACGTGTATAATGCGCGGAAACTTTTAAGACACTGTCTGTGACAACATTGAGGTATTTAACAATACCTTGATTATCAAGCTATTAAGGTGATTCAAACATGGGATTCAAATGCGGTATTGTGGGCCTGCCAAACGTCGGGAAATCCACCCTGTTCAATGCGTTAACCAAAGCGGGCATCGAAGCAGCTAACTTCCCGTTCTGCACCATTGAGCCGAATACCGGCGTAGTGCCAATGCCTGACTCACGTCTGGATCAGCTGGCCGAAATCGTTAAGCCGCAGCGCATTCTGCCAACCACCATGGAATTCGTGGATATCGCGGGCCTGGTTAAAGGCGCATCTAAAGGTGAAGGCCTGGGCAACCAGTTCCTGACCAACATCCGTGAAACCGAAGCGATTGGCCACGTGGTGCGCTGCTTTGAGAACGACAACATTATTCACGTGAATAACAAGGTCGATCCGGCGGACGATATCGAAACCATCAACACCGAGCTGGCGCTTTCCGACCTTGATACCTGCGAACGTGCCCTGCAGCGCGTGCAGAAGAAAGCCAAAGGCGGCGATAAAGACGCGAAAGCCGAACAGGCCGCGCTGGAAAAATGCCTGCCGCAGCTGGAAAAAGCTGGCATGCTGCGCGCGCTGGACCTGAGCGAAGAAGACAAAGCGGCCATCCGCTACCTGAGCTTCCTGACTCTGAAGCCAACCATGTACATCGCGAACGTCAACGAAGACGGCTTCGAGAACAACCCGTACCTGGATAAAGTGCGCGAAATCGCCGCCGCTGAAGGTTCCGTTGTGGTTCCAGTGTGCGCTGCCGTTGAGTCTGATATTGCCGAGCTGGAAGACGGCGACCGCGAAGAGTTTATGGCCGAGCTGGGTATTGAAGAGCCGGGCCTGAACCGCGTGATCCGCGCTGGTTATGCCCTGCTGAACCTGCAAACCTACTTCACCGCTGGCGTGAAGGAAGTGCGTGCCTGGACTATCCCTGTTGGTGCGACCGCGCCACAGGCCGCCGGTAAAATCCACACCGACTTCGAAAAAGGCTTTATCCGCGCGCAGACCATCGGTTTTGACGACTACATCGCCTGCAAGGGTGAACAGGGTGCGAAAGAAGCCGGTAAGATGCGTTCAGAAGGTAAAGACTACATCGTGAAAGATGGCGATGTGATGAACTTCCTGTTTAACGTGTAACCGGATTCTGTTGTCTCATGCGCTCTCGAAGCATCGCATGAAGACTGACAAACCCTATAAAATCCACGCAACGGCGTGGATTTTTTATTGATGCCATTAAATTACCGAGTTTCTGCGTGACGCAACGCCTGTCAAAAACCTGACACCGCAGCAAACATCCCGCTAACTCAAGCATTCGCCGCTCTTTGAACCGCAAAATACTGCGCCGGCGTGCTGCCCATCGTTTTTCTGAACATGGTGATAAACGCGTTAACCGACTCATAGCCCAGATTAGCCGCCACGTTTTGTACCGATACGCCGCTTGCCAGCTCCCGGAGCGCAATGATCAGATGCAGCTGCTGGCGCCACCGCCCGAAGGTCAGGCCGGTTTCACGCAGCATCAAACGGGCTAATGAACGCTCGCTGATTGCCAGCCGCTTTGCCCAGACTTTAAACGTGCTCCGGTCTTCCGGCTGGCTGACCAGCGCATCGGCCATGGCGCGAATTTTAGGGTGCGTCGAAACCGGCAGGCTTAATTTCTGCTGTGGCATGGTTACGAGTTCGTCGAGCGTCACTCTGGTCAGTCTGCCAGCATGACTCTCCGCCGCGTAATCAACGTCCTCATTCGTTAAACGCTCAACTAACTCTTTAATCAGCGGTGAAATCGCCAGCGTGCAGCATTTCTCCGGCAGATCGGCAGCGCCAGGTTCAATAAATAAGTAGTTGAGATGGGCATTCCAGGTAGCTTTGGCACTATGCGGGATGCCTCCTGGAATCCACATTGCGCAATCCGGCGGCACTATCCAGATATCATTTTCGGCACGGCAAATCACCGCGCCATACAGGGCGATGATCAACTGCCCTTTACGGTGCGTGTGAACCGGCACTTCTGCTGCGTAGTCCACGAAGTCGATTTGGCGTGCGACGGCCGGGACGGGCGTGCTGTCGGGATCGAACAGAGTATGGGCAAGTCTGGATGGCATAGCGTTGGCAACATTTAGGTATTTTTTGACAGAATAGAGTATTTAAGGACATGTGCAAACCGTGAATAATCCCGGGCATGAGCAAAATAAACCTTCATTACAGACATTCTCTGCACGCGATAAGTCGCTGGCCGTGGCGCATCACCTCTCCCACGCTGCTTGGCGATGCCCATGCCCTGCTCTATTCCGTCAGGAGTTTTGCGGCCGCGATGCTCGCGTATTATATCGCCCTGTCGATCGGTCTTGATCGCCCCTCCTGGGCCATCATCACCGTCTATGTCGTTTCGCAAACGTCAGTCGGTGCGTCACTGAGCAGGAGCCTTTATCGCCTGGCGGGCACCGTGGCAGGCGCGGCGGCAACGGTGTTGATCGTGCCGACATTTGTGAATATGCCCATCCTGTGCAGCGTGATGCTGACCGGCTGGATAACCTTTTGCCTCTGGTTATCGCTGCTTGAACGCACACCCCGCGCCTATGCCTTTGTGTTGGCCGGTTACACCGCAAGTCTGATTGGTTTTCCCGCCGTCTCCGATCCTGGCTCGGTGTTTACTATCGCTATCGTCCGCGTACAGGAGATAACGATCGGCATCCTTTGCGCGGCACTGATTCACCGATACATTTTGCCCACCCGCATATCCGGGTTGTTTAACAACAAATTAGCGCAAGTGATGCACACCGCGCGACGGCGGATTGCCGACACCCTGGCAGGCAGGTCCGATGCGGTGTCAGAACCGCTGCACCTCGCACTGGCCCTGCAGTTTCTACAGGGCATCAGCCACCACATCCCGTATGATTTTTCCCTTTCGGCTCCCGTCCGTCAGGCAAGGAAAGCACTTCATGACCGGCTGGCACGGTTAGTGATTGTGAACAGTGAATTACACGATCGCTTACGGACAATCGCGAATATGCCAGCCGATATACAGACGCTGCTGGGTGATATTCAGGCCTGGCTTACCAGCGACGATACCGGGAAACACAAAAGCGCGGCGGATGCGCTACAAAAACGCAGCGCGCAGTTGATGGCGTCGCACGCAGCACAGGCACTGACGTTTGAGGACGCGCTGCGGGCGAATTTCGTTGGCTATATCGCTGAGTTGATCGCCCTTATACAACAGTGTGAGCGCCTTTCGGATGCCATCCGTCACGCAAAACCCACCCTCACGCTGGAGGAAGGTAGCGCAGTGAAGGGGTATGTTTTCCATCGCGATCCTTTAAGTGCTGGCCGAACGGCACTGGGGGCGTTCGCTATCATCCTCGGTGGCTGTCTGCTCTGGATTTTCTCAGCCTGGCCAGAGGGCGGCACGGCCGTATCCATTCTTGGGGTTTGCTGCACGCTGTTTGGCAGTTTCGATACGCCAGCCCCGCATATCGTGAAATACATTATCGGCTCCGTGTGGGGCGTACTGATAAGCCTTGTCTACAGCTTCGCCCTGCTGCCACAGGTCAGCGATTTCCCCGTTCTGGTGGCCGTTTTCGCCCCCGCTTTTCTGTTTGCCGGGTCGCTCCAGGCGCGGCCGCCAACAACCTTTATGGCGATGGGGATCACGTTAACGTTGCCTGTGCTATGTGAACTGGGTGCGCACTACACCGGCGACTTCGCCAGTGCGGCCAACACGGCTATCGCGTTATTTTTCGCGACAGGCTTCGCGGTTATCAGCATGAGCCTGCTGCAAACCGTCCAGGCAGACGCAGCGATTAAACGCCTGCTGAAACTTTGCCAGCGCGATATTCGACGCAGCGTGAACGGCGTTTTTAAAGGCAATGAGACGCACTGGACCAATCTGATGATTGACCGGGCTGCCCTGCTATTGCCGCGTTTACAGCGCAGCGGGCCGTCCTCCGCACTGGCACTCGATCATCTGTTGCACTTTCTGCGCATTGGTCTTTGCGTCATGCGCCTGCGCCGCTGCGCCATCCCCGCGGGCTGCGAAATCAACGAGTTGCTGCATTGCCTCACCTGCACCACCCAGATCGACGCTTTACGCGAGCAAATTCGGGCAATGGCAGAATTTTGCCTGCCCGCCGCAGACGAACAATCGCGCCAGTTCGCCGACGGGCTTGTCGATCTGCATTGCGCATTAAGGATGCAGGATAAGGAACCCGCCAATGATCAATGACATCAATATCGGGGGCGTGTTTATCCCCGGCCTGCTGGTGACAGCGCTCGCCGCTCTGGTCTGCACGCTTTCACTTGTACCGCTTTTCTCTTTCAGCCGAGTTTATCGCCGCCTGCCCTTTCGCCCGCTGATAGATTTTTCGGCGTATGTCGTTACCTTTTTCCTGCTCTTACAGGGTCTGACCATTTTGGGGTTATTCGCATGAAATCTTTACTCTCTTTGCTGGCACGTTACGCACTGACATTCACGGCCGTGGCGGTGGCATCAGTTCTGGCATTTATTTTATGGAAGCACTATGCGCAAACACCCTGGACCCGGGATGGGCGAGTTCGCGCAGATGTGGTGCAAATTGCACCGGATGTTTCCGGGCCGGTGAGCAGTGTGGCTGTCCGCGATAATCAGTGGGTTAACCGTGGTGATGTACTTTATGCTGTCGATCCGCACTGGCTGAAGCTGGCCGTGCTCAGCGCACAGGCCGATGTTGAAGCAAAACGCCATGAGATGCTGATGCGTCAGGATGCCGCCAGGCGACGTGCGTTGATCAAAGGTGCGATTTCCGGCGAGGACATCCGGCAAACGGGCAGTACGGCCAGCATCGCGGCGGCCAATTATCAGGGTGCACTGGCCGCGCTTGAGCTGGCGCAGCTGAATTTATCCCATGCCACCGTTCGCGCACCCGTTACGGGCTACGTCACCCACCTCCGGCTGCGCCCCGGCGACTATGCCACGGCGGGAGAAACAAAAGTTGCGATTATCGATGCAAAAAGTTTTTGGGTGGTGGGCTATTTTGAAGAGACGAAACTGCGTCATATCCGCGTTGGCAGCAGCGCGCAGATTTCACTGATGGGGTTTGACCCGCTCATTTCGGGGCACGTGGAGAGTATCGGACGTGGGATCGGTGACAACAACGACGAGACGGGCGCGCTTGGACTGCCGGATGTCAATCCGACGTTTAACTGGGTGCGCCTCGCCCAGCGCGTACCGGTGCGTATCCAGTTAGATACCTTGCCCGCCGGGATTGAGTTAGTGGCAGGGCTGTCCGCCAGCATCCTTATTTTGAATTAGGCAGGTTTTGATCGATGCGGGACGCGGGTTGCGCCCGCTCTTTGGCAGGAGCGGACGGCGAAAACACCTTTCTGCGTAGTTCAGCGCGGAACTGTTCAACTGTTATGCAAATAGTCGCATTTACTGATTATTTTCTTTCTCATCAGCGATGAGTAAGATTCCATTTCGCACAATTAGCCCTATAGCAGGAATTCCTAATGACCGAAAAGTACGTTTTAATCCATGGTGCATGGCAAGGCGAGTGGGCATGGCTGTCAGTTGCTGAAAAACTTCGATCTGAAGGGAAGGAAGTTCTTACTTTTGATCTGCCGGGAAGCGGGCAAGACTTAACATTACCAGGAAATGTAACGCTTGAAGGTTATGCAGAGACAATCATTTCCCGAGCAAGTAAATTTTCCACTGCAGGTGATGTTACTCTGGTCGGTCACAGTATGGGGGGCGCGGCTGTAACTCTTGCTGCGGCTTTAGCACCGGAACTATTTAGTCGTATTGTGTATGTATGTGCGTTCGCCCCTCGAACGGGGGAATCAGTAGCAGGATTGGGTGAGGAAAGTAATCAATTAGGTGTAACTGGGCCCAAGGCTGATATAAATTTAGAAGATGGTATTGCTACACTAACACCTGAATACATCCCCGGCACATTTTTCAATGACTGTAGGGAAGATAAATACCAGCATCTTCTGCAATATTTCAGACCCCAGCCATTGGGACCGGTTATCACACCATTAATTTCTGGAGTCGAGTCGATACCACTCGCCAGGACATTCATCATTTGCACTCAAGACAGAGCGGTGTCTCCTGCGCTTCAGCACTATATGGCTGAAAGAGCTGGAATCAGTGATATTCGCGTTTTGGAAAGTGGGCATGAACCCTTTATCAGTGTTCCAGACGAACTAGTCCGGCACTTGGTAACAATTTAATATTTTTTATAAAAAACCGTAAAATTGCGGTTTTTTCAATTTAATTTTCAAACCAATTCCCAGCTAATTAATACGTAACCATGCCAGAACCCTTTTACCTGCTACGGAACCATTACGAGAGTCCGCTTCTCCCTCTACCCAAACAACCAGCCCCCAAACCTTCCCCCATTTTCCCCCAGATGCCCCCCAGGTCTACCGGCGCACATTCAAACGCTAATGCAAAATCATTCCTGCGTGTTGCTGAGATTTATTACGGGCCAGATTTCAGGCTGCGCCCTTCCCCTCGCCCTTCTGCGTATTGATGCCAATAAGGTGAGTTAACTGCTCGACAACGGCGGCTTCGTCGGGAATCAGATCGACACTCGCCACCTGCAGTCGTTCTTCGCCCGCTACAATCCTGTAATCTGCTCTCAGGCGCTGAGCACCCAGACCCGCATGATGCGGATAGAGGAGCATAACCTGCGGACATTTATACAGCCGCGCGTAGGCCATCATCTGGTAAACATCGGTCTGCGATACGCCGTACCTGGCATCTTCGGGATTATTACCAATTCGCTTCCATTTAGTGTCGATGATCATCACCGTCTGGTTATCCCGCTCAATAAGCAGATCCGGCCGGGTCTGAAAGCGCGGCCTGCCCTCTTTTCCGTCCTCAATCAGGCAGTATAATCTGCCGGCCTGCGCGCGGACCGTCCACTCCGTGCCGCGTACGGCTCGCTTCGCCAGTGCCGCGATATAGGCCTCGAACAGATCGTTCATGGGGAAAAGCAATGTGATCCCTTGCTGCGCCCGGCTATCGCGGTGCGTGGCCTGCCAGTCGCGTTTCAGCAGGAGGCGCGCCAGCTTGTAGAGCGTATCCCAGCGGTGGTTAGTCCTGTCGATCCGCACCTGAGACCATGGAAGATGACTTATTGGGATATCGCTCACGTCCACCAGCATGATGCGCAGCTCATTCAGACGTCGGAGCGTATCCGCAGACCGCGCATAATGGCGAAGCATAACAACGCACGCCTTCATAATGCGGAGCAGAGGGGGATTTGCCGACAGAACATCATAACGACAGGCGAGGCTGTCAGGGCGCACGGCCAGCGTAGTGAATTGCCGCCTGATATTGAGCCGTCCACGCAGGGCGGGTAAATCGTCTTCCTGGGCCAGATAGTCATGCGGCAAGCCCCGTCGTACTTCGGCCAGGAGTCGCTCAGCGAACAGGCGGATAAATATGTCAAGCAGGCTTCCAGCCTGTCTCGCCATTTTTGAGGCCTGTCCACTGCCGAGATTAAGTCCGAGGGCGACATCAAGCATCCGAATCAGGCGATGTCGGACTGTGGCGGGAGATTCTGTTGTCTCGTCGTCAATCTTTGGCAGGATCTCAAGGCTACACCCCGGAGCGCTAATGACCCCAACCATTTGCCCGGCAATGATTTTGCTGTGACTATCAATTAAGATATTGGTGCCGTGCTGATTCGCCAGCGGATGCGCCCGCGCCGCTGCAAGCAGCGCATTAGCCTGAGAGCGGGTAAACGCATCAGAAGAGTTTGAGCTGCTTTGCGTCCCCACACCAACGCCCCGCCATTCATGAACGGTGAGGTGCGTCATTCTTCAGAGGTACCGGAAGTCTTGAGAGCCGTGGCGTTAAGCGTTCTGGCTTTCCCCACCAGCCGTTCAAAGGCGTCATTCGTGAACGACGCACGTACCGACCAGCTTGATAATGGCTCGCCCTCTATTCCTGGCGGTGGAGGGATCTGATTTTTCTGCATGAACCCATCACCCAGTACAGCGGCGATACGGCCCCAGTCCTCGAAGAAATACTCCTCCAACAGCGGTACGACCTTATTGCGCACAACATCTTCAACCTCTTTTCTGTTTTCACAATTGATGAAGAAGGCGTGTCCGATACGATATTCCCGGCCGATGAGATATTCGATTCGCTGGTTGATGGTGGTCAGGACGGCGGTGAGATCGATACCCTCTACTTCACCCAGCAGGCTGGCGTCGGGAGCCATTTCCCGGAAGTTAAACCGTCGCCGCAATGCCGTGTCGAGCAAAGCGATGGAGCGATCGGCGGTGTTCATGGTGCCGATGATATGAAGGTTGGCGGGAACCCCAAAGTCTTTCTTTTTCGAATACGGCAGCATGGCGGTAAGCGCATCCGGCATGCCCAGACGTTTGTCCGGCTCGATTAACGTAATCAGCTCACCAAACACCTTCGAAATATTCGCCCGGTTGATTTCATCAATAATGAGGACGAACTGCTCCGGCTGACCTTCGGCATCTGGCTTTTTATCTTCTGTATCCGATATCAGCCTGCCCAGAGCCGGAAAATTGACACGGTTGCCAGGGATTGAATAGAGCGTCCGCATTGTGAAGTTAACATTAATGATGGTATCCAGCGCGAGTGGTTCATCGAGGGTCAGTAGCCAGCGCACAGCGCGGCGGTGGGCATAGTAACCTTCAGCCTCAGGAACGAAAAAGTAATCGCCCGTTATTTCCGCAATAGCACGAAACGCGGTATTCCCGTAAGGGACAATCACGATATCGCCGGGTTTCATTTCGCTGCGGAAGGGATAAGTCTGCGTCCAGTTACTCGGCGTCAGGTTTGCCGGGTTTTGTTTGACCCACTCAGCATGAATCGCGTTGAACGATGAAAACTTATCCGCACTCCAGTCGATTCTTCCGCCCCACCCCAGGGCGATATAGTCGTTAGCCAGCGCGTCTTCATAAACATCATCTTCTGAACCAATAGTCCCCTGCCCCATTTTCCAGAATTGTCTTCGCGACAGATCGATTGCAGAAATGCCGGCAGGCACACGAGTCTGCGTTCTCGCCTGATCGGCCAGGGCGCAAATGTCCCTGAAGAGTCCCGGTTTAGGGGCGAGTCTGAATCCTGCAGAAGAAGCCTCCTCTTCACCGGTTTCAGGACGAAGACCCTCAACGAAGGTTTCGTAGTCATAACTCTGGTGGAAGGTAACGAAGGCAATCCTTTTTTCTGCCATCAGTTGGTTGTAACGCGCCATCAGGGCTGTGCGCCCTTCCTTTGACTGCGGATAGGCGGCGTCACCATCGCAGAGCGCTACGGCTTCCCTCGCCGTATGATAGGTTTTACCGGTACCGGGAGGACCGTAAAGAATGAGGTTAGTCGGCATGGGTTTAGCCTGGGGCACCGGACGATCTCCTGCAGTGAGGATAAAGGTATATTTGCGGGTTGTGCTCTTCTTTGGTCCTTCCGTTCGCGGAGGGGGAACATCAGCCAGCTCCTGAAATATTTTCCCATCGAGTGCCTGACAGATGTTCGGCCATGCCATTTTAAGGCCCATTTGATTATTCAGCGGGCCAACGACCACGCTCACACTGTCATCACCGCGCTCGCGGGCTGGGGTGATGTAGTTTTCAAGAACGTAATCCCGAATCTCATCGGCCTGAGAGTCATCACCGCCAAGGAAGCGCCCATATTGCCCGAGCCAGCTGTTCCAGTTGGATAACCGGTTAAGCGGTTGTTCTGAGTTGGGCATCAGCAGTCGATAGTCATCGCCGTTGTCTTTAGCATCGTGGCGAATCTGTTTGATCCGTTCGCGCAGTTGCGCAAATCTATCCGCTTGATAGGCGGCATCCAGATCCGCATAAGGAGAACCCAGCGCGGCGAGATTTTTTTCGATAGTTTTGAGCGCATAAATACGAGAGTCGAGAGCCGCCTGAGTTTTTTCACCTCTGGCCTCCAGCCATTCCCGAAATTCAACTTCCAGCATTTCCGACGTCCTCTCCTTCAACCTTTACTCACCGATAGCTATCATCAACAAATTCATCAGGCTGTAAGCTGTTGTACTTAGCCACTCAGCACTCTGTAATTTCCCGTGCTTCTTTAAGTGAGATCAAGCCCGCCATGATGAACATGTCGATGGCAGTTAGGACACAAAGCCATCGCATTTTCCACCGTATCTTCCCCACCCCGGGATAACCATTCGATGTGATGAACTTCAAGATAAGGCGAACCGTCTTCCCGATTGAAGGGAGCATCACGCTTACAGTTCTGGCACTGACCATTTGCCCGAAAAAGTACCTCTGCGACCACGACCGGATTCCGTTTGAAGACACGACTAATGACTTCAGTCACCTCAGGGGTTTTACTCGCTGCGGATAAAATTTCCGCGCGTTCTTTCGCGGTTAGCTTTAAGGCTGATTCTACCGCTTCTTCAAATTCAGACTTAACTTCTCGAAAACACCATTTACCTGCGTCATTTTCATAAAGCTCAAACACACCGTGGATCTGCGGGTTATAAATTTCGTATATGTTTCCACGTTTAAATAAGCGGTCGTACTGATGGTGTCGGTGTGCTGAATCGTCTGAACGCCTGGCCGTCTTGTTGAAGCTCCAGTGGCTTCGATTGCAGTTCACCGTATTAGCAATAAGGTTTAGGTAAGTATTGTCCTGGTAATGAGGAAATTTGTCTTTGAGGACCGCATCAACTTCGTTTGCTGTCGCAGAGCCTCCCAACTCTTCAATAACCTGAACAATGATCGTTCTTATCGGTTGGTTTCCATACTTAAAAGTACGAGGTGGTTTCGTTGCCATGCTTCGCCTCCAGTCAGGATCGATCCCAAATTAGCCTGTAACAAAGTATTTCGCAACTGACAAGTAACTGACAATATTTACTTATATATCTGTCGTTCAAATTCGGCTTACATTCCAAACCTCACCCTCCCCAAAATCCCAACAAGCACACCGCCGCCAGATACATCCCGCAGCCGAAGACCGCATGCGTTGCCAGGCTGCGCAGGCGGTTTTTCATCGGTGTGGGCGTGCGCGACGCGGCAAATCCAGCGCCCATCGCGGGCTGCATAATAAACAGCGGAAATGCAACGGTTGCTACACCAACGGATAAGGCAGGCAATAAGGTCGGGTTCGCCAGCCAGCCGCTGCCGGTGAAAGCCACCAGCAGAGCCGCGAACAGCACGCCGGTGGCATAATGAATCATCCAGCCCATCCAGCGCTCCCCCGCAATCGGCGACGCGCGGCCGATCGACTCGTGCGCAAACCGCCCATGTAGCATGTGGCCGACCCAGCGACCGACCAGTGCGTAATCCAGAGTGGGGTTCCCCAGCCGTTTCAGGATCGAAGACCAGATGTCCATCACCAGCGTTGCGCCTGTCCCCACCAGAATAATTTTTATCGCCTCATCAAAAATGCCCATCACAGCCTGTTCCTCTTTCTCATTTTAACGGTTGCAGGCATGATAGAAGTTGAAGTCAACTTCAAGTCAAGAGGCTCACAATGGATATCTCCGAGACTGCCCGGCGTTCAGGGGTGCCCGCCTCCACGCTGCGCTACTATCAGAAAATGGGCCTGATCCGCGCAATCAGTCCCGAAGGAGAGCGGCGTCACTTTGCCGCAGACGTGCTGGACCAGCTGGCGCTGATTGCCCTGGGCCAGGCTGGCGGGCTTTCGCTGGATGAGATCCGCAGCATGCTGTCTCCCGGCGGCGAACCGCAGGTTGACCGGGCGGTGTTACTGACCCGGGCCGATGAGATTGATGCCACCATCAGCCGCCTGCGTGCAATGAGCAAGGGGCTGCGCCACGTGGCGGAATGCCCGGCCGCCAGCCATGCAGAGTGCCCGACCTTTCAGCGCTGGTTAAAGGCCGCCACCGCAGAGAAATTAAAGTCGCCGCGCTGAAGGCAGGGTCAGGATTCAACGACAGAGTCAGCCATAACCTTCTGGTACTATTCCCCTTCGCAATTATTACCCAATGATTCAATTGACACTTTCGCCGGATTGTATTCAGGTATAGCCACAAAAAACCGCTGGAGCCACGGCGGGTAACCTTACCGATTCAATCCTCCAGGGAGAACGCAGTGTCAGCCGAAAACCGTATTTTAACCACCCACGTGGGCAGCCTGGCCCGTCCGGTCCAACTGCTGGACGTGATGAAGGCCAACATCCAGGGCGCGGATAACCATGCCGAACTGGAAAGTCATATCCGCGATGCGGTGTTTGAGTCCGTTCAGCAGCAGGTCGCTGACGGTATTGATATCGTGGCCGACGGTGAAATGTCTAAAGTGGGCTTCTTTGCCTACGTTCGCGACCGAATGAGCGGGTTCGATCCGCGCCCGGGCCAGCGCTACACCGCCTTTGATGCCGAAGTGAATGCCTTCCCTGAGTACTATAAACAGTATTTTGGTGAAGCGATGCTCGGCGGTAATCTGGTGCCGTTTGTACCGGTCGCCTGCACCGGGCCGATTGCCTATCACGGCGTGGCACAGCTACAGCGCGACTTGACCAACCTGGCCGATGCAGCGAAATCTGCCGGTGCATTTGGCGCGTTTGTGCCGTCGGTCGCGCCGACCGGCGTGGGCAGTAACGAGTTTTATAAAACGGAAGGCGACTATCTGTCAGCGGTAGCGGAAGCGCTGCGCGTGGAGTACAAGGCGATTATCGACGCCGGTTTTGGCCTGCAAATTGACGACCCGTTCCTGCCGGATCTTTTTGCCGATCCGCAGCTGAACAACGCGCAGATTATCGCCAAAGCCAATGAATACGTGGAGATCCTTAACCACGCGCTGCGCGGCATCCCGGCGGAAAAAATCCGCTACCACACCTGCTACAGCATCAATGAAGGCCCGCGCATTCACGACGTGCCGTTTATTGAATTCGTGCGCTATATGCTGAATATCAACGTGGCGGATTACTCCTTTGAAGCGGGTAACGTGCGCCATGAACACGAATACCATATCTGGGAGCAGGTGAAGCTGCCGCAGGGCAAACGACTGATCCCGGGCGTGATCTGCCACGCCAGCAACACCGTTGAGCACCCGGAGCTGATCGCCGAGCGTCTGGTGCGCTTCGCCGAGCGCGTGGGCCGCGAGAATGTGATCGCCGGTGCCGACTGCGGCTTCTCCTCCCAGGCCACCTACAAACCCGAAGTGCATCCGACGGTGGTGCGCGAGAAATTCCGCGCGCTGCGCGCCGGGGCAGATATCGCCAGCAAAAAACTCTGGCAGCGCTAAGTTAACGTAAGGCACAAAAAAATGGCCCTTGCAAAAGGGCCAGATGAATAAGCTGAGCGATTACTGCGGCAGCGAGGCCTTCAGCCTTCTTGCCGCTTCGGCCAGGTTGGCTTCGGACACGGTCGAATAGGACAGGCGCAGCGTTGAGGTATCCGGGCGGTCACAGTAGAAGAACTCACCGGGAACGTAGACTACGCCGTTATTCAGGGTGGTTTTCAGCCACTCCGTGGTGTTAAACGCCTCGGTAAAGGTAGCCCACAGGAACATCCCGCCCTGCGGACGGTGGAAGCGAATGCGATCGCCCAGCTCGTTTTGCAGCGCCGAGACCAGCGCATCACACTTCTGCTGATAGGCCTTGCTGATTAACGCAATCTGCGGACGCAGACGGCCGCTTTCCAGATAGTGGCGGGTCAGCGCCTGCGACAGTGAACTGGTGTGCAGATCGGTGGCCTGCTTGAGGATCACCGCCTGCTGTTTCAACCACGATGGCAGAGTGATCCAGCCCACGCGTGCGCCCGGGGCCAGGATCTTGGAAAACGTTGAGGTGTAGATCACCTGCTCGCCAACGCCAATCGCCTGCGCGTGGGACTTCAGCGTGCGGAAGGTTTCGCCGGAGAAGTTGATTTCGCTGTAGGGATCGTCTTCGAAAATCAGGAAGTCATAGCGAGCGGCCAGTGCCACCAGCTGCTGACGACGGGCATCGGTCAGCGTCACGCCGCCCGGGTTGCCGAAGGTCGGCACGATGTAAACGGCTTTAATCGGGGTCTGTTTAACCAGCTCTTCCAGCTCGTCAACAATCATCCCTTCGCCGTCGGTGCCCACCGATTTCAACTCGGCTTCGGCCAGCTGAAACACCTGGAGCGCCGCCAGGTAGGTAGGACGCTCAACCACAATCACATCACCGGGATTGATGATTGCCCGCGCCACAATATCCAGCGACTGCTGCGAACCGGAGGTGATAACCACATCGTCCGGCGTGCACTGAATGCCGCGCTCCGCCGAAATCTGGCAGATCGCTTCACGTAATTTGGGGTCACCCTCACTCAGGCCGTACTGAAACGCATTGTGACCGTCTTCAGTCAGCACGCGGTCCATAGCGATTCTCAGGCCTTCCGTATCGAACAGATCCGGATTCGGTATTCCTCCGCCCAACGAGATCACACCTTCCATCTTGCTGTGCTTTAACAGCTCACGGATTGCCGATGACTGAAGGTCTTTAACTCTGTTGGCCAACTTCTGCGACGACATAACACTTACCTTTTCTTTATTTTAGTGTTGAATTTATACCATAAGTCGCCAAAGAAAATAGCAGGTAAGCGCCTCTCGCACCCACCTGCCGCAAATTATTTCAGCTCGTCCTGCAGTTCACGCAGATACTGGCTGACCCGGGCCAGGCCTTTTTTCATCACCTCGCCGTTATTGGCAAAGCCGATACGCACATAGCCCTCCATATCCATCGCCTCCCCGGGAGTGAACATCACCCCGTAGCGCTCCAGCAGACCGATACAAAACTGGCGGGAACCCAGCGGCAAATGGTATTTCAGCAGCGCCGTAGTACCGGCCTGCGGCTTTGTATAGTCGATCAGCGGCTCGCGGCTCACCCACTCATCCAGCAGCTGCAAATTGTCGCGCAGCATCGTCTGGTTACGGCTGAGAATTTTATCGCGATTTTCCAGCGCGATGGTGGCGAAGTAGTCATCCAGCACGCCAACGCTGACCGTGTTGTAATCACGGCGGATCTCCACCGCCTTCAGCAGCGATTCCGGGCCAGCCATCCAGCCGAGGCGCAGGCCCGCCAGCGAGTAAGTTTTTGACATGCTGGCGGTGCTGATGCCCTTCTCGTACAGATCGGCCACCGCCGCGCTATAGCCGTCGCCGACCTGATTGGTGCCGCGATACACTTCATCGCACAGCAGCCAGGCCCCGGCCTCCCGCGCCACCGCCACGATATCCTTCAGCAGCGCGTCATCCATCAGCGCGCCGGTGGGGTTATTCGGGTTATTGATGGCGATCAGCCGGGTTTTATCATCAATCAGCGACTTCAATTCGGCGACATCTGGCAGAAAGCCGTTCTCCTCGCGCAGCGGCAGGATCTTTACTTCCGCGCCGAGGCTGGCGGGGATCGAGTAGTGCTGCTGGTAGGTCGGCAGCACGGAAATCACCGTATCGCCCGGCTCCACCAGCGCCTGATAAATCAGCGCATTGGCACCGATAGCGCCGTGGGCAATCAGGATATTGTCAGCCGACTGCGCCTGGTACTGCATCGAAATCACCCGGCGCAGCCGCTCGGAGCCGGTGATAGCCCCGTAGGTCATTTTGATGTTCAGCATCTCATCCAGCACCGCAGCGGTATCGCCCGACATCGCCAGCAGCTGCTTCATGGTCAGCGACTCCACGCAGGTTTCCGCCAGGTTGTACTCGCAGTGGTTTTCCCACTCGTTCATCCACTGTTCAACGCCAAAAGGTCTGATCTTCATGTTATTTATCCTGTTGGTTAAGATAAGTCAGCATCGCATCGGCGATATCTTCTATTCCCGGAACAGCAGATGAACTAAAAAGTACATCATGCACTTTTTGTTTACAATGAAAATCTGATTGCGTAAAACAGAACGGCAGAAGCGAACAGCGCGCGGCAGAAATCGGCTATGATTGGCGCCCGCAGAACTAAGAGGACAACACAGTGGCAAACGTAACGCTCAGCGAAAAAACGCCCTTCCCGCTGCTAAAATCAATGGCGGACGGCATCGCTGCGCTGTTCTTTCCCAGCGTTGAGGTGGTTATCCACGACGTGGTCGCAGGCAAAGTGGCCTATATCGCCAATAACCTGTCTCAGCGCAATATCGGCGATGATGCCGGGCTGGATGAGTTTGAAGGCCAGACGCTGGCCGCCGTCACCGGGCCTTACGAGAAGCTGAACTGGGACGGCAAAAAGATGCGTTCGGTGACCATCGCCACGGGGAATGAAACCGATCCCGGCTATCTGCTGTGCATTAACTTCAGCACCGCGCCCTTTGAAGAAGCGCGCAACGCCCTGGAGCTGTTTTTGTCCGTCACCCGCCTGCAGCCGCAGCCGGAAGCACTGTTCCGCGACGACTGGCAGGAGAAAATCAACACCTTCCTGCACGACTGGATTCGGCGTGAAAACACCTCGCTGAGCGCGCTGACCCGCGGACAGAAAAAGGATCTGGTGATGGATCTGCATAAGGAAGGAGCGTTCCGGGCAAAAAACTCGGCAGATTACATCGCCAGCGTGCTGTCGCTGGGGCGCACCACCGTTTATAAATATCTGCGCGAACTGAAAAGCTGAAGGTTGAAGGGCTAAGTGGGTGACGGAGCAATGACCTGGTAAAGTCGCCCGCGAGTCCCTGAGGATAAATACTCGCTCCACGCGCCAGTCCGGCGGCAATGACTGCCGCCGGACTGCCTGCTTCAGGCCCGGCGGAGCTTATTGCACCGGCAAAGCCAGAAACTCGCGCGCCTTCTTACAGGCATCTTCCGGGTCATCCGCCAGCGTTTTCGGGAACGGCATAATCTTCTTCAGTTTCGGGAACAGCGTGCTCAGGCTGGCGCGCACCTCCTCGTCGGTGGTCAGATAAACGTAGCCCGCACACCAGTCGCGCAGCTCGGTTTTATACTGTTTCATCCAGCGGGTGGACTGCTTCTCTTCTTCATGCGGCTCGCGCTCGTGTCCGTGCCGCGCGGGTATCCAGACAAACACCACACGCTGCTGCTGTAGCAGAAAGTCGGTCAGGCCGTTCAGCAGACGGTTGGTTCGGTCCGGCATACCCAGCTGCGGAAAGCGGATAAACACAATCGGCCAGTGGCTGATATCAAAAATTTCGGCATCCGGCTGTGCGCCGGTGTAAACGCTCTTGTCATTCATGTTCTGTTTCCTTTTCTTCTACGGAACGGCGCAGTAATGCCACTACGGTCAGCAGCGCCAGTGCGCCGCACAGGTAAAACAGCGGCCAGCTGATCAGCGCGACCATCTGCGCAAAAGCGATGGTGGCCAGCGTACTGACAAAGCGCCCGACGCCGTAAAACGTGGCGTAGTCGGTCGCGGGCTGTTCCCCGCGCGACCAGCCGAGGATGCGGGCGCTGAGCACAACATAAATTCCGCTGACCGCCGCGCCCATGGTGACCGCACCGGCTATCGCCAGCCACGGCAGCGCCAGCAGATAGCCTGCCGCCATTGCCGCCAGGGCGACGATCCCCAGAGCGGTAAACAGCCAGATCGCCCGCGACAAACCGAAACGGTGCATCATCGGCGCGGCGATCCCGGCGGTCATCAGCATGGTGACCGGCCCCAGCGTGCCCACCACGCCGCCGATGACGTCCATCGATACCTGCATATCGATCAGCATTAAGCGGTTCAGTGCCGACAGCGGGAAGATCACGCAGCAGGTCAGCGTCAGCAGCACCAGCCGCCTGCGCTGGAGCGAATTGCGCAGCAGTCGGCGGAAGCTGGCCTTCTGCTGCTGCGGCGCGACGGACGGCGTAGCCACCGGCGACTTTGCTCTGCTGACCAGCAGCATCGGCACAATCAGCAGCAGCAGACTGGCGGCATAGCACAGGAAGATGGTGGCCCAGCCGAAGCGCTGGAACAGGGCAACAAACGCCCCGCCGCCGATCATCGCGCCGATGGAAAGCGCCGCCAGCTTGCAGGCCGCCGCACGTGGTCGCCAGGTCGGATCAATGCGCTCCACCGCCAGCGCGTCCAGTGCAATATCCATCGTTGCCATCGCAAAGGCGACAAACAGTCCCATCGCAAACAGCAGACGCAGATCGGCCCCCTGCATCAGCGCCACGGCGGCCACCACCAGCGCGGAGGCCAGCTGCATCGGCACAATCCACGCCAGCTCCACCACCAGAAACGGCGGCCGCCAGCGGTCGACCAGCGGCGACCACAGAAACGCCACGCCCAGCGGCAGATACAGCGCATACAGCCAGCCTACCGCCCCCAGACTCATTCCCTGCGCCCGCATAATGGCCGGGAATCCGCCCTGGATCAGCCCCATGGTCATACCAAAGCCGATATACAGCGCGCTGATGGCCAGCAGCACCGCCAGCTGCCCGCTACCGGTGTGCGCCCGATGCGTATTTTGCTCCATTACGCTCATCGGCCTCACCAGCGATAGTTCACGGACACGTTCACCACACGTTCGTTACCGTAGTTACAGAAGTTGTTGGACAGGCAGGTGACATAGCTTTTATCGAACAGATTGTTGACGCTCACCCGGGTGCTTAAACCATCGAGGTTGCCAAACCGCTTGCCGAAGTCGTAGCCAATTGCCGAATCAAACACCGTATACCCCGGCGCATCCAGGCGAACGGCGCTGGCGCTGTACACATTCGGTGAATAGCCCCCCACCGTTTCCCCCACGTAGCGCCCGCCGCCGCCAACGGTCAACCCCTGCATCAGACCGCTGCGGAAGGTGTAATCGGCCCACAGCGAAGCGGTGTAATCCGGGATGCCGATTGGCCGCTGACCGGCATCAACCGCCAGACTTTTGGTGACTTCGGCTTTGGTATAGGTGAAGGCACCGGTCACATTGATGCTGTCGGTTACCGCCATTTTGGTTTCAAACTCCACCCCGCGTGAACGCTGTTCCCCGGTCTGATAAGAGGTGAGTGCGTTGGCGTAGGTCACCACGTTTTTCTGGGTAATATCGAACCAGGCCAGGGTAAACAGCGCATCCAGTCCGGTCGGCTGGTACTTGACGCCAACCTCACGCTGCTGCGCAGTATTGGGTTTAAAGGCGTTGCCGTTGCTGCCGGTGCCGGTCACCGGCAGGAACGAGGTGGAGTAGCTGGCATACGGCGCAATGCCGTTATCAAAGTTGTAAATCAGACCGATCTTGCCGCTGAACGCTTCATCATCCTGAACGCCGTGCGAGGCGCTGAGATAGTTATCGGTACGGGTACGCGCGGTGTCGTAGCGCCCGCCCGCCACCAGCGTCCAGTTATCCAGCTCGATTTGATCCTGCAAATAATACCCGGCCTGGGTGATGTGCTGTTTCTGATTGGTGATCGGTGCCAGCGCCAGGTTGGTCGCCACGCCGTAAACCGGGTTGAGATAGTCAATCGACGGTGCCGCGCCGTAGTCGCGGATCTGCCGCCATGATGACTCCTGATAGTCGAATCCGGCCACGGTGGTATGCGAGAAGCGCCCGGTATCAAACTCCGCCTGCAATTGCATATCGGACGTTATCCCCCGCAGCGATTCATCGGTGCCCAGGGCATAGCGGGAAATGGTATGTCCGTCGGCGGCCAGCGCGGCGGTCCCGACGCTTTTGGTCACGGTAGTCAGATCGAGGTAGCGCAGATTGTGGCGCACTGTCCAGGTGTCGTTGAAGCGGTGTTCAAACTGCCAGCCCACCGCCGTTTGCGTGCGGCTGAACTCGTCGTACTCCGGGTCGCCGTCGTTAAAATTACGCGCGATCTGCCCGGCCGGGCTGGACCACAGGCTGCCCACCGTCGGCAGAACGCCGTAGTAGCCCCCTTCCGGATCGCGCTGATAGCTCATATTGAGGGTAAAGGAGGTATCGGCATCGGGTATCCAGGTCAGCGACGGCGCAACGAACAGCCGTTCTTCTTTGGTGTTCACCACCTGAGTATTCGATTTACGGCCAAGGGCAATGACCCGGTACAGCAGGGAGTTATCGTCGGCCAGCGGCCCGGTGGAATCCAGCCCCAGCTGCATACGCTTGTGGCTGCCGTACAGCATCTCCACCGAGTTCTGCGCTTCGCTGGAGGGCACTTTAGAGACTGCATTAATCAGTCCGCCGGGATTCACGCCACCGTACAGCGTCGATGAAGGCCCCTTGAGGAACTCAATGCGTTCAATGCCGAAGGTTTCAATCTGCGGGATCACATAGCCGCCGCCGCGCAGCAGGCGCAGACCGTCCAGATACTGGTTACCGTCGGTCGGCGAGCCAAAGCCACGGATATAAGGCAGATCGTAGCGTGATGCCGACCCGCGCACTTCCGCCGATACCCCGGCCGAATAGCGCAGTGCCTGGGTCAGGCTCTGTGCGCCCTGCACATCCACCTGATCCCGGGTGATTACGCTGACCGACTGCGGATTTTTCATCAGCGGGGTGTTGGTTTTGGTCCCGGCGGTGCTGTTGCTGGCGACATAGCCGGTCACCGGCCCGAGCCTGCCGTTATCCGAGGCTCTGACCACCATCGTACTGGCGTTAGCGGCCGCGTCCGGCGGCAACCGGTAAATCTGCACGGTGCTGTCGTTGCTGAAGCGGTAGCCCAGTCCCGTACCGTTCAGCAGAGTGGTCAGCGCCTGCTCGACGCTCATCCGGCCCTGTACCGGTCGGCCCGTCACCTCAATCGCCGTATCTTCTCGGAATACCACGGAAAGACCGGCAATCCGGCCAATCTCATTGACGGCCTGGGTGACCGGTTTTGCCGGAATCGTAAAACTGAACTGTTGAACCTGAGGTTGCTGTACGGCGGCCACCGCCATACCCGTTGCGCCTGCGCCTGCCAGCAGTGCCGAGGCTAATGCATAGCCTGCGCGACGAACTTTCTTGTTGTTCATTAACGTGCCCCATATCTGATAAGACGATCGCAATTAAACGAAAATAATATTTATTATCATTTTCACTATCACTACGATCACGCATCAGCAGGCGCACCACTGAACCTGAAAAAGACACTTTTTTATAAAAAACTCATAACCAGCTGAAAATAAGACGCTTTTATTGCGTAATAATGACCAAATAATCAGTCACCTTGCGCATACGGAAGCCGACGCTGGCCTGTAACGAATCCAGCGCTTTGTCGGTGTCGGCCAGGGAGAAACTGCCGGTCACCCGCTGATCCGCCAGCGCAGAAGAAGGCATCAGCACGCGACCAGGCCGATAGCGTTCCACCTCGCGCATCACATCGCCCAGACGCGCGCGATAGAAAATATAGCGACCGCCGTGCCACGCCATCGCGTCCTGAACGTTGACGCTGGCCGGGGCTGCCACCCCCTGCGGACTAAACGCGACCTGCTGGCCGGGTTTAATCATCGTCGGCTGCGGCTGCCCCTCGCTGCTGACCGCCACGCTGCCGCGCGCCAGCGTCACCACGCCGCCGCTCTCCTGCAGGCGCACGTCAAACTGCGTCCCCAGAACGCGGACGCTGCCCGCAGGGGTATCCACAATAAACGGCGTTCTGGAAGACACCACATCGAAAAACGCGCCGCCGCGCAGCAGATGAATGCGGCGCACGTCCGGGGTGAAATCGACGCTGAAGGCGCTGTCGGCATCCAGCAGCACTTTCGAGCCGTCGGCCAGCAGCACCTCGCGCCGCTCGCCTTTTGCCGCCACCCGATCGGCAGACAAATTCTGCATCCACGACGGATTTTGCAGCCACAGACCGGCCAGCATCACCAGCGTGACGCACAGCGCAGCGGCAGAACCCGCGCGGCGACGCGTCGCCTTTCGCGCACGGTTTTTATCCATCGCCGCCAGATAGCCGGACAGCACATCGGCCTCTTTTTCCGCCAGCTGCTGGCCCGGTGCGGCGGTGTCCTGCCAGACGGACTCAATCGCCAGCCAGGCTTCTTCGTGCGCCGGATGCGCCTGCCGCCATTTATCGCAGGCGGCCAGCTGACGACGCGACGGGCCGTTTTGCATCGCCAGAAACCAGCGACGCGCTTCGCCACGTACTGCGGCGTCGTTTGATTCAGGTTTAATCGACATTGTTCACTCCCGTCGCGGATGGACCTTCACAGGCGGCAACCGCGCGTGCCATATGCTTTGCCACCGCGCGCGATGATATCCCCATCACCCCGGCGATCTCAGAAAAACTGCGTCCGTGTACCCGGTTTAGCAGAAAAATATGGCGTGTTTTTTCCGGCAGCGAGGCCAGCACCTCATCGATGTGGCGAATGTTCTGTTCGGCGGCCAGGATCTCGTGCGGTGACAGCGGCGGCTCGGAAAACGACTCCGGCAGCTCGCCCTGCAAATACGCTTCGCGGGTTTTCTCAGCGCGCAGATGATCGATGGCGGCGTTGCGCGCGCAGCGGCTCAGATAGGCAGCGGAATCGCCTTTCCACTCGACGGCCTTTTCCCACAGCCGCAGAAAAATATCCTGCACCAGATCGCTGGCCGTGCTGCGACAGCCCACTTTGCGGTCTATCTGGCGCTCCAGACGTTTACGTTCGGAAAGATACAGCGCTGCGAGATCCTTGCCTTTATCGGCCATAAGATCGAGTCCCGGAAGGTAAAGAAAAATACTGAAATACACAACGATCCTGTGCCATCAGTCTGCGCTGCTGGTCAGTTGGTCGGGGATTATTACGCAGGTTTTAGGATATTTCTAGTGCAGGGTCGAAAAGATCCTGCGATAAAACATCCACATAAACGTGGGTGTTTTATTGATTATCCGGGCAGCCGGACTTTTCATTACCTGCCAAAAGCAACGATGTTTCGCGATAACTCTTTTATCAGCAAACTCATGCCATTTTGCCAATCGATGCAGATGCCTTGAGGGTAACTCAGCCCGGTGGGATGGGAATGATAATAAAAAGTACCGTAGTGTTACTACCAGCCATAACTGCGCTTTTATTCAGATTTGATGTCAACGCATGCACTGGACGAAACGGATGATTCATTTATTAATCAGAAGGCTTGATTAATTGTCGGCCCTGAGCAAATCCCTTTATTTAATAAATCTGTAATGTTATTTATCAAACAAAATTCAAACTTAGAACAAACGTCACCAATCAATTAGAAATTTCATTTTAACACCCATCATCCCACTGAAAAATAATAGTAAATTTACGATCTACGTCGCGTAATCCTCGTTGCCTTTCATCCTTTTCAGGTGTAGATTCCTGCCGTAAACCCCATCGAAATGATGGTTAAAAATAATACGCCACCTGAGCGTAGACGAACTTGCGTTAATACACCGACTTTAATTAGCGCGATTTATCACTATCAGACTCTTCTTTTTATAAAAGACAAAAAGTCCAACTCCAACCAGGGTATTTATTATGGCAAAGATAACAGCAGCAATTTTACTCACCGTTATTCCCCTGCTCTCCACCGGCTGTATTTCGCTTAGCCCAAGCGAGAAACCGTCCGCTACGCCGCCACAGCTCCAGGCTTCAGGAAAAACACAGTTATGGAACGACGCCACGCTGTTCGGCAAAGTGCCATCAAATCTGCAGCATGAAGGCGATGTGAAATGTGCGGCACAGCATAAAGGCGCGGCGATTGGCTATCATCCGCATGCGAAAAAAGCGGACGGCAGCTATTTCCAGGGCAATGCCTATCTTTGCTCGATTATTTAAACCACCACTCGGCGATCATACGGTTCCGGGTTTATTAATCGGGGCCGTATTCAAACAATAGCGATACAGCAAGTCGATCAACCACGCAGTAACCTCCGGTCGCCAACTATACCGAAAATAAAATATTCGATAACGGCGCTTTCCCCAACCCAGAGCTTATCTGGTTCCACCTCTCTCTTTGTGTATCCACCACGCTCATAATTTTTTTGCAAAAAGGTCAAGAAAATGTAAGATTTACTTACCAATAAAACCACAAACAAAATGGATTGCACGCATGACCACTGAGGTCTCTGGTACCGATAAACCCCAAAACAGCCATCGTATAGTCAGGTTTCTTTTAACAATAGCGGGTCAAACAGTTCGCGGCAGCGTTTTTTATATCGTCTTAAGTTTTTTACTTCAGCTGGGTATCAGGTTTAATAATGACGGGCTGATGAATAAAAAATTTTTCAGCGTATTCTTTGAGAACTTTGCGCCCGACACAATAATGATTCTAGCGACAGCTGGCGGAATGCTGACTGTGTTCAGAATGATGGCAACGGGTCCGAATGGCGGAATCCCCCTGATTAAAAATTGGTTCTTTCACTATGTTATCTTTCCTATCATTAATACAGGCAAGGTGTTTACGATTACAGGGCTGGGAATGTTGGTTGGCCTGTTCGCCGCCACCCTTACTCCCATTTTCCCTCCAGGCTACACCATCTGTACCGCCAAACTGATTGGCATCTTTATTTTCTGTCTTGCCGGCTTTGGCGTGATGGAATACTTTGGCAAATACGGTTACACGGCAATTATTAGTGAATGCGTTACGCAGTTTATACTGGCAGTCCTGCTGGTTATCATTCCCTGCCTTTATGTGTGGGCTAACTAATTATCGTTAACGATCCGGCACGTTATCATTGGACAACGCGCCGGATTGATTAAAACGACAGCTCGCGTATCAATACCGCATGTACCCGCTGCCACAGTTTAACCGCCAGACTTTGTGATTCCCCCTTCAGCGATACCGTGCCGCTCAGTACCTGCTGTGGTGCCGGGCTGTCGGCCGGCAGTTTCAGGACCACGCGATACACCGCCTGTTCCGGCATCAGCCTGCGCTGCGCGTCGCTCAGCGTCGCCACCGGACCGCCGTAGACCGAAGCCAGTTCCGCCAGCGGCTTCATGTCCACCAGCGCCGCATGTTCTATATCTACCACGGTAATCTCACTGGCGTCGCGGGAGGCATCGCGTGGGTAGAAGGTGCCGCTGTCGCCCACCTTCAGCCGCCGCCAGTCCTGTTCGGATACCAGCGCTTCCACCACGCCGCCCTGAGGACCGATCAGCGTACCAAGCCATTCTCCCGCAGGCAGCCATTCGCCCGGCGTGAGCGGCAGCATCTGATCCACCATCACACCCCCGGCCGGAGCGCGCACGGTCAGCGCCTGCTGCTGCTGTTCCAGCACCTGGAGCCGCTGATTTGCGGCCTCACGCTCCTGCCGCACGCGCTGATGATTCTGCGCCGCCCGGCGGTTCATTAGCTGATACTGCTGCTGCCAGTTGAGGGTGGCCACCTGCTTTTCCAGCTGCTGGCGCTGGTGCGACTCACCGTCGGCCTGCAGGATAAACAGCGGCTCCCCGCTCTTCACCTGCTGTCCGGGTTTCACCAGGATCTCCCCAACCCGTCCGGCCAGCGGCATGTAAAAACTGTGCTGCTCGGCGGCACGCAGCAGCGCCGGAGCGGTAACGGTGCGCTGCCACGGCACGATCAGCGCCAGCAGAGCCAGCGTGACCCCCGCCAGTGTCACCCCAAGATGACGATTCATTCGATAATCCTTACGTCGTTTGGTCCATTCACGCAGCTCCTGCCAGATCGGCAGCAGGATAAACCAGCCAATTTCCACCGCGAACAGCGCCATGCCCAGCAGCTTAAACGCCATGTGATAAACCAGCAGCGCAATACCGGTAAACAGAAACAGGCGATACACCCAGGTGGCGAAGGCGTAGCTCAGCAGCGTGCGCCGCAGCCAGTCCGGCCACTGCTCGGGCGGGGCATCGCCGAGCCCGAACAGCCATTCGCGCAGCCGCCAGCGGGCCAGCGCAAAGCCGCGCGCCTGCAAATTCGGTACGCCCAGCGCATCGGAAAGCAGGAAGTAGCCGTCAAAGCGCATCAGCGGGCTGAGGTTGATCAGCAGGGTCATTATCCAGGTGGTGGTCGCCAGCATAAACGCCGCGCTACGCCACATGCCGTCCGGCAGGAAGCTCCACGCCAGCGTCGCCCAGGCCGCCAGTGCCAGCTCAACCAGCATGCCGGAAGCCCCTATCGCCAGCCGCTGGCGGCGCTTCGGCAGCTTCCACGACGCCGAAGTATCGGTGTACAGCACCGGCATCAGCACCAGCAGCGCCACCCCCAGCGTAGAGACGCGCGCGCCGTAGCGGGTGCAGGTAAAGGCATGCCCCAGCTCGTGCAGGCACTTGGTCACTACCAGCGTCCCCCCGGCCAGCAGCGCTCCCTCCAGGGTGAAGAAGTGCAGGAAGGTATGCAGAAAGGTCTGCCACTGGCGGCTGGCGAAAAGCAGCCCGCAGGCCCCGGCGGCCAGGGTCGCCAGCCAGAACGGTCGCCGATAGAACAGCTCTACGTGCGGCAGCAGCCGTTGCAGCATACGGTGCGGATGCAGCAGCGGAATGCGCATAAACAGATAGTTATGTAGCAGCCAGCGCCACCAGACGCTGCGGCTCTGCTGCTGCTGATTAAGGAACTGCTTCAGCGCGGCTTCGCCCTCGGGCCGGGTCAGGGAATGAAACTGCAGAAAGCGGCTGAAGTTCTCCACGTCCTCGTCGCCGATCTCCAGCGGCAGCCGCTGATTCACTTCGGCAATCAGCCTCTGACGATCGCCCAGCGACCAGCGCGACAGCAACGCCATCTCCAGCCAGCCGAGGCGGAAAAAGCGCCCGCGCTGCGGATCTTCCAGCGTCCAGCTGGGGGAACCGTCCCAGTTCGCCGGGCCGCGATGCAGAATTAACTCTTCGCGCAGCGGCGGTAACGGTGCTGAATTTGCGGCAGAACGTGCCGCCGAAGCCCCGCCGGAATGCAGCAGCGCCTCAACGCCGGAAGCCGTCACGCCCCGGGCAGCCAGAGCAGCCTCAGAATCCGGGTGTGAACCCGCCGCAGTGCCGTTTACAGAAGCCCCCACGGTTATACTCCCAGCCAGACGCGCATCGCCGACCACGGCTTACGCAGCAGCCAGGCAATCAGTACCGTGCGTTCGCCGTAGATTTTCGCACTGCCCTTCAGCCCAACGCGCAGCAGCGGGTCCGGCTGGCTGAATCCGGCGCGCAGCCGGTAGGCCATAATATTTTCCGCCGTCAGCGCCGCCCGGTAGCCGGTCTGCTGTAGCGTAGCGGCCACCGATTTATCCGGCGCAACGTTGAGGAACAGCCGCACGTCGGCACCCGGTGCCAGCGCGATGGCGTCGGCAGCGGGCAGTTGGATCTCCAGTTCGCTGTCCGCCGGATCGGCCACCAGCATTATTTTCTCGCCGACCGCCACCGGACGGCCGGTAAGATCGCTGACGTCATCAAAAATCGCCACGCCGTCGCGCGGGGCGACCAGCTCGGTACGCGCCAGCTGCGCCTGCAGGAAGGCCATTTCAGTGCGCCCCTGCTCGCGGCGGCTGGCCAGCACTGCCAGCTGTGCTTTAGCATCGGTATCGCTCAGTGCCTGCTGCTGGGCCTGGCGATATTCACCGTCGCTGGCGGCAAACTGCTGTCTGGCACTTTCCAGCTGATTTTGAAATTCGCGGGAGTCCAGCCGCACCAGCGCCTGGCCCTGCTTCACCGCCTGATTGGGCCGCACCAGGATCTCATCAATCACCCCGGCCAGCGGCGCACGCAGCAGCGCCGGGCGATGCGCCACCACCTCCGCCGGTGCAATCACCGACTGGCGCACCGGGATCAGCATCAGCGCCAGCAGCACGGCGCAGGCGGCAATCACTTTACCGCGCTTCGGCTTCTGCCGTTTAGCGCCACGTCGGTTATTCAGGCCGAACCAGGCGTGACCAAAGGCACCGCCCAGCTCTTTCAGCAGCAGCAGGTCGCCGTCCTGCCACGGCGTTTCACGCAGCAGCAGCAGCGCCAGTGCGGTTTCGCCCTGGGCGGCAGGCAGCGGCAGCCACAACCCGTACGCGGGCAGGTACTCCTGCCACACCGCACGGTCGGCGGGGTCCAGCACGCTGGCATCCAGCCGCGACGGCTGACTGTAACTCTGCTGCCAGCGCGAACACAGCCGGGCCATCTCCTGGCTGAACGGCGCGTGGCCGTCCGGAGCGGCGATGCCTGAAACGGCACGCAGCCTGCCGCTGGCACCGTCCCACAGCAGCGCCTGGCGGTAGGGCGTCAACCGATGAGTTTCATTGACCATAAAGAAGGCCAGTTCGTCACTGCTGGCCAGCTCACGCACCCGTCCCTGCAGGCGCAGCAGCTCGCTCAGCGCCCGCAGATGCCCTTCCGCTGCCGCAGCGTGGTTCATCTCACTCATTGCGCCGCCGTGTCGGAGGTGGCAGGCAGGCTGAACTGCGCCGCGCCGCTCATGCCAGGCAGCAGCAGGCCGTCGCCCTTCTCTTCAATACGGCCAAACACCTTCACCGACTGGCTGACCGGATCGACCGCCGAGGAGAGGCGGACAATTTTCGCCGGATAGCTTTTCCCGGTTTCATCCAGCGCCACGGTAAACGGCGTGCCGGCTTTCAGCCAGCGCAGCCAGCGCGACGGCACAATCATTTCCAGCTCAAAGGCGCTGTCGTCGTACAGCGTCAGTAGCGGCTTGCCTTCCGGCACCGTTTCCCAGTTGCGCACCAGCGTTTCGGTCACGCGGCCGGAGAACGGCGCTTTCAGCACGCAGCGGTCGAGCATCGCCCGGTTTACGCCGCTTTCCGCCTGCGCCATGCTCACCGCCGAACGCGCCTGCTCAACGTCCGAGACGCTAATTGAGTTCAGGCGATCCAACCGGTTCGCCACCGCCAGCTTTTTCCGCGCCGCCTGTTCGTTGGCGCTGGCATAGTTCAGCTTCTCTTTCAGCATGGTGCAGTCGAAGCTCAGCAGGGTGGCACCCTGCTTCACCCGATCGCCCTCTTTCACCGTCAGCGTATTGATCCGCGCCGCAATGCCGCTGGAAAGCGTGGTCTGCTGTACCGCGCTGAGCTGGACGCGCACCGGTTCCGGCGGCGCATCCTCCGCCAGCGCGCGGTCAGCACACACCATCATCAGCGCCAGCAGCAGCGGATACGCCCGTTTTTTGCTCATCACTGCGCACCGCCGGACAGGGAGCTGTAGCTGTCCCACATATTGCCTGAGCTCACCGCGTACGGCTGGCTGCTCACAGCCTGCTGTGCAGGCGTCGGGGCCGGTGCCGGACGGCTGGCGGCCAGCAGCGCGGCGGAAGGCGCGGCGGTGGTCACGTTACCGGTCGGTGCACCCAGTGCAGGCACGGCAATCGCGCCGTTTTCAATCTGCTTGCTGGTGCTGTTAATGCTGCTGCTCAGCGCGGCCAGGCTGGTGTCCTTAACGCGGTCCGGCAGAATATCCAGACCGGCGGCCTGCCAGATGCTGCCCAGCGCGTTCTGCATCACCGCAAAGCTGCGGTCGCGGGCGCGGGTAGTCAGAATGGTTTCGGTGCTGACGCGGATCTGCTCCATCTGGGTGGCGGCCTGGTTGCGGTAGCTAAGATCGGTCTGCTGGTAGATACCCTGCTGCACGCGCGCCAGTTCCTGATAGCGGTTAAACATCTGCACGCTGCTCAGGTACTCCTGCCAGGAGACGTTAACCTGCGCCATAACCGCCATGCGCATCGCCTGGCGACGGGCTTCCGCCACCTGTTCGGCCGACTCGCCCGCACGCTTCACTGACGACCACGCCAGCACGTTCAGCAGATTGCCGCTGACCTGCACCCCGGCAGAGGCCCAGCCGTGGTTCACCAGGTAGCTGTTGCTGTCGCCGTTCACCCCGGCAAACAGCGTCGCACCCGGCATCAGGCGCAGCAGCGAGCGGCGGGTTTCCAGCACCGCATTGCGCGCTTCGTAGCTCTCCTCGCGGATTTCCGGGCGGCGAACCATGGAAATATTTTCCAGATCGCCCAGCGTGTAGCTCATCTTCGGTGCGACCATGCTGCTTTCAGCAGGCACCACCAGACTGAAGTCGCTGGCCGGCGGCAGGTTCATCAGTGACGACAGGCGGGCTTTCGCCAGCGCCAGGTCGCTGTCCACCACTTCCAGCTGGCGTACCATTTCCAGCATATTTTTCTGGAACCGCAGGGATTCTACCGGCGGCAGCAGGCGCTCACGTTCGGTAGCGCGGGCGTACTCCAGCGAGCGTTTCGCCTCGCCCAGCGCACGGGTCACTTCCGGCTTCAGGCGCTGTGCGGTCGCCGCTTCCCACCAGGCGGTACGCACCTGACGGGTAATATCCGCCACGACTTTGCGGCGGCGCTCCTCGGCGGCGAGGGTTTTATTCGCCTGCATATGGGCGTTAACGTAGCTGATACCGAAGTCCAGCACGTTCCAGCTCATGGTCAGGTCGGCGGTGCGAGTGGTCTGATCCTGGCTGGTGGACGATTCCAGCGACTGCTGGCCGGTGGTCACCGACTGGCTGCTGGAACCGGCTACGTTGTCGCGGGTTTGCAGCCCGGCACGGGCCGCCAGCTTCGGCAGCATATCCAGGCTGGCCACGCTGCGCAGATCGTCCTGCATCGCCTGCTCCATCAGCGCCACGCGCTGCTGCAGGTTGTACTTCAGCGCGCGGGCAATCGCTTCATCCAGGGTAATGTTGCCGCGCACCGGTTCCTGATCGCTGAACATCTGGGTGCGGTCGGTCATCGCCTGGGTCACCTGCTCGGCGGGGGTCATTGCCTCGGGGGTGACGGCGCATCCGGCCAGCAGAGAGCAGGCCAGCGCGACGGCCAGACTTAAACGACGCGGCGCGCTGAACGGCGCCTGTACTGGTGCAGAAACAGAGGTAAAGTGAGTCACTGAAAGCGTTCCCATCGTATTGAAATTATTCATTTATAAAGTTAAATCCCTGTTAGTCACGCGCCAGCGCATTCAGCGCCTGGAGCAAATCGTCGCCGTCGCCGCGCAGGGCATTCAGCGAGTGTGATACACCCTGATTAAAGGCCACATCCGGCTGCGTCTGTGCGCGTACCCCGGTGGTCGGTATCAGGAACCGTTCGCTGGTTTCCGCTGCCGCACGCGCAGACTCACTACCGTGCAGCGTTAACAGCAGCGCCGGCGCACCTCCTGCCCGCTCAAGACGCAGCTGAACCTGACCAACGCGGCCGGCATCGGCGGCGTTAATCTGCAGTTCGCTGCGCGCAGCGTCATAGCGTATCCACTCCGGCAGCGGGCGACCGTTGGCCAGCTGAACCGACACAATGCCGCCGCGCCCCGCCAGGCCAGGCGGCAGCGCATAGACCAGCTGACCGTTGCCTCCGTCGTGCCATTCACCGCGCCATGTTGTGGCGCGCGCCAGCGCCGGGTTATCCGCAGTGCGGGACGTGAAGTTAACTTTTTCCAGCGTCGGCATCAGCGCAGGCATCAGCGGATCGAGCTGCCACGGCGTGGCCTGGTAGTCCAGCGGGCCGCTGGCCAGCACCGGGGTATCGCTCAGCACCAGCGGATCGCGCGGTGCCTCGGCGCTGACCGGGATAAATTCCGGCTCGCGCTCCTGCCAGATAAAGCGTTCAGCATCGCCGTCCGCCTGCGGGAACAGCGTGACCGGGGTCATCACTACCGGTGAGACTCCCGCGCCCGCAGGCTGGATAGTCAGCGTAAAGGTGCGGCTGGCCACGCCGCCGTAAGGATCGGTGACGCTAACGGTAATCAGGTAGCTGCCGTCTGTGGCGGCGCGGCCGCTGAGGGTGCGGCTGTCGGCGTCAAAGCTCAGCCCGTCCGGCAGTCCGCTGACGCTCCAGGTGAGGTCATCGCCATCGGCATCGTTAAACAGATCCGCGGGCAGCGTCTGCTGCCAGTTGATGCCGGCAATCGGCTGGTCCGGGGTAAAGGTCGCGTCGGTGACCTGCGGCGCGCGGTTAGCCAGCAGCACCAGCGTGCGGCTGACGCTGGCACCCCAGGCATCGGTCGCAGTCAGCGTCAGGGTGTAGTGCCCGGACGGCAGCGTGCCGCTCAGCGTGTGGGTTTCGGCATCAAAGCTGAGTCCCGCAGGCAGGTTATCCGCCTGCCAGGTCAGTGCATCGCCGTCGGCGTCGGTAAACAGCGTATCGGCCAGCGCCACGCTAATGGCCGTACCGGACGAGACGCTGAAGCTGGTTTCGCCCGTGCCCAACTCCGGCGTGGTATTCACCCGCAGTTCAAGCTGGCGGGTCGCGCTGGCACCGTCGCCGTCGGTCACGGTGATGGTCAGGGAATAGACCCCTGCCGAGGTGGCGGTGCCGCTCAGCGTGCGGGTGGCCGCATCAAAGGTGATCCCGTCCGGCAGGCCGCTGATGCTCCAGCTCAGCGTGTCGTTATCAGCATCGGTAAACATCCCTTGTGGCAGCGTGGCGGTGTACGCCGTACCAAGGGTGATCACCGCAGGCTGATAGCTGACGTCGGTACTCTGCGGCGCGTGGTTAATGGTGACAGCCTGCTGCCAGGCACCGCTGGTCAACTCACCGTCGCTGACAATAAGTGACAGTGTCACCGTGCGTCCAGTGCTGTTGTCCGCATTGTTCCAGACCAGGCTGCTAATCACCCGCCCGGCGGTGGCGCTGCTGACGCCGTCGGCGAAGGTCACAACCAGCACACCATCGTGCTGGCTGAAGCTGCCAATCACCGTACCGTTATCCACAACCTGGCCGTCGGCGTTCAGCGTCAGGCCGCTGTCAGCGGTGAAGGCAAAGCTGCCCAGCCCGCTGCTGTCGGTGACGGTCACGCTCGCCCCGCCGTAGTTGCCGCTGCCGTCGTTAAGCAGATCCAGCGCTTTATCCTTCAGCGTCACGTCGCTGCTGAAGTTCAGCTCCGCGCCGCTGCCGACGGTGTAGCGCACTTCTTCCACCACGGTAATCAGGCTGGCGAGCTGGCTGCCGCTGACGATCACCCCACCGTCGCTGGTGGTGATAATTTTGGTTGCGCCATTCAGCGCCGCGTACTCGCTGCTGCTCCAGCTGGAGGTCAGGGTCAGCTTGCCGCTGTTGCCGATGCTGTAAACCTGCAACGTGCCGTCGCTCAGGGTGACGTACAGGCTGTCGCTGCTGGTCGCCAGCGCGGTCACGCCGCTGATATCGCTCATCACGCCGGTCTGCACGATCTGGCCGCTCTTCTGGTTCAGGCTGAAGATTTGCAGGCCGCTGCTGGTGGCGACATAGATCAGGCTACCGTCTTCGCTGGCGGTAATCGCCGACGGTGAGTCGATGGACAGCTTGCTGCCGCTGGCGTCGGTGTCCTGATCGAAGACCGCGCCGAGCAGCGCCAGCGTACCGTCAGCCTGGCGCTGGTAGACGATAATGGCGTTGGGGAACTGGCTGGATACCGGATCGGTGACGATAAACAGATAATCGCCGCTGATTGCCTGCGCCACCGGCTGCCACAGATGCGGCGGATCGAAGGCATTGGCTTCGACATCCCCGAGACTGGTCATCTTGCCGGTTTCGGCATCGATGGCGATCGCGCTGAGACCGCTCTGGTTATACACGTAGATAGTCAGGCCGTCGCCGGAGACCAGCACCGAGCTGATATCCCACATTTCCATCCTGTCGTCCTGCGTCAGCGTGCCGTCCGCGCCGATGCTGAAGGTATTAATGCTGTAGTTGTAGTCATCGTCAGATCCGCCCTCGGGCACACCGCTGGTGCTGATCACCAGCTTGCTGCCGTTATCAATCAGGGCGATCTTGTCGATTTTACCCAGCCCGCTGTCCATGTTGCCGAGCCAGGTCAGCGCACCGGTGGCGGTATCGCGGCTGAACAGCGCAATCTTGCCGCTGCTGTCGATAACGTACAGGCTGGTGCCGTCATCCGACAGCACGCTTTGGGTAATCGTGCCGAGGCCGCTGACTTCGCTGAGGCTTCCGGCCCAGCTGAGCTTATCGCTATCCGGTGAACTGAGCTGCGGACCGGCGTCCTGCGCCTGTAGCGTAATCACCGAATGGATATCCAGATCGGTGCTGTCGCTGCCGCCGAGCGCGGTGCCGCCGTTGTCTTTGATGCCGGTCAGCACGATTTCGCGGCTACCGAGATAGGCATCCGGGTTGCCGTAGCTAAGGGTGTTGATTAGCGTCTGGGCCTTTTCGGCGCTGATGCCCGCGTCGCTGACGATAGTAACCGAGGCCACGCCGTCGGTGACGCTGACGGTGACCACGATATTGCTGTCGGTCAGCACGCGAACGCCGTCGGCCAGCAGGACATTTTTACCGTCAATCACCAGATAATCGCTCTCGCCGCTTACCAGTCCGCTGACGCTGAGGGTGATTTGTACGATGCTCTGGCCGTCTTCGATGGTATCCACCACCGTGTTGCTGAACACCAGCGTGCTGCCGCTGGTGTCGCGATAGGTCGGGTCGGTCGCCTGGCTGCTGGCTTCCGGCGCGTCGTTAATCTGGGTGATGTTGACCTTCACCGACTGGCTGGCGGTCGTCCAGGGATCGCTGATGCTGACCACCATCGTCAGGGTACTGCCCGGTGCTTTACTGGTGCTCTGCCAGCTGATTTGATGCAGAACCTGGTTGGCGACGGCGGTCGTGACGTCGGCAGTAAAGGTGACGGTCAGCGTACCTTCGCTGACGGTAAAACTGGCAATGGCGGTGCCGTTGAGCAGGATATTGCCGTTCTCCAGCGTCAGCCCGTTCCCCTCTTTCAGGCTATAGCTGTCGTCGGCGTTGGCCCAACCCTCGCGTTCCATCGTAATGGTGGCGCCGTTGTAGTTGCCCGCACCGCCGTTGGCCGCATCATAGTCGACGTCGCCGAGCACCAGCTGGCTGGCGATCTCGCTGCTGCCGCGTTCGGTCCACGCCACGGAGACCAGATCCGTTGAACTGTCGAATGAGCGCAGGCCGCTCTTGTAGTAGCGCGAACCGCCGTAAATCGATTTTCCGTCGGCGGAGACCGCCACCGCAATCATCGCCCCGTCGCCCTGAATGGTATTGCGGAAAGTCAGGCTGCCATCTTCACCGATGGTGTACACGGCCAGGCTGGCCGCATTGGTGCCAACGTACAGCGCCGTACCGTCGGCGGAAACCGTCACCGACATCGGGAAACCGCCGACCTCGGAGCTGACAGATTTTGACGAGATCAGGCTCATGCTGCCGTTCGCCGCATCGTAATGCAGCACGGTGAGATAGCCGTTAGTGCCGGTCACCACATAGACATAACCGTCATCGGAAACCGACATCTGGGTAAAGGTGCCGTTCAGTCCGCTGCTGGAGCCCAGCGTGCCCGCGCTGCTGGCGTTGCCGTCTTTATCGGTCCAGGTCAGCGCAGTGCCATCGCGGGTCAGCTTCCCGGCATAGCTCAATACGCCGCTGCTGTCGGTGCTATAGAGGCTCATGTTGCCGGTGCTGCTGATGACGTACAGCGTACCGTTGGCGTCCAGGCTCATGCTCAGTGCGCTACTCAGCCCGGTAAAACTTTCCTGTGCGGTCAGTTTGCCCTGGGCATCCACACTGTAGCGGTACAGCCCGCTGGCGCTCACCGCGTAAACGCTGCTGCCATCATCGGACACCACCAGCTTCACTGCCGTGGCACCGATTTCCGCGCCAGAAATCAGCGTCAGCGAACCGTCGTCGCCGAGAGTAAATGCCTGGAGCACCGCTTTGCCGCTGCTGTTAGTGCCGGACAGATACAGGGTGTTGCCATCGGCGGAGAAGGCCGACTGGGTGGTGCCCTGAATACCGTCGATTTCAATACCGTTGGCGTCGTTACCGTCATTGACGCTGCCCTGGGTATAGGTTTTTTGCAGTGTCAGCTCGCCGGTACTGGTATCGCGGCTGTACACACTAACGTAAATGGTGCCGCCCCAGTTGGTGCTGGTGCCGCCGATCACCACCAGGCTGGTGCCATCGTCGGAAAGATTGATCGCATCGACATAATAACCATAGCCCGACAGGCCGCCTTCGCTGGTGTAGATCAGCGAACTGGACTGCGGGCCGAGCGTCGGTGTGGTGTTGGCGGCTTCATCGGCGGTAATCACCCGCAGGGTCATATCGCGGCTGGCGCTGTCGCCGGACTTATCGGTGACGGTAATGGTCAGGTAGTTATCGCTAAGCGAGGTCGCCGTACCGCTAATGGTCAGGGTTTCTGCATCGAAGGTCAGCCCTTCCGGCAGGCCCTCCACCGTCCACGTCAGCGTATCGCCGTAAATGGCATCGGCATCGTTAAACAGCGTGGTGTCCAGCTTCAGGGTGAACGACTCGTTGACCACCGCCGAGCTGAGCTGGCTGCTGGCGTCCCAGTTGGTTTGCGGCGCACGGTTATCAATCTGCGCGACCGCCAGCGACAGAGTCAGGCTGGCTGAGGCACCGGTGCTGTCCTTCGCGCTGATGGTGATGCTGAACGTGCCGACTGCCGTAGTGGAGCCGGAAATCGTGTGGGTCTCGGCATTAAAGGTCAGACCGTCCGGCAGGCCGGTGACACTCCAGATCAGGTTTTCGCCGTCGGCATCGCTAAACAGCGCAGGCAGCTCCAGCCAGTAGTCCGTCTCGGTAGTGGCCTGCGGCAGGGTATAACCGGCGACAACCTCCTGGTTGAGCAGCGGACTGGTGTTGACACGCAGCAGCACGGTGCCGGTGTTGCTGTTCAGCTGGCCGTCATTGACCACCACACTGAGCGTCACCAGCGCGCTGCTGGTCCCGGTGGTCGCCCACATCACCTGCTGTAGCACCTGGTTGGCGGTGGCAGTGGTCACGTCGGCGGTGAAGGTAATTTTCACCGTATTGCCGCTGGCGGCAACGGTGCCAATCACGCTGCCGTTCAGCAGCAGCTGGCTGCCCTGCTGGGTCAGGCCGCCGTCGCTGGCGAAGCTGTACTGGCTGTCGCTGCTGCCGGAGGCGGTCAGGGTGATCGAGGCGCCTTTATAGTTGCCCGCGCCGTTGTTCAGCACGTCAAAGTTGCTGTCGGAGACGTTCATGCCGGTGGTCACCGCCACCGGGCTGCCTCCGACGGTATAGGTGATCAGCGAGGTATACACCTCCACGCTGCTGCCGCCGACCACCGCCAGCGAGGTGCCGTTGCTGGCCAGCGCGGTGCTGCCGCCGGTGGTCTGGCTGCTGACAAGGGTGAGCGCGCCGGTGCTGGCAATGGCATAGACCGACAACTCGCCGCTGCTAGTGCTAACGTACAGCAAAGTGTTGTCGCTGCTGATGACCACGTCTTTCGCCGAGGAAATGGTGCGGCTTTCAATCTGCGTCAAAACGCTGCCGTTGAAGCTCCAGGCAATCAGTTTGCCGTTGTTGGTATTCAGGGTATAAATCACGCTGCCGTCGCTGCTGGCGGTCACCTGATACTGATAGGTGAAATCACGCGTCGAGGTGACCGTGGTATTGGTCACTTCTTCCAGCGTATTCACGCCATCTTTGGTCACGCGTTTCAGCACGGTTAGCGTTTCAAACTCGCCGCCGGGGTTCATCACAAACACATAGTCGCCCACCGAGGTCAATCCCGCGTGGCGGTCAACGTTGGTGGTAAGACGAGAGGTAAAGGTCAGTGCGCCCTGGGCATTGATATCGTAGATATAAATCCCGTTCACATCCGAACTGATATACAGCTGTTTACCATCCTCGCTGATGGCCATATTGGTCGGCGTATCGCCGATGGCTTCTTTACTGGCGAAGGTCAGCGTACCGTCCGCGGCGCGGGTCAGGGTGATGATTGCGCTGGTCGAGCCGTATCCTCCTTCATTCGGCACCACGTTCAGCAGATAAACCGCCTTATCGCCCACCGCCATGCCGCTGGTCACGGCAAAATTCGCCGTGTCGCTAAAGGTTTGCAGTTTGGTCAACACGCCGCTGTCGGAGACGCTGTAAACCACCACGCTTCCCTTGCTGCTGGCGACGTAGGCGAATGCACCGTCCGGCGAATAGCTCACGGCATTCGCGCCGTCGGCAAGGTCGGACACGGTGAGATCGTCCAGCAGCGTCAGATCGCCGCTGCTGTCCACTTCGGGCGCGAGGTTTTTATCGTTATCGATGGTCACCGTGCTGCTGATGTCGAGATCGGTGGTATCGCCGTCAACGTCGCTGAGGTTACCCAGCCGCACGGTGACGGTGCCGTTACCCACCTCACCGTCCAGCGCACGATAGCTGATACCGTTAATCAGGCTCTCCACCGCATCGGGGGTCACAGTACCCGCATTGGTCAGAAACAGCGTTATCGTGGTGGTGTTATCGGCAATCGCCACGCTATAGGAGTAGTGGCTGTTGGCCGTTTCACCAAAAGCGCCGGTGGTGGTCAGCGTAATCGCCGTACCGTCAATCACCAGCGCCTGGTTGCTGCCGCTGGTATTGACGCTGATGGTCAGCTTGCTGATTTCGTGGCCGGTGCTGTCCGCCGATACGCTGGCGTTGCTGAACAGGTGCACGTCGGCACCCGGCGTGCCGGAAGCGTCAATGCTAAACACCGCATCGCTGGCCGGCGTAGCGGTGGCGACCGGTGCGGTGGTGGCAACGGCGGTAGCGTCGGCCACGTCGGCGGCGGTGGTGACCGCAGCGGCATCAAACATCATGCGCGGCTCAAGCGCCAGTGTCAGGCTCCAGGCCGGGCGTGTGGATGATTTTTTCATGAGTTCACCTAATAATTAACGCGTTCTGCCGGATGAATTACTCGATCAGGCGTACGGAACTACTCTGTTTATCGATACTCGCCAGAATGTCATCCAGCTTGTTGCTGATTTGACCTTCTGCCCCGGAGAAGCTGGAACTGTCGGCAAACTCCACCGAACCGCCATTGTTATTGGTACACACCTGCAATCCGGGCAGCGCAATGCGGTCAAACAGCCCGCGTCCAAAATCTTCCGGATCGCCCGGCCGCACGCCGATGAAATAGAACTTGATATCGCGATTGCGGAAGCTTTCGCACAGCGAACGGAAGCGCGCGGTGGCGGCCGTGGTGGCCTGGCCGGTTTCTTCGCCGCCGTCGATCGCCTCGCCCACCCAGGCGTTGTAGGAGTCGGTGTCGAACCAGTCGCCGGTGGTGTTGGCCATCATCACAATCACTTTCAGGTTGCCGCTGCCGCTGTCGTTAAAGTCCAGCGGGTATTCACTGTCGCCCCAGCCGTCACCGCCGCGGAATGCCGGGGACAGCGCCATTGCGCCCCAGCCCATGGCAATGGCGTAGTTAACGTTGAACTGCGATTCCATCTGGTCAAGGCGGTCGGAGATCTTGCCGAGATCGTCGGTCAGCGGCAGCAGCGCCGCCGTCGGGCAGCCCTTATCGCCGACGATAAAGCGCGTGTCGTTCACTCCGGTGGCCTGCCCGAAGTCCGGGTTCGGCCCCACCCACTGAATAAACGGCATCCAGGTGGCGTTAATCGGCAGATCGTGGCGATAATGTATCCAGAAACTTTTGGCCGGTGCCTCTTCCCAGAAGTAGTTATCCCCCTGATCCAGCCCGCGATAGAGGCACATCCGCTTCGACTGCAAATCGGGCATCATGCGGCTGGCCATGCTGGCAATACCGTAGTCGTTGTTCCGAAACAGCGACGTCAGTTCGACCGGCGTCAGCGCCTGAGTCAGCGACCAGCTGCGAATGCGGGTGCTCCAGTTATCGGCGTCCCAGACGCTGACGGACTGGCTGTAGGGCACCAGCGCCATCCGCCGATCGGGGAAGTCGGTGAGAAAATCATCGGCAAAGGTATTGGTCAGGCGGCGCAGCACAGCCAGGTCGCCAGCCTGCTCGCTGGAGGTGTTCGGCAGAATCATCGCCAGTTCTGCCGGGCGATAAATCACCTCGGCGGTGGAATAGATCTCCTGCTCCTGCGAGCCGACATCCAGCAGTTCGGGATCGCTGGCGTAGCTGACGCTAACGGTAAAGGTGCGATGGGCTTTATCCGTCCGCCCTTCGCTGACCGCAATATCGGAAATGCGCAGCTGTTCCGCCAGACGGTTGTTGAGGCCGAGGTTGGTCCGCACGTATTCCCAGGCCAGCTGCTGCTTTTCGCCGTCGCCAAAGCTGCTGTTATTTTTAATCAACGACTCGCGCCCTACCGCCAGCGCCGCCGCATCCGCCGCGCGCTTGATCTGCGCCGCGTCGCCTGTGGTCTGTACGCTGTCGAGGATAAAGGCCCCGCTGACCAGCAGCGCCATCATGCCCAGCACGTAAAAAGCGGTTCCTGCGCCTTTTTCCTGGCGGCAGAAACGGCGAACCGCGCGGTTCAGTACGCTGAGGGAGTTATTCATCGGCGCCTTCCTCCAGCCCGGCTTCCGCCGCCAGCGTGGCGTCCAGCGTCAGGGTATTGCGGGTAACACGGTTAATGGCTGAAACCTTCAGCTGGTTTTTCACCGTCAGGCCACCCAGCATGGTGATATCGCTGCCGTTGCGGCACAGTTCCACCACAATCATCGACACATTCTCTTTACCCGACTCTTCATTCACTTCCGGCAGTTCACCGGGCCAGGTGCTACCTGTCGGCACCACGTTATCGGTGCAGATACCGGTGTTATTGCCGCGCAACAGCTGCCAGTAGACCTGGCCGTTCTGCCGCACATTGGCGATATTCAGCTGGTAGCTGCCGGTGTTTTCATCGGGGATACTCGCGGCAAGCAGCCCGCTCAGACCCTGGCGGCTCAGTTCACTTTGCATCGCCAGCACTGAGGCAATCGCCCCGGCGCGCTGCTCCATATGCTCGCGCTCCAGCTCAACGGTAATCAGGTCGGTGAGTACCGCCCCTGCCGCCAGCACAATCGGCAGCGCCAGCGCGGTTTCCACCGCCAGCGAGCCGTGCTGTTGCCGCCACAGGCGACGCAGAAGGTTATTCATCGTTCAGTTCCGTGCCGAAAACGTGTTTGTACTGGTAGCGGAAGGTGTTCCCCAGCGACAACACTTCCGGCAGCGGCGAGAGAAACTCCTTTTTGATCTGTACGGTCACCGACCAGACCGGCAGCTTCTGGCGGTTTTCGCCCTGCTCGTCGTCGGATACCGTCAGGCCCCCCAGCTCGCTCAGGCTGTCAAAGTGCAGCACGCTGACCGACAGATCGTCGGCGGAGATATAGCCGTAGCCCGCTTTCACCATGCGGCTACGCAACGAATCGGCCATATCGCTGGCGCTTTCGCTTTCCAGCGTATCCAGGCGAAACGACTGCACGGCGTTATCCAGCGCCACGCTGCCGATGCCGATCACCAGACCGATGCGCGCCAGCTCAAACAACATCATCACGCCCACCAGCACCACCGGCGCAAGGAACGCCAGCTCGGTGGCAATCACCCCGCGTTCGCAGCGGGCGGCGGCGGAGAGGCGGCGCAGTTTTCCGCCTGTCATTGGGCGTTTTCGCTTAGCGGCAGCATCTGGGTGCTGGCCAGCAGCAGCGGATTGCCGTTACCGCCTTTCTGTTTCAGCTCGTCGGCGCGGGTGCTCAGCGTGGCGATCAGCCCGTCGATGCGGTCGGACGCGGCCAGATGGGACAGCGTGTCGCGCGCGGCGGACTCATCCCCTTTGTAGAGATACGCCAGCGCCAGATTCAGGCGCAGCGACGGGTTGTTCATATCGGCGGTGCGCAGCTGGCCGATGGCGCGATCCGGCTGACCGCTGGAGAGCCAGGAGAGCGCGAGGTTGTTCATCACCGCCACGTTGCCCGGCTCGCTTTGCAGCGCCTGCTCGAAGCGGCGGCGGGCCTCGTCGTGGCGGCCCTGGGCATCAAGTAGTACGCCCATGCCGTTGAGTGCAGTGGCGTTGCTGCCGTCGCGGCGCAGCGCGCACTCGAAGTCTTTTCCGGCGGTGGTCATGCGGCCCAGCGCCAGCTCGGCACGGCCCATGCCGAGGCACAGTGCCAGCGCTTCGGTGTCCGCCATTTTGTCGATATTGCCGCCCAGCGCGTTGCGGGCACGGCCATACAGCGCCAGCGCCTGAGCAGGCTGCTGCACCGGTGCGCTGACGGTGGCGTATTCCAGCATCTCGGCCCCGCTCAGCTTGCCGCGTGCATCCAGGCGGGCATAGACTTCGCTGGCTGCTTCCAGCCGACCCTGATCGCGCAGCAGGCGCGCCAGCTTCAGCCCTTCATCTTTGCTGCCTTTCAGGGCCAGGCCGGAACTGCACCCGGCCAGCATCAGGCCGCAGATCAGCGCCAGCAGCAGGCGCGGGGTAAACAGTGACGGAGCGTTTTTCATCAGCATTTCAGGATCTCTCGTTATTGGGCCAGCAGGCGGATCACGCGCAGCAGCGCGGGAGCGGCCATAATGGCGATAATCGGCGGCAGAATAAGGGCCATCAGCGGTACGCTTAGCTGCGCGGGCAGCTTCCCGGCCTTCTCTTCCAGGGTCAGCAGCAGGGTTTTACGGCTTTCATCGGCGATGGTACGCAGCGCGGCGGAAAGCGGTGTGCCGTAGCGCTCCGCCTGCAGCAGGGTGGCGACCATACTTTCGATTTCCGCCACGCGGGTGCGTTCGGCCAGGTGATACAGCGCGGTGTTACGGTCGGCAAGAATTTGCAGTTCGGCGGCGGTATAGCGCAGCTCGTCGGCCATTTCCGGTGCGGACAGGCCCAGCTCTTTCGAGACCACCTGCAAAACACGGCCAATCGGCAGGCCCGCTTCAGCGCAGACCACCATCAGATCCAGCGCATCGGGCACCGCACGGGCCAGCTTCTCACCGCGACCGGCGGCGCGCATCTTCAGCCAGAACTCCGGCAGCAGCCCGCCAACGAAAAAGCCAATCAGCATCGCCGCCAGCCCGGTCAGGCTGAAGCGATCCCCGGCGGGCAGTGCGCCGATGTTAAGCAGTAATCCCAGCGCCACGCCGAAAGCCAGCTTGCCGCTCAGCAGCCAGCCAAGCGTTTCCACGCGGCGGAATCCGGCCAGATCCAGCAGACGGCGCAGCTGCTGGCGATCGCGGTCCGACCCCGCCATGCGCTCGCCGAAACTCGCCACCGGCAGCAGAACTTTCTCCAGCTGCGGCGACAGTGCGGCCCCCTGATTACGCAGAATGCTCAGTTCATCCGCCGTGCCGCCCTGCTCTGCGTCACCGCCACCGATATGCGGTGCCAGCCGCGCCTGCAGGCGCTGCAACGCGCCGCTGCGGCGGCTTCTCAGCAGCAGCCACAGGCCAGCAACAATCAGCAGCAGCGCCAGCCACAGCATAGAATCCGGGTTATGACTCATGGTTTACGGCTCCTTACGCGATGCGTTTAACCATCAGATGGGTGATCAACATGCCCAGCGTGATGCTGCACAGCGCGTAAATCAGAATGGTGCTGCCCACCGGATCGCTGAACAGGAAGGTGATGTCCTCCGGCGATTTGAGGTACATGTAGCCCAGGCAGCAGGGGAACAGCGCGGCGACGATCTTGGCCGACGCGCGGGCCTCTGAGGTTTTCGACTGCACCTTCATCGCCAGCTCGCGGCGCTGGCGCAGCGTGGTGGCAAGCCGCTCCAGGGTTTCCCCCAGACGACCACCCGCTTCCTGGTTGATAATCAGGATCACCGCGAAGAAGCGATATTCGGCCATCGGCACCCCGGCGCGCACGCTGCGGGTGATGGCGTCAATGGCATCCGGCAGCCCTTCGCGCAGCTGATGCAGGTGTTTTTGCAGGCTGCTGCGGAACAGCAGCACGGCGATCGCCAGCGTGACCAACACGGAGAACAGCAGGCCAAAGGTCAGCGGCATCGGTGTGCGCTGGCCAAGGGTCATACCGACCAGCAGCCCGACGGCGGAAAGGATCAGCAGGCGCTTGCGCAAGGTTGGCTGCCAGCCGATAAACGCCAGCTGCTGCCACAGTTTCGCCAGCAGCGGCCCGAGCAGCGGCACCGAGGCCAGCGGCGTCTGCGCCTGGCTGCGCAGAATCGACACATCCTCTTCACCGGCGGCTTCCGCCCCCTCACCGAGAATTTGTGCGAAGCGCAGGCGGCGCTGTTCGTCCAGCTGGCGCTGACGCCGCCAGTGGCTGACGGCCAGCACCACAATCAGCACGCTGAGAAATACCAGCCCGGTGATCAGATTCAGCTTAAACGCGTTCATCAGGCTCCCTTAATGCGCATCGAACAGGTGCGCTTTGTCCGCGTAGAACTGCGGGCGCTGGATGGTCTGCACGTATTCGCCGGTGATGCGTCCCTGGCCATCTGAACCGGTGACGCGGAAGTTGAACAGGTCCTGCATTTGCAGCACCTCGTTTTCCATGCCGCACAGTTCGCTGACCGCCACCACGCGGCGCATACCGTCGCGCATACGCTCAATCTGTACGATCAGATGTACCGCGCTGGAGATCTGGCGGCGGATAGCCATCAGCGGCAGCTGCATGTTGGCCATCATCACCATGTTTTCCAGGCGCTGAACCGCATCGCGGGTGGTGTTAGCGTGCACGGTACACAGCGAACCGTCGTGGCCGGTGTTCATCGCCTGCAGCATGTCGAAGCACTCGCCGCCGCGCACCTCACCCAAAATAATGCGGTCCGGACGCATACGCAGGGCGTTACGCATCAGGTCACGCTGGTCGACTTTGCCGCTGCCCTCGGCGCTGACCGGGCGCGTTTCCAGGCGTACCACGTGCTCCTGCTGCAATTGCAGCTCGGCGGCATCTTCGATGGTGATAATGCGGTCGGTGCTGTCGATTTTCTGCGACAGCGCGTTCAGCAGCGTGGTTTTACCGGCACCGGTTCCGCCGGAAACAATCACGTTCAGCCGCGCCTGCATCGCTTTGTTCAGCACGTCCGCCATCGCCGGAGACATACAGCCCTGCGAGGCCAGGTGCTCCAGCGACAGGTTGCGTCGCATAAATTTACGGATCGAGATGGTGGTGCCGTCGATCGCCAGCGGATAGGTAATGACGTTGACGCGGCTGCCGTCCGGCAGACGGGCATCGACCATCGGGCTGGATTCATCAATGCGGCGACCCACACCGGCGGCAATGCGCTGGGCGGTGTTAAAGACGTGCTCTTCGTCGATAAAGGTGATCGGCGACAGCTCCAGCTTGCCGAAGCGCTCGACAAACACCTGTCCGGCACCGTTAACCAGAATGTCGTTGACCGTGTCGTCAGACAGCAGCGGCTGGATCGGACCGATACCGGTCATCTCGTCCAGCATTTCACCGGCAATCAGCTCTTCTTCCTGCCGCGACAGCTGCAGGCGCTGATCATCACACAGCTGGCGAATGGCCGACTGGATTTGCAGCAGCAGCTTGTCGCGGGACATCGCCGCTGCACGACCGGCATCGATCAGGTCGTAAAGCTGCGAACGGATCAGTCGACGGTTGCCGTTGCGGCTTTCCACCTGCGGGCGCGGCGCGGCAGAAACCTGGCGCGGCTCCGGCACTTCGGCAACGCTGGCCGCCTGCGGTGCGGCGTCCGGTTTTCTGACCGGCTCTTCGCGGCGCGGGGGCGCGGGTTTACGCATCAGCATGGGATTTTTCCTCACGTTAGTTCGCTCAGGCGCGCTTAAGCAGGCCGTTCAGCCAGTTCTTTTTCACCGGCTGCAGACGCTGCCCGCAGGCGAGATCCACCAGCTGGCGCATCGCCTGGCGGAATGGACCGCTGGCGGCCAGATCCAGCGCCCCCAGGCTCAGGCTCTGCCCGAGTCCAACACCGGCATGCGGCAGCACAAGGTCCAGCGGACGGCCAACCAGCGCTTCAAACTGCGCGCGGGTCAGCGGTGCGGCGGCGGCATAGTGGCTCTGGTTATGCACCAGCATCAGCCGCTGCCCTTCGCTCTCGTCGCCGATGGCCTGGATGATGCGCTTAACGTTGCGCGCGTCCTGCACCGTCAGTTCGGTGACGATAATGCGCAGGTCAGCACAGCAGATCACATCCAGCGCGCCGTTCGGGAACGAGCCGGGAAGATCCCACACCACCTGATTGAACATGCGGCACAGGCTGCCGCCGAGGTGCAGCACCGCGTCGGCATCCGGTTCGCTCAGCGGGCCTAAATCCGGTTTTTGCGCCAGCAGGTGCAGACGGGTGTCCACCTGCAACATCGCGCGCTGGAGAAGACGGGTATCCAGCTGGCTGCTTTCCAGCACCGCCGACAGGCCACCGCTCTCGCTTACGCCCTGTAGCAGCAGCTGATCGCCGTGGCGGCGGTCGAAGTCCACCAGCGCCACCGGCAGATGCCGTTCGCCGGACATCAGCTGTGCCAGCCCGGCAGCAACAGTGCTGGTGCCCACGCCGCCGCTGGCACCGACAACCGCCACGGTGCGCCCGGTGCGGGCATATTCCGGGCCGGACTGCTGGCCGTCGCATTTCGCCAGCGTGGCGGAGAGCAGATCGAGGGTGCAGGGTTTCACCAGATACTCGGTCACACCCAGCTGCAACAGCGCGCGGTACAGACCAATATCCTGCCCCTGTCCGAGCGCGATAATCCGCGTCTGCGGGCCGCACATCGCCATCAGGCTTTCCAGCGCTGGCAGCGGCCAGGCTTCGCCGTCCAGATCCACCAGCAGCACCTGCGGCGGCAGATTCACTTCGCACCACTGCGCGGCGGCGCTCAGGCCACCGGCCAGCACCTGCGCATCGCTGCGCTTCAGCCGCGCCAGATCTTCACGCAGCTGGCTCTGCGGCCCGCTGCCCTGGATAAACGCCACCAGTCCGGTGCCCCACTCTTCGCCTTCCTGCTGGGCGGAATTCGTTGCCTCGCTCATACGCTTAACCTTCCGTTAATCTTCGTCGAAGTTAATGTCGATGAGGTCTTTCACCTCGTTCTGCTGGTAGCGTTCGATGCTGTTGACGATCACCACGCCGTCGGCATCATCCAGGCTGCGCGCCTGGATCAGATCGCGCGGGTCCGCCACCATCTGCGCCAGGTTGCTCTGGTTGGCACAGCCGAGGTAGCCCACGGCCTCATACGGCTTGACCATCAGCAGGTTGGGATCGTTGATCTGACAGCGGGTGTTGGTCACCGCCAGCGCCTGCGACTGCAGTTGCAGATCGCCACCGCGCCCGGCGGACGGCACGCGGCCCATCACCCGTATGTGGCGCTTGTCGGCACCGGCATTCTGTAAGGCGTTCGCCAGACGATTCGCCAGCTGTTCGCCGCGTGGGGTCCACGGGGTCAGCGTCAGGGTCTGTTTTTCCAGCCTGCCCTGCTGTTTCAGCAGCTGATTAACCGCCGCCAGCGATTCCGGGGTCAGCCCCTGGCCGTTACGATCGACCTGAAGATTGACCGCCAGCGAGGACGGCTTCACCTTCACCGCCGCCAGATCCGGCTGATTGAAACGCTCCATGCGTTCGGCGCTGATATCGCGGTCGCTGCACGCGGCCAGCGTGGTCATCAGCAGCGCAATACCGCTCAGGCGCAGGGTAAATAAAGAATAATTTTTCATGTTTATCGCCTGTCAGTAGAGGTAGCCAGCGGCACCGAATTCAGGAGTTACGGCATCGATCATCTTCACGCCGCTGCCCGGGGTTTGCAGCTGACCGGCGCTTACCGGGGCAACCACGTAGGCGGTGGCGATGATCACCAGTTCGGTTTCTTCGCTGCTGGTTGACTCTTTCTCAAACATGCGGCCCACCACCGGAATAGATGACAGACCCGGCACGCCGTCTACCGTCTGGCTGTTGCTGCTGCGCAACATGCCTGCCAGGGCAAAACTCTGTCCGCTGGCCAGCTCGACGGTGGTGTCGGCACGGCGCACGGTCAGTGCAGGAATGGTGGACCCCCCTTCCAGCTGAACCGAACCGACCGAAGTCAGCTCGCTGACTTCCGGTGCAATATGCAGACTGATGCGGTTGCCCGACAGCAGGGTTGGCGTCATGCGCAGGATCACGCCGTAGGATTTGTAGTCGATGCTGATGCTGTTGCCGGTGACCAGAACAATCGGCACCTCACCACCGGCGGCAAACGCGGCGGTTTCACCGGACATCGCCGTCAGGTTCGGCTCGGCAAGCACCGAGGCCAGGCCCTGCGAGTTCATCGCCGAGAGCAGCGTGCTCAGCGAACCGTCGCTGCCGGTGCTGCTGTAGCCCAGCATGCCGCTGCCGCCTTCACGGGTGAAGGTGTTGCTGGTGGCGCTGAAGAAGTCGGTCAACGCACCGCTGCCGAAGCCGAAGCTGTTGCCGCCGCGATTCAGCGAGGCATCCCAGTTAAAGCCCAGTTCGTGGGTCAGCTTGCGGGAGACTTCCACCACGCGAACGCGAATGTTGATCTGTGAAGGGGTACGCACCTTCAGCTGGTTCACTACGTTGGGTGACGTGGTGCTGGAGCCAGGCTGAGCGTTGCCTGAACCGCCACCGCCGCCAGAACCACCACCGGCTCCGCCGCCTTGTCCGCCACCGCTACCGCCACCCGATCCACCCGCGCCGCCGGAAGAACCGATCCATGCCTGCACGCTGTCGATAACTTTCTTGGCATCCTGCGGAGTTTCCACGCTGCCGCGCACGATCACGCCGCTCGGCACCGAGGCTTCCAGCTGGATCTGTGCATCCGGGAACTCACGGCGCAGACGCTCTTTCAGCGCCGCCAGGTCGTGCTCGGCTACCAGGCGAATCGCGCTGATCACCTGGCCGTCGGCATCCATCGCATACAGCGTGGTGGTGCCGACGGTTTTGGCATAGACAAACACATTGCCCGGGGATGGCAGCTCAAAGCTGGCGATTTCCGGGTCGGCAACCAGCACGCTGTCCGGGACTTCATCCAGCTGCAGCATGCGCCCCTGGTGAACGTTCAGGTGGATCTCGCTGGTGGCGTCAATCTGGGTGACCGCAGCCGCTGGCAGTACCAGGGTGGCTAACACCCAGCTGACGGCCGTCAGCAATCGTTTGCCAGCCGGGCGGCGGCAAAAGTCGGTAGGTTTCATCTTCATTTAGGAATATCCGTGACTGGGATTATCTCATCCGTGCTGCCGCAACCTGCGGCAGCACGCTGTCATCTTGCCGGGAACTGCTGCACGTCCTGCTTATCGGCCCGGAACGTTTTCACCTTCACATTGCCCTGTGAACCGCCGTAAATGCTGGTGGTATCGGCCAGGCGAGTAACGGGCGTCAATCCTTCATCCGCATCATCCACGACCTCAACCGGACTGCGCAGCGCCAGCTGTAGCAAACCGACCTCTTTGGCTACGGCAAGCACCTCCGCCTGCTGCGGCGTGGCTTCCACGGTCACGGTTTGATAGACCGGATTGCGCGGGCGCGCCGGGGCATTTTTACCCGTCGCGTCGCCGTCAACGTCCTGGCGCGGACGCACGTCGGTGTCGGTCTGGCTGTTCATCGCCAGTACCCGCAGATTGCGCGCCACGGTCTGGGCGGCCAGCATGGGTACGACAACGGGTTTATCGGCGGTGGGAGCCAGTTCTGGCTGTTCGTCGCGGCGCAGGCTGAGGATCACATCCACGCGGTCACCGGCGGAAACCAGACCGGAGTTGCTGGCGACGGCGCTGGTCGGGATAGAGATGGCACGCATACCCGGATGCAGCACGGCGGCGACAAATCCAGGTTCGTTTGGACGAACCAGCATATTGCTGCTGAGGCGGGTGCCTGCCGGAATACGTTCGCGCAGCGTGGCGCCGAACAGTTTATTTTCTGAGTCTTTACCGCTGACGAAATAAAACGAGCGGGAAACGGACTCCGCCGTTTCTTCCCAGCGTAGGGCAGAGGGATCGATAAAATCACCCGGAGAGAGATCGCGCGCGGCGACTAATACTGCGGTTTTTTCCACTGGAGCCTTTGCCGCCTGTTTAGCAACCGGTGCAGAGAGCTGGCTGCGGACGACCAACGCGACCACACCGGCAGCAATTAGCGCCCCGGCTAATAATACCGTTGAATTAATTTTCATTTTTTTATATTTACCGGTTCAGATTCTTTTATTCAGAACTGAGGCCAAATAAGGATATAAGCCGCACCAAATGCAATGGCAATTCCGTAGGGAATACCCCGTGATAATTCATCGGGTAATACCGGCGGCGGTGTAATATTTATCCGTAAGTTGCTGTTCAACCGTTCAATAAACAACGCAATACCGGTGGTTAAGGTATTCAGCAGCGGCAGCGCCAGCGCCAGTACCCCACCTGCAATCGCGGTGATCATCACAAACCGGGTTTGATGCCCATAGCCAACCCAGAGGCAGAGCACGCTCATCAGTTTCACATCTCCGGCACCCAGACGGCCGGTCAAAAACATCGCGAAACCAATGACAAACACCAGACCGGCACCGGGTAACGCCTGAAGCAGGGTCCCGGAAATGCGCGGTAGCGGACCGGCTATTCCTTCAGCCGCCAGCGCGCAAAGCGCCAGAAAGCCCAGTAACAGCAGCAGCACGGCGCGGTTGGGAATGCGCCGCTGCAGCAGGTCGCTAAACACACACCACAGCAAACCAACAACCAGCAGGACATACCAGGCAATCTGTACGCCTGACTGTATCGCCATTATTTAGTGGTGGTGCCGGAGCCGGTGATCTGATCGGCAATCTGAGTAAACTTGTCGTTCAGCGCCTTCACAAAGATACCGTCATCGCCGAAGATGGCCGCAATCGCTGCCGCCATCGCCGCTGCCAGAATGCCGTATTCAATGGCTGTTACGCCGCTTTCGTCATGGAAAAAGGCACGCAGTTTTGCACTTAACTGTTTCATTATTCCGCTACTCTCTTTCAGGTTATTGCGTTGCCTTCCGCGCACGGCAGAAGCACAACCAGAGGCGTCAATAATGAGACTTATTCTCACGAACAACAAGATGCCGAAGATTAAGATACGTTAATTTTCGCTATTTTCTTGTCTGAATAACCGTAATTTTCGCGGTGAGAAACGTTGCCCGGAAAAATAAAACCGGACTACGTGAAGGGATTATATTTTGCAGGGGATTCGCGCAGAGAATAATTCCCTGCGCGTAGAGGGAGAATTAATAATTCTTAATGGTAAATAATATTACACAAAGAACAAATGGCATAAATATAGCCAGATTAATACTAAGACTTTCCTGGAGATATCCTTCACTAGCTGCGATTAAGACACAAATAGACCACCAGCCCGGGATCGGCAGATCCAAAATAGAGTTTACCATGATGTAATTCGGCAATCGCTTTTACCAGCGAAAGTCCGAGCCCAAAACCACTGTGCGTACCGTCCTGCCCCAGTCGTTCAAAGCGCTCCGTCGCCCGCGGATACAGGTCGGGTGCAATACCCGGGCCCAGATCCGCCACCACCAGCGCCAGCCAGCCGCGATGCAGCTGTACGCTGAGAGTGATCCGTCCGCGTTCGGCGGCGTACTTCAGCGAGTTCTCAATCAGATTCGCCATCGCCTGGAACACCAGCGCCCGATCGCCAAACAGCGGCATCGAGGCTTTCAGTTCAACCGCCAGCAGGCACTGTTTCTCTTCTGCCAGCGGCTGATAATACTCGGCTAAATCGTTCAGCAGATCCTGCGCGCTGAACTGTTCAAACTGGTGCACGCAGCGGCCGCTTTCGATTTCACCAATGCGCATCACGTTGCGGAACAGCGCCAGCACATCCTGCACTTCGGTAGTCGCCGCGTCGATCTCCCGCCGCACGCTGCCGCTGAGATCGTCGCGCTCGCCGAGGCTGAACAGACGATTCTGCAAATGCGTCAGCGGCGTCCGCAGCTCGTGCGCCACGTGCCCGGCGGTGCTGCGCACCTGATTCATCAGGCGATCGATACGCTCCAGATTCTGGTTAATATCGGTGCACAGTCCGTCGAAATCGTTGCCCCACGGTGAGACAGGCATCCTCACGTGCTGCTCGCCGGTGCTGTAGCGGCGCAGCGCCTCGCGGATTTGCCGCACGCTGTTGAGGTTACGCTGACTGAAGCGGCTGCTAACCAGCAGGCAGCACATCAGCAGAATAAACACCCCGGCCCCCGCCACCAGCGGGATGGTCCTCAGCCGCTCCATCATCGGCACGATATTATACGCGCGGAAGAACGTGGCACCATCGTCCAGCCTTACCGCCAGCGCGATAACCTGGTTGCTGCCCGCCACGCCGAGCAGACCTTTCAGACATTCAATATCCATGCCACAGTGGCCGCGCGCGGGCGTCACCGGCGCGTTGTGATAAATCAGCGCGCCGTCAGCGGCCAGCACCATTACCATCGGCAGCTCGCCGCTCTGCTCGTCGCGCTCCTGGCGCAAAAAATCCACCAGGCTTTCGCTGGTTTTCAAGCGTGATTTAGCGGAATAGCTGTAGATATCGTTGGTGATAATATCATGCACGTGGGTACGTAACAGTGATTCACTTAGCACACTCACACCAACGATACAGCCAAGCATCATCATCATAAACAGATAGGCGATGGTAATGGCCTGACGAAAGTTGGAGGTCGACAGAAACGCCGGATCGTAGTTGGCAAGAATGGCCTGCCACTGATGCAGTTTCATCAGCGCCCGGCGTCGGAAAAGACGCAGGCGCAGGCCGTGCTCGCGCAGATTGTTAACGGACGACACCCCTACCTCTTCTCCACTTCACCAAGGCAATACCCCACCGAGCGCAGAGTACGGATCAGCGGCAGCGAGAAGCCCTTATCGATCTTGGCCCGCAGCTTGGACAGGTGTACGTCAATCAGGTTGGTTTGCGGATCGAACTGATAGCCCCAGACCCGCTCAAGCAGCAGCGTGCGGCTGAGCACTTTGCCGGGATGCTCCATCAGCAGCATCAGCAGCTTGATCTCTTTATCGGTCAGTTCAATGCGCTTGCCGCCGCGCCAGGCCGATCGCTGCAGGCAGTCGACTTTCAGATCGGCAAACGTCAGCACCTGGCTGTGCTCGCTGCGGCGCTTGTCGCGGCCAACGATAATATCCAGCCGCAGGCGCAGTTCGTTCATATTGAACGGCTTGCCCATATAATCTTCGGCCCCCAGTTCCAGGCCCATCACCCGATCGATATCGCGATCGAGCGCCGACAGCAGCATTACCGGCGGATGCTGGCGGCCCTGAAGCGCACGCAGGACGCTGAAGCCGTCCATTCCGGGCAGCATTCGGTCCAGCAGAACCACGTCATAGACTTCCTGTTCGATAGCTTCCAGCGCTAACGCGCCGTCGTGAACCAGACGACAGGAGTGTCCGTGGGCGTGTAATTTCTCACTCAGCCACTGGCAAAGCGTGGAATCATCATCAACCACTAAAACGCGCATAAAATTCCCCTGAACTGCACTTTCTTTCAGCCCGCCCGCTGAATGCAGGTACTTGTTATTAATATAAATCAGTTATTACTTTGCTACACAGGAAGGGAGGCGGCCGGTAACAACCGACTAAATACTCTAACAGATAATAACAATCATTATCATTTGATTACAAGATATTTGCAATGTTTGTGTAAGCGTTTGCACAAAGAAGGATTCAGAGTGTAAGCCCCGGCGGGCAAGGGTTAGAGGCGAACGGCGTGATGAGGCACGCCGGAACCTTAACGAAATTTAATGCTGGTGCGTTGGAATTATGGCTGGCCCCCGGCAGCCGCTGTGCTGAGGGCAAAAACGCGGTTCACCATCGCCCGGCTTTAACTTACCGTGAGAGCGGCGCTTTCGGACTGATTTTCGGCACCGGACTTACTCGCGCTGCCGCTGCGGTCGTTATCGCCCCGGTACATTTTCACTACCTCGCCGATGATTAACAGTGCAGGCGTTTTAACCTTTTCACGGGCGATAATGTGCGCCAGCGAATCCAGCGTGGCGGTCAGCACCCGCTGTTCCGGCTGAGTGCCGCGTTCGATCACCGCCGCCGGCGTACTCGCAGGCAGCCCGTGCGCCACCAGCCGCTGGCTGATGTGGTCACTGTGGGTAATGCCCATGTAAAACACCAGCGTCTGCCGCGCCGAGGCCAGCGCCGCCCAGTCAACGTCCGGCTCGCCCTGCGCGCCGTGGCCGGTGACAAAGCGCACCGACTGCGCCAGATCGCGGTGGGTTAAGGGAATACCGCTGGCGGCCGCGCAGCCCATCGCCGCCGTAATACCGGGCACGATATGGCATGCCACGCCGTGCCGCTGGCAGTGCGCCATTTCCTCGCCGCCGCGACCAAACACAAAGGGATCGCCGCCTTTCAGCCGCACCACGCGGTGACCTCTCAGCGCCAGACTGACCAGCAGCTGGTTAATCTCATCCTGGCCGAGAGTGTGATCGCGCATCGATTTACCGACGTCAATGCGCAGCGCTTCATCGGGGATCAGCGCCATCACCGGCGCGGAAACCAGCCTGTCAAACACCACCACGTCCGCCTGCTGGATCGCCCGCAGCGCCTTGAGGGTCAGCAGCTCAGCGTCGCCCGGCCCCGCACCAACCAGCCAGACTTCGCCAGCGCGCACCGGCTGCTGCCGATCGCCCGCCGCCAGAATCGTTGCCATCTGCTGCATCCGTAACGCCTGTTGAAGTGTGTTCATTTGACCTCTCCCGCCGTCAGCGTACTGAGCTGAGCGGCAATGATTTTTTTGAGTTCGGGAATGCAGGAGCCGCAGTTGGTACCGCATTTGAGTGCGTCGCCCAGCTGCTGCACGCTGCGGCAGCCCTGGCGTACGGCATCCGCAATCGGGATTTCTCCGACGGAAAAGCAGCTACAGATGATGGCACCGGTCGGCGCTTTATCGCTTCCGGCGCGACCGGCCAGCAGCGCCAGCCGCTGTGGTGCGGTTTGCGGCGGTGCACTGAAGGCCGCCACTACCGCCTGACGGTCCACGGACGGTGCCCTGCGACGGGCGTAAAACGCCAGCTGTAGTTTCCCCTCGCACCAGGCCAGCAGGCTGAAACCGTCGTCGCCCAGATCGGCGGTCTGGTAAATCAGGCCAGCGGAGGGGTACTGCTCACTCAGCCATACCAGCCAGTCTTCCGGTCGCGAAGAGTCTGCCAGGGTAAAGTGTGCGATGCCCGACTGGGTAATCCGGCTCCAGTACGGCGTCAGCGGCGGCACGTTATTTTCGCCGCGTACAAACAGTTCCGCCTGCCACGCGGCACGCCAGCGGCGCAGGCTGACCGGCATATGTTTGCTTTCCGGCTGCCCGGAGAGCGGATCGACGTGCGCCTCAATCAGCGCATCCACCCGCGCCTGCTGGCTGAAGTTACTGTTCCAGTGCATCGGCACAAATACGCTGCCGCGCGGTTGCAGCGGGTCCGGCTGCGCGCGCAGCAGCAGCCAGCCGTGTGACGAGGACACGCGCAGCAGATCGCCGGTGCGGATCTGCGGCGCATCATCGGGATGAAACTGGCAAAACGGTTCACTGAGGTGCTGCATCAGCCGCGCCGACTTGCCGGTGCGGGTCATCGTGTGCCACTGGTCACGCACCCGTCCGGTATTCATCACCAGCGGATAAGCTTCGCTCGGTGCGTTGAGCGGCAGGCGCGGCGTCACGGCGATCAGCCGGGCTTTGCCATCGGGATGGTAAAAACGTTTGTCGGTAAACAGCCGCGCCGTGCCCTGCGGATTAGACGCGTTGACCGGCCACTGTATCGGCTGCAACCCGTCTCACTCCGCATTCGACAACTGCGCCAGGCCGCTGATATCAAACGCCCGCGAACCCTGATTCTCAAAGCCGGAGAGCGCCGCGTGTTCACGAAAGATCTCCGCCGGATGCTGATACGCGAAGGCGTCGGTAAACCCCAGCCGCTGCGCCACCTGACTGAGGATCCACCAGTCCGGTTTTGCCTCACCGGGAGCAGGCAAAAAAGCCCGCTGGCGCGAAATACAGCGCTCGGAGTTGGTCACCGTGCCGTTTTTTTCACCCCAGCCCAGCGCGGGCAGGCAGATATGGGCAGCGCGGGTGGTATCGGTGTCGCGCATAATATCGGAAACAATCACCAGCGGGCAGCGCGCCAGTCCGGCCCGCACCCGGTCTGCATCCGGCAGCGATACCAGCGGATTGGTGCCCATAATCCAGACCGCTTTGATCCGCCCTTCTTCCACCGCCCGGAACAGATCTACCGCGTTCAGTCCGGCGGATTGGCTGACGCTATCGCTGCCCCAGAAGCGCCCTACCCGGCTGATATCCTCCGGCGTAAAACCCATATGGCAGGCCAGCTGATTCGCCAGTCCGCCGACTTCGCGCCCGCCCATCGCATTTGGCTGACCGGTTATCGAAAACGGCCCGCAGCCCTCGCGCCCGATCTGCCCGGTGGCCAGATGCAGATTAATGATGGCGTTGCATTTGTCCACCCCGGAGCTGGACTGGTTGATGCCCATCGAATAGAGCGTCACCAGTCGTTCACTGCCGCCGATCAGCCGGTAAAAGGTCCGCAGCTGTTCCTCCGCCAGGCCGCAGAATTCTGCCGTGCGCGCCAGCGTCCATTCACTCGCCGCCCGCAGCGTTTCTGCTGCCCCCAGCGTGTGCAGCTGGAGAAAATCACTATCCAGTCTGCCGCACTCCGTCATTGCATTTAATACGCCGCAGAACAGCGCGGCGTCGCTGCCGGGGCGCAGCGCCAGATGCATATCGGCGATGTCACAGGTGGCGGTCTGGCGCGGATCGATCACGATAATCCGCATCTCCGGTCGATCTTTTTTGGCCTGCGCCAGCCGCTGGTAGACCACCGGATGCGCCCACGCGGTGTTCGAACCGGTTAACAGCACGCAGTCGGCCTGTTCCAGGTCCTGATAGCGGCACGGCACCGCATCGGCACCGAACGCACGCTTATAGCCCACCACGGCGGAGGCCATGCACAGCCGCGAATTGGTATCCATATTTCCCGCGCCGATAAAGCCCTTCATCAGCTTATTGGCAACGTAGTAATCCTCGGTCAGCAGCTGGCCGGAGCCGTAAAACGCTACCGACTGCGGACCGTATTCACTGATAATCGCCCGCAGCCGCTCCGCTACCGCGCCCAGCGCCTGCGCCCAGCTGACCGGCTGGCGATCGATCTCCGGCTGTAGCAGCCGCCCCTGCAAGCCCAGCGTTTCCCCCAGCGCGCTGCCCTTCACGCACAGCCGCCCGAGGTTGGCCGGATGGGTTTTTATCCCGCTGGCGCTGAACGCATCGCCCTGCGGCTGCATGCTGACGCCGCACCCAACGCCGCAGTAGGCGCAGGTGGTTAGCGTCGGTGCTGCTGGCGTCGATTTCATAAGCTGACCGTCGCTATGATTTCCGCCGTTTTCACCGCCGCCGCGACCGGCTGTTCCTGCACCCAGACGCGGCCGTTTTCCACCTTAACCGGCCAGACGCTGAGCGCCAGCTGGCCGTCATCCACGCTGCGACCGTCCTGCAGGCGGAAACGCTGCTTGTAGAGCGGTGAAATCACCACCGGCTCCCCTTTCACATCGCCCAGCAGCCCGCGCGACAGCACATTGGCATCGCTGTCCGGCTCGTGATTGCTCAGGGCAAAAACCTGCTGCGGATGCGTCGGCAGGTGGAACAGCGCAATCTGCCGGTTGGCCAGCCGCGCTGCCATCCCCGCATTGGCCGGGATCGCCTGCACATCGCAAAGATCCACCCAGCCCTGTACTGCACTCACCGTCGGAGCCACCACGCTTGCAGGATGCTCTGCGCGCTCCTGCGAGGTTGCCGGACGGATCTGCTGGCGTTCGGTAACCATCACCACCGCTTCATCCGGTTCGGCGCTGTTAACAAACGGACGGAACAGCGCCAGCCGATCCGGCTCGGCCAGCGTGGTTTGCCACTCGCACTGGTAGGTGCCGACCACCGCATCCATCTCGCTTTCCAGCTCTGCCCCGATGTGCAGGCTGTCTTCCAGCACCACCTGGCGCAGGTAGTCCAGACCGCCCTCCAGATTGTCCATCCAGGTGCTGGTGCGCTGCAGCCGGTCGGCGGTCCGCACGTAGAACATCAGGAAGCGATCCACGGTGCGGATCAGATCGTCAGTGCTCATATCCTGCGCCAGCAAATCGGCGTGACGCGGCTTCATGCCGCCGTTGCCGCAGACGTACAGGTTCCAGCCCTTTTCGGTGGCGATCACCCCGACATCCTTGCTCTGCGCTTCGGCACATTCGCGGGTGCAGCCGGAAACGGCCATTTTGATTTTGTGCGGTGAACGCAGCCCCTTGTAGCGGTTCTCCAGCCGCAGGGCCAGACCGGTAGAGTCCTGCACGCCGTAGCGGCACCAGTTGGAGCCCACGCAGGATTTCACCGTGCGCAGCGATTTGCCGTAGGCATGGCCGGTTTCAAACCCGGCGTCCACCAGCTGCTGCCAGATTTCCGGCAGCTGTTCCAGCCGCGCGCCGAACAGATCCAACCGCTGCCCGCCGGTGATTTTGGTGTAAAGGTTGTAGCGTTTAGCCACCTGACCGATGGCAATCAGCCCGTCCGGGGTGATTTCACCGGCCGGAATACGCGGCACCACCGAATAGGTGCCGTCCTTCTGGATGTTGGCAAAGTAGCGGTCGTTAGTGTCCTGCAATGGCAGATGCTGCGGCTTGAGCAGGTAGTCGTTCCAGCAGGAGGCGAGGATCGATCCGGCCAGCGGCTTGCAGATTTCGCAGCCGCTGCCCTGTCCGTGCTTGTGGATCAGCTCTTCAAAGCTGCGGATATTGCCCGCACGCACCAGGTGATAGATTTCCTGCCGCGAAAAAGCAAAGTGCTCGCAGATGTCCTTTTTCACCTCCACGCCCATTTCGGTCAGCGCAAACTCCATCACCTGTTTGGTCAGCGCCGCGCAGCCGCCGCAGCCGGTTGCCGCTTTGGTGCAGGCTTTAACCGCCGCCATATCACCGCAGCCGCCCTTCACCGCGTCACAGATATCCGATTTGCTGACGTTGTGGCAGGAACAGATTTGCGCACCGTCGGGCAGCGCCGCCACGCCCAGCGACTGCGGTGCCGCGCCGGAACTGGCAGGCAGAATCAGCATTTCCGGGCTGGCGGGCAGCGGCATGTCGTTGAGCATCATTTGCAGCAGCGTGCTGTATTCACTGCTGTCGCCGACCAGCACCGCGCCAAGCAGACGCTTTTTGTCCTCTGACACCACGATTTTTTTATACACTTCACCTGGGCCGTCTACCCAGCTGTAGCTCTGACTGCCCGGCGTGCGACCATGGGCGTCGCCCACCGAGGCCACTTCTACGCCCAGCAGCTTGAGTTTGGTACTCATATCCGCGCCCTTAAAGGCAACTTCACTCCCGGCCAGCGTATCGGCCAGGGTACGCGCCATCTGGTAGCCGGGTGCGACCAGGCCGAAAATCTGCCCGTTCCACAGCGCGCATTCGCCGATGGCAAAAATCGCCGGATCGGAGGTGCGACAGCTATCGTTAATCACAATCCCGCCGCGTGGCCCGACCTCCAGACCGCACTCTCTTGCCAGCTGATCCCGCGGGCGGATACCGGCGGAGAACAGCACCAGATCGGTATCCAGATGGCCGCCGTCGGCGAACTCCATGCGATAGCCACCGGTTTCCCCTGCGACGATGGCGCGGGTTTCTTTCCCGGTATGCACCTGCACGTCCAGCGCTTCAATTTTGCGCCGCAGCATCGCCGCCCCGCCTTCGTCCAGCTGCACGCCCATCAGCCGGGGCGCGAACTCTACCACGTGGGTTTGCAGGCCGAGGTGCTTCAGCGCATTGGCCGCTTCCAGCCCCAGCAGGCCGCCGCCGACCACCACGCCGGTTTTCCCCTTGGCGGCACAGGCCTGGATCGCTGCCAGATCGTCCAGCGTGCGGTACACCAGGCAGCCCGGCGCATCGTTCCCGGGGATCGGCGGTACAAACGGATAGGAACCGGTGGCCAGCACCAGCACATCGTATGCGGTCTGCCGGCCCTGATGATCAACAACAAAACGGTGGCGGGTGTCGATATGGCCGATGCAGTGGCCCAGCCGCAGCTCAATCCCGCTCGACTCAAAGAAGCCATCTTCCACCATTGACAGCGATTCCGCGCTGCGGCCGGAGAAATACTCGGAGAGATGCACCCGGTCGTAGGCCGGGGCTTTCTCTTCCGCAAACACAATCACCTGATAGTGAAGATGCAGCTCGCGTTCCACCAGCTGCTGCAGAAAATGGTGGCCGACCATGCCGTGTCCGGCCATCACTAATACGGGTTTCGACATTGCTTTGCTCCTCGTTGCCTCAACGGGCAACTTTTCTGATTTAACGGGCGACGGGCCGGAATCGGCAGGCGCATCGCCGGGGCTGAAGACGCTCGGTGGCGTCTGCGAAAAAGAGGTCTGGTTGATGCGGGACAGATAGTCCGGGCCGTCGCTGATGTCACCCCACAGCACCACGCCGGCCAGCCGGTTATCGCGCAGCAGCAGGCGGCGGTAATGCCCGTCGAACGGATCGGAGGCGCTGTGGATCTGTGCGTTCTCGCCGCCGTGCAGCTCACCGGCGCAGAACAGATCGATGCCGGTCACCTTCAGGCGCACCGCCAGCGTCGGGCTGACGGCGGCAGGAACGGGGGCGTCGATGGGGTCAGCGATGCGGGCGGCGATAGGGTCGGCGATGGGGTCAGCCAGCAAACGGGCGGCCAGCGCTTCTGCCTGCTGCCAGCACGGCGCAACCAGCCCGACGGTCAGCTGCCCCTGCTGGCAGCATTCGCCGATGGCAGAAATATCGGGGTCGGAGGTGTACAGCCGATCGTTGACCAGAATACCGCGATCGCAGGCCAGCCCGGCAGACCGCGCCAGGGCGATCTCGGGCCGTACCCCGGCGGCCACCACCACGCGCCGCGCCGGGATTTCACGTTCGTCACGCAGCGCCACCGCCTTTACGCAGCCGGAGTGGTCTGCGAGATAAGCGGCGGTCTGCGCCTGTAACACGGAAGTGATGCCACGTGTCGCCAGGCTGAGCCGCAGCAGCTCAGCGGTATGTGCATCCAGTTGAGCATCCATCAGATGCGGCCCACGGTGCAGCAGGCTGACCTGCATTCCGCGTAGCGCCAGCGCGGCGGCAGCTTCCACGCCCAGCACGCCGCCGCCAATCACCACAGCAGGCTGCCCGGCAACCTCACCGCTGAGAATGTTTTCCACATCCCGCATATCGCGAAAGCCGTGGATTCCGCACAGATCGTTGCCCGGCAGCGGCGGCATAAACGCCCGCGAGCCGGTAGCCAGCACCAGATGGTCATAGGCCAGCGTCCGGTCGCCGATGCTGATCCGGCGCGCATCGCGGTCGATTGCCGTGACCGGCGCACCGGCGATAAGCGTCACGCCGCGCGCCGCATACCACGGCGCGTCATGGGTGATGATATCGTCAAAGCCTTTCTCACCGGACAGCACCGGGGTCAGCTGGATGCGGTTATAGGCCGGCTGCCGCTCCTCGCCAACGATCTGGATGTGGAAACGCTCCGGTGCGCGTTCGCACAGCCGTTCCACCAGCCGCGCGCCCGCCATACCGTTACCGACTACGATCAGGGTGAGTTTCTTCATTGCGCGTATCCCGCCTGATAAATCAGGCCACCGCCCGGTGTTTTTCATACAGGAACTGCAGCACCTGCTGACGGTACTGATGGAACAACGGATCGTTAGCCAGCGCCAGCCGCGAGCGTGGCCGCGCCAGCTCAACCTGCAGCACTTCACCCACTTTTGCCGCCGGTCCGTTGGTCATCATCATCACCCGGTCGGAAAGCAGTACGGCTTCATCAACATCGTGGGTGATGAGCACGATGGTGGTGTTCAGCCGTGCCTGGATCTCCATTACCGCATCCTGCAGGTGAGCGCGGGTCAGCGCATCGAGCGCACCGAAAGGCTCATCCATCAGCAGCACTTTCGGCTTCATCGCCAGCGCGCGGGCGATGCCCACCCGCTGCTTCATACCGCCGGAAATCTCACCCGGACGTTTGTCAGCGGCGTGCGCCATATGCACCAGTTCGAGGTTGTGGTTAATCCAGTCGTGCATTTCGCTTTTGCTCATCGAGCCGCTGAACACCTGATTGACCGCCAGCGCCACGTTGTCAAAACTGGTCAGCCACGGCAGCAGCGAATGGTTCTGGAACACCACCCCGCGCTCCGGTCCGGGGCCGGTAATTTCCTGGTTATCGCACAGCAGCACCCCTTCGGTCGGGCGGCTCAGCCCGGCGATCAGATTCAGCAGCGTGGATTTACCGCAGCCGGAGTGGCCGATCAGGCTGACCGTTTCGCCCTGCGCGATATCGAAGCTGACGTTGTCCAGCGCCAGGAACGGACCTTTGGCCGTTGGGAAGCTCTGGCTGAGGTTCTGCACGCGGATAATGGCTTTGTCGTTTTTTATCTCAGGCTCCTAACGGTTGTCGTAACTGAAGCGGCGAGCAATGGCCATCAGCCCCTGCTCCAGCACCATGCCCACCGCCCCAATCAGCAGGATGGCGATGATGATGTTTTCCACGTTGAGGTTGTTCCACTCGTTCCAGATCCAGAAGCCGATGCCGACGCCGCCGGTCAGCATTTCGGCGGCAACGATCACCAGCCACGCAATGCCAATCGACAGGCGCACGCCGGTAAGGATGTAGGGCAGCACGGCGGGGAACAGGATTTTGCGCATCACGGTGAATTCGCTAAGCTTGAGCACCCGCGCCACGTTGAGGTAGTCCTGCGGAATACGCGTTACCCCTTCGGCGGTGTTGAGGATCATCGGCCAGATCGAGCAGATAAAGATGGTCCACGCCGAGGCCGGTTCGGCACGCTGGAACAGCAGCAGGCCAATCGGCAGCCACGCCAGCGGGCTGACCGGACGCAGCAGCGAAATAATCGGGTTAAGCATGCTGGCGATAAAGCTGAAACGGCCGATCAGGAAACCGGCGGGAATGCCGATCAGCGCCGCCAGCCCGAAGCCCATCGCCACACGCTTCAACGAGGCCAACACGTTCCAGCCGATGCCCATGTCGTTAGGCCCGGCGACGTAAAACGGATCGGCGAAAATCACCTTCGCCGCTTCCCAGGTTTTCAACGGGGTGGGAAATCCTTTGCTGCCGATGGCGGCAATCTGCCAGATCGCAATCAGCACTATCGCCCCCAGCAATGCCGGAAGGGCTTTTTGCAGTGCTCCGCGCAGCATCACTCGCAGCGATATGGCGGACGGCGCTTTCACCGCAGTTACCGGTGGTGCCGCATGCAGCGCGGCCGGATTTATGGAAACAATTTCTGCGCTCGTCGCTTCGAGCGGCTCGACGGTTTTGGTTTTAACATTGGCGGACATCGGCGACCTCTCTTAGCGTTTCATAGCAAAACTGTTGGCGTAGTCGGCAGGGTTACTGCCGTCCCAGACTTTCCCGTCGATCAGCGTGCTGCTGCGCATCTCACTGGACGGCAGGTTGATGCCGCCGACCGCGCTGGCCGCCTGTTTGTAGATATCGGTGCGGTTAATTTTTTTCGCCACCGCCAGATAGTCCGGGTCATGGTCCAGCAGCCCCCAGCGCCTGTGCTGAGTGAGGAACCACATGCCGTCGGAGAGGTACGGGTAGTTGACCGCGCCGTCGTTGAAGAAGCGCATGGCGTGGGCGTCCTGCCACGTTTTGCCCAGCCCGTTCTGATAGTCGCCAAGCATCCGCCCCTGGATGGTTTCCACCGGGGTGTTGATGTACGCGCGAGCCGCTACTACCTGGGCGGTTTCAATGCGATTGGCGTCCGAGGTGTCAATCCAGCGCGAGGCATCCAGCACCGCAGCGGTCAGCGCGCGGGCGGCATTCGGATTGGCATCAACCCAGGATGCGGTGGTGCCGAGAATTTTTTCCGGGTGATCCGGCCAGATCTCCTGCGTGGTGACGGCGGTGAAGCCGATATCGTCCTGAATGGCGCGCTGATTCCACGGTTCGCCCACGCAAAAGCCGCTCATGTTGCCGATTTTCATGTTCACCACCATCTGCGGCGGCGGCACCACCACGTTGCGCACGTCGTTAAACGGGTGGATACCGGCATTCGCCAGCCAGTAATAGAGCCACATGGCGTGGGTGCCGGTCGGGAAGGTTTGCGCAAAGGTGTAGGTGCCTTTGGCGCTGGCATCGACCACCTTCTTCAGCGAGGCGGCATCGCTGACGCCCGCCTGCTTCAACTGATTCGACAGGGTGATCGCCTGGCCGTTATTGTTCAGCGTCATCAGCATCGCCATATCATGCTGCGGGCCGGAGACGCCCAGCTGCAGGCCGTACACCAGCCCGTACAGCACGTGCGCGGCGTCCAGTTCGCCGGAAACCAGCTTGTCGCGCACCGATGCCCAGCTCGACTCCTTGCTGGGAATGATTTTGATGCCGTACTTCTCGTCAAACTTCTTCACCGCCGCCATCACCACCGAGGAACAGTCGGTCAGCGGGATAAAGCCGACGCGGATCGCTTTCTTCTCAGGCGCATCGGAACCGGCCGCCCAGACGCTGTTCATCAGGCCCGGCACCAGCAGGCTGCCGCCCAGCGCCGCACTGCTGGCGATAAAGCGGCGGCGGGAGAACTGCGCGGGCATTTTTTTGTCGTCTTGCGTCATTGCGGCTTCCTGTAATGTTGAAAAATGAGCAAAAAAAAAGCGTCCTGTCAGCGCTCAGTTTCCTGAACGCTGACGGACGCCTTTATCCGTAACTCTGACTAAACCGCCGTTGGCTTAGTCGTTATGGTTAATAACAATGCAGCTTGTATGCCAACTTCATGGCTCATCGAAAAATCAGTCGGTTAGCTCATTATCTGTCCACACCTGGGGTTTCACTGCACCGCAGCGGCACGCGTTGCACAGCGCAATGGCACACCAATAGTGCAACTACTCCTTTAGTATTAGTTGCTCTTTTTACCCAACACCGCCGACATGGCGAGCATCGCTTCGGCGACGTCCGACAGCTTACGGTTCTGGTTCATCGCCATATCGCGCAGGATTTTATGTGCCTGCGGTTCGGTCATGCCGTGATGCTGCATCAGCAACCCTTTGGCTCGCTCCACCAGTTTGCGTTCGGCCAGCGTGGCGCGTAACCCGGCCAGCTCGGTATCCATCGCCTGTAGCTGGCGGGACTGCTGCTCAACCAGTTCCAGCACCGAACGGCTGAGCTGCGGCGGGATCAGCGCCGAATAGTGTGGTTCATGCGGAGGGATCTCGCCGATGTCCTGCTGCTGCATCGCCAGCGACGCCTGCGCGTCATCAATCCGCTGACGGCAGCAGGCCATCAACACATCTTCCAGAAGGTCTTCCACCCCTTTCATGCCGTCGATGCGCGCCGTGGTGACCTCAAACCAGCGCAGCGCGGTATCTCCGCCGTTATCTGCCGGTGTTGCACGGGTGCAGGCAATACGGCGAAGGCGTTCAAACTCGCTGCTGTCGGCGTTAAGCTGCTGCTGCCACAGCGCCAGGCAGCGGGCGTCGGCGAATTCGCTGAAGGTTTGCAAACAGCGTTCCTGGCCTTCAATCAGATCCAGCAATTGCTGCTGTGCCGCTTCGTCGAAGCGCCGTGCGGCGAATCCCGCAGCGCCCGTCGCGCGCTCCTGCCCCGCCAGCTCTTTCCCCTGCATAAAGCTGAACATCGCCAGCAGCGCCCGCGAGATGGGCGGATCGCCGGAGATATCGGCCGCTTCGAATATCAGTGCCAGATGGGTACGGATCACGTCGTTAAACTGGCGCATGGCCTCCGGCTGGCCAATCTCCTGTGCCTGAATCTGGCGGCGCAGCAGCGGTAGCGTGCTGAGGCTGTGGAGTACGGCGGCAATGCGGCTGAACAGGCGCGGCGCATTCGTCATGCTTTGCCCGCTGAGATCGAGCGTTTGTAGTCGATCGTCCACCGCCCGTTCCGCCAGCTGCACCTGTAGCGCCCGTTCGCTGAGCTGTTCTGCCCAGAGTTCGCCGTGGGAGCATAAAAAGATGTTGGCCGTGCCGCGTTCGCGTTGCAGGACGTGGATCAGCTGGCTGACCGCGCCGACCAGTCTGCCCATTTCCAGTAGCTGCTGTAGACAGGTGATTTCGCTTTTTTTTGATGCAAGGACGAAGCTGAGTGCGGAGAGTGGCATAGGCGGGCCTGACAGGTCATGGTGATGCAGGTGATTAAGCAAGAAGCGTGCCGGGGAAGGATACGTGGGTTTCCTGAAATGCTGGTTAGGCTGCTCGATAGACACTCGGTTTTTCAGCCGACTAGTTGCCTCATAGTTGCTCCGTGCTTCAGCGGACTGCCTGCTCTCCCGCGCGGGCCTTCACTGATAGCCCTGTGGATCAGCTGCCTGGTTGCTCCCCCGGTCGGGCGGTCCTCGCGCCGCTACGCGGTGCCTTCACTGCGGTCGTCAGCCTGTCGGACCGCCAGAGACGGGCCGTCCATGGCCCGGCTCTGACTTTCCCCCGCGTCCATGCGGGTGAATCCTGGCTTCCTCGCTCCGTTCAGCGCTGTGGATTGCCCGCTCGGGGGAGCAACCAGTCTGCTTTTGGCTTAAGCGTTGTCTGAAAGACAGACCTGGCTTCCTCGCTCCGTTCAGCGCTGTGGATTGCCCGCACGGGGGAGCAGCCAGTCTGCTTTTGGCTTAAGCGTTGTCTGTTGAGGAAACATGGCTTTCGTGCTTTATGCCACGTTTGCGGATGATTGGAACGTTGTGCTGGCAGTTTCTAACAGCCCGCACAGTGCAAGAAAAGAGGGGCGGCCTCGGGGGCTGGCGGGTAATCCACAGCGCCGAGGTGGAGGCATTACGCCAGGAGAAGGCAGCAGGGACGCTGCCATCAGGTCGGGTTTGAACAGGGATGTTCAATCCTGGCCGATCCGTCGGCGGAACGCCGGAAACGAGGGCACCGCCACGCGGCGCGAGGACCGGCCGCCAGCCACCGAGGCCGCCCCTTTTCCACCGCCCCCATCGCGATAAAAACGCCAAACCACCCACAACATATTCATCCATGGCCCGGCTCTGGCTTTTTTCCGCACCCTGCGGATGGTTAAGGTTCTCTGGTCGTTTAACAGAAACCCCGTGTTTCCAATAACTGGCAGCTTTTAACAGCCCGCACAATGCAAGAAAAGAGGAGCGGCCTCGGTGGCTGGCGGGTAATCCACAGCGCCGAGGTGGAGGCATTACGCCAGGAGAAGGCAGCAGGGACGCTGCCATCAGGCCAGGTTTGAACAGGGATGTTCAATCCTGGCCGGTCCGTCGGCGAAATGCCGGAATCGAGGGAAACGCCACGCGGCGCGAGGACCTCCCGCCAGCCACCGAGGCCGCCCCTATTCCACCGCCCCATCGCGATAAAAACGCCAAACCACCCGCAAGATATTCATCCATGGCCAGGCTCTGGCTTTCTTCCGTGCCCTGCGGATGCCCCCTGGCTTCATCGCTCCATTGCTGGTTAACGCAGCCAGGCAATGCAGGGAAGCCAGCTGGCTAAAAAAACGGTAGAGCTACACTTATCTATATTGACAACATGACGGGTAACCTATTTTGCGCGTACTTATCGTGATAACGCTTCTGGCGCTGGCAGCCTGGTGGAGCCTTCCCTGGTTAAAATCTCATCTTCCTGCACAGTGGAACCCCTTTATTCCACTGGATGTGACCGACCCGCCGGGCTGGATAACCCGTTATAAATTGCAGAAGTTGAAAGGCGATCCGCAAGCCTGTCTGGCGGTATTGCAGCGCGCCAGTGCGCAGGGACTGGTCAGTTTTCGTGAAGAGCCACAGCCCAAAGGAGAATGCACTATCGCGCAGCCCATTCGCATCAGCAAATTTGGCCCGGTGTCACTGAGCAGCAGTTTTCTGGCGAGTTGCCCCATGGCCGTCGCCAGCACAATGTATGTCACACGCAGTCACCAATTATTGCAGCAGTCGGAGCTAGCAAGCCCGCTGCGGCGTATTGAACATGTTGGCAGCTTTGCCTGTCGCAATATTTATCATCGTGAGCAGGGGCGGCGCAGCGAACATGCCACCGCAGAGGCCTGGGATATCACCGCTTTTCAACTGGCTAACGGGCGCTGGTTGCGGGTAGCGAAAAACTGGCAAGAGCCTGCCAGCGAGTCAGCCGCACTGCATATACTCTGGCGCAATGGATGTGCCAGCTTTGGTAATGCGCTGGGGCCTGACTATAACGCGGCTCACGCTTCACATTTTCATCTTGGCATGCACGGTATCGGATTTTGTCGCTGACGCGTACGGGCGGATCCGTAAGCGAAATGACGGAACCGAGAGCCCCCTCCCCGCCATTCCTGGCGCGACAAAAACAGGGCAAAAAAAAGCCGCCATCGTCCATCGATAGCGGCTAAATGGTCTCAAAAAGACCTTATTTCACACACACTCAAATCAGACTGTTACCTCTGACTCTTCCAACTCGGCTAACTGCTCGCGCCACAGCGACTGCTCCGGCTGGCCTTCTTTACGCTCGCCGTACAGCTGCGCAATCTGCGTACCGTCGGCAGCGTACAACTCCAGACTGGTCACCACGCCGTCAACCGTCGGTTTGCGGGTGATCCAGCTCTCCGCAATCTCGCTGTCGCGCAGGTGCAGCGTAAACTCTGGATTGAAAATATTCAGCCAGCCGCGCATCGGCTCAACGCGCGCCAGCGGACCGGTAAAGATCTGCACCGCGCCACGGTTCGCCACAAACACCATGATCGGATTGCCGTCCTGCTGTACGCGGTTAAGCAGTGCTTCAACGGCCTGATTGTCGACCCGGCGGGCCAGATCGTCGCTGACGCTGTTAAACGCCTGCTGGCGAGAGAGACGATGGCGGTGCAGGATCATGTAAAACTGATGCACGTCGGTCATGCCGCGCCACTCTTCTTCCAGCCGCGCGCTGTCCACTTCCGTGGCGAACGCCTGCTTCTGGGCGGCAACCACTTCCAGCTCCGGGTTCTCCTCGCGGGCAAACTGTGCAATCAGCTGCTGCCAGGCGGCCATATCGCTGTTTCCGGTGGTGTAAACTTTGTGGATGGCGTCACCCTGCGCATCGAAGAATTGCAGGCTATGGCGCACGCCGCGTGCGGAAGATTCTTCCAGCACAAAGGCGCTGTGCCACTGCTTGAGGAACAGGCGTAAATCGATGCCGCCCGGATTGAGGATCAGGCCCGCGTGGCCGTCCAGTTGCTGATTAACGTAATGGCCCACCTGCTCGTGAACCGCCCAGTCGTTACGCGTAATCGCCTTCAGTTCACCGACCGACGCCAGCGCGCCGAGCAGGGCTTTGGGTTCATCGGCCAGACGGCGGGCATCGTGGCCCACGCGCGCGGCGGCGAGCTGTGCTTCGCTGGTTTCCAGCAGCGCGGCAAGATCGCGGGCATAAAGCTGAGGGTGGTCCGCACGGGCGGCAACATAGCGTGAATAAAGCGACTGCGACATGGTGAGGTTCCTTACAGAATCGGGCATTTGCGCGCAGTATGATCGCCGCCCGCTCAGGGCCACAAGTAAAAACAGGAAACCTGAAAAGAACTTAATAATCCACCCAGGGGCGTGAACGGGCGAGTATCTACCTCAACCCGCAACAGGTAAGGCTCGATGCCGGATTTCCCCCGGCGATAAACCGCCGCAGCATTAAATTTTGTTAAGGCACGCCATGCCGCCGAGTACGAGTGCAGTACAAAGCAAGGAGGCGATGTTTTCCCCTACCCCTCACCAAACCTAAAACAGACTGGCTGCTCCCTCGATCGGTCAATTCGCAGCGCTTTAAATAGCCTGGGAGCAAGGAGTTTGCCGCACAATGTGATGAAATTCAGAGCCGAGCCATGAACGAATCTGTAGTGGGTAGTTTGGCTTTTTTTATCGCTTTATCGCGATGAGAATGGTGAAAAAGGGGTGGCCTCGGTGGCAGGCGGCCGGTCCTCGCGCCGCGTGGCGGTTCCCTCGTTTTCGGCATTTCGCCGACGGACCGGCCAGGATTGAACATCCCTGTTCAAACCCGGCCTGATGGCAGCGTCCCTGCTGCCTTCTCCTGGCGTAATGCCTGCTCCTCGGCGCTGCGGATTACCCGCCAGCCACCAAGGCCCCCCCTCTTTCTTGCATTGTGCGGGCTGTTAAAAGCCGCCAGTTAGAGCAAGCATTGAGTTTCTGTAAATCGTCCAGAAATCACTAACCACCCAAAATTGCACGAAATTCGGGAAAAAAACATTCAATTTGAATATAACTCCGATAAAAACACCCACAAATGCAAACCACCAGCTCCAGCGTTTGAAACATCCGCTGCCAGGTTTAAAAAACGACAACACGGACTTCCCACAGGCAGCACTTAAGTCAAAAGCACACTGGCTGCTCCCCCGGTCAGGTAATACGCAGCACTGAAAGGAGCGAAGAAATCAGATCTGTCTTTCAGACAACACCCAAGCCAAAAGCAGACTGGTTGCTCCCCCGAGCGGGCAATCCGCAGCGCTGAACGAAGCGAGGAAGCCAGGTCTGTCTTTCAGACAACACTCAAGCCAAAAGCAGACTGGTTGCTCCCCTGATCGGGCAATCCGCAGCGCTGAACGGAGCGAGGAAGCCAGGATTCACCCGCATGGACGCGGGGGAAAGTCAGAGCCGGGCCATGGACGGCCCGTCTCTGGCGGTCCGACAGGCTGACGAACGCAGTGAAGGCACCGCGCAGCGGCGCGAGGACCGCCCGACCGGGGGAACAACCAGCCTGCTGGAACACTGAGATTCCGTAAAGCATCCGGTCAAATGGAACGCTGAGCTTCCATAAGTCCCCATCAGTGGACATTTATCATACAAAGCACGAAGCCATGTTTCCTTTACAAACAACTCCTGAGTCAAAAGCAGACTGGCTGTTCCCCCGAGCGGGCAATCCGCAGCGCTGAACGAAGCGAGGAAGCCAGGATTCACCCGCATGGACGCGGGGGAAAGTCAGAGCCGGGCCATGGACGGCCCGTCTCTGACGGTCCGACAGGCTGACGACCGCAGTGAGGGCACCGCGCAGCGGCGCGAGGACCGACCGACCGGGGGAACAACCAGCCTGCTGGAACACGGGCCCCAATCAATCGATTGTAATCAAAAAATAAATATCGTATAACAACCGCCTCCGAGGGGTGTCCTGTAACGGGCTGAGATGGCAGCAATGCCGAACCCTTTGAACCTGATCTGGGTCATGCCAGCGAAGGGACGGGTTGGCAAACACAGATCGGTATTTGCCTCTTCACACCGCCGCCGCACCCCGGATCTCCACCACGATTTTGGAGATCTTATGCCTGCTTCAATGTTCGAATTCGGTCTGTTTGGTCGCCTCCGTCAAAATGCCGGACCGCACTGGGAACACTACGTCGCCCACCCGTTCCTGCAACAGCTGGGTGCCGGTACGCTGCCGGAAATTGCCTTCCGCCGCTACCTGACCCAGGACTATCTGTTCCTCGTCCACTTCGCCCGCGCCTACGCCCTGCTGGTCACCAAATTCCACACCCTGCCGGACATCCGCGCCGCCGCCGGATCGCTGAACAACATCGTCGCCGAACTGCCGCTGCACGTCGGCTACTGCGCCGGATGGGGCCTGAACGAAACGCAGATGGAACACGAGCAGGAAGCCACTGAAACCATCAACTACACCCGCTACGTACTGGATATCGGCCACTCGGGCGATGCGCTGGAACTGCTGGCCGCCCTGCTGCCCTGCGTGGCGGGCTATGCGGAAGTTGGCCTGCGCCTGCTGGCCGACCCGGCCACGGTGATGGAGGGTAATCCTTACGCTTCGTGGATGCAGAACTACAGCGACCAGGGCTATCTGGACGGCGTGAAAGCGGCGATTGAGCTGCTCGACCGCGTGGGCCAGCAGCGCGGTGCCGACGCCCGTTTCGATCGGCTGAGTGAAATCTTCACGACCGCCACCCGGCTGGAAGGCGCCTTCTGGCAGATGGGGCTGAACGCGGTCGACAACCCGGTTAACGCGTGGTGAACGGCGTGATTTCCCGCCCCGGCATAGACATCCGCGATCTGACCCTGCGCTTCGGCGACCGGGTTATCTTTGAGCGGCTGAACTTCCGCATTGAGGGCGGTACCTTCGTCGCCATGCTTGGCGCCAGCGGCGCGGGGAAAACCAGCCTGCTGAAGATTATCGCCGGGCTGGCTAAGGCCACGTCAGGTTCGGTCACCGCCAGCGACGGCCTGCCGGTTCCGGGGCGCATTGCCTATATGGGCCAGCGGGATCTGCTCTATCCGTGGCTGACGGTGCGGGAAAACATCACTCTCGGCCCTCGCCTGCGCGGGGAAAAAGCCGACCTCACCTGGGCGGAGCATCTGCTGGAACAGGTCGGACTGAGCGGCCACGGCGACGACCGCCCTGCCGCGCTCTCCGGGGGGATGCGGCAGCGCGCGGCGATCGCCCGTACGCTGTACGAGCGCCAGCCGATCGTGTTGATGGATGAGCCTTTCTCGGCGCTGGATGCCATCACCCGCGCCACCATCCAGACCCTGGCGGCCGAGCTGCTGGCCGACCATACCGTGCTGTTGATCACCCATGATCCGATGGAGGCCTGCCGCCTCAGCCACCGGCTGCTGGTGCTGTCTCCGCATCCGGCAGGTATTGATGACAGCCATCATATCGGTGGCCTGCCGCCGCGCGCGCCGGATGATGCCGACCTGCTGAAGAGTCAGGCCGAGCTGCTGCAACAGCTGGTGAGGGCCGCAGAATGAGCCATCAACAGGACAGTCGTCTGGCTAAATGGGGCCGCGGGCTGACGGTGTTTATCGGTCTGGTACTGCTGTGGTGGCTGGCTACGCTGAGCAATATTCCGGCGTTTCTGCTGCCGACGCCCGCCGCCGTTGCGCAGGCGCTGTGGGAGGGTCGCGGATTCCTGGCCTACCACTCGCTGGTAACAGCATCGGAGGTGGTCAGCGGCCTGCTGCTCGGGGTTCTGCTCGGCGCACTGCTGGCGCTGAGCATGGTGTTTTCCCCACGCTTACAGCGCTGGCTGATGCCGCTGGTGCTGACCAGTCAGGCGATCCCGGTGTTTGCCCTCGCCCCGCTGCTGGTGCTGTGGTTCGGCTTTGGCATGAGCGCCAAGGTGGCGATGGCGGTGCTGGTGATCTTCTTCCCCGTCACTTCGGCATTCTTTGATGGTCTGCGCCGGGTGAATAACGACTACCTCGATCTGGCCCGCACGATGGGAGCTTCCCCCTGGGCGCTGCTGCGCCACGTGCGGCTGATGGCGGCGCTGCCCGCCTTCGGCACCGGGCTGCGCATGGCGGCCGCCGTGGCCCCCATCGGGGCGATTATCGGCGAATGGGTCGGCTCGGCCGAAGGTCTGGGTTATCTGATGCTCAACGCTAATGCGCGGATGCAGACCGACCAGCTGTTCGCCGCGCTGTTTATTTTGATTCTGATGACGGTGCTGCTCTGGGTTGCCGTCGATAGCCTGCTGCGCCGCCTGATTAACTGGACGGCGGAATAATCACCTGCAAACGACATAACAAGGAATAACAGCAATGAAAAAGAACCTCTGCGCCCTGCTGCTGGGAACGGCCATTGCGGGCCACGCCGCCGCGGCGGAAAACGTCACGCTGATGCTGGACTGGTACGTTAACCCGGACCACGCGCCGATTATCGTTGCCGAGCAGATTGGCGCGTTTGAAGCCGAAGGGCTGGACGTGAAGATCGTGCCGCCGTCCGATCCTTCCCTGCCGCCGCGCCTGGTGGCCGCAAAGAAAGCCGATCTGGCAATCACCTATCAGCCGCAGCTGCACTTCTTCGCCGACCAGGGATTACCGCTGGTACGCGTCGGCACGCTGGTGAATACGCCGCTAAACACGGTGATGACGCTGGATAAAAACATTAAATCGCCTGCCGATCTGAAAGGCAAAAAGGTCGGCTTCTCGGTGACCGGCATTGAAGAAGCCACGCTGGGCACCATGCTCAAGCACGAGGGAATTTCCTCTGCCGATATCACCCCGGTTAACGTCAACTTCCAGCTGACCGGTGCGCTGCTGGCGGGCCAGGTGGATGCGGTGATCGGCGGCTATCGCAATATCGAGGCGCTGGAAGTGCAAATCCAGGGCAAAGATCCTAAGGTGTTCAACGTGGAAGATTACGGCGTTCCGGCCTATGACGAGCTGGTGATTGTCGCTAACCGCGATGACGTCAACAAGCCGAAAATTGCCAAATTCCTCGCCGCGCTGAAGAAGGGTAACGACTATCTTCAGGCACACCCGCAGGAAACCTGGAAGGCCTTTGCCAGCAGCCACCCGGAGCTGAACACCGATCTGAACCGCCAGGCGTGGCAGAAATCACTGCCGCTGTTCGCCCGCGATCCGGCGCATCTGGACACCGCCCGCTACCAGGCCTACGAGCAGTTCCTGTTTGATAATAAGCTGATTAAAAAAATCACCCCGGTGGCAGACTACGCGGTGGAAATTAAATAATCCTCACCCGCAGGCGAATCATGACTCGATATAGATAATGATAAGCATTATCATATAATTCACTTATCGCATTGCAGAGGTGGATTGTATGGATCGGACAGCGGAAACGCTCACCGCCGACTGTTGCATCGTCGGCGGTGGTCCTGCCGGTTTGATGCTCGGCTATTTGCTGGCACGGGCAGGCGTGCAGGTTGTGGTTCTGGAAAAGCACGCCGACTTTTTACGCGATTTTCGCGGCGACACCATTCACCCCTCAACGCTGCAGATCATGCATCACCTCGGGCTGCTTGAGGATCTGCTGAAGCTGCCCCACCAGCGCGCCGAAAAGCTACAGGCCGAGGTCGGTGGCGAAGAGGTGACGCTGGCAAACTTCACCCGCCTGCCGGTGAAGTGCAAATTTATCGCCTTTATGCCGCAGTGGGACTTCCTGAATTTTCTCGCCGAGCGCGCCAGCGCCCTTCCCGGTTTTACCCTTTTGCAATCCTGTGCCTTCGACGATCTGATCACTGCCGATGGCCGGGTATGCGGCGTGCGCGCGATTGCCGACGGCCAGACGCGTGAGATTCGTGCCCGGCTGGTGGTCGGCTGCGACGGCCGCCACTCAAAGGTGCGGGAAAAAGCGCAGCTGAGCGGAAAATCGTTCGGCGCGCCGCGAGACGTAGTCTGGTTCCGCCTGGATAAGCGCGAAGAGGACCCGCAGTGGGGGATGGGCCATAAGGGGCCGAAGCAGAACTTTATTATGATCGATCGCGGCAGTTTCTGGCAGTGCGGCTATTCCATTACCAAGGGCCAGTTTGGCGAGCTGGAGGCCTCCGGTATTGATGCCTTTAAGCAGCAGGTCGCCACGGTTTCCCCCTTCCCCGCCGACAGGCTGGCGGAGCTGGATCGCTGGAGCAAGCTGCGGCTGCTGGAGATCCGTATTGATCGGCTCGACAGCTGGGCGAAAGAGGGTTTGCTGTGCATCGGCGACGCCGCGCACGCCATGTCACCGATTGGCGGCGTGGGGGTGAACCTGGCGATCCAGGACGCGGTCGCCACCGCCAACCTGCTCACCCGCCCGCTGCTCAATGGCGAGGTCAGCCTGCACCAGCTGAATAAGGTGCAGCGCCGCCGCCAGTTCCCGACCTGCGCCACCCAGTTTATTCAGATTAAGATGAGCGGCAAAAAACGTGAGCCGGGCCAGACCAGCCCGATACCGCGCATCGTGAAACGCTACCGCTTCCTGCCTTACGTTTTCGGCTGGATGATCGGTCTGGGCTTCCGCCGCGAGACGCCGCGCCGAGTCGGGAAGGCCTGACTGTCAGCCCGAATCACGCCCGCACGGACCTCAGCTTAAGATTCGCCACCGGGCCAGCGTTATCTGCACGCTGGCAAGGCGATTGCGATCTGAGAGGCTTCCCCGATCAGAAGCTGTACTCCAGCTTCAGGCTGGCGTCGTTGCGGTTGTAGGAGTAGATCCAGTCGGCGTTACTTTTCACCCGGTTGTGCCGCAGCGTCAGGCTGGGAACAAATCCGGCCAGCTCCCAGCGCGGCGCACGCAGAACCAGGGTATAGTTCTGCTCCTGGTCGCGCCGACGCACTTCAATCAGCGGGTTGTACAACTCATAGTCACGTTGGCGATATGAGGCGGAAAGCGTGCCGTCAAACCCGGCATCAAAGCGCAGCGAGGCCCCCAGCCGCACGCCCTTCTGCTGATATTCCGCCGTCGGGTCCTTCGCGTGGCTGTTGACAAAATCCAGCCCGCCAAACACCGTCCAGCCCGGCGTCAGCTCACGGTACCAGGTGCCGTACACCGACTGCTGCGCGCCGTCAAAGTTGCGGGCGTAGTCGGCGCGGCGATACTGCATGTCTTTATAATCCGCCTCCAGCTTAACCAGCGAGGCGGACGACAGCATATAGCTCCACTCGCCGTGCACGCCGGGCGCGCCGTACATCGCATCGTTGCCCCACTCGTAATATTCAAACGACGGGGCCAGCATCAGCTGCTGGCGCGCATCGCGATAGCTGTAGCCGCCCTGTAACGTCACGGTGGTTTCGTTAAATTCACCGTGATTGCGATACTGCGTGCCGTACAGCAGCGAGCGCAGATACACGCCGTGATGCCCTTTTATCGCCAGTCGGCGCTGAACGCTGAAGTCAAAATCGGTGCCGGTGGCTTTTAACGCCTCCGGCAGCGCGCGCTCGTAGTAGCAGAAACCGGTGCTGTCGCTAATCAGACAGGTGCGGCTGGCGGAGGTGCGGTTGACGTTGTCGCTCCAGCTGGGGCCGAAGGAGAACGAGCCGCTCCAGTCGCCGCGTTTTTCCAGCGCCTGCTGGTAGGCACCGATGGTTTTGCGCACCCCGGCGGTTTGCGGATCGCGGGCGTCGATAATCGCCAGCGCATCGGCAAAGGCCTCTTTCGCTTCACGCTCCTGCGCATCGTCAAACAGCGTTCTTGCCAGCTCCAGCCTGCCGAGAATAAAGTCCGGCTGCTGTGCCAGCAGCTTGCGGAATTCGGTAATAGCGGTGTCGTTATCGCCCACCACCCGCGCCAGCATTCCGCGGGCATAGTGTTCCAGCAGCGGGTCGCGATCCGGCAGGGTCAGGTACTCCTGCAGGAAACGGTTGGCCGCCTGCCACTGCTGATACTGCAGTGAAAGATAGAGCGCCTGGCCCAGCGCGCTGGCGGTGTGTTCCACCTGGTAGGTCTGGCCGTCAATGGTCAGCGTGGGCCGCTGGCCAGTGGCCGTTTCATCTTTCAGTATTTCGCGCTCGCGTTCGGCCCCCTGGCGCTCAATGCTCATTTCGAGCATGCGCCGCGTATCTTCACGCTCCTGCGCCACCGCCGTGACGGTAACGGAGGCCATCAGCAGCGCAATCAGGCTGAGTGCGGCGCGGCGCGGTGTAAAGTAGCGGGCAACGGGTAACGGAACGGTCGGCATAGATCATGATCCCTGAGGCAACGGTGCCGCTCGGAACGGGCAGAGCGGACGCAAAAAAGAGCAAAGACCAGCGGCCTTTGCTCCCGGGAAGGCAGCGAATCAGACCATCAGCGTCGTTCCCGCTGAGGGGTTGATCCCTGCACGTAAGGTGGTGAGATTCGCCACCGGATTAGTTCTTAGTACCGCCGAATGCGGTATCTTTGTTGCGATCGGCAAACTTAACGATACCGGCCACTGCGCTGGCACCGGTGCCGAAGAATTTACCGTCCAGCGTACCGCCGGTGCCGGAAGCACTCAGCACGCCTACGCTGGTTGCTGCCAGACGCACATCAGTACCGACAGTGCTGATGGTGCCGCCGGTGAAGTTGATGTCACCGGAAGAGCTGGCCACTTTAGTGTTGAAGTTGGCGCTCAGCGTACTGGTTGGCAGCGTGCCGCTGTACTGATTGATGGACTTAATTGTGTAGCTAACCGGTGCAGCCGTTGGCAGCGTGGTGGCTACGTCACCGTTTTCACCCGCGTAGAACACCGTGTGGGTACCGGCCGTTTTGGTGCCCACGGCGCCTGAAGTGGCTTCGCCATCCCATTCGCCGAACCAGACGTCCTGAGTACCGACTTGGGCAAATGACCATACGCCCAGTTTAGTGTGATCCGGGCCAGGACCCGCAGGACCCGGTGCGCCATCCGCCACCATTTCGCGACCGCTGAAGTGGAATGCCCCACTCGCATCCTGATAGGTCGGTGAAGCAAAGTGAGTAAAGGTAGCTTTGGCACCATACAGCTGACCATCAACGCCGGCGGCAGGAGTCGGTACAGCTGCAGTTGTCTGACCAACGCGAATCCCACCCGTTTCCGTGTAGCTCTGGTTAGTGACGACTACGGCCTGAGCAGCACCGGCTGCGCCAAACAGAGCAAGAGCAAGTACTGATTTCTTCATAATCTGATTCATTTCATTTTTCCTGAAAAGCATAGGTTAAAAGTGGAAATACATTGAATGAAAACACAAATGATTATCATTACATAATGTAGGTACAATCCTTCCTGACGTCGGGAGGATTTACTACTTACTCGTACTGCTTACTTCGGGTACTGCTTTTACTCCCTCACACTCCCTGTGTTCGGGCACAACGACTGACAGCTGGCAGGCATCCTTTCCACCAGCAAAACAGCTAACTGACAATCTCAACGTCCTGGACGACTGTTCACTGCCTGTGTGGCTCTATGGCCTAACGCACATAATAGTGTTCAACCAACTCACGCACGCGGGCAAAGGCCTGCTGCGCACCGGCAATTGCGCGCGCTTCCCCGGCTTCGTCCAGCGGCAGCTGGTCCAGCGCGGCGGTAAAGGTACGCCAGTGGCGGCCTCGCCCTTCCGGCGCACCGGCAAGATGGCGCGCACCAAACTCGCCGGACAGCCCCAGCTTCTCCGCCTGTTTGATCAGGAAACCGGCGCCGATATTGGAGCCTTCCGCCACGTACAGCCAGCCCAGAGCACTGGCAATATCCGGGATTTCCGCCGTACTGAATGCCGTTGCGCTTTCCGGCTGCGGCAGTTCCTGCCCCAGGTCGGCCAGATCCTGGCCAATCAGCGGGAAGCGACGTCGCCCGGCTAAATCAGGCAGCAGCGGCTCCAACAGCGCAGATTCATACAATGCATCGATTTCACGATGAAACTGGTACTGCACCTTCACAAACAGACCGTAACGTTCGCGGCTGGCAAACGGGTCGCCCGCCATAATGCGCTGATCCAGGCTGTCATGGCTGCTGGTGGTGGCCACCTTCAGCCGCTGCGCGCGGGTCAGGTTTTCGGTTTGGGTACTCACATCGCTCATTGATTTTCTCCCATGCGCCTGCTCTGCGGCAGGCGGCATTTGTTTAACATCAGAATTTCAGCGTCACGCCACCGCGCACGGTACGGCCTGGCGCAGGGATCGGAATGGTGTTCAGCGCATCGACGTAGTAACGGTCGGTCAGGTTATCCACCGACAGATCGAAGGTGGCGTTCTGGTTTAGTTTGTAGCTGGCGTAGAGATCGACCAGGGTGTAAGGCTTCCAGTCCGACGGCGCGATGGAGTACATACCTGAAACCTGCCCGAGCCCTTCGTCCGCACCCAGCCCCTCAACAAAACGGCTGCCGATGTAGCTAATACGTGTTCCTACAGTCAGATCGCTGTCCAGGAAGCGCGATCCCAGGTTTACCGTCACGGTATCTTTTGGCGGGACCTGCTGCTGCGCAAAGCTGTTGTAGAGGCCACCCGGCGCACAGCGGCTGGCGGCTGGATGTATTACGCCGTCTTTGGCGCAGAACATAATGTCGGTGTAGTGATTCCACGCCACGCTGCCGAACACCCGTCCGCTGTCATACTGTGCGGACAGCTCAATGCCACGCATTTCTGCATAGTCCAGATTCATGCGGCCCAGCTGGTAGTTTTCCCGTCCACTGGCCGTATAGCGTTTGATATTTCCGCGCGTGATGTAGTTGTCGATGTGGTTACTGAACCAGGCCCCGTGGAAACGCAGCTTATCATCCGGCAAGAACACGCCATCCATCAGATAGTTAACACCGAACTCAAGGCTCTTGTTGCGTTCAGGCGCCACCGGATTATCCGCAGTGGGTACCGAGAATGACGGACCGGTGATCGATTCAAAGATGCTTGGCGAACGCAGAACGCTGCCGTACTTACCATAAGCCTGGAAGCCATCCAGAGGCTCCACCATCAGACTGAAGATCGGTGACCAGCCGTGATCTTTGCGCGTAAACGGCGATTCAAGCGTCGGGCTGCGGTCAAAGCTTTCAAAGGTGGAATAGCGCAGGTTTCCGCTCAGGGTCACCCAGTCGAGCGGCTTCACTTCAAGGGTGCTGAATCCGCTGTACTCTTTGCGCCAGCCAAAACGCGATCCGGACATGGTCGCTTCATCCACGCCGTCAGGCAATCCCACGTTTTCACGGGTAAATGAACCGCCATACTGCCAGGTCACATCGGCAATATCGCTATAGAAACGTGAGGTGTTCGACGCGTTGCCGCCCCAGCGATTCGACGCCAGCCAGAAGTATTGCGGATACAGCGTGCCAGAGCTGTTGAATACAGAGTTAACGCGGTTGTCTACGTCGGAGTAGAAGGTATCGACCTTCACATCAATCAGGTTGCTGTCTTCCGGTTTCCAGCTGTAGCGACCGGTCCATGTTGCCAGATCGATGGTACTCAGCAATCCCTGATAGGGTTGCGAATTGAAGTAGCTCATCAGCTGCGAACCGAGAATATTGCCGTAGCGGGTCATATAGCGTGAGTAGCCCAGCTCAAACTTCTGGTTGTCCTGGAAGCGGAAAGTGCCTTTCAGCAGCCATGACTCCGTATCGCGCGAGGTGTTTAATACCTCCTCGCCCGCACGGTATGCCGTCAGTGGATTACCGTCGGTGACGTTAACCTCACCGAATGGCCCGGTTGGGCCTGAAATCACCGCGTGAGCATCGTCTCCACCGCGTTTACCGGCGAAATAGTTGCCGTTATAACGCTGGGCATAGGCGGCCAGCACATCCACCGCATCGGTGGTGCCAGCGATGGCGATGCTGCCGGAGCCGCCGGTCGGTTTCAGCGCCGACGGGCGATTTGTCCCGGATGAATCACCGAAGCCGCTCGGGAACTCATCCCAGCTGTAATAGGTGCCGAGGTTGGTCAGGCCGCCGGTGGTGCCCGGCGACGGCGCGCTGCGGCTGTTGGTATTAAAGTTACCTTTGAGACGCACGCCAAAATCGTGGCCCGGCAGCAGGATATCCTTCACGCCGATGGTGCTCATTCGCACAATCCCGCCGACCGCGCCGGTAGAATCGGCCCCCATGCTGGCCCCTTTTTCAATATCAACCGAGCCGATAAAGTCCGGGTCGATATAGGTGCGCGCCGTGGAGCCGTTATAGCCCTGATAGACGGTGGTTTCCTGGCTGGCGCCGTCAACCAGCACCGGTACGCGCCCCTGCCCCTGCAGGCCGCGAATGTTCACGTCCACCGCGCCGGAGTTGCGGCCGTCACCGTTCAGTACGCCCGGGATACCCGATAAAAAATCACCAACAGATGTGCCGCTAAAACGCTCAACCTGCTCGGCGGAGAGGTGGGCGCGAGAGCTGGCCCCCTGCCAGGGCGCATCGGCCGGATCGCTGCCCGCGCGGCTGGTGACGGTGATGGTGCCCAGCAGCAGCGAGTCGTCCGCCGCTGATGCAGACGCAGACGTGTTGGCCGCCGCACCGCCGTTAACCAGGGTGACGCTGTCGCTGTTCACAAACTGATATGAAAGCCCGGAGCCTTGTAAAATGCGGCCCAGCGCCGCTTCCGACGAGACGGCACCCTTGACGCCCGCCGACTGTTTGCCTGCGGCGAATTCCGGTGGATAGCTGACCTGCACGCCGGACTGGCGGCCAAACTCGGCGATAGCGCCGGAAAGGGAGCCAGCCGGAATATTGAAGGAGACCGGCGAAGTTTGCGCAAACGCACTTTGCTGCATCGACATCAGCGCCAGAGAAATTGCGCTGGTACGGAACACGGCTGCCACCAGCCACTTTTTGCCGTTGCGCGATTCCGCGCGTTTGCACTTCACAGACTTCATTTTAACTCCGCAGGTGTTATTAATCAGTACGCTGGCTTTGCGGATTCGTATCCGAGCCAGTTCTTACTTAATAAAACGAACGAGAGTTGAGATTTTTCTGAGAAATTTTAAATTTTTTTTCAGACTGCGGAAATAATGGTCAACCAGGGGGTAATTTCGCGCACTTTTCCGGCGTAGGGTTGGATCACCGCCGCCAGCGCACGCTGCGGATTGGCGAGGTTATACACGCCGCTGATACGCTGTTCGCCCAGCTCGCGGCTGGCAATCAGCACTTTACCCGGCACCCAGCGGGAAATGCGCGCTACCACGGCGGCCACCGTTTCACTCTCTGCCACCAGCATGCCGCTGCGCCAGGACGAAAACTGCTGCGGATTGCGGGTGCCGCGCTCCACCAGACCGCCATCGCGATCCAGCGACAGCCAGCTGCCGGCGGTGACCGATTCGTTTAGCGACAGCGACAGGCCAGGAGTGGCGACGTCCACCGCGCCCTGTTCAACGGCAACGGTCAGCAGGTCGGCATCGCGGCTGAGGTCAAAAGCCCCTTTCTGCGTCACCACCTGCATCCCTTCCACCACCGCGTTAAACGGCCGACGGGCGTCGTCGGCAACATTAAGCCAGGCCATTCCGTTCAGGAGTTCAATGCGGCGCTCATCGGCTGTGAAACGGGAAGCAATGGCGCTGTTGGGGCCAAGAATAATTTCTGAACCGTCCTCCAGCGGAATTTGCTGGATTTCGCCGGTCGAGGTTAAATGACTGGCTTTCATCTGCAACAGAACGCCGGGTGCCAGCGCCAGGCCGGTAGCGGCTGCCGCCACGGCAACGGAACCGCCCAGCACAAAGCGCCGACGAGAAATACCCACCGGCTGCGCAACGGTCTGGCTGCGGGCCTGAACCACCCTGCCGGTCATGCCGTGCAGATGAACGGCTTCGGCCCACACCGCCTCATGCTCTTTGCCGCGCGCGCGCCAACGTTCGGCCAGTTCGCGCGCGGCCGGATTCCCCGGATCACCGTGCAGGCGAATAATCAAGTCGAAGGCTTCTTCAAACAGCTTTTCGTGTTGCGACATTTTCTCAGTCATTATTGGCAAATTCCGGCGGCTTTGCGGCAACGGGAATAAAAGGTAATTCAGATTATAGGGAATTACACGCGCTGTCGCTGTGCAAAGTCATCAGTGCTTCGCATCATCATCCAGCGTGGTGCGTAAATGCTGGTAGGCACGGCGGATCAGCGTCCAGGTATGGGACACCGATAAATCCAGTTCCTGTGCCACTTCAGCAATGGTCATATCCCCTAAGCGATAGAGCTCAAAGGCACGCCGGGTCTGCTCCGGCAGCGCCGTCAGACCACGGTCAAGCACCGCCAGCTGCTGACGATCGGAGGTCACCCTTTCCGGATCGGGCGATTCATCCGGCAGCTCGCAGTAGGCCTCTTCCGACAGATAGTCGATCGAGGCGATTTTCTCACGGCGATAGAGATCCACCGAAAGACTGCGCGCCACCATATGCAGATAGGCACGCGGATTATCATCCCGTTTTGGCGCTGCGGAGCCTAAAATCCGCAGAAACACATCCTGGGTTAAATCCGCAGCCACGTCGGGACCATGCCCGCGCTTCTGCAAAAAACGTTGAATTTCCTGAGCATGCTTATTAAACAGGCTTTTCAGGTTCCACATCAACCAAACCTCGCAGTAACACTCTGGATAACAGCGATCTTTGCTGCAGTGCTGTGTTTCCCAGCAGGGATAGCCGCTAAACGCTAACGCGGCCAAAGAGTTAACACGTTAACGTTTATCCAACCGGGGCTTTATGCATCGGCCAAATCGCGATTCGCGCGCAGCAACGTCAACGAAGTGTGTTTAGAATATATAAAATTTGAAACAGATGGTAATGATTTTCATTTGTATTTTTATTAAGATTTTCGATATCAAACCCTGATTTTTACGGGGATTTAACACTTTGAAGAGGGAGGAATGTGAGAATCCGCCGGTTGCCCGACGGATTTCTGAAGCGGGGATTACTCTTCGATCGATGACAGCAGCGCGTTCTGAATAATGCGCTGGGCCTGCATCGCATCCTGGCGCGACTGCGCTTCCTGTAATGCAGGAATATCCAGCTTATCCAGCGCGCGGTAAATGTGCTTGAGGAAACGAATCGACAGGCGCGCGGCCTCAACGTTATCTTCACGGAACGGGAACTGATCCAGCTGCCAGACGCCGTCCCAGTTGTTGATCTTCAGTACATAGAAGAACTCGAAAATTTCCGTCATATGCACGGTACCCACCACCAGGTCATCGTCCCAGCCGCGCAGGTTGTCGTTAACGTCCATACCAAACAGACGACCGCGATCGATAATCAGCTGAGCGGAATCCGCCGGGGACTCGCCGCCAAACAGCGCGTGGCCGAAGTCCAGCAGGATACCAACGTTATCCAGCCCGATATCCTCAATGCCCAGCAGTGTGCGCGCCGCCGAATCCCAGGTCATTTTTACGCGCGGCTCGCGCGGTTTGTATTCAATGGCAAATTTCACGTCCGGGTTGGCTGACGCCAGCTCGCGCATGCCGTCTACCGCCAGCTTCCACAGCTGCTTGTGATCGACCTGGAACGGGTAGTCCCAGCCGTCCTGGCCCGGCCAGACTTTTACGTAGCTGGCACCCAGCTCACGCACCACGTCCGCCGCTTCGTTCATCAGCTTCAGCGCTTCTGCACGCGCCACCGGGTCCGGGTTGGTAAAGGCCCCGCGCGACCATTTGCGCAGATAGATCTCCGGGGTGATGCCGATCGCTTTGAGTCCGGCATCGGCCAGCGCCTCTTTCACCTGGCTGAGGGTTACACCCGGCGAGAACGGATACGGCACGTCAACATAGGAAAGATCGCCGACCTCTTTCGCCGCTTTGATCTGCTCAAGAGTACTCAACGCCGGGCCGTAGCCGTCTACCGCGTAACGGTCAACGTAGTTTGCAAAATGCCAGAGACCAGCGCCAAATTTTGGGTAGTTGTAGGTTGTCATAATGGGTCTTCTCCATGCTGAATATCACGCAGCCGGGGCTGCAAGGTTGTTAATTTATCTGCCGGGCGGCACGCTGCGGATCACGCCGCCGCCGCCGCCCGGGGATGAAAATAAGAACGGGGTCACCCGTCCGGGGTCGAAATCGTTTTGCTATACGTCAGGCTGGCACGGTCGGACCTCAGGCTGTCCGCGTGGCTTCGGCTTCAACCAGCAGCGCCTTCTGCGCCACCACCGCCGCCTTTTGCTGCATGCGGCTCTGCATCTGGTCGATAATCACCGCAATGATGATCACGATGCCCTTAATCACCATCTGCCAGAATTCGCTGACGCCCATCATAATCAGGCCGTCTGCGAGGAAGCCGATAACGAACGCGCCGATCAGCGTGCCGAGGATGGTGCCGCGCCCGCCGGCCAGCGAGGTGCCGCCCAGTACCACGGCGGCAATGGCGTTCATCTCAAAGGCGGTACCGTTTGCCGGGTGGGCGGCCACCAGCTGCGAGGACACCACGATGCCCGCGATCGCCGCACAGAGGCCGGAGATGGCGTAAACAAAGATTTTCACCCGCTTTACCCGCACGCCGGACAGTTCGGCGGCGCGCTCGTTATCGCCAATCGCATAGACCTGGCGGCCAAACGGCAGGCGGCGAGCGACGTAGGCGATGACCAGCGCCAGCAAAATCATCATCCAGATTGCCCACGGCAGGCCGAGGAAGTAGCCGGAGCCGATCTTGTCAAAGCCGGTATTGCCGAGCTGCGGATTGCCCTGTAGCCCGGGGAACGTTTCACCGCCGGAGGTGAGCATCGCTGCACCGCGCAGGATATACATGGTGCCCAGCGTGCAGATAAACGGCGCGACGTTATAGCGGGTGATGATCCAGCCGTTGGCCGCACCGATAAGCCCGCCGATCAGCAGCACCAGCGGCACCACCACCCAGACGCTGGGAAAAATCGCGATGCCGAAGGCGGGCAGTACGATGCCTTTGGTAATCAGCCAGCCCGCAATCATCCCGCACAGCCCCAGCGTGGCCCCGATCGACAGGTCAATCCCGGCGGTAATAATCACGAAGGTGATGCCCAGCGCCAGGAAGGCGTTGATGGCGATATGTTTAATCATGATCACCATGCTACCGACGGCGAGGAAGTCCGGCACGGTGATGGCGAAGAATCCAACGATTAAAATCAGGGCAATAAAGGTGCGCATTTTTAACAGCAGCAGGATCAATCCCTCCCGCGAGTTAAAGGCTTTCATCGCAGGCGCCGACTGCGCTTTCCCGGAAAGTTGTGTCATGTTAAAACCCCTGTGCACTTGCTTTCACCAGCGCGGACTCTTCTGCCGCCGCGCGTGGAATATCGGCGGTCAGCTTGCCGCCTGACATCACCAGAATACGGTCGGAAACCGCCATAATTTCTTTCAGATCCGAGGTGGAAAACAGCACCGCGATCCCCTGCTCTGACAGCTTGACCATCATGCGGAACACGTCGGCCTTCGCCCCGATATCAATGCCCCGGCTGGGTTCATCCAGCAGCAGCAGGCGCGGGTTGGTCAGCAGCGAGCGGCCAATCACCACCTTCTGCTGGTTACCGCCGCTCAGCGCGTTGATCGCCACCTCCGGCGAGGAAATTTTGATCGACAGATTGCTGACCGTGCTGCTGACCACCGCTATCTCCTGTTTGTGAGAGATGGCAAAACGGTGCTCCAGACGCTGCCACAGGCTGGCAATCGTCAGGTTGCTGGCTACCGATGAGATGGGGAAAATGCCGGTGCGCTTGCGGTCTTCCGGCACCAGACTCATGCCCATACGGATGCGGTCGGCGGTCGACAGTCGCTGCGGCACCGGTTTGCTGTCCAGCCACAGCTTGCCAAGATACGAAGGCTGGGTGCCAAGCAGGCATTCGAACAGTTCGGTGCGCCCCGCGCCCATCAGGCCATAAATACCGACGATTTCCCCGGCGCGAACGCTGAATGAGACGTCGTTAACCACCGCGTTACCGGCAGGGCCGACGCAGGTGATGTTTTCCGCTTCCAGCACCGTCGCGCCGAACTGGCGATCGGGGGTCAGGAAGCTGCTGACCGGCTCGCTACCGAGCATTTCACGGACGATCCACGGCACGTCAATCTCGTTAACCTGCGCTTCCGCCTGGAAGCGGCCGTCGCGCAGGATGGTGATGGTGTCGCCAATCGCCATCAGCTCTTCCAGACGGTGCGAGATATAGATAATCGACACTCCCTGACGGGTCAGTTCGCGGATCACCCGGAACAGGATCTCAACCTCGGTTTTACTCAGTGCCGAGGTCGGCTCGTCGAGGATCAGAATGTCGGTGTTTTCCGCCAGCGCCTTGGCAATCTCCACCAGCTGCTGCTGCCCCACTTTCAGATTAGCGACCAGCTCGCGCGGCGAAATCGCCTGATCGAGCCGCTGCATCAGCTCGGCGGTGCGTGCCTCCTGCGCTTTTTCATCGATCGGCTGCACGCCTTTTTGCAGTTCGCGGCCAAGGAAAATATTTTCCGCCACCGACAGGTTTTCAAACAGGTTCAGCTCCTGATGCACCATGCCAATCCCCAGCTTCGATGCCGCGCGGGTGCTGCTGAGCTGCACCTGCTTGCCGTTGAGCCAGATCTCACCGCTGGTCGGCTGCTGCACCCCGGCGAGGATTTTCATCAGCGTGGATTTACCCGCGCCGTTCTCGCCGATAATGACGTTGACCTTGCCGCGCCAGACGCGGTAGTCGACGTTGTCCAGCGCCAGCGTGCCGGGAAACAGCATCGACACCGCGCGGGTTTGCAGAATAATCGGATCGGTGTGGCTCATTACGGCTGCTCCTGCTTGATGACCACGGCGACCGCATCCTCTATCCGCTGCGGTTGCAGGGTCACGGCCAGCGTCAGCTGAACGGGCTTGCCAACCCAGCTGCCGTCGATCTTCGGCAGTTGCTGAACGTTTTGCTGGTTCAGCGCTTTAGTCAGCCTGGCGAACTGTACCTGGTTGGTGAATTCTTCAAATTTAAAGCCGGCCGCATCCCGAATGGCGTTGCTGCGGATCACCGGCCCGATGGCGACCGGCACCGATTCGCCATTAATCGTCACCGTCAGCAGGCGTTCACGCTCGGCGGCGTCGCTGACCGCAGTAACCGTTCCGGCAGCGTGCACAAAGACGCTGCTGCTGGTCTCCGCTTTCAGCGCGGCGCTTTTATTCTTCATGTCATTCCAGGTGAGGGCGCGCTCCTGCGCCCCTTTCAGTACCCTGCTGTCCCAGTTCTCCTGCGCGATCTGCTGCGGGGTCTGACTGCTAAAGCTGGCTTTCGCTGCCGGATCCTTTGGCAGGATCGGCTGACCGTTTTCATCAAGGTCAACCACCGTACAGCCGCTGAGCAGCATACTGGCGCTCAGCAGAACGGCGAGCGGAAGTTTCGTCACCATCATCGGCTCCCGAATCAGTTAGAGAGATTAAAGGTTTTCAGCTTGCTGGCGTTGGCGTCGTCAATCAGCACGCAGTCCATCAGCTGCTTCTCTTCTTTCTGCGCTTTGCCGTTAGTCAGGTAGTAATCGGCCTGCTCAACGGCCATCTGCGCCTGCGCCCAGCCCGGTTGCAGCACCGTCGCTTTGATGTTGCCTTTATTGATAATGGAGTCGCGCACGTAGTCACTGCCGTCAAAGCCCACCACCACGACGTTGGTTTTTCCGGCGGCTTTCAGCGCGGCTTCCGCACCCAGCGCCATCGTGTCGTTACCGGAGATCACGCCAACGATATTGGGATTTTTTTGTAAAATGGTTTCCATGCGGCTGAAGGCTTCGGTCTGGCTCCAGTTGGCGCTCTGCTGAGCCACCATTTTCATATCCGGGTAGTCATCGAGGATGTCGTGATAGCCCTGTGAGCGCACCCCGGCGTTGGTGTCCGACTCTTTACCCAGCAGCTCAACGTATTCCCCTTTGCCGTTCAGCAGTTTGGCGAATTTTTCCGCCCCCAGCTGCGCGCCCTGATAGTTATTGGAAACAATCTGAGCCACCGCCACGCCGGATTTGTTGATTTCCCGGTCGATCAGGAAAGTAGGAATCCCGGCATCTTTCGCCTTCTGTACTGGCCCTACCGTCGCGTCCGCACCGGCGTTATCCAGCACAATCGCCTTTGCCTTGCGGCCAATGGCGGTTTCAATCAGCTGATTCTGCTTGCTGACGTCATCATCGTGCGATGCCACCAGCGTGGTGTAGCCCAGCGCCTTCGCTTTTTGCGATGCGCCGTCGGCTTCGGCTTTGAAGAATGGATTATCGTGGGACGGGGTGATGATGACGATCAACCCTTTATCCGCCGCGAAAGAGGCTGATGAGAGGGTCATGGCAGAAAGCAACAGTCCGGTAAGCAGGGTACGTTTCATCTTTTTTTATCTCCGCTGTGAATAATTATTCGAGCATGATTTATTATTCAAACACTATTATTTATTGCGCCTTTTTTGTCCAAACAATCCGTACGGAAAAGCGAGCGGGATCACAATCTGCGTATAAATTTATTACTCGTCAGTAAGTTTATTTAAATTTACGCTTACATTTCAATGCAATGACAAAACTAACGGAAGATAGCCGATGTGGTTTGATGGGGTTCTTCGTCGCTCGCACTGGGCAAAGGCTCCCCAGAGGGTTGCAGGTACCCCATGAGGGCAGAAAGCCGCGGATGCGGACAAGCATGCAGGAGCCGGATATCGGGTAACGGATGCGAAATGCAGATGCCAGATCCCGAATTCGGGATTCCGGATGCACCTGAAGACGAACACGAAGATGAAGGGGCTGGACTGGTAAAAGTGTGAATTTTTTATAAAAAAGTTACAAAGTTTAGGTGCGGTTTAGATAAAAATGAGAATAATTATCATCACCTTATTATTCCGAGTCTTTCCGAATATGAAAACTGTTCCGGCTTTGAAGCTTTCCGCTCTCCTTGTTACCACCCTTCCCGCCCTGGCTTTCGCCACAACCTATCCACTGACCGTAACCGATATGGACGGCCAGAAAGTGGTGATCAAGCAGGAGCCGCAGCGCATTATTTTGCAGGACGGCCGCGAGATCCTCAGCCTGGCTCTGCTTGACCGCGATAATCCGTTCAAGCGCGTGGTTTCCTGGAACAACCTGATGAAGAAGCAGGACACCGGCAGCTGGAATATGCTGAAAAGCCGCTGGCCACAGGCGGATAAAATCCTGGATATGGGCTTCTCTGACCAGGGCGAAGTGAATCTGGAAACGGTGATCGCTAAGCATCCGGATCTGATGATTGCCCAGCTGCGCGCGAAGCCGTCGCTCCAGCAGACCGGCGTGCTGAAGCAGCTGGCGGCGCTGAATATTCCGGTGCTGTTTGTGGACGTTGAACTGCACCCGGTGCAGAACACCGCCGCCAGCGTGACGCTGCTCGGCAAGGTGCTGAATCAGGAAGACAACGCCAAAGCCTATACCGATTTTTATCAGCAGAAGCTGACTGCCATTCAAAATAAGGTGAAGGATATTTCACCGAAGCCCCTGGTGTTCGTTGAGCCGATTGCCGGTATCGGCGGCGGCGGCGATGCCTGCTGCTTTACCCACGGCCGTAACGGCTGGGGCGCACTGGTTGAAGCGACGGGCGCACGCAATATCGGCTCCGAGCTGCTGCCGGGCACCAGCGGTAACGTGGCGGTGGAGAAGGTGATTTCGATGAATCCTGATTACTATGTGATGAGCGGTTCAAAGCGCGGTGGCAAAGCCAGTACGGTGATCCCGCTGGGTTACAATACCAGCGTTGAGGAGATCAAAGAGAGTTTTGATCGCCTGCGTAATCGTAACGGGGTGAAGGATATTCCGGCGGTGAAGGCGGGCAAGGTCGCGGCGGTTTACCATCACTTCTACAATCATCCGTACAATATTATCGGTATTGAGATGCTGGCGAAGGATTTCTATCCGCAGCAGTTTAAGGATATGAATCCGACGGCAGATTACCACCAGATTATCCAGAAGTTCACCAAGCTGCCGGATGAGCCGATTAATATTGAGTATCATCCGGCTGAGTGATTGTCCGTAGGTCGCTGTTAGGTCAGTGTTCGCGGGCGACCGTAGCGGGCAGATCGCCGGGTCGCCGTGAACCCGGTCCCTGGGGGCTTGGCTGCCGCATCCGTGCGGCAGACACCCGGCTAACCTGTCCCGTTACGGTCTCCCTTTTGAATCCTTGCGTTGCTGCCAAAATAAATGGTTTCAGGCAGCACCACCAATGCATGCAGGCAATCGGGGCTGGACGGATAAGCGGACCGTCCGAGCACATGGATGTGCGAGGTCGAGCGTACAGGGATGTGACTGCGGGTCCGCGTTCCGACCAGCCCCGATAAGCCAGGCACAAAGTCTGATACGACTGAATCCAGTATTCGGATGCAATCCATTACCACCTCATTATTTAATGAGGTGGTAAACACAGCTTCACTACGACTGAATAAACGCCAGCAGATCGTTATTAAGTTGATGTTGATGCGTTGCCGCAAGCCCGTGCGATGCGCCAGGATATATCTTCAGTTCAGCATCAGGAATAATATCAGCCGATAAGAGGCCGGAGTGGCTAATTGGAACGATCTGATCGTCATCACCATGAATAACCAGCGCCGGAACGGTGATTTTTCTCAAATCCTCCGTATAGTCAACTTCAGAGAACTCCCTGATGCAGGCATACTGCCCGACAATTGAACCGGCCATTCCCTGATTCCAGAAGCTCAGACGCAGACCTTCGTTGATCTCCACGCCCTCGCGATTCATGCCAAAGAAAGGTATCGCCAGATTAAGATAAAAATCTGAGCGGTTGTCGAATACCCCCTTACGGATACCATCAAATACCGAAATATCCGTGCCTTCAGGCCACTGCTCGGTAGATATCATAATCGGCGGTACGGCACCAATCAGCACCACTTTCGCCACGCGGCCGGTTCCGTGGCGGCCAATATAGTGAGCCACTTCACCGCCGCCGGTTGAGTGACCAATCAGAACCGCATTTTGAATGTCCAGTTCATTAATCACGGCGGCCAGGTCGTCGGCGTAAGTGTCCATATCATTGCCAAAAGCTGGCTGATCGGAGCGGCCATGTCCACGACGGTCGTGAGCGATAACCCGGTAACCCTGCTGCAAAAGATAAAGCATCTGCCCATCCCAGGCGTCTGAACTCAGTGGCCATCCGTGCGAGAAAATAACCGGCTGAGCATTTTTGTCGCCCCAGTCTTTATAAAAGATGCGCGTTTTGTCAGAGGTAGTAATAAAGCTCATTTTTATTTCTCCATAATGATGTGCAGGCGATCCCATCGGCACGTATTTAAAATCGTGCCGTGGTGGCTTTAAATTTAAAGGTGTGGGTCTGACCGTGAATTAAATCTGCGCTAATCCACCATCAACGTAAATTTCCGCCGCGTTGATGAAACTCGCATCGTCAGAGGCCAAAAATGCCACCGTTTTACCGATCTCTTCCGGCTCGCCTAAACGGCCCAGCGGCACGCCCTCTGCCAGCGCATCGAACAGTCCCTGACGATGTTCTTCAGGAACCAGACCGCCCAGACCAGGCGTACGGATTGGGCCCGGGCTGACCACGTTGACGCGAATACCACGATCCTTCAGGTCAAGTGCCCAGGAACGGACCAGGCTGCGGACGGCGGCTTTACTTGCGCTGTAGACGCTGAAGCTGGCGGTGCCTTTCGCTGCTGCCGTTGAACCGGTAAGAATGATGGAGGCCCCTTTAGCCATTAACGGCAGCGCTTTCTGTACGGTGAACAGCACACCGCGCACGTTGGTGCCAAAAATACGGTCGAAGTGCTCTTCGGTAATGGCACCCAGAGGCATCATGTCGCCGCCACCCGCATTGGCGAACAGCACGTCAAGCCTGCCGGATTCGCTCAAGATAGTAGAGAACACGGTATCGAGGTCGCTCAGAACAGAAGCATCTGCCCGGATTCCTTTGGCCGACGGTCCGATTAACGCTACCGCAGCATCCAGTTCTTCCTGACGACGGCCGGTGATGTAAACGGTGGCACCCTGCGCTGCCAGTTCCTGTGCTGATGCCAGGCCAATACCAGAACTGCCGCCGGTCACTAACGCAATTTTGTCTGAAAGTTTTTTACTCATGATGTCGTTCCTTAAATTAAGTATGGATAGGTTTATTGGGTCATCTGTCGTTGGCGACGACGTTTGTTGTCGCGATGAGAGAAGCATATCCGCGTGCGATAATTTTCAAAATAGAATGGTTTGCAACTCATCATTGCAAATTTGAAACAATGGATTCGCGAGTTTCTAAGGGATAGCAATGTTGACGAGTCAAGCAGAGGAAGAGGTTTTGCTGACAAGCAATACGGGGCGAGCATCTGCGCTGCTACGGGCAGCCAGCTACAATGCGGTATGCGGTATGCGGTATGCGGTGTGCGGTGTGCGGTGTGCGGTGTGCGGTGTGCGGTGTGCGGTGTGCGGTGTGCGGTGTGCGGTGTGCGGCTACCCATTTTCTGCCAGCCGCACCGGAGAGCTAAATGAAATACGCTGCTGCCGCATTTTTCGCGGCAGGTTTGGATATGATATTTATTGCGGTATGAGCATCACAAACACGGACCCGTGGCACATCCGTACATCATAAACAGCGGGAACAGTGGCAACAGCGGTATCAGGGCGATGGTACCGAAGGTGCTTAGCGTTTGGGTTTTGTCGTTGATGGCGACCACGACCGGTCTGTCTAGCCGGTAAGGGGCAGCCAGTTCCGGCGCGTGGGAGGAGGACCAAAATCCTTTAGCTTTAAACAGGACGCCCAGGCGATCGTTATCAATGGGAACCGCCTTATATTGATTGACCAGCACGTCACGTTGCCCGGCGTCCAGCTTGCGGTTATCCATCACCACCAGGTACTCCGCCGTCACCTCATGCTCTTTAACCAAAAAGTTAACTCTGACGCCGGAAGCCTGCTGATTGAAACGTTCGTAAAATGTCTTGTAACGCTGATATTCCTGCGGCGTGCCATCACGAACAAAACGATAACCGTATTTTGCCGAGCTGGCGATAACACCGGACTGGGTCGGTTTAACCGCCACAATGGTATCGGTTGGCGGCAGGTTTGGCTTACTGGTGCAGGCGGTTATCAGCATTACCGCCATCCATACCGCATAAACCCGGCTAATCTGTCCCATCACTGTCTCCCTTTCAGATCATTATGTTGCTGGCAGAAAAGATACCGTTATTGATGCAGCAACATCAATGCTTAAAGCAATCGGGGCTGGCCGGAAAAGCGGACCGTCCGAGCACAGGGACGTGCGAGGCCGAGCGGACAGGGAAGTGCGAGGCCGAGCGGACAGGGAAGTGACAGCGGGTCCGTGTTCCGGCCAGCCCCGATACGCCAGGCGCGGAAACTGAAGCGCCTGACTCAGTCCGGATGTCAGACCTTATTCCGACCGATCAACGCCATTTCCTGTCAGGATCGTTGCAGGGGATGAGAACGGTCCGACAGCGGCTGTCGTCTTCGGCCCAGGCTTCTCCCACCTCATCCAGAGGACGTTGTATAAACGGAACAGACAAGCCACTGGTGGATACTGCCTGAAAAAGCTCACCTATCGCGGCAATCAATTCTGCATCTGAAACGCTACCCAACCCGCTCCCCATCAGCGTCAAGCCTGATGAACGCAGCAATTTACTGTGCAGGTTAATTTCCTGGCCGCTAAGTGAGCCAATCTGAACGAAGCGCACGGTTTTTGCGCCACCGGCAACGGCCGCCGTCATAATATCCAGTGCACTTTGACCCCAGAGATAATCAAGAACAACGTCAATTCCCTCAGCCATTAAGGCGGGTAATTCAGATGGCAGGGAGTCCAGCGTTAACACAACATCCGCGCCCTCTTCACGTAATTTGTTCAGAACATCTTTATTTCGCCCCGTTGCAATAATTTTCCCGGCCCCCAGGCAGCGAGCGATGTGGACGGCCAGACCGCCCGACGTGCCGGTTGCGCCATTGATCAGAACCGTTTCGCCCTGTTGTAAAATTGCCCGGCGCGTTAACGCAGCCCAGGATGACATCCCGGGGTTTGCAATCGCCGCGGCAAGTACGGGGTCCAGTCCTGCGGGTAAGTGCACAACATTGTCCAGTGAAACCCGCGTTTTCTCCGCCATGCTTCCCCAGGGAGCGTTAAATGACAGGAAGTACACCGGATCGCCGTTGCTGAGGTAACCGGTCCCGTCAATCCCGGGAATGAAGGGAGCAGAGGTCATCGAGCTGTAATGCTTTCCAGCCGCGCGTGATTTTGCCAACTGGCTAATCGCGGCGGCTGTGACGGTAATAACGGCCTGACGATCGCTGGCCTGGGGATCGGGATACTCACCGTACACCGGCTTTTCGCCCTGCTGGTTGATAATCGCTGCTTTCATTTGAATGTTCACCTGTCGCCAATATGATTTATGTGTATAATGCACACATTAAATTCAACCAAAGTCGGCGTCAATAAAAAGCGTGCAAAATACACATAATACTCAGAGTTTTTCCGATCTGCATGATGCATTACTCACCCTTGTTGGCGTGTTTAATCGCCCGCAACGTGATGAATTAATGATTAAAGCGTCGACAATTAATCTCGATCGCGCACTGTTTCCTCTTTTGGTTCAAATCAGCCGGTTTGGTCCTATCGGTGTCGTCGAACTGGCAGACAGAGTGGGCCGCGATTACACCACGGTCAGCCGTCAGGTCACAAAGCTTGAAGAAGCGGGCCTGGCACAGCGGCAGAAGAACGCGAAAGATAAGAGGATTAATGAAGCCGTTATCACTGCAGTGGGTAAAGCGATGACAGATAAGATTGACGCGGCGCGAGAAGAAATTTACCAGAAAGTTTTCCAGCAATGGCAACCGGAAGACCGTGTACAGCTTGAACGCCTGCTTAAACAGTTCGTTATTGATTTTTCTTCGTTGGATGAAATTGAGAAATAAGAAGAGTGTCCGGGCCTGCCTGACATGCAGGCCCGCAGGAGATTTATCGCGCGCTATCCCGGCCGCTTCTTTCCTGTGATAGCCGCCAGAAATCGTGCCCCGCCGGATACTGGTACAGACGCAGGGAGAATTTCCCGGCCACCGCAGTGATATATTCGAAGATCTCTGACTGCGTATTTTCGTAATCCATCCAATAAATCGACGAGGTAAAGCAATATATTTCCAGCGGCATGCCGGACGGTGACGGCTTCAGCGTTCTCACCACAATGTACATGTCTTTAATAATGTCCGGCCGTTCGGCGAGATAGGCCATCAGGTAGTGGCGGAACAGCGTTAAATTAGTCAGTCCGTTATCAATAAACCAGCTGTCGGCCACTCCTCCAGGATCACGGCCATCAAGCAGTTTCGCCAGCGGCTCATTGACTCCGCGAACAGACAACATCGGCGCCAGCATCTCCTGAGAGAGGAAGTTAACCGAGTGCTGATCGATGCTGGTACTGCGCATTATCCGCCGCGCGCCGGAAGAAAACATCGCCTGCCAGTTGGTGTAGGTCTCGGTGAGGAAGTTTTTGGTCGGGATACGTGAGATTGTATTATCCCAGTTGCGGATGGTGATGGTGTGCAGCGCAATATCGGTGACCTCCCCGCTGAGATTCTTGTCGGGCATCTCAATCCAGTCGCCCAGCTGCAGGACGTCATTCGAAGAGAGCTGGACGTTGGCGACCAGCGACAGCAGAGTATGCTGAAACACTAACATCAGCACCGCAGCCACGGCACCGAGGCTGGAAATAATAATGGCGGGTGATTTATTCGACATCACCGCAAGAATCATAATTGCGGCAATAACGTGAATTAAAATCTTCCCTATCTGGATATAGCCCTTAATAGAATGATTTTTACGTTTGCTTTTGCGGACGTAAGAGCTGTTGACGATATCCAGCATTTCATTGAAGAAGATCGACAGGAAAATAAAAAACAAAATGCCGCAGAAGGTATTAATCGCCGTCACCAGCGATGGCGGCATATTCGGCATAAACTGCAGAACGTAATAGACGATAATCACCGGCATAAAGTTCGACAGCTTCTCGGCGATGCGGCGGTCTTTTTCCAGCGGCACATCCTGCTTGTGGCTGGCAAAGAAGACTCTTCGCACCACTTTGATCAGCAGGAATTTGCACAAAATGTGGGTAAACATGCCGGAAACAATCAGCAAAATAATGTTAAAACCCACGGCGAGCGCCGGATTCCCTTCCATAAACTTAAATAAATAGTCCAGATATGCCATCTTTTATCGCCTGAATATGTATGCCATTTGTATCTGCTACAGCCTGCGGCTATATACAAAAATTTAACCAAACGACATCATGACATGTCAGGGACATTCAAGTCCACGCCTTAGAATTATAATAGACTAGTACAGTCTATCTTGGTCAAATTACAGTTTTCACCGTGCCATTGTAGGTGTTCAGAAAGGAAATCATTGACTCTAACCAGGAAAAATCCGATTGAAATTATATTGTTAAATTACCTCCTCAGAGCAACCTGCATCGCGTTATGCTGGTGCATTAATGAGTGAAAAATACTGCAGTACAAAAACCGTTAGTGAGTGAAAAACCAAAACCAAATCCCAAAACCGATCATGCCAATACCCAGCAGGGCATTACCTATAACATGAGGAAGAAACGATCGGTCTTTTCGATAATGGATCACAAAGGGTGCCATTTTCCTGTACTCTTTGAATATCCCTTTTTTATACGACCTGTAGCTGTCAATCACAGCATATATTCCAAGGATGACAGAAACGCATAAAATAAACATTTTTATTCACAAGTCCTTTGATGAATGGGTAACAGCATATCCTGATAAATCAATCACCACCAGCAACACTAAAGAGTGTCAGTTAGATTTAGAACGTAAGATTATGATCATAAAAAGACTCACCTTACCGCCTCCCCCACCAACTGATAACAGAGCGCACCTATCTGATCCACGGCATTCAGCAGATGCGGCGTCGGTTCGTTGGCGCAGTTCAATCGCAGAAAGTTCTGAAGTTCCGCACCAGGGGAAAACAGCGGACCGGGGCTGACGCCGATGCCCAGCGCCAGCGCGCGGCGATGCACTTCCAGCGCGTTGACCAACCTGGGAAGTTCTACCCATAAGAGAAAACCGGCGGCGGGGATGATGACCTGCGTACCCGCCGGAAAGCTGGATCTGACCCGCGCGATTACCGCCTGCACTCCCTTTGCAATTCGGGTTTTCAGGCGGCGCAGATGGCGCTCGTAGTCACCGCTCGCCAGGATCTCGCTGGTTGCGGCTTCCAGTAGCGGCGCACCGGCCCACTCCCCGGCCATCCGCGCCTGCATCACCTGCGGGTGGTAGCGCCCGGCGGCAATCCAGCCGATTCGCCAGCCGGGAGCCAGGGTCTTAGACAATGAACTGCAGTAAATCACATTACCGCTGTGGTCGAACGCCTTACAGGCCGGAGGGCGCTGTTCTTCACCCACCAGATCGCCGTAAACATCGTCCTCTATAAGCGGAATGCCAGCGCGTTCCATCAGCGCAACCAGCGCCTGCTTTTTCGCTACCGTCATACTGGCACCGAGCGGATTTTGCACCGTCGGCGAGGCCAGTACCGCCACCGGGCGATGGCGCTGAATGGCATCTTCCAGCGGCGCCAGTAGCAGCCCCTCGGCAGGATCGGTAGGAATTTGCAGCGCCTTCAGGCCGAGATCTTCCAGCAGCAAAAGCGTACCGAAGTAGGCGGGCTGCTCAATCGCCACGACGTCGCCAGGCTTGCTCACGGCGCGTAAAGCCAGGCGCAGCGCCTGGGTTGCACCGGCAGCGATCACCAGATCGTCCGCGCTAAAGCGGGCTCCCCACTTTGCGGCACGCGTGGCAATATTATTGCGCAGATCGGCCCTGCCCGGCGGCAGGCTGTAGCTTTGGCCGTGCGCATCCAGCCGACGACTGGCTGCATGAAGCGCGCGCTGAAGCGTCGCCCCGGGTAGCCAGGCCGGATCGGGCAGCGCCGCGCCAAGCGGCACCAGCCGCGTTTCAGCACTACTGAACAACGAACGGGCAACGGCGGACATGGTCACCGGAACGGGGCCGGTTGATGGAGCGAAGGAGTGCTTGCTGCGGGCTGCATTTACCTGACTGACAAAATATCCCGAGCGCGGGCGGGCAACAATCAGCCCTTTGGCCTCCAAGCAGCGAAGCGCTTCGAGCGCGGTGGGCAGACTGACCTGTTCGCGCTCCGCCAGTTTACGTGCGGAGATCATCCGATCGCCCGGCCGCAGGGCACCTGAAGCCAGGGTCTGGCGCAGCATTTCAGCGATTCGACGATAGTGTGGAGTAGAAAGTGACGGGGCGGACATAGCGATCTGTACAGTCTGATTTTCGATAAATCTGACTATACAGGCAATGCGTTGCACCATCTATAGTCTCAACCACACACATGTCAGGGAGGCATTATGCACAGTAACAACTTTGATCTATCTACCTATTTACGCCGAATCAACTACACCGGCCCGACAGCCGCCAGCGCCGAAACGCTGCGGGCAATCATGCGCCATCAGCTTTTTGCGGTGCCGTTTGAGAATCTGGATGTGCAGGCGGGCAGGATTGTTTCACTGGTTCCGGAAGAGATAACCGAAAAACTCATGCAGCGGGACCGCGGCGGCTACTGCTATGAGGTCAACGGGCTGTTTGCCATGGCGCTGGAAGCACTGGGAATTCCTTACCGTTTCGTCGCCGCGCGTCCGATGTTTTACCCTGTACGTCGGCCGAAAACCCATATGGCCGTGGTGGCTGAAGTCGATGGCCGTCAGTGGCTTTGCGACCTGGGTTTCGGCAGCTACGGTATCCGCGCGCCAGTGGCGCTGGACGATCTTGATAGCGATATTTCTCAGGACTTCGACACCTTCCGGCTGTCCCGTGATGCTAAAGGCGAGTATCTGCTACAGGCGAAGGTCGAGGGCGAATGGTGCAATCAATACGGCTTCGATCTGACCCCGCAGGAGTGGATTGATTTCGCCCCGGCCAACTACCTTAATTCCACGCATCCTGATGCCATTTTTGTGCAAAAGCTGGTAATCGTGCAGCACCTCCCCGAAGGACGCGTGATTCTGCTGGGTAATATGCTGAAAACGGTTACCGCTAATGGCGTTGAAAAGAGGCAGCTGACGGATGATGAGATGTCCAGCCTGCTGAAAACCAGAGAATGGTCGGGTTTGATGAGCGCGGTTTTTAGTGAATAATCTCGCAGCATTGATGTTTCACTCCTGTAATTGAGATAACACAATGTACAAATATTGTCTTTTTGACTTCGACGGCACGCTTGCCGATTCATCAGAATGCTCGGTGATTGCCACCCGTGGCGCTTTCGAATCCTTCGGCCTGTCCGCTCCTTCAGCCGAGCAGATCGTCCATTTTATGGGAATACCTATTGAGATTTCATTCCGTGAAATGGGTGCGGCACACTTTAGCGAAGAACAATTTTCCCAGTTGCTTAGCCGATTCCGTGAAATCTATCGGGAAGCGGGTGACACACACATCACTGCTTTTCCGGGGGCAGTGGCGTTTCTTCAGCAGCTAAAAGCGGCAGGCAAGAAGACGGCGATTATCACCAGTAAGAAGACCGACGTGGCGCAGCGTAATGCTCAGAGTATTGGCCTGGCGGAGTATATCGATCTGTTTATTGGTTCCGACTCTGTTGAGCACTATAAACCACACCCTCAGGGTATTGAGGTCGCGCTCCAGTCGTTCGGGGCGGAATCGCCAGGGAAAGATAACGCCATCATGATCGGCGATGCAACAACCGATATTATGATGGGAAAATCGGCAGGCGTGTCGACTTGTGCGGTGACGTGGGGTGCGCACAGCCGGGAACAGCTGCTCGCCTCTCAGGCCGATTATCTGGTCGATGACTTCCCAGCGATGCTGGGTATTTTCAAGGCAGAATAACGCCATTCTGTTGTGACAACGCCATACGCAAAAGATCGCTATACGGTTAAGCCGCTTTCGAAAGCTTAACCGTATCTTGGCAATGTGTTCGATCCCTGTCACCAGCCGTATTCGGAATAACGTTCACCGTCTTCAACGGCGGCAATGGCCTGCCGGACATAGGGGATAGTTTCTTCTGGCAGATCCGATCTTTTTTTCCAGGCTATTTCTGCATGCTTGTCGGGTTCCGCAAGACAGGGAATACCACTCCATTCCCGACAAATAAAATAGTGCCCTATCCATGAGCGGTTTTCAGTCCATACGTGCATGGTATGCGCCAGCGTCAGTTCTGAAGGCACGGCATCAACGCCGGTTTCTTCTTTTAATTCTCTGATCGCTGCGGCGCAAAGGGTTTCACCCTGCTCCAGACCACCTGCGGGTAAACTGAAGCAACCATCCATCCAACCAGTATGGCCTCTACGCAGCATGCAGATTTCATCCCCCTTAAGAAGCAGGACGAAGACGGCTATCGATAGGTTATATCTGTCACGACTCATTTCGCTGTTACTCCGTTATCAACAACACTGAATATATATACAGTATAAAGGCGCACAAAAATCTTCTCAACGGAAACCCTCAGTCACCTCACGCAGCCAAGGTGATGGTTAAGCAGGCGGTTTCTTGAATGACATTTCCATTTTGACGTTTGTGCGATCTCCGGCCCTGAACCCGTCGGGGCGGTTTCCTTGCCCTTGCAGCCCGATTAGAATGCGCTGAACAACTGTGCAGATAAACAGGCTTTTAAATGGCATTGATACTGAACAATGAAAAGATTGTTGCGGGCAGATTCACCGGCGAAAAGATTGAGAACGCGTCCTTTCTGAACTGTGATTTCTCCGGTGCCGATCTGACCGGTACCGTCTTCACCGGCTGTATTTTTTATAACAAAGAGACGCAGCAGGGCGCGAACTTCCGCCGCGCAATCCTCAAGGATGCCAGCTTTAAAAGCTGTGATTTAACCATGGCCGATTTCAGAAATGCCAGCGCGCTGGGCATTGAAATTCGCGATTGTCGGTTACAAGGCGCGGACTTTCGTGAAACCAGCTTTATGAACATGATCACCACCCGCAGCTGGTTTTGCAGCGCGATCATCACCGGCAGCAACCTCAGCTATGCCAATCTCTCGAAAACCATACTTGAAAAATGTGAACTGAAAGACAACCGCTGGCTCGGCGTGGTCGCGCGCGGTGCCACGTTCAGTGGCTCAGACCTGTCCGGCGGCGAATTTGCCTCATTTGACTGGGCAAGCGTCAACGTTACCCACTGCGATTTAAGCGGTGCCGAACTGGGCGATCTTGACCTGCGCGGGATGAATCTTGAAGGCGTGACGCTCGACAGCGTGCAGGCGCTGGTGCTGCTGGACAGGATGGGGATTACGGTTAACCGCTAGGTACAGTGCCCTGCAAGGCACATCAGCGGCCGTTTTTTTTCAGTCCTGCAAGTAGCGCCTGCGTTGCCCGGGAAGACCTGCCTGCCGAGGAGCACACCAGAGCGAACTCACGGTAAATGGTCGGCGTCAGCGGCAGCATACGCAGCCCTCGCCGATCTTCAGGCAGTGCTGATTCGGGTACAATCGCCACGCCCATGCCTTCACGCACCAGCATGCAGGCGCTGATCCAGTCGCGCACGGTTACCCTTACATCGGCCAGGTGCAGCCCGGCCAGCTCCACCAGGCTTTTTCCATTCACCGTACACCCGCCGGTTGCCAGAATGAAAGGCTGAGTGGCCAGCTCATCAAGCGTGATTCCTCCGGTAGTTGCGCGCCGGGCAAGCGCATGGCCTGCAGGCAGCACGGCAACCCACTCATCACGCCCCAGCACCACCTCCGCCCGGCCGGGCTCGGGATTAAGCACCACTCCCAGCTCTACAGTATCTGCGGCCAGCCATTCCTCAACTTCCTCATCGCTACCTTCCAGCGCGACCAGATCGATCCCCGGATGCAGGCGGTGAAAGTCACGCAGCAGTGTCGGTAGCAGCGTTGAAATGACCGAGGGAAAACTGCCAAGCCGGATGCATCCATGGCTTAAGCCCTTACTGTCGTTGGCCAGATCGCGGATCGCGTCCAGTTCCGCGATCATGTTACGCGCATGGGCGATTACCTGCTCGCCCAGCGCGGTGACGGAGAAATGCCGCCTTTCACGAATAAACACCTGGAATCCCAGCGAAGCTTCCAGCTGAGCAATCGCCTGGCTGGCACCGGATTGAGTTATGCCAACGCGTTCCGCGGCACGCGAGATGCTGCTGGCCTCAGCCGCAGCGACCAGCAGACGCCAGTGGAGGAGATTCATCATGATGAACAGTAGCTCAGCTAATGCTTATTGATTTAAAGATTAATTTTACAGAAACACTCGCGATAAACATAGTGCCCACAGCGCGTTACGACAGGCGCATCGCTGATTGTTAATACTCCAGGAGCCATCATGAAACTCTATTACGCCCCCAATACCTGTTCGCTGTCACCGCATATTGTTCTGCGCGAGCTTGGCCTGCCGTTCGAACTGGTCAAAGTAGACAATAAAACTAAAAAGACCGAGGACGGACGTGATTTTCTCGCCATCAATCCCAAGGGTTATGTAGCTGCGCTGGAGCTTACAGAAGGTCAGATTCTGACCGAGGGGCCGGTTATTGTGCAGTATCTGGCCGAACTGAAGCCGGAGTGCGGGCTGGTGCCAACGGCAGGAAGCTGGGAGCGGCTGCGTTTGCAGGAGTGGCTGAATTTTATCACTAGTGAAATCCACGCCGGGTCTGCGCCGTTGTTTAACACCACGTTGCCCGAGGAAGCCCGGTCGGCTATTTGCGAAAAACTGTTCCGGCGGTTTGATTTCCTCCAGCAGGTCCTTTCAGGGAGCGACTATCTGGCCGGGAATACTTTTAGCGTTGCCGATGCCTATCTGTTTACCGTATTGCGCTGGTGCAGGTTCTTCGCCATCGATCTTAAACGCTGGTCCGCGCTGTCGACTTATATGACGCACATCGAGTCACGACCAGCGGTAAAGGCAGCCCTGCTTGCTGAATTATAATTATTTTATTGAAGAATCTATGTCACCATAGATACGCCTGAACCCGTATTTCCGCCCTGATTAAACTCAGCGATGATACACATTCCAGAAAGTTAAGCGGGAAATAATGCTTCAAGGTTATTTCTCGCTATTTAACTTTCAGATTTCATCTGCGATTTTTCCAGGGGTTTTTCATGCAAAATAAAAGCGCGCTGCTTTTACTGGCGCTGTCTGTGGCTGTTTTTGGCGTTATCACCACCGAAATCGCCATCATCGGCCTACTGCCAAAACTGGTAACTCAGTTACACGTCACGCCGACTCAGGTGGGATTTTTGGTCAGTATCTATGCCATCATCGTGGCCTTAACCGGACCTTTCATCACCCTGATGCTCTCCGGCTTGAATAAGAAAACGGTGTTGCTGAGCATTCTTGTCGTCTTTATCGTGTCGAACCTGATCTATGCCAGCACCGACGTGTTCAGCCTGATGCTGGTGTTTCGCATATTGCCGGCGCTGGCTCATGCCGTCTTCTTTGCCGTGGCGCTGGTCGTGGCTGCTAATGCCGTACCGAAGGAAAAAGCGGCGGGCGCGACAGCCAAAGTCTTTGCGGGCGTGGCGATCGGGCTGGTGCTCGGAGTGCCACTCAGTTCTCTGATTGCCGATCATTTTTCTTTATCAGCAGCCTTTTATTTTGGTGCCGCCGCCTGCGTTCTGGCCTTTATCGGCGTTTTATTCCTGATGCCGTCAATGCCAGCCCGAGAAAAGGTGTCGTTCTCCAGCCAGCTTTCCGTACTGCGTAAAGGCAAACTGTGGCTGACCATATCCACAGTCACATTAATTTTTGCCGCAATGTTTTCCAGTTTCAGCTACATCGCGGATTATCTGTCCCGCGTCACGCACCTGAACAATAACGCCATCAGTGCCATGCTGATCCTGTTTGGCGTCTGCGGTTTTGCCGGTAATTTTGTGTTCAGCGGCTTCCTGCAGAAGAACGTCGTCAAAACGACTGTCTTTTACCCACTGCTTTTCACGGTGCTTCTGTTACTGGTGTGGTTTGTAGGCTTTTCACCGTTACTGATGTGCCTGCTGACCGTGTTCTGGGGTGCGTTCCACTCCTCAGGCCTGGTTGTCAGCCAGACCTGGCTGATGCGTGAAGCCAGCGAAGCACCTGAATTTGCTAACAGTCTTTATATGTCGTTTTCCAACCTGGGAATTACGCTCGGCTCCCTGACGGGTGGCTGGTTCATCGCCCGACTCGGTACACATTCGGTCGTTCTGAGCAGTGTGATTTTCGCGCTACTGGCATTCGTCAGCATTCTGATCAAGCACAGTTCTGACGCTCAATCCGCACCGTTATGTAAAGAGACGATCTGAGGCAACCGCATCGCCGGGAAATCAGTCCAGCAAGCCATCCTCTGCGGCCTTTACCAGCGTGTCCACGACATAGCGGATTTTAGGTAACAGCTGACGGTTTTTAGGCCACAGCGCGCTGATGGGCATTTCGCCACCGGAATGCCCAATCAGTACCTCTTTGAGAGCCCCTGATTCCAGATGTTTGCTAACCAGCCACAGTGGTAATTGTGAAAGCCCGCAGCCAGCGAGCGTCGCCATTAAAATGGCATCGCCGTCAGCAAACTCGTGTGTTGCGGGCGGGGTGTAACGTGAAATCTGGCCCTCTTTTTCTTTAAGTAGCCATGAGATGGGCTGATTGCGGCGAAACCCCACAACGCACTGGTGCTGGTTCAGTTCCTCAGATAAAAGGGGCTCACCGTGAGACAGTAAATAGTCAGGCGAGGCGCAAATAACCAATTTCTGCGTGGTCAGTCTTCTGGCAACCAGTCCACTGCTGTCGGCAAGCTCACCAATTCGAATGACGAGGTCAATACCATCCTCGATGAGATCGACAAAGCGTTCGCTGAACGTGACAGTCAAGGCCAGTTGGGGATAGCGCTGTGTGATTTCTAACAGCACAGGCAAAATACGCTGTCTGCCAAACGCAGCGGGCAGATCGATCCGAAGTCGGCCAGAAGGCTGGACAATATGCGAGGTCAGTTCGGCCTCTGCCTGTTCAAGAATATCTATCGCATTCTGGCAGCTTGCCAGAAACCGCTCGCCATCGGGAGTCAGGCTAAGACGCCGTGTGGATCGCTGAAAGAGTTTAAGCCCGAGTCTGGCCTCCAGGCGACCAACACTTTTACCCACGGCTGATTTTGTCAGCCCGAGTTTCTCCGCTGCTGCGGTAAAACTGCCCTGACGGGCGGTGGTGACAAAGGCGGTAATGCCACCCAGATGATCGGTATTTCGCATCCTGTATATTCCATTCAATGGTTCACGAACAAATCCGCAATGTGAGATATCACACGCCGAGTCATTCCGGTAATGACAACAAAGATACTCATTATTATGGCGTGTAATTGTTGAATCTAAGTCCGCACAGAGACGAATAAAACCCACTTATCCGCCCGACATAAATAACATTGGTGAATTCAGGGATACAGGATGCTGATTCAGGCACTGTTTCACATCAACATATTGCACGGGCTGGTACTGATTTATCCGGGCTATCCCGCCAGGCAAAGCGATTCTCGAAACTGCTGCAGTAAAAAATCGACGTACAGACGGATTTTTGGCAGCTGTCGCCTATCGGCAAAAGTAACAATATGCACCGGTTTGGCGACAGGCTGGTACTCGCTTAATAGCGGAACTAATCTACCCTCTCGCACATCATCGGCTATCAGCACTTCTGGCTGCATCATAATTCCCAGGCCGTTAAGTGCCGCGCTGCGCAAGGCCTCGCCGCTATTCACCGACATTACGATATTCACCGGAACCCTGATTGACTTGTTTCCTTGATGAAGTGTCCATTCACTGCCTGCAAGGGGATGAGCAAAACCCAGGCAGCGATGTCGGCTAAGCTCTTCAGGCGTTGCAGGTGTCCCCGCTTCATGCAGATAATCGGGCGAAGCGCATACGATCGACCGATAGGACGCCAGCGGGCGCGCGACCAGCGAGTTCAGGTTTTCCAGATCGCCGATTTTTATCATCACGTCGATGCTTTCCTCGGCCATGTCGATGGCCTTATCGCTCAGCACCAAATCAAGGGTCAGTTCTGGCCAGCGGGTCAGAAAGCGTGCCGTAACGGGCGAAAGTGCATGAACGCCAAAAGAGACAGGACAGGCGACTCTCAGTTTTCCACGGGGGTCTTGCTGCTGAACCTGAGCAAGTGACTCCGTCTCTTCGATGTCGGCCAGAATGCGGCGGCAACGCTGATAATATTCCTGGCCGAAGTCCGTCAGGCTCTGGCGGCGCGTTGTGCGGTTAAGTAAGCGAACGCCAAGATGTGACTCCAGCGCTTTAATATGCAGCCCGATCATCGTTCCACTCAGACGCATATCGTCCGCCACCGCACTGAAACTCCCCCGCTCAACCACTCGAACGAATACCGCCATACTTTCCAGTTTATTCACGATTATCAAACCAAACTTGTGAAAGATACAAATATACTGCCGTTTATCAATTTTTGTCAGTGAGTTTTAATGGCACTTCACTTGATGAAGGAGCTTAAAATGATTTCAAATCCAGAACTTCGCGAACGCGGTTTAGCCTTATTTAATCAACTGTATGGTAACGGTGCGGGAGAAGCGTTACGCCAGGATATGGCGGATATTTGCCCCGACTTTACCGATATCTCTATCGAATGGGCGATGGGTGGAATCCTTGCCCGGCCGGGTCTGGATGCTAAAACGCGCGAACTGGTGGTGATTGCTTCCTGCGTTACGCTTGGGCACACGGTTCCGCAGCTGCGGGCGCATGCCCAGGCCGCGCTAAATGCCGGAGCAAGCCGCCAAGAGATTATTGAAACCGTGCTCCAGCTGGTTTTTTACGCCGGAGGTGCAGCAGTGCGTAACGCGCTGGTAAATATTCGCGACATTTTGAATGGGGTGGAACAGAGCTAGGCGAAAATACCTCGTCAGCATCATGCTGATGAGGTGAGTAAAATCAGCCGAGTACAATACATGGCAGCGGGTCCGCGTTCCGGCCGGCCCCGATACGCCGGGAGTGGAAGCTGAAGCTGAAGTGACTGAACCGCATCATACAAACTGCTATTATGTTGAGCAAATTCAGGCCGTAACAAGGGAAACCAATAATTGAACTACATCAGGCTGTTGTTGTTAAATTTAGTGCTATGGCCCCTTCACGGCTGGTCGGCCGCCGTTGAAGTCATCGATATTGCCGGAAGGCACGTTACCGTTAATGCACCGGTTTCGCGAGTGATACTGGCCGACAGCCGTATGCTACTGCCAATGAGCTTACTGCACCCTGGAGATCCCCTAAAAGGCATCGTCGCCTGGGATGATTCACTGAAAACTCGCGCGCCGGATATGGCGCGCTACTTTGCACGCAGCGCGCCAAAGCTGTCGGCTATTCCAACATTTATCAATCCCTATCGCAGCACATTCAGCGTCGAAAATGCCAGTGCACTACAGCCTGACCTTGTCGTGTTTGATATTGGCATTCTTCCCAGGCTACAGAATGAAGGTACTCTGGCGCTGCTGGAAAAAATGGGCATTCCAGCGATTTTCATCGACTTTCGCCAGCAGCCATTAACCAACACGCCTTTAAGTCTGCGCCTGCTCGGGCAGGTGACCGGTGAACAGCAGAACGCCGACAGATTTCTCAACCTTTGGCAAAGTCTGCTGGAACGGACAGCGCAGCGAGTCGCGGCAATACCACAATCACAGTGGCCGGGCGTGGTGTTTGAAAATCATGCCGGGATGACCGGCGACGGCTGCTGTGCCGTGTTCGGGCGTGAAAGCTTTGGTCAGTTTATTCCGGTAGCAGGCGGACGAAACCTGATGGCCGATAAAGTCCCACCGCAGGGCGGAGACATCAGCGCGGAACTGCTGATCGTTGCGCGCCCGGATGTTTATCTGATGAGTGGAGCGGACTGGAGCCAGCGCGGCGGCACGTCGCAGGCCGTGGCGCTAGGCTATGAAGCGACGCGAGCCAGTGCTCTGCCCCGCTTACAATCGCTCATGCAGCGGCAGGGAGTTAGCGTGTTGTCAGCAGATAAATCAATGCGGATCATGGCGATCTATCATCAGTTTTACGATAGTCCGTTTAATGTGATTGCGCTGGAAGCCATGGCCAAACTTTTCCATCCTCAGGCCTTCGCCGATGTCGATCCACAGGCCGATCTCGCCACTGCCTATCGGGAATACGTTGGCCTTCCCTATAGCGGTTTGTTCTTCTTACAGCCATAAAAAAAAGCCAGTTCACTACGAACTGGCTTCCTCAAGCTGGCGTTATTTTACCGTTAATCAGAACTTCAGGCTAAGTCCGGCAGTAACGGAACGACCCGGTGCAGGCTGGCGTCCCCACGGGCTGGTGTCGATACCGCGGAACCAGTAGTCGCGGTTGAACAGGTTATTAACGCCAACATAACCGTTAAGCAGCGTATCGTTAGATTTGTATAGGTCGCGGCTGACCTGTGCATTCCATACCCAGTAGGAAGGGAGTTGCCCAACTGAACCGGCACTGTTTTCTTCACGTGTATTGGCCGCATCAGAATACGATTTACTGAAGTAATAGCCCGCCAGCGAGAAAGTGGTGCCACGCCAGTCATAGCTACCGTCCAGGGTGACCTGAGTGCGTGAAGCATAAGGCACGTCTTTCCCGGCATTCAGACCATTACGTTGCTCAGCCTGCAAGTATGCATAACCGGCGTGCAGTTTAAGATCTTCAACCGCTTCCGGGCTCCAGAACCCTTCCAGCTCCACGCCCTGGTGACGTGTGCGGCCAATGTTCAGGTAGCTGTCGCTGACGCTGTCGTAAGAAATCTGATCTTTATAGTCGATGCGATACAACCCGGCCTGAAGACTGACATTTTTCGTCGGCGTATAGCGCACGCCGCTCTCATAGTTCCACGCCAGTTCGGAACTGACATCGCCCCCCTTCACGATCTGCGTAACCTGTGCCGGGCGCAGACTCTTTTGCATATCGGCATACAGGAACCACGTAGGGGTCAGCTGGTAGCCGACCGTCAAGCCTGGCAGCCACTGATCGTCCGGAGAAGAGAAGTGCTGACCGCTATTTTTATCGGTGTATTTCTCATTCACATGCTCAAAACGCATTCCCGGGGTGATGGTCAGTGCGTCGTCAAACAGTTTTATGGCGTTGCTGATATACCCTGCCCAGGCCCGGTCATCAAAGCTCCAGTCACGAGTGATTGCCGTGGTGCCGGTCGCCAGCGTTTTCTGACGCACCTGATAATCCACTTCTTCACTGACAAAGCGCCCGCCGATGATCCACTGCTGGTTCACGCTGTTGCCATTGATGTCCATGCTCAGGCGTGGTTCCGTGCCCCAGACTTTGAAGCTGCGTGGTGAGTTCTGCACAATGTCGGCAGGTAGCGATGGATTCCAGCTTTGACCAGCGACTTTGCTCATTCCAACGTGGAAATCACGTTTGGATTCATGGCCAAAGAACATCCAGTTAAATTCTGCCTGGTCGATGAATCCAAGGGAACCCAGCTGTTGGTTATAGACTGCACTGTAGCGTTTTGTGTGGCCATCATAGTTATCCCACGGACGGGTATTCTGCCGACGATCGCGGCGATAGTCGTCCGCGGTTAGCGCACCGGCAAGGTCGGCATGAGCATCGTAATACTGATAGGAGAGGTTAAGCGTCGTATCTTCATTGATATTCCACAGGCCGCGCACGCGCAGGTTCTGCACTTCGCTGGCGCTGTCAGCGCGGAATGAGTTCCCTTTTACCTGGTTCGCTTCCACCTGCAGGCCGAAATCATCATTCAGCATGCCGCCGGTACGCAGGTAGGTATCCCAGAGGTTTCGGCCTTTCCCATAGAAGGTTGCGCGCTCGGCGATTTCATTTTCCCACTTCAGTGGAATGGGCTTGCTGATCAGGTTGATGACGCCCCCCACGTTGTTCGGGCCGTACTGTACCGCCGCTCCGCCACGCACCACATCAATTCTATCGATGGTAGCGAAGCTGACCGGGAACAGCGACATGCCTTCCTGACCATACGGAGCCAGTACCAGCGGAATACCATCCTCCAGCAGCTGGGCCCGACCGCTGCGACTGTCGTAAAGACCACGTACGGAAATCTGCGGAAGAATGCCAGTACCGGTCTCATCCTGAATTTTCACCCCGGGAAGGCGCTGTAGCGCATCGTCCAGCGTACGGTTAGCCCCTTTTTGCAACTGATCGTGACTAATGACCGTTCGGCTTCCGGCCCAGGTTTTCACCTCTTCGGCCCGCGAATCTCCAAGAATATTGCCTGAAACGGTCATCGTTTCTTCCGCGGCCCAGGCCATGTTACTGGCCAGAATGAATGTTAAAGCAGTAGCTATTTTTGTGCGTTTCATTGTTCGCTCGGAATATTTCTAGCAATTAGTAATGAGTTTGATAGACATTACCATTATCAATGAAAGCGAAATAGCCAACGGCGGAAAGTAAATTTTTGTCAAGTCACTTAAAAGTCAGGTTTTTCCTTTATTCAAAATGGTCCGAACGGCTGGAGAGCAGGCCAGGCAACGGATGGGATAAAACTCAGATTGTTATTCAAATAAAATGAATATCTTGGTGAAATATATTAACAATGAGAAAGATCCCACCCTGTGCCAGCCAATAAAACATATCAAGCAGGGGCAAAGGAGAAGGACTTAACGGTATTCAATCACCTCGAAACCTTCATCCACTCCGGGTTCGGCGAAATAGCGGGTGATTAATTCAAACTGTGCATCCGTCGCCGCAAAATCGTGTGAACCTTCCGCATTACGAGCACGCAAACGCGCTTTGCATACCTCATCAGAAACCTTCAGATAGTGCAGCCGATTATCTGCACCGGATGTCTCAACAATGCTCATCATCCAGTCGCGATTCGCCCGGGTATTTGCCGGAAAATCCAGCACCACCGAAACGCCGCCCTGAAGTAAGGAAACCAGGTGCGGTTTCATCGCCTCTTTGAGCTTCGCGGCGCAGCGCACATAGTCGGCGACGGAATGCATTTCACCGGCATAAAGTGCAGCAAGCCAGCGATCTTCACTGATGATCATAGTACCGGGAGAGGCGGATAGTTTGTCAGCCAGCGTAGATTTACCGGAGGCGATTTTTCCACACAGCAGGTGGAGCGTGGCTTTTTCTGTCTTTGCTGGCGTATTGCTATTCATAACTGACCTCACTGGTTGATGACCGGTAAGGCCCGCCTTACCGGCGGGAAAATGACGTGTGTTATCCCACCTAAGTCAAACAGGTGATAATAATGATCGCTGAGTGGGATGACGCCGAGAAAGTATTGTTCATTGTTTTAACTTAGCAGAGCGTGAAGAAGAAAGCAGCGGGTTTTTAGGCTGCAACTCAGAAACATGCAGGCAATCGGAACTGGGCGGATAAACGGGCCCATGACCACCTGGACGTGCGGGGCCGAGCGGACAGGGACGTGGCAGCAGGTCCGTGTTCGGACAACCCCGATACGCCATGCCCGCAGACTGAAGCGACTGAAGCCAGACGTTGAATCTGCCCAACATGTCCAAAACCGCATCGCCCCCACACGATCATGAAATTCCTTCATGTTCGGTGAAATTAAATCACTTTTCCTCACGCAAATAGTCTGGCATAAAATGTGCATTAATTACTATAGACAATCATGAAGATTGCTGAAGTGAAAAGCCAGAAGAACATTGCAAATTTGAGAAGGCAATAAATAAATTCAGCTTTAATTCAGAAATCAAGACGGCAGGTTACCATGACTCAAGAATTTAATTTTTCGATTAAAAAAACGCGTTTCGATGAAGACTATAATCCATCCGAAAATACGCGCATCACCACCAACTTTGCTAACCTGGCCCGCGGTGAAACTCGCCAGCAAAACCTGCGCAATGCCCTGGTGATGATGAATAATCGCCTCAATAACCTGGCGCACTGGGATAATCCCAAAAGCGATCGTTACGCTATTGAACTTGATATTATTTCGGTTGATTTAAATATTACTGGCGAAAATCACAACAGTGCTTTCCCGGTGATTGAAATTTTAAAAACCAATATCATTGATAAAGAAACCAACGAACGCATTGAAGGTATTGTCGGCAATAACTTCTCCTCCTACGTTCGTGATTATGATTTCAGCGTGCTGCTGTCAGAGCATAATAAAGGTAAAACGGGATTCAGCACGCCGGAGAATTTCGGCGATCTGCACGGCAACATTTTTAAATGCTTCGTGAAGTCCGAAACGTATAAAGCGCACTTCTCCAAGCAGCCAGTTATCTGCCTGAGCGTCTCCAGCAAAAACGTCTACACCCGCACGGGGAATGTCCATCCTGTGCTGGGTATTGAATATCAGCAGGACGAACCGTCCCTGACCGATCACTATTTCGCCAAGATGGGCCTGCATGCGCGTTACTTCATGCCTGCAAATAGCGCTGCGCCGCTGGCCTTCTATTTCACCGGCGACCTGCTGAGCGATTACACCAATATGGAGCTGATTGCGACCATCAGCACCATGGAAACGTTCCAGAAGATTTACCGACCTGAGATTTACAACGCGAACTCGGCGGCCGGGCAGTGCTATCAGCCAAGCCTGAATCATCAGGATCACTCATTAACTCTGATTGTTTACGATCGAGTAGAACGTAGCCAGCTAGCCGTTGAGCAAGGCAAGTTCACCGAGCTGCACTTTATCAAACCTTATCAGGCCGTTCTTGAAGAATGGTCCGCTGATTACGCTATTTGATCCACCCAATATACAAGGTCATTTTTCATGAAAATTTTGTTACCTACGTCAACCGCTGGCAGCTTACCGAAACCAACATGGCTGGCACAGCCGGAGACGCTTTGGTCACCGTGGAAATTAGAAGGCGATGAGTTAATTGCGGGTAAACAGGATGCTTTACGCCTGACGCTGGATAATCAGGTTCGTGCAGGGATTGATATTGTCAGCGACGGCGAGCAAACCCGTCAGCACTTCGTGACCACGTTTATTGAACACCTGAGCGGCGTTGATTTTGAAAAGCGCGAAATCGTTCGTATCCGTAATCGTTACGATGCCAGCGTGCCGTCGGTCATTGGTGAAGTAGTACGTAAAAAACCCGTTTTCGTGGAAGATGCGAAGTTTTTACGTAAGCTGACCGATAAGCAGATTAAGTGGGCGCTGCCGGGTCCAATGACCATGATCGACACGCTGTATGATGGTCACTACAAAAGCCGTGAAAAGCTGGCGTGGGAATTCGCTAAGATCCTGAACCAGGAAGCGAAAGAGCTGGAAGCGGCCGGTGTCGATATCATTCAGTTCGATGAGCCAGCCTTCAACGTCTTCTTCGACGAGGTGACCGACTGGGGCATCGCCGCTCTGGAACGCGCCGTTGAAGGTCTGAAGTGCGAAACGGCTGTGCATATCTGCTACGGCTATGGCATCAAAGCCAATACCGACTGGAAAAAAACGCTGGGCACCGAGTGGCGCCAGTATGAAGAGGTGTTCCCGAAACTGCAGAAATCCAGCATCGATATCGTTTCACTGGAGTGCATGAACTCCCGCGTACCGATGGATCTGCTTGAGCTGATTCGCGGTAAAAAAGTGATGGTCGGCGCGATCGATGTGGCCACTAACACCGTCGAGACGCCGGAACAGGTTGCCGATGTGCTGCGTAAAGCGCTGCAGTTCGTGGATGCCGATAAGCTTTATCCATCAACCAACTGCGGTATGACGCCGTTATCCCGTCAGGTTGCTACCGGCAAGCTGGAAGCCCTGAGCGCCGGTGCAGAGATCGTTCGTAAAGAGCTTTCTGCCTGATAAACGGATTGTTCAGGCACAGGGATGTGCCGCCTTCTGTGTTCGTTATTTTCGCTGAATAATCGGTAAACATGGCGACCATTATGGGTAGATCGCGGTTAGTTCCATGTACGGGGCGACCGTAACGGGCAGATCGCCGGGTCGCCGTAAATACGTCCATGTAGGCTTGACTGCCGCATCCGTGCGGCAGACACCCGGCTAACCTGTCCCGTAACGTTCTCTCCTTTCAGACCATCGCGTTGCTGCCGAAGAAGACTCGGTTGTTCAGGCAGCAACGCCGAAGCATGCAGGCAATCGGGGCTGGACGGATAAGCGGACCGTCCGAGCACATGGACGTGCGAGGCCGAGCGGACATGGATGTGACAGCGGGTCCGCGTTCCGGCCAGCCGCGATAAGCCAGATGCGGAATGTGCAGCGATTCCCCCCGAGCACAGAAACGTGATAGCTGGTCAGCATTCCGGCCCGCAAGGTGCAGAACCAGAGACGGCAGGAGCAGGGACTCTAACGTTATCAATATCTGCTAATTCAGCAGACTATCTCAACCGTTCACTGGCCAGATTATAAACCTCACTACGTTCTCGTTTACCCACCGCGACAACGGCGATAATAACTTTATCGTCAATCACCTGATACACCAGACGAAAACCCGACGAGCGAAGTTTAATTTTATAACAATCCTTTACGCCACGAAGTTTGGCCGAGGGAATATGTGGATTATCACAGCATTTCTTCAGTTTCTTAGCAAACTGCTGTTGAATGGTCTTATCCAGCTTCTGCCACTCTTTCAGCGCATCTTCCCTGAATTTAACCGTATACCTCATAGGTAACTGTCCAGATCCACATCAATCAGGGGCTGATTGCTACGCTCACTCACCATTTTTACCAGTTCATTATCGTCGAGCGCTTCAAGTATTTTCTCGTACAGTTCCGCAGGCACGCAGTAAAAAGCAGGTTGATTACGATTTAAAATAGCAACCGGGTAACCCTCTCCTGCGTTAACGGTTGCCATTGGATTCTTCTTCAGTTCACTAACGCTGGCACTGGTATCGCTTAGAATAAGGTGTGGCATGGGAATACCTTTCGAGACTGTTTAACAGGTCTTTAAAGTACAAAATAAAAGACTGGTTAACAAGTACTGGATTGGCTGTTTTCGCGGCGAGATCAGTCAATGGGTTGACCGTTACGGGCAGATCGCCGGGTCGCCGTGAATCCCTCCCTGGAGGCTTGACTGCCGCATCCGTGCGGCAGACACCCGGCTAACCTGTCCCGTAACGTTCTCCCCTTTCAGACCATCGCGTTGCTGCCGAAGAAGACTCGGTTGTTCAGGCAGCAACGCCGAAGCATGCAGGCAATCGGGGCTGGACGGATAAGCGGACCGTCCGAGCACATGGATGTGCGAGGTCGAGCGGACATGGACGTGACAGCGGGTCCGCGTTCCGGCCAGCCCCGATACGCCAGACAATGTACATGCAGCACCGAACCAGTCCGTTAAGTCCTGGAATGTTCTTCCTCCGGCAGCAACACCAAAACACTCAGGCAATCGGGGCTGGACGGATAAGCGGACCGTCCGAGCACAAGGATGTGCGAGGCCGAGCGGACATGGATGTGACAGCGGGTCCGCGTTCTGGCCAGCCCCGATAAGCCAGACGCGGAATGTACAGCGTCTTAATTTAACGGGTTGAAAGCAGGAACTGCCACCGCCGACCGCCCCATATCCTGAACCACTTCCTCACCGCCAAAACGAATCCGCCGATGGCTAATCCGATCGATTAACGCCTCATCGTGACTCACCACCAGCAGAGCGCAGTTCTGCTCCGCCGCCACCGCTACCATCAGCTCCACCGTCTGCTGCTGGGTCAACACATCAAGGCGCGAGGTCGGTTCGTCGGCAAAAAGAAACACCGGATCGAGCAGCAGCACGCGCAGCAGCGCAAAGCGCTGAAGTTCACCGCCGGAAATCTCACCGGGCAAACGATCCAGCAGCACAGGCTGCAGCTTTAACCGCGCCATCAGCGGTGCAATACGCCCGGCATCCAGCTTATGGTGGCGTACCACATCCGCCAGCGCCTGGCGCAGCGTCACCCGGGGCGCAAAGGCCGATGGCGGGTCCTGGAAGATTTTCTGATACTTCACCGCCGCCAGCTGACGATCGCGCTGAACCTCACCGCCGTCGGCGGCCAGCAGCCCAAGCAGGATATCGCCAAAGCTGCTTTTACCGCAGCCGCTCGGCCCGGTGATACCAATCACCTCTCCGGCATGCACCCTCAGCGACTGACCGGAAAAAAGCTGCCTGCCGCCGCGCGTTTTGCTCAGGTTATTTGCCTCCAGCACCACCTGACCGCCGTGCAGCCTGTGTTCGCGCAGCGGCCAGCGGCTCGGATCGGCGGCCAGCAGCTGGCGAGTATACGGATGCTGAGGATGATCCAGCACCTGCTCTGCCCTGCCGCGTTCAATAATCTTACCGTGCAGCATCACCGCCACTTCGCCGCCGATCTGCCGCGCCAGTTCAATGTCGTGGGTGATAGTGAACAGCCCGCCGCCCGCGCGCACCTCCTGCATCAGCAGCGCGATAACCTCATCGCGGCGCGCCACGTCCAGCCCCTTGGTCGGCTCATCGGCGACGATAATCTGCGCCCCGCCCGCCCGCGCGGCGGCGAAGGCCACGCGCTGGGCCATGCCGCCGGACAGCGCCTGCGGCAGGCGAGCCGCAGCGTGCCCGACACCCAGTGCGTCCAGATCGTCCCTGGCCGCCCGCAGCGCCGGGCTTTTTTCCATACCGCGCACGTAGCGATAACCTTCCGCCACCTGCTGTTCAGCCCGCATGGTCGGATCAAGCGCCAGCCACGGCTCCTGCGGCAATATCCCCAGCCGGTGCCCCCACAGCGCCATTGCCGGACGGCCAGCCAGATCGTAAGTTTCACCGTCAATTCGCAGCGTGCCGCTGGCAGCCAGTCCGGCTGGCAGGGTGCCGATCACCGCCTGAGCCAGCAGACTTTTCCCCGAGCCGGTTTCGCCCAACAGGGTAAAGGGTTCACCGGGGTTCAGCACAAATGACAGCGGTTCAACCACCACGCCGTCACCGCTGACTGCGGCATTTTCAATCTCCAGCAGGCTCATGCTTTCTCCTTCCCTGCCAGCAGCAGCAGGCTTAATACCAGTAAAAATACCACCGCCACCGGCTGCAGCAGTGCGTACGGCGCTTCGTCATAGTACGGCAGCATTTCGGTCATCATCAGCCCCAGCTCCGGAGTGGGCGGGCGCACGCCGACACTGACAAAGCCCAGCGCGGCAATCGCCATAATCGCGCTGGCGGCACCGAAGGCACCGACGGTCAGCACCATGGGTGCCATTTCCGGCCACAGATGGCGGCGGAAAATCGTCCACGGACCGAAGCCCAGCAGGCGTGAAGCCTGCACCGCCGGTGAGTTTAGTATCGGCCGGGCAATCGCACGGCTCAGACGAAAATACTCCACCCACAGCAACAGCGAGATGCCGACATACAGCATCAGCGCCGAATCCGGCACCAGCGCGGTAAGCAGCAGCACCAGCAGCAGCCCCGGCAGTGCAAGAAACGTATCCGACAGCAGGCCGATGCCGCGGTCGACAATTCCGCCCCGCCACGCCGCCAACACGCCCAGCAGGATGCCGGGGATCATCGCACTCAGTACGCTGACCAGCGCCAGGCCCAGCGACAGCCGAATGGCCGACGTCAGGCGGGCAAACAGCGAGCGGCCAAGGTGATCGTAGCCAAACGGCGACTGCCATTCCGGCCACTGTAACGCCAGCATCAGCTGCTGACGCACCGGGTCCTGCGGCCAGATTAACGGCAGCACAAAAGCAAAGATCAGCAGGAGCAGGAGAATCGCCGCCCCAGCCAGCTGGGCGCGTGAGGCCTTTCGTAACAGCGTCATCATGCGGTTTTTCTCCGTGGGTCCAGCAGGTAGCACAGGCCGTCGCTCAACGCATTAAGCAGCACAAACATCAGCCCCATAATCAGCGCGGTCCCCTGAATCATCGGCACGTCGCGGTGGAAAATGGCATGTACCAGCGCATGACCAATTCCGGGCCAGGCGAACAGGGTTTCCACCACGATTACCCCTTCAACCAGATAGATAAACTGCACGCTCAGATAAGTGACCACCGGTACGCTGACGTTGCGCAGGCCGTGCCGCCAGAACAGCGTTCCCGGCTTCAGGCCTTTGGTCCGGCCAAAGCTGTACCACTGTGATTCCGTCACCTGACGCATAGCGTTACGCGCCACCCGGCTGGAAACCGCAGCCAGCCCCAGCGCCAGCGTCAGCGCAGGCAGCAGCACGTGCTCAGCATCGCCATATCCGGCGGCGGGCAGCAGGCCAAGCCCCAGCGCGAAGATCAAGACCAGGATCAGCCCCAGCACGAAGTGCGGCAGCGCACGTAGCGTGGTGGAGATCGCCAGCAGCAGGCGATCCAGCTTACCGCCGGGGGACAGCCCGGCAATAATGCCCAGCGGCGGCCCCATCAGCAGCGACAGCAGCAGGGCCACCGCCGCCAGATGCATTGTCTGCCCCAGCTGATGGGCAATTTCGCCCATCACCGGCTCGCCGGAGACCAGCGAATTGCCTGGATTAAAGCGCAGCAGCTGCATAAACCAGTCTGCCAGCGCCTGCCAGGCCGGGCGATCCAGCCCCAGCTCCTGCTGTACGGCCTGCGCGGCAGCGGCATCGACGCGATCGTAGCCGTAGCGCCCGGCGGCTATGCGATAGGCGACATCACCGGGCAGCATGCGCATCAGCACGAAGGTCAGACCGCCCACCAGCAGCGCCACCAGCCCGGCCTGCAGCAGACGGAAACCGAGCAGACGGATCATTCACGCCACCTCATTTTTTCCAGCCCGAAGGTGCGTTCAAACGGATCGAGAGCGGCACCGCTCAGGCGCGATGACACCGCCGCCGTTTGCTGGTACCACGCTACCGGGATGGTCGGCAGCTCGGTTTGCAGAATGCGCGTCAGCTGCTGACGCTCTGCGTCGCTCTCTTGCGGATTGCTGCCGCGCACAAGCTGGGCCATCGTGCGATTGAAAGTAGTGTCAGACCAGTTCATCGCGCCCCAGTCTCCGCCCTGCGGCGGGTAGTCCTGTAGCAGCGTGCCGAGCGGGTCCGGGGTCAAAGCAAAGTTACGCGCCACCAGCCCCAGCTCCATCGAGCCATCGTGATGTTTTAAGGCGATTTCGCCGGAGTTGGTCGAGTTAATGGTTAACTGCACGCCGATTTCGCGCAGCTGCTGCTGGATCGCGGCGGCAATCAGCGGTAACTCGGGGCGATCGGGATAGGTGGTCAGCGTCAGCGAGAACGGCCTGCCGTCGCGCTGCAGGATGCCGTCAGCGCCCGGCTGCCAGCCCAGCTGCGCCAGCAGTTCGCGCGCGCGGGCAGTATCGGTGGTCAGCGGTGCCAGGCTGGCGTTATGCCACTGCGCCACCGACGGCGGGAACAGCTGACCGGCCGCGGCCGGATAGCGCAGAATAGCGCGGGCAATTCCTTCGCGATCGATCGCCAGGCTCAGCGCCTGACGCACGCGGACATCGTTCAGCAGCGGATGCCCGGCGTTAACTTTCACCAGCACGGTGCGCGGAATCGACACCGCCAGCAGGGTAAGCTGTGGATTTTTCTTTAGCCTGGCGCGGCTGGCGGGATCGAGGTTAAACACCATATCGGCATCGCCGCTTTCGGCCATCAGCGCGCGGGTTTCCGCACGGCCCGCCGACATATAGCTGGCCTGTTCAATGGCCGGTTTATCGCCCCAGTAGCCGTCATAGCGGCTGACGGTCAGCTTCTGCGGTGCCTGTAATGAGGTCAGGCGGTAAGGCCCGCTGCCGATCACCTGCACCACTTTATGTTCGGCATTATAGGAGGCAGGCGCGAGGATCTGCGCGCGGTTCTCGGTCAGTAGCCCCAGCAGCGGAGTAAACGGCTGGCTGAGCGCAATCACCACCTCCCCCTTTTCGGCGCGGATGGCGGTAATCGGAGCCTTATCCAGCAGGCCCGGCTGGCTGCGCGCCACTTCCAGCGCATTAACCACACTGTCGGCGGTCAGCGGGCTGCCGTCGTGAAAGGTCACGCCGGAACGCAGGATGAAGCGCCACGTCAGGCCATCATCACTGACCTTCCAGCTGCTGGCCAGGCCCGGCAGCGGTTTCCCGGCGGCATCGGCATTAATCAGCGTTTCAACAATCGACATTTTCAGGAAGATGTCGCCCGACAGCGTGGGGTCGGTGCCTTTAATCTCAAACGGGGCCACCAGCTTCGCCACGCGCGGAGCATCCGCGAAGGCATCCACCGAAACGGCGGTCAGCATCAGCGCCAGCAGCGGCGATAAAACAGTTTTGCGCATCAGAATATCAATCCTTAATCCAGAGAAAATGGAACAGCGCAGACAAACGCCTGCGCCGGGGATGATATCTGTTACCTTATAACATTACAATTGGAAATCAGCGGTTACATTTCGCCATGCGGATTCAGCTGCGTGGCACCTCGGCCGCGCTGGCCGGGGAGTAATTATCGCTCTTTACTGTAGATGGCGCGGTGCCCGTCGGGTAATCACCTGCCAGGGTGCCAGCCTGTGGCGCGGTGACGCTGGCGTGACCATCATACTTTTGCTGAAGCGCGCGCTGCATACGGTGCAGCAGCTCGCCATCCAGCTTGTAGTGGCGCAGGTAAATCCACAGGGTCAGCATAAAGAACATCAGCGGCAGGCCGATCATAATCCCCTGCATACCGAGCAGCGTGCTGGCCGACTGCTGCGCACCGGGCACGTAGCCCACCACGCCGAGCATCACGCCAATCAGCAGTCCGGCAAACGCCGCACCGGCTTTCACTACCATGGTCTGCACCGAGAAGGCGATGCTTTCGATACGCACGCCGAGGGCATAGTCGCCGTAGTCGACGGTGTCTGCGACCATAATCACCAGCATCACCCAGAAGAAGGCCCCGCCAACGTTGACCAGAATACCGGACAGCGAAATCAGCGTGGCGCTGCCCGGGGCAAACATCCCCACCGCCAGCAGCAGCAGGCAGCTAAGCACCGGCAGCACCGAGGCGCTGATCCAGATAGCGCGGCGCGAGAAGCGAGCGACAAGTTTCGGGAACAGCAGGATGGCAATCAGGTTGGCTATTCCGGCATACATCATGTACCACGGGAACAGCTCGGCGCGGCCCACGACGTAGGTAAAGTAGTAGATAGCAAACGCGGTAATCACGTTATGCGCCAGGTTCCACGCCAGCGCCATCAGCAGCAGGGCAAACAGCGGGCGGTTGCGGAAAATCATGCTCAGCACGGCTTTAATCGTGGTGTGCTCGGCGGCATTCGGCGTGGCGGAAGAGGAGTATTTTTCTTCGATGTTGCACAGGGTAATGATCGCCGAGAGGATAAAGAACACCACCAGAATCAGCGAGAACAGCATAAAGCCCTGCCCCTTATCGCCACCGCCCAGATACGCCACTAAAGGCAGACCGATCACCCCGGTGGTATACCCCGCCAGGCTGGCAAAAAAGCGCGGCCACGGGATCAGCGCTTCGCGCTCGCGTTTGTCGATAGTGATACACGGCACCAGCGACCAGAACGGCACGTCCATCAGCGTATAGGTAAAGCCCCACAGCAGATAGGTGGCCCAGATCCAGGCAATCAGCGCCGCGCCTTCAAAATAGTGCGCGCAGAACACCGACACCAGCACTACCGAGTTGGTCAGCGTGCCGATCAGTATCCACGGCTTAAATTTCCCCCAGCGGCTGCGGGTGCGCTCGACGATCCAGCCCATCACCGGGTCGAAAAACGCATCCAGAATACGCGCCACCAGGAACAGTGAGGCCACCATGCTGACCGAAACGCCAACCACATCGGTGTAGTAGTACATCAGGTACATATAGATAATGCCAATAGCGAAATCTTTGCCAAAGGCACCCAGCCCGTAGCTGACCTTTGTTTTCAGCGAAACGCTCATCGTGATACCCCAGAGTTGGTGTTCTCCGGCCGTGGCACCCTGCCCGGCCATGTGGGCGAACCGTCGTGGCTCGCCCGTTTATCGGGATTAATGCAGGGAGGGCAGCCATTCGCCGTGCGCGGCGATCAGCTCGTCGCACAGCCTGACGGTGTCATCAATCGACAGTTCGGCTGAAGTATGCGGATCGAGCAGCGCGGCGTGATAGACGTGCTCTTTCTTGCCGGTGATAGCCGCCTCGATGGTCAGCAGCTGGGTATTGATATTGGTACGGTTCAGCGCGGCCAGCTGCGGCGGCAGGTCGCCAACGTAGCACGGGGTGATCCCCTGCCCGTCCACCAGGCACGGCACTTCCACGCAGGCTTCTTTCGGCAGATTGGTGATCAGGCCGTGATTCAGCACGTTGCCACCGATTTTATACGGCACGTCGGTTTCCATCGCCTCAATCATCCACGAGGCATATTCGTGGCTGCGGGTGTGGCTGAGATTGTCGTTCTGCGTCAGGCGGTCGCGCTGCTGCTGCCAGCGGTCAATCTGCTCAATACAGCGGCGCGGATACTCGTCCAGCGGAATGTTAAAGCGCTCAATCAGCTCCGGGTAGTTACGCTTGATCCAGTAAGGCATATACTCGGCGTTGTGCTCGGAGGATTCGGTAACGTAGTAACCGAACACCCGCATAATTTCGTGGCGCACCATATCATCGTGCGTCGTCTGCTGCAGCGCGAGGGAGCGGCGTTTAATTTCCGGGTAAAGGTCTTCCCCGTCGCGGGTAATGTTCAATAGCCAGGCCATGTGGTTGATCCCGGCGATTTGCCATTTCACCCCCTCGGTAGACATATCCACGGATTTCAGCAGCGTTTCGGCGCAGACCTGCACGCTGTGGCACAGGCCGACGGTTTTGATGCCGGTGTGCTGGAGCATCGCGCCGGTCAGCGAGGCCATCGGGTTGGTGTAGTTCAGCAGCCACGCATCCGGGCACACCGCTTCCATATCGCGGGCGAAGTCCATCATCACCGGGATGGTGCGCAGCGCGCGGAAAATACCGCCAATGCCCAGCGTATCGGCGATGGTCTGCCGCAGGCCGAATTTTTTAGCAACCTCAAAATCGGTAATGGTGCAGGGATCGTAGCCGCCCACCTGGATGGCATTGATGACATAGTTCGCCCCACGAAGCGCATTCAGCCGCTGCTCCACGCCGGAATATTTCTCTATCCGCGCCTTTCCCTGACAAAGATTGGCATTGAGGTTATTTAGCATTCTCCAGGAGTCGTCCAGGCGCTGTGCATCGATATCATAAAGCGCTATTTCCACCTGCTGCAGCGCCGGGGTGGCCAGAATATCCCCCAGCACATTTTTCGCGAATACCGTACTGCCCGCACCTAAAAAGGTAATTTTCATTGTCGATTCCTTGTTACGTCATGAGGAGAAGTCGACTCAACTCTAGGCAAGCAGGCGGTCGCTGCCTATGTCATTTTTTGACATTGATATGGTGAAAAATGACCGCCGCAGTGAAGTGTGATCCGGCTCGCTAATTGCGCCGATGATGAAGGATTTTTATGTTGTGACATCACACTATTTTAAGGGCATCACGCAGCCCGATTGAAAAACATTCTGTAATAACATGAATTAGAACGGAAAATAATCATGCAAAAAGATATCAACCCCGATGACATCACCCAGTTTGGCCTGAATATCTATCAGTACGGCCACGAAGTTTGTGCCAGCCGTCACAGTTATGGCCCGGCTGTTCGGCAGCATTATCTTTTACATTATGTGATAACCGGCAGCGGCACGCTGTATACCGAAAAACAGCGCTGGCCGGTGGTAAAAGGCGAAGCGTTTCTGATTCATCCGCACGAGATCACCACCTACACGGCCGATAAACAGACGCCGTGGGAATATATGTGGATCGAACTGGATGGTCTGATCGCCGCCAGAAGTTTGGAAAAATGCGGGCTAAGAAGAGATATGCCAGTCTGGCGGCCAAAAGATCCACTTTTACCAGCCATGGAGTCGCAGCTGCTGCAACAGCTGATTGCCGAAGATCCGCAGTATTCGCTGCGCATTACCGGCCTGACCTGCCTGCTGCTGGATGCGCTGATTGCCAATGCCGCCGCTGGCCGCCGCTTTGATGCTGCAAGCGGCGGCAATCGTCACCTGGACGCGGCGGTTAACTACCTTGAGCGCCACTATCACCGCAGCGTGACGATGAGCGAAGTGGCCGCCTTTTGTAATATCGACCGCAGCTACCTCAGCCGCCTTTTTCAGCAGCAGTTTGGCTACGGCCCTAAGCAGTATCTGTTACAGCTGCGGATGAATGTTGCCACCTCTCTGCTTGAGGATCGCAGCCTGCCAATAAAAATCATCGCTTATTCAGTGGGATACAGCAGCCAGATGCAGTTTGCCAAAGTGTTTCATCAGTGCTTCAACTGCTCGCCCAGCGCCTGGCGTCTGGCAAAAGCAGGTTCCGGCTGTTGAGCAGAGAATAATCTGCCATACTCTGTGGCACTATCCGGCCTGAAGGCTGCGGTTTCGTCTCTGCGAGGATTCTGATGAATACAGTTCTCAGCCTGTCTCCGGCTTACGATCGGCTCCACTCTTCCCTGCTGGAACAGCGTTCACAGGTGCAGTCTGCGGAGGTTATCCAGCTGGTTAACCGCGCCCTGCTGGCGGGCGAGCGCGTGAGTGCGGCCTTTTACGATCTCAGCCAGCTCAAGCTGTTACAGCAGCGCAAAAGCCTGCCGCTGCGGACGCCCAAGGCGGAAAAAGAGATTGCGAAGTTTCTCGATGAGCTGAATGCGATCACCCCGAAAAAGTTGATCGACAAATCGCAGTTCTCCGCGTTACAGAAGCAGGTTTCGCGCCTGATCGACAAGTTTCCCTGGAAGCACGCCAGCCCGATTCTGGTGCAGAATGCGCTGTTTAATCACACCTATCATCAGTGGCAGCAGGCGCTTGAAGCGTTGTTCAGCGAAGGCAATGGCGCTGACGTTTTCGACGATCTGCAACGTATTCTCAACGACTCCGCCAGAAAAATTCCGGTGCTGGGCGACACGGTTAGCCTGTTTAAACAGCTGACGAAGCTGGCTGCCGAATGCCGTGAAAAGTCGGCCCTGAGCGGTCTGGAAGAGAACGTGATGGCGGGCTATATTGCCGCCGCCGATATCGCCACCCGTGGCATTATTATTTTCGGCTCTACCGCCGAAGCCGTGCTACGCGGCGGTCCGCTCCCCGACGCCGAGCGGCAGGAAAAGCTGATTAAAGAACACTACCAGCAGGTCGTTGAACGCATGCATCCGTGGTTTACTGCGGTGTGATCTTTGATGGCGCGCGGCGGTGAATACCGCCGCGATTGTTGATGTAAAACAGAAAATAGAGCTTTATTGTGAGACTGATTTTTTTAGCTGCCGGGTGGTTTTATGGCGGATAAGTGCCAGGAGCGGACGTTGAAAATTCTATACTTACGCCTCAAATTGCCTTAAATTTATAGCATCCAGCATTTAAGAAATTATAGTCAAATGGCACAACTCCCAAGAAGTCGAATACTTTTCAAATATCGCAAATTTGATAAAAGCTGCTTAGAACTACTATTAAATCGAGAGCTTTGGTTTGCTTCTCCGGCCACGTTGAATGATCCATTTGAAGCAGAGTCTTCAATACATGAAGTTTTAGATGCTGTGTGGGCCCGCTATCCAATCCCAACTGCTGAGCGCAAGGCTTATGAGGAGTATCTGCATCATCAACTAAGTTCAGTTGGTATTTGTTCATTTAGCAAAGCCCGTAAGAATCAGTTAATGTGGTCACATTATGCTGATGAGCATAAAGGCGTATGTATAGGATTTAAAGAGCACAAAATTAGACCTCAGGGCTCTAATATATACCCTATCGATGTGACTTATCAAGATGAGTACCCTTTTCAAGAAATAATTGAACGCTTCAATTATTTTGAGCGCATCCATGGAATGAATAACTTAAAATCTATCACTGGCGACATTCTAATATCAATTCTTGGAACAAAATATACAAGCTGGAAATATGAGAGGGAACGGCGATTAGTTTTCGTTAAGCCCGTTGCACATAAGTTCGAACCGGATGCAATAAACTCAATTGCCTTCGGGCTACGAATGACAGAAAGAGACAGGCAGACATTACGGAATTTATTATCGGGAACTGAGTGGGATCATGTGAAATGGTTCCAGTCAATAAAGTCTGCGACGAAATACTCGCTTGAGTTTGAGCATGTAAAATAATTTTTTGATTAGACATAGAGTCTTAATCTCACATGAGCTCTCACAGGTCTAGTAGGAGTTGTTTTTAATAACCTACTGCTACGATGTCTTATAACCCATGATCGTGGCATGTAGGTTCCGCTCCTGGCTCGGAGCGGAACATCAGTCCAATTAACTTGTCCGCTCCGTGCCAGAAGCGGACAGCCCGATTTCATCAAAAGAACACTGCTATTACGCTAAACTAATGTATCTCCAGAAATACTCAATACAATCAAGTCTTATTCCCGACTCTTCCATTTTTTTCTTGACAAAGTTCTACGAAGTAATATCAAACGATCACCTTTCACCTTTCACCTTTCACCTTTCACCTTTCACCTTTAAATATGTTCATCCAATGGTAGTGTAAATATTGCATACGATTGGTATTTCCATTAGCGTAAGGGATAGTTCTACTTTCGATTGTAGAATACATTTGTGCAAGGTTTTCGGTCATTACTTTATCTCGGTTGATTACTACTTTTCCATCTGAGGAGATGGCAATGAAACCATTTTCGAAAAGTGAATCACATATTGCACACTGCAACATTGCTATATTATCAAAATCTGCTCGCTCTTCATGTGTACATTTAGACCTCGGCTTCACATGAGCAGCAATCAGAATGGCATGAGGCCATGAACTTCCACAAATCTCACAGATTCCTACATCATTTTCATTGCCACAGAGCACAGATTGTTGAAGTAGAAGGTATTCTCGAAGGAGTGCTTGTTCTGCACGAGTCTTTGTTAAAACGGTACCCAGTACATCTAGTGAATCCAATTCACTGATAATATTTGTTATTTTTCTTTTTATACTATCAATGCGTTCCATTCTAGTATCGATAGGTCGAACTATTTTCTCTATAGGAATATATATATCATCAAGTGGTTTATAGTAATCATTTCGTCTACCGCCACCTTCTTTGTAATACAAGGTTGGATAACTAAAAATAAAAGGTTTGAAAGCCTCCGGGACCTTTCCTTTTAATTCCTTTCCCATACTCATTGAGTCTAATGGGCCGCCATTTGATTTTATAGCATTTAAGGCAATCACTTGATAATTAATAGTATCACTGAACTCGATCGATTGGTGTTCTGAATAAAGGTGCTCCCCTGGAATTCTATAACCAGGTGTTGACTCCTGGAGCAAACCAGTTGCCAAACAGTAATCGTCCAGCGCATCATCGGAGCTTTCCAGAAGCTCTAAGCAGGCATTTTGACGTGCATCTGCTTTGCGGCGGAAGTTGTGCGTAAGGGCCCTTTTTAAAGCAGATATAACTCTTTCAACTTTAAGTGGACTTTTATAGTGAACAAAAATTGGTTTGAGTATTCTACTAATTCTTTCGTCACGAGACGCGAAAGCATAAAAACTTCCTTCAGAAATGGATAAAAAGTCATTTTCAGTTGAAATTAAGTCAGAGATATATTCATACCTAATTTCATCGGGAATTTCTTCAATAAATCGTGGGGATACTGGATTCCATGCGGAATCAACAAGTTTTTCTATTGAAAATAACCCACCGAAATATGTTGATATCTTGCCAGCATACGTGACTAAATCGCTAGTAGCACATTTGGCATTATGGTTGCTTCCTAGTATAATTTGATGTCCATTATACTCATGGAACTTGAAATCCGTATTTATTCCGAATGATTTCGCTAATTGAACAACTATAGGTAAATGAATGTTGTTATCAATTACCCCAGCTCTAATAAGAATGCTTTGGACTTTATTTGAAAATATTGGCTTTTTAGTATTCGTAATTTTTTCGATCAATACTTCAATTAATTCCTTTAACTGAATAAGATCCGTTTTCTGTGCTAGGGTAATAGTATCCCCTGCTGCCAAGCCTCGATTGAGCCGACTTAGTTCTGTCGGCAAGTGTTGGTTTACGAATTTCGAAATAATCTGGCGCGCTCTTTCTCTGGTGACCTCCCGACTGAGTTCAGGCAGTTTACCCAGTGAGTCTAAGGTCAAATTTCTTCGCGAAGATGTCTGAGTGAAGTGTGCTTTCAATATGATCTTAGCATTTTCTGATGTTCTATTTTTATAACAAATGCGATCAATCAGTTCTGTAATAATTTCTTGGTAGGCTTTACTCATAGCAATCCTTACTCATAAAGTACTGGTAATGTGATGCGATTTATGAATGTTATTGCCTCTCATCGGTCAACGCATGATGTATTTTCGCATTGGCCAAGAAGATATAGCAACATACCTAATTTGCAGTAAATGTATATGAATCTAAAATCATCTTATGCCTTTTTCTGGTCTGATAATGCTATATTTTTTAGAGAATTACATCTTAAAATTCTTATTCTGCTCCTCGAGCATAACGAACATTTGATATGTACAAACCTTTTAGATAGTCAGAGTCAATACAACACAATAAGTAAAGATGGCCGCTATCTCTCATGGCGCAGTTCAAATTCGTTCAACTGCTCTAACGCTTTCGCCACACTCTGGAACATCAGATGTTTTGCCTCATGCTTCTGTGGCAGCCGAGAAACGACGGTAAACACACTTCCGCTGCTCTCAGACCAGCAGTCGTCATGAAGTGCTGGTATCAACATCTGTCTTGCTTGATGCTGCAATGCAGGAGTCGTCAGACTACAGATGTACGTTCGTACTTCAAACTGTCTTCCAGGTGTTTTGTCTAGAAAAAGTACCACATCAGATTCACTCACCCAGTGCGACAACCCGAAGCGCAGCGCCGGGTAACCTTCCCAGTGATTAAGTGCCGTTGCGACCTCATAACCACGATCAGAAAAGTGCTCTGTCAGAAACCGTAGGCCTTCCTCCTGAAGTGATTTCACCACAGCATTTTTTAGTAACACCGCTTCCTGAATATTACGCAAATTTTCGAGAACGAAGGTTTCTGTTTCTGCTGCAATCGTATTTTTACCCATCAGTGTCTCCAGATGCAGAATGAATTCGCGCAGCAATACCTGCCATTTATTGAGCGGGGAAGAAATGCATGCCATGCCGAGCCTGTGCGACAGAACAGAAATAAACATACTGTAGCTTATTCCTGTCCAACCGGCAGGAGCCAGTCCCTCCGGCGACAGAACCACCAGGAACGGTTTCTTATCTGGATGTTTTTGCTGCAGATACCCACTGTAATCATTGAAAGGATTGTTCTGCTGGTGCCAGATTTTATTCTCCAACACCATGGCCCATTCTTTCGACTAAAGTAGCAAATCGATTCGAGTTCCTTTTTGGGTCATAACCTCTCGGGCTGGTGGAGAGAGAAGTGATGCATCAACATCGGATGACAGGCATTCCAGAAAGGCCCCAAGAACAAGTGTATTCAGTCCATGGGGAGCATCTGGATCAATAAAGAAAGCGAGTAAATCGCTGACAGGGTTTTCATAGTGTCCGCGGGCACCAACCGAAAAGATATTGGTCTCACTTTTTTCAGCAGCAGGCAGTGATTTAAGGCGAATCAGTAATTCTTCCAGAACAGACAGGTCCATCGGTTTCTCCGCAGCGGCTTTCCCTAGGCAAAAACATACCAACAAAAAGAGCCCTGGCATAGAGGTGATCCTGTCTGCACAAAGGTATTGACGCTCTATATTTGCGGCAGATGTAAAAACCACTCTGTACTAAAATCCCGCACCCAGAAAATTACAACGCATAACACACCAAAACCCCCGTCAACCGCCCCCCAGTATTTCCAGGATAATATCGCGAGGGAAGACGGTTTCATGAGTTTGCATAAGTTCTTCTCGCGTCCACCAGCGGTGCCTGCTGATGACTTCCCGTTCATTTCTGCTCCACCTTGAGCAATCGATCTCCGCCTTATCCGTATAAATTAAAAAGAAACGCTCTTCTGCCAGTACGGTTTCACCATCAGGTAGCATCATTGGGAAGGTTCGGGATGCGACGGAGTCTCCAACTGCATGCCTTTCCAGCCCGGTTTCTTCCAACAATTCGCGTAAGGCAGCCTGCTCATAGGACTCACTGTTTTCAACTCCCCCACCCGGCGTTGCCCAGTATGACTGGCCGCTTAAGGCATCATTTTTATGGGAAAAATTGAACAGTAAGACGTGGTTTTCCTGCGATAGAACGATCAACCTGGATGATGGGCGAGTACGCATCAGGGCTTCCTTTCTTCAAAGCTGCATAAAAATAATTTCCTAGTTATGTATGTAACCATAAAAGATTGGCATCAGGCGCGGCTTATTTATCTGAAAGAGATGTTCTCAAGCGGACAATCTGAATCGTAATGCGCCTGCATTCTACTGCCAGCCGCATTCTGTGCCCGGCAGATGGCAGAAAGTCAGTGGCGGCAGCGAAATCCAAATCTTTCTCTCTTTGTAAATCGCCGCGCCAGACGTTACTCTGGTGACGGTTTCCACGGAAAGATAATGGATATTTACAGGTTATGTCTGCCCCCGCCAAACGTAAGAACGATCCGGAAGGGTTAAAAAAACGCATTATTGCCAGCGCGCTGACCACCTTTGCCGAATTTGGCCTGCAGGGCGCGCGCATGGAACAGATTGCCGATAATGCGGGAACCACCAAACGCATGGTGGTTTACCATTTCAATAATAAAGAGCAGCTTTATATTGCGGTGCTGCATCAGGTCTATCAGCAGATCCGCGAGCATGAAACCGGCCTGAACCTCGCCGAGATGTCACCCTCGCAGGCGATTGCCTGCCTGGCCGAAGCCAGCTTTGATTATCACATCAACCATCCTGATTTTATGCGGCTGATATGCAGTGAAAACCTGATGCGTGGCCGCTATATCAGCCAGTCAGAATCGATCCGCACGCTGAACCAGAGTGCGCTGAACGTGCTGGATGAGGTGTTGAATCGGGGTAAAGAGAGCGGAGAATTCGCCAGCAGCGTCTCAACGGTGGATGTTCACCGATTAATCAGCAGTATCTGCTTCCATAATGTCTCCAACCGCTACACCTTTAACAGCCTGTTCGGCAGCGAAGAGACGGAAAGCCAGAGCATTAAGCGTAACCGTAAACTGGTGGTGGATGCCACTCTGCGTTATCTGCAACCTTCGGGAAGTTAATCTGTACAATAAAATTACGCCTGTACAAATTTCTCCGCCCGTTATCACCAGATAACGGGTTTTTTGTCTACGCTTAATAGTCCACTCTCCCGATCCAGCTTTACAGGAGTTGTCGATGACGCGTAAAACCTCTGATTTTCCTCTGCGCACTACCAGGCTGCCGCCACAGGAACCTCGCCTGTGGAACTGGGCGCAAAATGCGCCACTGGCGGATAAAAAGCAGATACTCCAGCCGGAAAGTGAGCGTCACCTGTGCGAACTGGTCGTCGCTGCGTCTGGCAAGCTGAGGGTGATGGGCAGCCGAATGTCGCCGGGCCGGATGCTGGCGCTGGGAAACGCCGATGACCGGCTAATTGATACCAGCAGGCTGCGCGGCCTGATATCCCACGATGCCAATAGCGCCACCTTCGCCGGCGGCACGCCGCTTCATGAAGTGTATGAACTGCTGACGGCAATGGGACGCATGCTGCCCGCATCGCCCGGCGTTATTGACTCGCAAACGCTGGCAGGCGCCCTGGCGACCGGCACCCACGGCCAGGGGCTGTATCAGAGTTCCATCGGTGATGAGGCGCTGCGCATCCGCATGGTGCTGGCCGACGGCAGCGTTGAAGAATTTGATCGCCAGCATCCGTGGTTCCACGCGGTGCAGCTCGGCCTGGGATGCCTTGGCGTGGTGACCGCCGTGACGCTGCGCACCCGCCCTTCTGCGGTCTATACCTGCTTTAAAAACGCCGTCAGCGGCGATTCGCTGGCAGACGATCTGCTGGAGTGGAACCGTAATTATGCGCTGAGCAAAGCCTGGTGGTTCCCCGATGAGAATCAGGTGCACGTATGGGCAGCACGGGAAGCCACCGACGAAGAGCGCGCACAGTATCACGCTAATCACGGCGATCCGCTTATCCAGCAGGAAACCAGCGATGCGATGAATCAGACCATCGATCAGACGCTGGAGCATATGCGTAACGACACGCAGATCCGCGATGAGAACGGCAAGCCGTTTCGTACCGTCACCCGTTTTAAAGATTTTTCGGACGTTACCGGCGATGTCTATCAGGTATTTTGTCGCGGCATTGCCACCCCACAGATCAATGTCGAGATCGCCATTCCGTTGGCCCGCGCGGGCGCGGTTATCGCGCGTATTAAACGCTGGCACGCGGAGAATCAGCCGCATCTGCACTACCCGGTGATCCTGCGCTGTACCGGCGCGTCGGAAAGCTGGCTCAGCCCGGCCTGGCAGCGGGAGAGCTGCTTCTTCGGCTTTGTGGTCTATTACGCCGAGGATGGTTCCCTCTCCGCAGAGGGCGTGGCCTTTCTGCATGAGGTTGAAAAGCTGCTGGCGGAAGAAGGCGGCCGCCCGCACTGGGGAAAATACTTTGATGCGGATCTGTACGACTGGTCAACGCTGTATCCGCAAATGGCGGCGTTTCGTGAAGTGCGCGAGGCGCTGGACCCGCAACATACATTCAGCAACGCGTTCAGTCAGCGCCTGCTGGGCTAAGGAGATATCGCCATGATGGCATGGACTACGTTACTGACCCAGCCGGGCTACCTGATTGGCGTGCGCGCGCTGGCAAAATCGCTGCAGGTGAGCGGCAGTCGCTATCCCCTGATGGTGATGGTCACCGGGAATATCGGCGCGGGGGTGCGGGCAACGCTGGAGCAGGATGGCTGCCTGGTGAGAGAGGTGGACCCGGTCAGCCCGGACCCCACGCTGGAAAATCGTTATGCCAATGCGCGTTTTGCCGAAGTGTGGACCAAACTGGCGGCGTGGACGTTCACTGAATTCGAGCGGCTGGTCTTTCTGGATGCGGATATGCTGGTGACGCAGAATATGGACGAGGTTTTTGCCCTGCCGCTGTCAGCGGATCACATTGCAGCCTGTCACGCCTGCCGCTGCAACCCCAATCGCATCGCCAGCTATCCCAGCGACTGGACGCCGGAAAACTGCTTTTACAGCTGGTGCAAGGGAGAGGAGCACGTTGAGCAGCCTGACAAGGTGGATAACTATCTCAACGGCGGCTTTCTGCTGCTGACGCCGGATAAGGCCGTTTTTGACGCGATGATGGCACAGCTGGCGGCGCTGGATGACCTGTCCACCTATCTTTTCGCCGAACAGGATTTCCTGAATCAGTTTTACCGCGATCGCTGGCAACCGCTGCCGTGGGTGTACAACGCGCTGAAGACGCTGCCGCATCAGCATCCCGACATATGGAACGATCGGCGGGTAAAAAACATTCACTACATTATCGATAAGCCATGGGAAAAAACGCCGAAGCCCGGCGATCGGTATTATGAGCTTAACCGTAAGTGGTGGCTGATTGCTGACCAGCTGAACTGATCCCGTGAATGATGCAGACTTTCGTTTCCATTCCGAAAGTCTGCATCAGAATCAATCACAGCTGGCGGTAGTTATACTCGTCAGTCGCGGTCCTGCTTATCTTCGCGCTTAACCACACTGTTCCGCTATTTCTTCGCCTCAAACAGCGGCACAGGCTGGCCCTGAATATAGCGTTTGCGCAGCTTCGCCGAGAGGTAATCCATGGTCATCACGATCACCACCATAATCAGGGTGATAAACATCACCACATCCCAGTTCCACAGGCGCATGTGCTCGGCATAAACCAGCCCGACGCCACCGGCCCCGACAAAGCCCAGCACCGCCGCCGAGCGAGTGTTGGACTCAATCTGATACAGACTGAGCGCCAGGAAGGCCGGGAAGGACTGGGTGAAGATCCCGAAGCGCTGCTTCTGCACCGCCGTGGCGCCCAGCGCATTCAGCCCGCGACCCGGCGAGCGCTCTACCGCCTCATGCCCTTCGGCATAGAGTTTCCCGAGCAGCCCGACGTCCTGCATGATAATCGCCAGTACCCCGGCCAGCGGCCCCATGCCGACGGCGCGTACGAAGATCAACCCCCAGATCGCCATATCAATTCCGCGCAGCAGATCCAGCAGCCTGCGGACGATCAGCGAAACCGGGCGCAGCCCCGGCGTGTTCATCACATTGCGGGCGGCGAAGAACGACAGCGGCAGCGCAATCAGCGTGGCGGTCAGCGTCCCGGCGAAGACGATGCCGATGGTGATACCGATCTGGCCGAAGTAGTAGGCAAACGGCCAGTTGGCGACGTCGTGCCAGACAAACATCCGCAGGAAGTAGTGACCCAGCTGCCCCAGACCGATGGTCAGCTGCTGCAAGCTGATGCCAAAGTTGGCAAAGAAGAAAATATAGTAGAGCAGAATGGCCCCGGCGATCAGACCGGTTTTGGTCAGGTAACGGCGCTGGACGGCAAACAGCGCGCTGTGCTGCTGCCGAATGCTGTTCTGCCGTTCGCTATTGATGGAGACGATCATGCGGCTTTCCCCTCTACCACGCGCTTGCGTACCTTGCCGGAGAAGGTATCCAGCAGCGAGACCACCACAATAATCAGCAGCAGCGTCATGCTGACCTGATCGTAGCGATCCAGTTTAATATTGGTCATCAGCTCCTGGCCGATACCGCCCGCCCCCACCAGCCCGAGGATGGTCGACTGGCGGAAGTTGATTTCCAGGCGCATAAAGCCGTAGGACAGGAATACCGGTTTCACCTGCGGCCACAGGGCGAAGCGCATGCGTTGGAACGACGAGGCTCCCGCCGCGGCCAGGCCGCGCACCGGCTTGTCGGACGCGCTTTCGATGGCTTCATAGAACAGCTTGGTCAGGCTGCCGATGGTGTGCAGCGCCAGCGCAAGGAACCCGGGGATCACCCCGATACCAAAGGCCATCACGAACATCACCGCCCACGCCAGTTCCGGCATGGTGCGTAAAAACGCCACCCCGGTACGGATAGCAAAACTGACGCCGCGCGGCGTCTGGGTATTACCCGCGGCGAGGAAGGCCAGCACCCCGGCCACCATCACCGACAGCACCGTAGCCGCCAGCGCCAGCTGTAGCGTTTCCCAAATCAACGGCAGCTGAATATGCAGGCGATAGCCCCACCAGGCCAGCGAGCCGTCGGTCTTCACATCTTTAAACAGGGCATCAAAACGCAGCGCCGGAATGGTTTCGCGCAGGTAGTCAAAGAAGTGCGGCAGCGACACCCAGACGGTGTGCAGATTGAATTCAGCCAGATGCGCCGAGCCAAGGTACAGCCCCAGCAGCAGGAGTGACCACAGCAGCGTATCGCGCTTTTGCCTGCCGCGGATCTGCTGGTAGTAACGTTCAAAATCGGGATTTGTCATGCGGACACCTGAATTAAGGGCCGGAAGTCCGGCCCTTACAAACGGGGAGAAAGCGGCGGATTAAGAACGCTTGGAGGTCAGTTCACGTTTCATATCGATAATCGCCTGGTAATCTTTTACCGTGGCCGGGCCGATATGCTGTGCGCCACCAACGGCTTTCACGAAGCAGCTGTGCTGTTCGGTATCCAGCTTTTTGATCGCGGTGATCAGTTTGGCTTTGAAGTCCGCTGGCAGCTTGTTGCTGACCAGAATCGGGCCGTTAGGGATCAGCGGCGATTCCCAGATAATGCGAATTTTCTTCATCAGGTCCGGCTGACCGGCACGGATCATACGGGTGAAGGCACCGCTGGTATAACCGGTATTGTAGTCGCCGATCATTGAAGCCCAGGTCACCGCGCCTTCAAACTGGCCGTTCAGCACGCCCAGCACATCCTGCTCGTGGCCGCCGGAGAAGGTCACGCTGGAGAAGAAGCCGTTGTATTTGTCATCCACGCTGCCGCCGAACTCTTTCTTGAAGCTCTGGTTCGGGATCAGGAAGCCGGAAGTGGAATCCGGGTCGGCCATGCCGAAGGATTTACCTTTCAGGTCGGACAGTTTTTTGTACGGGCTGTCGGCTTTCACCACGACCACAGAGTGGTAGCCGCGTGATTTATCCGCATCGTCCACCACGATACCAACCACGTCAACCGCCTGCGGATCGGCGATGTACACGGAGGCATAAGAGGATGGAGACATGCTCAGTACCATATCCACTTTGCCACCCAGCAGGCCCTGGATCACGCCAGAGTAGTCTGAAGAGTTACGCAGCTTGGTATCAACGTTCAGCTCTTTATCGAAGAAGTCTTTCACGCACTGGTTATCACCGATCTGCTGGGTGGCGTTCTGGCCGCCGAGAATGCCCAGGTTCAGTTCTTTTGGCGCGTCTGCTGCAAAAGCGTTGGCGGCCATAACACTGCTGATTACCGCTGCGAGTAGGTATTTTTTCATTGCTGTGTCCGTATCCCAAAAGTGTTAGTTAAGCTGCGACATCTCTTCGCCATACAGAGTATGAAGAAGGCTGTCGGTCAGCTGCGACGGATGTCCGTCAAAAACAATGCGCCCTTTGGCAATGCCGATAGCGCGCGTGCAGTACTCTTTCACCAGCTCCACCGAGTGCAGGTTAACCATCACGCTGATGCCGTTTTCACTCACCTGGCGCAGTACATCCATAATGCGGCGAGTGTTTTTCGGATCGAGCGAGGCAACCGGTTCGTCGGCGAGCAGAATTTTCGGGTTTTGCATCAGCGCACGGCAGATCGCCACGCGCTGCATCTGTCCACCGGAGAGGTTCTCGGCGCGCTGTAACGCCTGCGGCAGCATATTCAGCCACTCCAGCAGGCCAATGGCGCGGGCGCGATCCTCGTCAGGGAAAATTTTAAACAGGGATTTCAGCGTCGAGGTCTGGCTCAGACGCCCCAGCAGGACATTGGTCAGCACGTCCAGACGCGGCACCAGGCAGAAATCCTGGAAAATCATGCCGCACTCACTGCGCCACTGGCGCATCTGTCGGGCGTTCAGCTCAACGATATTCTGCTGTTTGCCGTTTTCGGCGAAGTGGCGGATCTCACCTTCACTGGCCGGGATCGTGCCGTTCAGCACGTGCAGCAGCGTGGATTTCCCCGCGCCGGAACGGCCGATAACCGCCACCAGCTCACCGGCGTGCAGGTCGAAGTTAATGTCGTCCAGCACGCGTGCCTGCGAGCCGTAGGATTTACCCAAACCGTTCACCGCCAGCACTTTGGCGTGGCTGGCCGGATTAGGTATCGCCTGATGCTGTGGGGCAATTTTTAACTGTGCCTGTGCCATTGTTATTTACCGTTGTTGTTAAGCGCGTTCGTCGTTGTGCGCTTATTAAGGGCGAGCGCGATGACGCTCATATGACAGGCGGGTGATGAAACGGTGACAGGCGAAAAGAATTTTTCCGGCGTTAATTCGGTGACGACGCCCGGTAGATGCGCTGGGGACGCCCGACTTTGCCATAAACAATTTCAGCGCAGATCTGCTGCTGGCCGGCGGCGAATTCCAGATAGCGGCGGGCGGTGGTCCGGCTCAGCTTCAGTTCCTGAGCCACCGTTTCGGCGGTATATCGCGCGTCCGGGTCGGTAAACAAATCGCTGACTTTTGCCAGGGTTAACGCGTCAATACCGGCAGGCAGCGGCACTTCACCGGCAGCGCGGGCGTAGGCATTAAACATCTCGTCGATCTGCCGCTGGCTGGCGGCATCCGGGTTTGCCAGCATCGTTAACCGCTGCTGATAGCGATCCAGCGTTTGCTCCAGCCGCGACCAGGAAACGGGCTTAATCAGATAGTCAAAAACACCGCAGCGGACGGCTTCCGCGACCGTGTCCATATCGCTGGCCGCAGTAGTGAAAACCACGCCGCACGGGCTGTGTGCCGCCGTCAATTCGTGCAGCAGCGTGATGCCATTTCCATCCGGCAGCGCGTTATCAAGCAGGATCAGTGACGGTCTGAAACGCGCAATCATCACCCGCGCCTGGGCTAAATCGCCCGCCAGCCACACCTGGCCGCGGCTGCTGCGCTGGCGAATAAACTCGGCGTGCGTTTCGGCCAGTGCGGTTTCATCTTCAACGATCAATATGCTCAGGGGGTGTGCCATGGGTTGGTTTCACTTTGGGTAAATAAATAGAAAACAGCGTACCGCGAGGGTGATTATCCTCCAGCGTAATCACCCCGCCGCAGCGTGCCACGTAGCCAGCAATCAGATAGAGGCCAATACCGTGCTCATCGTGATTATCGGCTTTGCTGCTGACTCCCCGGTTAAATATCGCATCCCGCTGCGCTTCGGCGATACCGCAGCCCCGGTCGGCTACTTCGATTAACACCTCCGCCCCTTCATCACTCAGATACAGCTCCACGTAACGATCTTCCGGCGAACCGTCGCGGCAGGCTTCAAAGGCGTTGTCCAGCAAATTGCCGACGATAGAGGCAAATTCGCCGCTGTTCAGTCCTGCGGGGAGCTGCGTGAGCTGGCTGCCGTCAGCGACCGCGAGTGTTATTCCCAGCTCGCTCGCCCGCTGCATCTTGCCAAACAGCAGACCGACAAGCTGGCGGTCGGCAAAAGCTCCCAGCAGGCGATCGACCGTCGCCTGTTGCAACTCCGATTCACCGTGCACCATCTCCAGTACCCGATCGTACTCCTTCATTTGCAGCAGGCCATTGATCGTCGACATCCAGTTGAGCTGTTCGTGGCGCTGGGTTTGCAGGCCATCAACATACTGCTCCATGCCGCGCATTCGGTGGCGCAGATAGGCGGCAAACAGCCACCACAGCAACAGCAGCAGTAAAAGCATCGCCGCGAACGCACCGGCTACCGGCAGGATAAAGTCCCGCCGCCAGCCCTCTATTTTGCTGGTAAGATAACCGAGTGAAACTACGCCAACCACCTGCCCGTGTCGGTCAAAGACCGGCGTTTTCGCGCGCAGCGCTACGCCAATCGACCCTTCCCCGCTAATAAAATAGCTTTCCCCCTTCTCCAGCGCGCCGGGTTTGGTCCACTGCATCGGATAGCCAATTTTAGCGGGATTGGGGTGATACAAACGAATCGAATGGCGATCGCCGATCACCAGATAGTCAAAGTCAGAGCCGCTCGCCAGGCGGCGAACGATGGCACGAAGCTGAGCGGTATCTCGCGCCTCTACCGCCGCCACCACGCTGTCGTTGGAGGCGATAATCCGCGCCTGATTCATCGCCATATCACGCACCTGATGGTTCAGATAATCTTCAAATCTGGCGGAAAAATAGTGCCCCAGCGCAGCGATTAACAGTGCGGAAATCAGTAACAGAAACAGGAAGAATCGCAGAGGAAACATTCGACGATCGAACAGGCGTAAACAGTTTGTATTCATTTTATTTACCATTGCTTAATTCCCTGCTTCGCCCGATCGATTCCATTATTGTCAATAAAATTCAAACACACTGCATCAGTGAAAATAAAACCCTGCCAGTATCCGTCACAAAATTAATTAAGCAAATAAAAACCATTAAGCTCTTTTAAATCAGGTCGCAGTTTATGAAACAAATCAAAAAAAACGGCACGCCTTGCACGTAATATCGCCGCATTAGTCAGTCACCGAACGCATTCATGTAATGAATGTTATTGATTTGAAAAAATTTATCATCCTCTACGTTGCCTTAACGGAAACGTGAAGAGGTGGAAAAAGTTCAGATATGTTATCCCATTGTGTTTTTTCCCAGGTAAAACGCGCTGAAAACCGAAAGATGGCCGCCATTATTCAGTTTTTACGCCAAAACGATTTGAACATCGACACGTCGGTAGAGGTATTTATTACCGTCACCCGCGATGAGCAGCTGATTGCCTGCGGGGGCATTGCCGGAAATATTATTAAATGCGTTGCCATCAGCGAGTCCGCACGCGGGGAAGGCCTGGCGCTAACGCTGGCGACGGAATTAATCAACCTCGCCTATGAACGGCAGTGCACGCACTTATTTATTTACACGAAAAGTGAAAATGAGGCGTTATTTAAGCAGTGCGGCTTTTACCCTCTCGCCCGCGTTCCCGGCGTTATGGTGCTGATGGAAAATGATGCCACCCGCCTGGAGCGCTACGCCAGTTTTCTCACCACCCTGCGTCGCGGCGGCAGCAAAACCGGCTGCATCGTGATGAATGCCAATCCGTTCACCCTCGGCCACCGCTATCTGATCCAACAGGCCGCTGCCCGGTGTGACTGGCTGCACGTGTTCCTGGTGAAGGAAGATACCTCGCGCTTCCCGTATGAAGATCGCCTGGCGCTGGTGCGTGCCGGGACCGCAGACATTCAGGGCCTGACGGTGCATCGCGGCTCGGAATACCTGATCTCCCGTGCCACCTTCCCCTGCTACTTCATCAAAGAACAGGGAGTGATCGATCACTGCTACACCGAAATCGATCTGCAAATCTTTCGCCAGCACATTGCCCCGGCGCTGGGAATTACCCACCGCTTTGTCGGCAACGAACCGTTTTGTACGGTGACCGCTGATTACAACCGCGATATGCGCCGCTGCCTGAACGATCCGGCGATGGATGCACCACCGATTGAGCTGGTTGAAATTGAGCGCGTGCAGTATCAGGGCAAAGCCATTTCCGCTTCCTGGGTCCGCCAGCTGCTGGTGAAGCAGCAGGTCGCCACGATCGAACATCTGGTGCCGCCCACCACCTTCGACTATCTGCAGCAAATGCTCCCTGCCGGGAAACAACCCCATTCTGAATCAGTAACAGGTGAAACATGAAAATAATCCATGCAGCCGTTGCCGGCACTCTGGAATCAGGCGATGTGATGATCCGCATCGCGCCTGCCGACGGGCAGGAAATCGATCTGCAAATTAACAGCAGCGTTGAAAAGCAGTTTGGTGAGGCGATCCGCGCCACCATTGCGCAGACGCTGCGTCACTACGGCGTACAGGGCGTGCAGCTGATCGTCGACGATAAAGGCGCGCTGGACTGCATCCTGCGCGCCCGTCTGGAAACCCTGCTGGCCCGCGCCGATGGCCTCGCAGCCCTGCCCTGGGAGAACGCAAAATGAGCACGCCACACAATGAAGCGCGGCGCTCACGCATCCGCCGCAGCATGCTGTTTGTTCCCGGCGCTAACGCCGCGATGGTCAGTAACGCATTTATTTATCGCGCCGACGCGCTGATGTTTGACCTTGAAGACTCGGTGATCCTGCGCGAGAAAGACGCCGCCCGCCGTCTGGTCTATCACGCACTCCAGCATCCCCTTTACCGGGACGTCGAAACTATTGTGCGCGTCAATGCCCTGGATTCCGCCTTCGGTCTGGACGATCTGGAGGCCGTGGTGCGCGGCGGCGCGGATATCGTGCGCCTGCCGAAAACCGACAACGCGCAGGACGTCGTCGATATCGAAACTGAAATCAGCCGCATCGAAGCGCAGTGCGGCCGCGAGCCCGGCAGTACCGGATTACTGGCGGCGATCGAATCCGCTCAGGGGATTACCCAGGCGGTGGCAATTGCCCACGCGTCACCGCGTTTGATCGGTATCGCGCTGGGGGCGGAGGACTACGTGCGCGATCTGCGCACCGAGCGCTCCCCGGAAGGCGTAGAGCTGCTGTTTGCCCGCTGCTCGATTCTGCAGGCTGCACGTTCGGCGGGCATTCAGGCGTTCGACACCGTCTATTCCGATGCCAACAACGATGCCGGTTTCCTGCATGAAGCGGCGCATATCCACCAGCTGGGTTTCGACGGTAAATCGCTGATTAACCCGCGCCAGATCGATTTGCTGCACAACCTCTATGCCCCCACGCGCAAGGCCTTTAATCAGGCTCAACAAATTGTCGAGGCTGCCGAAACGGCGGCGCTTGAAGGGCGCGGCGTGGTGTCGCTCAACGGAAAAATGGTCGACAGCCCGGTCATTGAGCGCGCCCGCCTGGTGCTTTCCCGCGCGGTGCTTTCCGGAATTCGTGATGAATAAGGACAGACTATGACTCAGCATCAACAGCAGGAACACAGCAGCGAGCAGCGCCGGTCAGCGTTTGACTATCCGGCGTATCAACCGGTTTCGAAACTCAATTTGCAGGCGCAGAAACCCCGGGATGGCAAACTGTGCGCCACTCTCGAAGAGGCCGTTCGCCGTTCGGGGCTCAAAGACGGTATGACCGTTTCCTTCCATCACGCTTTTCGCGGTGGCGATCTGACGCTTAATGCGGTGATGGAAACCCTGGCCCGTATGGGTTTTAAAAACCTGACGCTGGCCTCCAGTTCGCTGAACGACTGCCACGCGCCGCTGGTCGATCACATCCGCAATAACGTGGTCAGCCGCATTTACACCTCCGGCCTGCGTGGCCCGCTGGCGGAGGCGATATCACGCGGGCTGCTTGCCGAACCGGTACAAATCCACTCCCACGGCGGCCGCGTCGAGCTGGTTGAGCGCGGCGAGCTGAGCATCGATGTCGCCTTTCTTGGCGTACCGGCCTGCGACCCGGCGGGGAACGCCAATGGCCGCATCGGCCGCGCCTGCTGCGGCTCATTAGGCTATGCCAAAGTCGATGCCGATTACGCCCATAAGGTGGTGCTGCTGACCGAAGAGATCGTCAGCTACCCGCACGCGCCGGCCAGCATTGCGCAGGATCGGGTCGATCTGATTGTTCAGGTCGAACGCGTGGGCGATGCCGACAAAATCGGCGCGGATGCCACCCGCATGACCACCAACCCTCGTGAGCTGCTGATCGCCCGCAGCGCCGCCGAAGTGGTGGTTAACTCTGGTTACTTCAGGAACGGATTCTCGCTGCAAACCGGCACCGGCGGTGCCTCACTGGCGGTGACCCGTTTCCTGGAGGACAGCATGCGCCGCCGCGATGTTCACGCCGCGTTTGCCCTGGGCGGCATTACCGCCGCAATGGTCGACCTGCACGAAAAGGGGCTGATCGGCAAGCTGCTCGACGTGCAAAGCTTTGACCGCCACGCGGCGGAATCGCTGGCGCGCAACCCAAACCATATTGAGATCAGCGCCAACCAGTACGCCAACTGGAGTTCAAAAGGTGCCTCGGTCGATCGCCTGGATGTGGTGATCCTCAGCGCGCTGGAGGTGGACACCAGTTTTAACGTTAACGTACTGACCGGTTCCGACGGCGTACTGCGCGGTGCTTCAGGCGGCCACTGCGACACGGCGGTTGCCGCCGCGCTGTCGATTATCGTTGCTCCGCTGGTTCGGGGCCGTATCCCAACGCTGGTTGATAAGGTCACCACCTGCGTGACGCCGGGTTCCAGCATCGACATTTTGGTTACCGATCACGGTATTGCCGTTAATCCGGCCCGCCCCGAACTGGCCGATCGGCTGAAGGAGGCTGGTATAAAGGTGGTGCCGATTGAATGGCTGCGCGAGCGGGCCGAACTGCTGACCGGCAAGCCTCGGCCGATTGCCTTTACCGATCGAACTATTGCGGTGGTGCGCTACCGCGACGGCTCGGTGATTGATGTCGTTCGTCAGGTCAGGGAGTGAATCATGCCGCTATATATCACCTCGGCCACCCGCGCCGTTATCACCGTGGAGCAGCTGCTGACCAGCCGGGATGCACGCCGCGCACGTCAGCAGGAATGGCTGGCGCACGATGCCAGTACGTTAATTTCCTTCACCGTTCTGGCACCGGGATCGGTAAAAGACAGCCCGCTCACACGGCACATTTTCAATCGCGGCCTGCGGGCGTTACGGCAGTTGCTGGAAGCGTCCGGCTGGGAAATTAACCGCCAGCGCTGCGTTGCGCTACCCAGCGGCCCGGAAGGTCTGCTGGCGGTTAACGCGCCCGCCGAACGGGTGAAGCGCGCGCTGATCGATCTCGAGCAGGCTTCGCCGCTGGGCAGGCTGTGGGATTTTGACGTGCTCACGCCGCAGGGAACCCTTCTGTCGCGCAAAGACTTCGGCCTGCCTCCCCGCACCTGTCTGCTGTGTCAGCAGGAGGCCTCGGTGTGCGCCCGCAATCGCGCACATCCGGTGACCGACCTGCTCCGCCAGATGGACGCGCTGCTCCAGAAGGCTGATGCCATTAACCATCATTAAATCCCTGATAGAGGATCGATTATGTCCATTGCGAAAGATAAGATATGGAAATCTCTGGCACCGCTGGTTGTTCTCGCCATTATGCTGCTGATCCCGGTGCCTGATGGCATGCCGCCGCAGGCCTGGCACTATTTTGCGGTATTTGTGGCGATGATTGTTGGGATGATTCTTGAGCCCATCCCGGCAACCGCGATCAGTTTTATCGCCGTAACCATTTGCGTTATCGGCAGTCACTACGTGTTGTTTGATGCCGCCGAGCTGGCAGATCCGGAATTTAACGCCGGTAAACAGGCGCTGAAATGGGGTTTAGCGGGCTTTTCCAGCTCGACGGTCTGGCTGGTGTTCGGCGCATTTATCTTCGCGCTGGGCTATGAAGTTACCGGTCTGGGCCGACGTATCGCACTGTTTATGGTTAAGTTTATGGGTAAGCGCACGCTGACGCTGGGCTACGCCATCGTGATCATCGACATTATGCTGGCACCGTTTACCCCTTCCAATACCGCACGCACCGGCGGCACGGTGTTCCCGGTGATCAAAAACCTGCCGCCGCTGTTTAAATCATTCCCCAACGATCCCTCGTCAAAGCGCATCGGCGGCTACCTGATGTGGATGATGGTGATAGGCACCAGTCTCAGCTCATCGATGTTTATTACTGGTGCCGCGCCTAACGTGCTGGGCCTGGAGTTTGTGGGTAAAATTGCCGGTATTCATATCAGCTGGCTGCAGTGGTTCCTCAGCTTCCTGCCGGTGGGGATTATCCTGCTGATCGTGGCACCCTGGCTGTCCTATATTCTTTATAAGCCAGAGATCACCCACAGCGAGGAAGTCTCAAACTGGGCGGGTGGCGCGCTAAAAGAGATGGGTCGCCTGACGCGCCAGGAGATGACGCTGATTGGTCTGGTGCTGCTGAGTCTGTCTTTGTGGGTATTTGGCGGCAAAATTATTAACGCCACGGCGGTCGGCCTGCTGGCGGTATCCCTGATGCTGGCGCTGCACGTGGTTCCGTGGAAGGACATCACTAAATATCACAGCGCCTGGAATACGCTGGTTAACCTCGCCACGCTGGTGGTGATGGCGAATGGCCTGACCCGCTCCGGCTTTATCGACTGGTTTGCCAACACCATGAGTCGCCATCTGGAGGGATTCTCCCCCAGCGGTACGGTGGTGGCGCTGGTGCTGGTGTTCTATTTTGCCCACTATCTGTTTGCCAGCCTGTCTGCCCACACCGCCACCATGCTGCCGATGATCCTTGCCGTGGGGAAAGGTATTCCCGGCGTGCCGATGGAGCACCTGTGTATCCTGCTGGTGCTGTCGATTGGTATTATGGGCTGCCTGACGCCGTATGCCACCGGTCCCGGCGTGATTATCTACGGCTGCGGCTACGTTAAGTCGAAAGATTACTGGCGGCTGGGTGCGATATTCGGCGTGGTATTTATTTCGCTACTGCTGCTGGTCGGCTGGCCAATTCTGGCACTGTGGAGCTGATTTTCGGGGCAGTTTTTTGGGGCAGACTGCACTGGCTTTCTGCCCCTTCTTTATGACGCTCCGGATGCCCGAGTTTCTCGGGCAACTCGTATTGACATTACCCTGCTTTCAGCGTGATTTACGCATAAGCCGCATCAAAAAATGCCTTCTCCAGCCCCACCGCACGGCGGAAAAGATCCTCACACTGCGAGGCTTCTGCTGGCCCAACACGATCCAGTTCCTCACGGATAAATGCCACAAACGCGTTGAAATCCGGATTATCATGCAGCGTAACCCACTCGGCGTAGACGAAATTCTCCGGCAGCGGTCGGGCAGCGTGAGTCGCCCAGTCATAATACAGCCATTCAGCTACGTTCAGCACGGTAAGGATCGCCGCATAGCTGCGGGTGGCTGCCGCTTCACGCATGATGGCTTTAAAACCGGCCGTCGGAGCGGTATCCGGCTGTTCGTTACGTAGCTGCTCACTGACGCCCAGCGCGATAAACGAACGCAGGAAATAGGTGTTTTCTTCGGAGGAAACCATCCCGGCAAAGCGGCCAAAACGCAGGCGTGCTTCGGTGGTATCCGCACTGGCCATTGCCGCGCCAACCAGGATCAGGAAGCTGTCGAGGAAGCGGTGATCCTGAATCAGATAATTGATCATCACACGGTCGTCAACGGTGCCAGTCACCAGCTCCTCAACGAAACGGTGATTAACGGCCGCCGACCAGGTTGGCAGATTTTGGTTACGCAGGATTTCGGTAAAACGTTCGGTCATCGTGTTGTCCTGTAAAGTAAAGACAGCGCGACTGAATGTGGATACTCTGGCCGTCTCGATCGGAGGCAGGCAAAAGTCAGACAGGTTGCGCCATCCCTTCGCCGGCATTATCCGGATCAGGTATTAAGGGTCTTCGCACCGTTGCAAGTGCAAACTCTCAGCCCGCTGGTGGGCTCCCCCTGGAAAGGTTCGGCAAGAAACATAACCTGTCAGTTCAGATGTTGTAAACAAAAACTCTAAGACTGAAAAACTTTACAGCGGACGAAATAAAATCAATACGGTATCTTTGCGAGGTCATCTTCACTCAAACCGGTTATCTTCATCACCGTGATCGGGTCCAGTCCATTGCGCAGCATCATTCGCGCAATTTTCAGCGTAGCTGAACGTTCGCCGCGCTGCTCCCCGAGCAGAATCCCTTTTTTCATTCCTTTCTTTTCAAGCTGCTCTGCAAGAGTCATTAGCTGATCCTTATGCGACGGCACGCGCTGTGCCAGTTTACGGATAAAAACCTCTGCATCGGACAATTCCGCCGAGTGCGCAAAATAGTTTACCAGCGTAACCAACTGCTGTCCCGTCATGTGTTTTGCCAAAATCAGGGTTGCCAATCGATCCAACAGCCCGGTGAGATCGCGCTGATGGATATGTTTTTCATGTCTGAAAAATTACCGAATAAGGCACAACGGCATAGACATAATTCTGAGTATTGCCTCGCATAAATAAATGTAAATTATATGCAATAACCAGTATGTCTTAATAAAAAATCGAATTTACCCGCCTCGGCATTTTTGGTTTAAAAAATTGACCTGCACTGGAACATACTCACCTCGTTTATAACTTAAATATAGAAACTCAGACACTATCCTCTCGAGTTATTTCAACAATCAAAACCCGCATTGCTAATAAACGAGCACTAAATAGCGAAAAATAATTCACACTCAAGGCATCAAAACCGATGAAAAATGGCCAGGGAAAGACCAAAAATCACACCAAATGTTCGACCACATCCCGGCTATGCCGCTGGACCAGCGGGGTCGTTGCCTGTGTGGCTGTGGCTGCCGTGCTTGCCTGGTTAGCCACTCTTATCATCCCCAAACCTGGCTATCCCAACGCTAAAATATCCTTACCGATGGATGAACAACAGGTTGCACGTGGTGAATATCTGGCTCGCGTGGGTGACTGTGTTGCCTGTCATACGGCCCCCGGTAAACCGGCGTTTAGTGGCGGTTTACCCATCGCCTCCCCGATTGGTGGCATGATCCCGCCGAACATCACGCCGGATAAGAAAACCGGTATTGGTAACTATTCGTTTGGCGACTTTGAACGTGCGGTCAGATACGGCATTGCTCCTTCAGATGACACGCTATACCCCGCCATGCCGTGGACCTCTTACTCGCGTATTACTGACAACGACATGGCAGCGCTTTATGCCTATTTCATGCACGGTGTTACGCCTGTCGCGGCTCCCCGCGAGCACAACACCATTCCCTGGCCGCTCTCGATGCGCTGGCCCATGACCTGGTGGCGCTGGCTTTTTGCACCAAAACCACTGCCGCCGGGTCCGTTGCCGAAAGAACCGGTTGCGCTCGGTGCTTATTATGTCACCGGCCTCGGCCACTGCGGTGCCTGCCATACGCCCCGCGCCATCACGCTGCAGGAAGTCGTTTTTGATAACAGCAAAGGCACCCAGTACTTGTCCGGCGGTCAGGTCATTGATGGCTATTCGGTGCCCTCACTACGCGGCGAGCAGCGTTCAGGGCTGGGGCAAACTCACGCTGATGAAATCGTTGCGCTACTGAAAACCGGCCGTTCAGATAAAACCGCCACTTTCGGCCCGATGTCCGATGTTGTCACCCACTCCACACAATATATGTCGGACAGCGATCTCTCGGCCATCGCCGCTTATCTGCGCTCGTTACAGCCGAATATCATACAGGATAAGCCCTATTACGATTTAACAACCCTGAATCAGTTATCGCGAGGAGAGGCATTAAGCCCCGGAGCAAAACAGTATTTATCCCACTGCGAAGGCTGCCATTTATCTAACGGACTGGGCTACAAAAATAAATTCCCGGCGCTGGCGTTAAATACCATGGTCAATAATCCCGACCCGGCCAGCTTAATAAAAATTGTGCTGGAAGGCGCAACCAATGCCGAAACAAAACACAACGACACGCTTTATTCCATGCCCGCTTATGCCGATTCACTCAGCGACGGAAATATCGCCGACATATTGAATTTCATTCGTTCGTCATGGGGCAATCAGGCCCCTGAAGTGTCCGCTTCAGCGGTGGCCGAGGTGCGGCAAAATATAACAACACGCAACGCTAACAGCGTACGCGACTAATGAGAACTGACGGAGTGGGTATGAAAAACAGCAATCGCCGCTTACTGATATGGCTTTTCCTGACCAGCATGGCGATTTTCGCTGCGCCGCAGGCACTGGCGATGTCGGATGGCACGGATGGTAAAAGCCAGGAATTTGCGCAGCCCGAAACGGCCAGCCGCTGCATGAGCTGCCATGGTCCGGGCGGTATAAGCCAGAATCCGGAGTGGCCCAATCTGGCCGGGCAAAAAGCACCCTATTTACGCAGTCAGCTCCAGGCCTTTCGTGACGGCAGCCGTAAAAACGGCATGATGCAGAACGTTGTGAACGGTCTGACGGACACAGATATCAGCCAACTTTCTCATTACTTTAGCCAGTTGCCTTCCGCCAACCCGTAATCTGACAAGGAGCTTTTGTGCAGACGTTATTACTGGCACGCAGACATTTCCTCAAGGCCGCAGCTGCCGTTGGCATACTGTTTTCAGGCCTGCTTCGCCCGGTCACCAGTTTTGCTGCCGGCAGCGATCCTGTTCGACCAAAAGGCTTCAAGGGGCCCTTTATCAGCCACGCCGACCCGCGCTATTTCCGCTGGTTCTGGGCGATGACCTGGTACAATAAAAAGCCGAAACGATTCCCTGATGTGATTGCTCAGCCGCTGGACGCTGAAGATATAAAAATCCTGCTGATCTATGCAAAGCAGACGGGGCGTCGGGTTGCACTGCGCAGCTCCGGGCATAACATCACGCTGGCCCCGTTACGTAACGGCGCAGTGACCATCGACATGTCGCGTTTTAACAGTATTGAGCTGGACCCGCAGACCAAAACCGCCTGGGCCGGGCCCGGGGTTCTTAGTCAGGAATTGAACGAAGCCACCTTTGATAAAGGGCTGGTATTCCCAGGGGCGCATACCGGATTCGTTACCCTCGGTGGATTTCTGTTAGGCGGTGGCATGGGCTGGAATATGCCCGCCTATGGTATGGCGTGTGGGTCGATTCTGGCGGCAGAGGTGATGTTAGCGGACGGCTCGATCGTCATGGCCTCGCCCGAAGAAAACCCGGATCTCTACTGGGCGATGCGCGGCGTTGGCCCGGGATTTTTCGCCGTAGTATTGCGCTACAGACTAAAGCTGCACGATGCGCCCACCGCGATTATGAACAGTTTTTACTTTCCCGTTACGGACCTGCGCCCCGCGCTGGATGAAATCATGACGCTGCTGCCGGCCAATGCGAAGCGTTCGGAGATCCTCGGCGCGCTGGGCAAGTTCTCCCCGCCGGGTACACCGCCGTCAGAACAGCGCTGGCATCTGGCGCTTAACGTGATTTCATTTGGCAGTACGGAGGCGGAAGCACGGGAAGTGGCCGACATTTTTAATAACAGCAAACTCCCGGATTTGTGCACCCTGCAAAGCGTGCATAATCGCTCCCTGACCTATCTGGATCTGTTCCAGGCGCTGGGCGCAACGGATGCCTACAGCACCAGCAGAACCAGCGAAACGGCCTTTTTCACCGATCGGCCAGAGCTGGCGCTGCCGGTTGTTGCCGAACTGCTGGAAAACGAAGCCGTTGATTCGCGTTCGTTTGGTTTTTCGGTGATTGATACCAATCCGACGGTGCCGGAACCGTGCAGTTTTACCTACTGGGCACCGCACTATATCTCCTGGTATCTGATCGGCTCAACGGAAGAAGAAATTGAGGCGAACAGGAAGCTGATGCTGAAACTCAACGCGGCGATCAAACCGTACGCGAAAGGTTACTACATTAATGAAATCGATTTGGATGTCGCCCCGGAGATGGTGAATCAGTGTTTTTCTGCCGAGAAATGGCAGAAGCTGAATCAGGTCCGGGAAATGTACGATCCGGAAAAACGCTTTTACAGCTATATCAAACAGGAAAAGGACGGGGTTGTTGTCTCTGACATGTGAGGTACAGGAGGCAGTCTGCGCATGCTTTGCGCGTCAATTGCGTCATACGCCAACAGATAATGGCTCATTGGTAATCAGTCATCAATTTTTGATTTCTTAGTTTGGCTTTGAAAAAGTCACTTTGACCTTTATCCAGGCAGCCATTGCGCGCAAGTGCACAATGGCTGGCCATAGTACGGTTACCTGCTGTTCTGTTCCGCATCCCGGCACGGTACTTCCGCCAGCAGCAGCGAAAAATCTTTTAGCGTGCGTTCCAGTGCCCCGTCGTTATTTAGCGTCAAGCACCCTGCCGAGATCGGCTCTGCCGCACGCTGCATCCGACGGGCAATTTCGCTTTCGTCCTCGCGTCCGCGCTGGCGCAGCCGCTTTGCCAGCACCTCCGGCGAAACCTGCAGGCACACCGGCAGCAGACGGTCGCCGTAGCGCTGCTGTGCAATCGCCAGATGGCGGCGCGAACCGTTGACCACCACGTCCAGTCCACTGGCCAGCCACAGATCGATCTCGCTACCCAGCGCGTAGTAAAACTGGTGCGCCTGCCACTCAATGGCAAACATGCCGAACTCGCTGCGGCGCAGGAACTCATGCTCGCTGAGCGCAATATGATTTTCCCCTCCGGCAGAGGCGCTGCGGGTAATATAGCGGTGCGCCACTACCACCCGATCGGGAGCGCTTTCGCGCAGTGCCAGCAGCAGGCTGTCCTTGCCGGAGCCGGATGCCCCCATCAGCCAGATTAACCGCGCCATCAGAACACCATCCGGCCTTTCGCCCAGACGTTTTTGATATAGACCTGTTCCCTTGGCTGATGAACCAGCACCAGATCCGCACGTTTTCCTTCAGCGATCACGCCACGATCGGTCAGCCCGATGGCGTGCGCCGGGTTACGGGTGACCAGCGCAACGGCGGCAGGCAGATCCATCGCGATCTCGTCATCAGCAGCCAGACGGAAGGCGGCATCCAGCAGACTGGCCGGATAGTAATCCGAGGAAAGGATATCCAGCAGCCCCTTCGAGGCCAGGTCGCGTGCTGCTACGTTGCCGGAGTGCGATCCGCCACGAACGATATTCGGCGCGCCCATCAGCACCTGTAGCCCCATCTCGCGCGATGAACATGCGGCCTCTTCGGTGGTCGGGAACTCGGCGACCGTGCTGCCCACGCCTTTCGATTCCAGCACGTGTTCGTGGGTGGCGTCATCATGGCTGGCCAGCGGAATATGATACTGGCGGCACCAGGCGGAGATCGCCTCACGATTTGGCGTCGACCAGCGCGAGGCAAGGCGCAGCTGCTCGGCCTGATAGGCATCCAGCTGCTCGTCGTTCATCTGGTATTTCCCGCCGAAATAGATACGCCAGGCGTCCAGCGAAACGTACTGGCGCTGGCCCGGCGAATGGTCCATCAGCGACACCAGCGACAGTGCCGGATTGCACATCAGCTGTTCAAACAGCGGCAGCGTGGAGTCGTGCGGCAGCTCGCAGCGCAGATGCAGGCGATGCTCGGCGCGGTTCAGGCCGTGTTTTTCACTGTGGCGGATGGCATTAATCATCTTGTTAAGATTTTCCATACGGTGGCCGCCATCGCGCACGTCGCCCACGCCGATGGCATCCAGCACCGTGGTGATCCCGCTGGCAATAATCAGCGCATCGTGGCTGCTCATTGCCGAATGCGCAGGCCAGTCCACTTTCGGACGCGGGGTAAAGAATTTATCCAGATTGTCGGTATGCAGCTCGACCATACCGGGCATCAGCCAGCCGCCTTCACCATCAATGGCTCCCGGCAGCTGACTTGGCGTTTCGGCATAGGCGGTAATGATGCCGTTATCACAGGCCAGCGAACCGCTGACCACTTCCCGTTCGAGGATAAGCTTTACGTTGTTAATGATCATACGGCGTGCTCCGGGGTAACAGACTGCATCACATGCAGACGATCGGCGACGCGTTCGCGCACCGCATTATCATGAAAAATTCCGACGATGGCGGCACCGCGGGCGCGCGCCTGTTCAATCAGCGAAACCACCGCAGCACAGTTGACGCTGTCCAGCGAGGCGGTGGGTTCATCCAACAGCAGAATCGGGGATTCGGCGATAAAACCGCGCGCGATATTGACCCGCTGCTGTTCACCGCCGGAAAATGTTGACGGCGGCAGCGACCACAGACGCGACGGCACGTTCAGGTGCCCCAACAGCGCCTGCGCCCGCTCTTCGCTTTCTGCCCGATCCACGCCGCGCTCCAGCAGCGGCTGCATCACCACTTCCAGCGTGCTTATACGCGGGATCACCCGCAGAAACTGGCTGACCCAGCCAATCGTGTCGCGGCGCAGCGCGAGGATCTGCCTGGCCGGGGCGCTGACCAGATCCACCCACTGCTGATGGTGCTCAACCCAGATATGGCCGCTGTCCGGCAGATAGTTACCGTACAGCGAACGCAGCAGTGTGGATTTACCGCTGCCGGAATGCCCGTGCAGCACCACGCATTCGCCAGCGGCCACCTGAAGGGACGCGTTATTCAGCACCGGAAGCCTTGCGCCGTGCTGATTGTGCATGACGAAGGTTTTAGACAGATTCTCGATGCGCAGTTTGAGGTTCATAGCGGTTTCTCAACATGGGTTACAGAATGGATGACACCAGCAGCTGGGTATAGGGATGATGCGGATCGTCAAGCACCCTGTCGGTCAGACCGCTCTCCACCACCTGTCCCTGCTTCATCACCAGCAAACGATGGGCCAGCAGACGCGCCACGCCGAGATCATGGGTGACAATCACCACCGCCAGATTGAGATCGCGCACCAGGTTACGCAGCAGATCCAGCAGCCTCGCCTGCACCGACACATCCAGTCCACCGGTCGGTTCATCCATAAATACCAGCTTCGGTCCGGTGACCAGGTTGCGGGCGATCTGCAAACGCTGCTGCATACCGCCGGAGAAAGTGCCCGGCAGATCATCGATGCGCGCCAGCGGGATCTCCACATCTTCCAGCCACTGGCCGGCCTTCTCGCGGATCTGCCCGTAGTGGCGCTCGCCGACCGCCATCAGCCGCTCGCCGATATTGCCACCGGCCGATACCTGCGCCCGTAATCCGTCCATCGGATACTGATGCACCACGCCCCACTGGGTGCGCAGCAGGCGGCGGCGTTCACTTTCGCTCATCGCATAAAGGTCATTACCCTGATAGATAATTTCGCCGTGCTGCGGCGGCAGTCGGGCCGAAATTGCCTTCAACAGAGTGGTCTTCCCGGAGCCGGATTCCCCTACGATCCCCAGCACTTCACCCGGGTAAAGTTCAAATGACACATCGCTGAAACCCTTACCCGGCGCATAAAGGTGGGTAAGCTGATTGACCGTCAGCAGCGGTGACTCACTATTCATGACTGGCTTTCCTGTTGCTGATGGCAGTAATCGGTATCGGAGCAGACAAACATCCTGGTGCCGCTGTCGTCCATCACCACCTCATCCAGATAGCTCGTGCGCGATCCGCAGATGGCGCAGGGCTGATCCCACTGCTGGACGGTGAACGGGTGATCGTCGAAGTCGAGGCTTTCCACTTTGGTATACGGGGGCAGCGCGTAGATGCGCTTTTCACGCCCGGCACCGAACAGCTGTAGCGCGGGCATCATATGCATTTTCGGGTTGTCGAATTTCGGGATCGGCGACGGGTCCATCACGTAGCGATCGTTGACCTTAACCGGATAGGCATAGGTGGTGGCGATATGACCGTAGCGGGCAATATCCTCATACAGCTTCACCTGCATGATGCCGTACTCTTCCAGCGCGTGCATGGTGCGGGTTTCGGTTTCGCGCGGCTCAATAAAACGCAGCGGCTCGGGGATCGGCACCTGATAAATCAGCACCTGATCTTCAGTCAGCGGAGTCTCGGGAATGCGGTGGCGGGTCTGGATCAGCGTAGCATCCACGGTACGCTCGGTTACCGCTGCGCCGCTAACCCGCTGGAAAAATCGGCGGATAGAAACCGCATTGGTCGTATCGTCGGCCCCCTGATCGATCACCTTCAGCACGTCGTGTTCGCCGATCATACTGGCGGTCAGCTGGATACCGCCGGTTCCCCAGCCGTAGGGCATCGGCATTTCACGCCCGCCGAACGGAACCTGATAACCGGGGATCGCCACCGCCTTGAGGATCGCCCGGCGGATAGTGCGTTTGCTTTGCTCATCCAGATAGCCCGGATTGTAACCATGCAGTTCAGCCACGTTGCTTCTCCTGATACTCCGCGCGCAGGCGCTTTAACAGTTCCAGCTCGGCCTGGAAATCGACGTAGTGCGGCAGCTTGAGGTGCGACACAAAGCCCGCCGCCTCAACGTTATCCGCGTGCGACAGGACAAATTCCTCATCCTGCGCCGGGCTGGTGATGCGCTCACCGTACTCATCGGTTTGCAGAGCGCGATCCACCAGCGCCATCGCCATCGCTTTACGCTCGGCGCGGCCAAAGACCAGGCCGTAGCCGCGGGTGAAATGCGGTGCGGCATCGGCAGGGGTGGTAAAGCCGTTGACCATTTCACATTCGGTCAGCAGGATTTCGCCGATCTCCAGCGGGAAGCCCAGCTCCTCGGGCGCGATTTCCACCGTGACGTAGCCGGTACGGATCTCACCGGCAAACGGATGGGTGCGGCCGTAGCCGCGCTGGGTGGAATAGCCCAGCGCCAGCAGGAAACCCTCATCGCCGCGCACCAGCTGCTGTAGCTTCGCCGAGCGCGGCAGCGGGTAAGATGGCGGATCGCGGGTAATATCCAGCGGTTCACTGCCGTCATCCTCTTCGGCAATTGCCAGTCCTTCACGGGTCATCAGGTCAAACATATGCGGGCAGCGCTCGTCCAGCGGCTGTTCTGCTCGCTGCGCGGGCGGCGTTTTTCCCTCGGCCAGCAGGGTAAAATCCAGCAGGCGGTGGGTGTAATCGTAGGTTGGTCCCAGCAGCTGTCCGCCGGGCAGATCTTTATAAACGGCGGAGATCCGTCGCTCTACGCGCATCTTTCCGCTCTCCAGCGGCAGGCTGTCCGCGAGGCGCGGCAGCGTGGTGCGATAGGCGCGCAGCAGGAAAATCGCCTCCACCAGATCGCCACTGGCCTGCTTGATAGCCAGCGCGGCCAGCTCGCGGTCGTGGATGCCGCCTTCGGTCATCACCCTGTCCACCGCCAGGCCCAGCTGCTGGTCAATCTGCTGACACTGCAACTCCGCCTCACTGCGGTCGCCGCGTCGCAGATCTTCCTGTAGCCGGTGGGCGGCGGCTATCGCCTTCTCGCCCCCTTTCACCGCAACGTACATCAGCACACCTCCACATTGGTGGTGCGCGGCAGGGCCATCATGTTTTCGCCACAGGTGAAGATCAGATCGATACCCTGAGGGAAGGTATGCGCGCGTTTACGCAGGAATTTCAGCACGCTTTCCGGCAGCTGCGGCGCAATCGCCCGGGTTTCCATCAGTCCGGGACCGCGCAGGCGCAGCGTCAGACCACCGCTCAGCCCGGCGACATCAATAATCAGCGTGCTGCTTTTCTCCGGCGAGACGTTGTCGCCCGGCGAGAAGCTGGCGATATCAACGGCGGATTTGGCGTGCAGTAGAGCAAACGGCGCGTCGGTACGATCGGTAACCGGCGCACCGGTGTGAAAACGCAGATTGTTCAGCAGCGCCTCATCATGAAAGCGCTCATCGATCCACAGCGGTGTTTCACGATCCACCAACGTCATCAGCACCGCCGTTGCCGCCACAGAGGTACGCCCCCAGGCGGGCAGCGACGGCAGAGAAACCATCACGCCCGGCTCGCTCATGGCTTTAAGAATACGACGGAAGGCGTGCTGGGCATCGGCGACCGGATGGCTGAAACTGGCGAGTAGAGTCATTAATTGTCTCCCCTGACGAGGGTGAAGAAGTCAACGCGACTGCTGGCAACTTCGCGGGAACGCAGCAGCAGCTGTTCCTGACGTGCGGCGGCCAGCGGCGCAATAATCTGTTGATGAAGAGCCTGTGCGCTGTCGTCCTGAAGCAGGGCATCCAGCAGCGCGCAGCGTTCCGCGTGGGCTTTATCGCGCCCGATAATATAGCTGTAGCCGCAGGTGCCATTTTCCAGCTGAACCACCGCGCGGGTGACGGTGGTATCACCGAGAATGAATCGACGCCCGGTTCCCCCCATTCGCGCCTGGAGGCGGGTCAGCCCGGTTTCCGGCGCGCGCAGCAGTTGGTACTGCGGTTGCAGCGTTGATGGCCAGTGCGCCAGCAGCTGTTGCGGGCTGCTGTGGGCCAGTACTGAGAGCCAGTGCTGGCGGGCCTTATGTGCTTCCATTTAATGCTCCAGCGTGAGTTCAATCATGTCGGCACGCGTCAGGCTGACGGAGTATTCCGCCATCGCGCCGCTGCCGTTACGGGTATTCAGAGTGCGCACGCACAGCAGTGGTGCATGCAGCGTAACTTCCAGCAGACGGCTCTCTTTTGCCTGTGCGCGGCGGGCAGCGATGCGCGTCTGCTTGCGCGTCAGATCTTCGCCCAACTGCTGGCTGATAAAGTCGTGCAGCGATCCGCTGGTAAACTTTTGCAGCTGTGGCCACCAGTCCAGATCGGGCAGGTAGTGATTAATCACGCACACCGGCACGCCGTTAACCCGGCGAAGGGTGCGCAGGTGGATCACCGTATCGCCCTCGTTACAGGCCAGCGCGACGGCTACTTCAGCGTTGCAGGGGCGTAACACGGCCAGCAGGCGTTCGCTGGTGGGGTGGCTCCCCTGCTCCATCAGGTTCTGGCTGAACCGTGCCTGTGCGTGCAGCGGGTAGTCGTACGGGCGCATCAGCACCAGAATGCCAACGCCCTGACGGCGCTGAACCAGTCCTTTATCAACCAGTTCATCCACCGCGCGGCGCAGGGTATGACGGTTGACCTCATAGTGTGCGGCCAGCTGTTTTTCCGACGGCAGATATTCGCCGCAGCGATAGCGGCTGCGCAGTTCATCTTCCAGCCGAGCGGCGATGGCCTGATATAAAGTGGTCGGATGTCTGGATAAGTTGAGCATTAAAAAAATCTCCACAGCGTCATACCCGGCGGGAAGCTGTCTTCAAATTGCTGCTTCCTGCCACCGATGGCCGTTACTTTGCCGGGGTTGTGTGACACTGCGGTTAAGGGGAGATGACGTTTGTGAAATGGTGCTAAAGAAGAGGATTCGCTGGCCGTCAGGTGCTCAGGTTGACCGTTACAGGCAGATCGCCGAGACGCCGTTAATCCCTCCCTGGAGCCCTGGCTGCCGCATCCTTGCGGCAGACACTCGGCTAACCTGTCCCGTAGCGGTCATCCTTTCAAACACGGGTGTTGCTGCCATCTCATGTCAGATTATCCGGCAGCGATACCAAAGCATTGAGGCAATCGGGGCTGGACGGATTAGCGGACCGTCCGGTGCTAAGGCCGACCGTTACGGGCAGATCGCCGAGACGCCGTTAATCCATCCGTGGAGCCCTGGCTGCCGCATCCTTGCGGCAGACACTCGGCTAACCTGTCCCGTAACGGTCATCCTTTCAAACACGGGTGTTGCTGCAAACACCGTTAGTTTTTACCGACAGCAACATATTGGTTAGCAGGCAATCGGTGTGGGCCGGGTTCGCAGACCGTCGGGCGCATGGACGCGCCCGTCGAGGCTACAAGGACGTATTCACGCCGAGTCGGCGAACCCGGCCCACACCGATAAGCCAGATGCGAAACAAGCAGCTACACCAAATCCAGCCCCGATACGCCAATCGCGGAAACTGAAGCAACTCCCTGAGCACATCGCTCCATGTCTGACTTATAGTTATTACCTCTGCCCCAAAACAGGAAACGCAAAATGGATCAACAACGCTGGGCCGCCGTCGACAATTATCTGATTGAACAACTCGTCCCGCAGGATGAGACCCTGCTGGCCGCACTGGAAGCCAACAAACACGCCGGACTGCCGCCGATTGACGTGGCCCCTAATCAGGGAAAGTTACTCTATCTGTTCGCCAAAATGATCGGTGCCAGACGCATTCTGGAAATCGGCACGCTGGGTGGGTACAGCACGATCTGGCTTGCACGCGCACTGCCGGAGGATGGCAAAGTGATCACCCTTGAGTATCAGCCGCGCCACGCCGAAATCGCCAGTCACAACATTCGCCGCGCCGGGCTGGAAAGCAAAGTGACCATCCTTGTTGGTGCCGCACGGGATACGCTGCCAACCCTCGAAGGTTCCGCCCCGTTCGATATGATCTTTATCGATGCCGACAAACAAAATAACCCGATCTATCTGGAGTGGGCGCTGAAATACTCGCGTTCCGGTACGGTAATCATCGGTGATAACGTGGTACGCAGCGGGAAAATCACCGATGGCGAAGATGCCGATCCGAATCTCCAGGGGCTGCGGGAATTTCTCAGCCTGGTGGGCAACGACGATCGGCTGGAAGCCACGGCGGTTCAAACCATCGGAGCCAAAGGCTGGGATGGACTGGCGATGGCGAGGGTGAAATAAGATAAGTTTGAGCCCGGCGGCCGTTATGTGGCCCATCTATGACGCCCCGTTCCAGCCTTTCTGGATTCTGTGTCGCTGTTTTTAAAACCGTGCTGAGTGCTTATTCCTTTGGCTTTTGTGCAGTTGCTTTAAAACCGAGCTGTGGTAGCCGGGGTAGGTCCGAGCGTTACGGGCAGATCGCAAAGACGTCGATAATCCATCCCAGTAACCCTGTCTGCCGCATCCCTGCGGCAGACACCCGGCTAACCTGCCCCGTAGCGCTCTGCCCTTATGGCTTCTGTTTCGCGATTTTAAAACCAGGCCGGGTGGTCATTCCTTGAGGTTTTGTGCGGCTGTCTTTGAAAACGGGCTGTGGTGGTTGGGGGGCTCCCAGTATTGCGGAGAACGATGCTAGCCATGAGGAAATCCCCGAATGGGGATTTGCACTCACTTGACCATATATTTGCATTTTACCTGCCTGCTTGCATTTCATTTGGACATCTGCAACAACAAAATGAAAACAAGTCATCTACTGAATTGACTGACGGCTTTGAGCGAGGAACGGACGCTCACGGATGACTTACTTAATATTTTCATCAATATAAACATAACATCCCTTCGATAAACTGGTAGTTGGATGTTTCTTAAGTAAACGTCTAGACTGTCCTGATTGCTTGACCTATGCCTTTCTTTACTGACAATAGGTCATATATAGAGTTTTAGGTGTTGTTGTTATTAATTTAAATTCAAAATTTAAATTATTCCTCTTGAGTTACTGGCATGTTAGAATTCGAAAATGAATTTATGGAGGGTGTAAGTTGTATTTTTTAAATAAAAAAGTCTTTGTCATGTGTTTATTATTTTCTCCTAGTCTGGTTATGGGTACTGAGGCTGGATTAAAATACACAGTCAAAGACATTTCCTATACCATTGAACAAAAATGCCTTGCATATATTTCATTAAGCAGGGATCTAGATAATGAAAATGGAAGCTATTCACTTGGATTACAATTGAGAGATAGTGAATTATGTGCAAAAAAAATTGAATCAGCTAATCGCCAGCAATGTCGGTGATAGATTGAAAATGTATTTTGACTCCAAGATAATAAATGATTCATTTATTGCATCGACCATTAAGACTCAGAATGTATTTACTATGTCACTTGAGAATGTGACGTTGGGGAATGATATTATTGCGTTCTATAGCGAGTAAAATATCAATTATTGCCATTCTTCCCGCCCTGAAGGGCGGGGATACCTTCAGGGCTGAGATAAGTCCCGCCCCACTTTAGCCTGACGTTTCTCTTTCAATGAATGTTTCGGTGTGCGGCAACACTAGTGAATATTTCTTTTCCAGATCAGGATAGGGTATACTCCACGAAAAGAGTAGAAGATAAAAAACAAGTCGACGAAAAAATTAAGAGGGCTGCGTGATGTTTACCCCGGAATTTATATCAGAAGAACGCGGAGAGTTTCTCCTTGTAGCCAACCACAGTCTGGCATCCCCGGAATCTGTAAAATTTAGCATTGCGTTTAATATTGCCAGAATATCCTATGGACTATCGCAGCTTCCATCGCATATCCGAACCTGCCGTATCATCTATGACATTCGAGGACAATCCATCCCTGATCCGATCATATCCCAGGTCAGTCGAGCGCTTGAGCAGGTAGCCATTGTGGAGTTTACACGCTGATGGGACTTCAATTAATTGTAAAAGCAGACCGTAATAAGATAGAAAAAGCGTTGGGATTATTGGCATCAGAATGTGAAATCTTCCCTATAGAGGAAGATCTTTTTGGTATTTCAATTCCTAGTCGAACTTTCTCATCCGCAGGTGAAAATGTTGTTCTAAAAAAAATTAAACAATTAAAGCGTTTTGACCTCTGGCAGGGTTCCTGGCAAGAATCCGAGCGGCGTTGGCTCTGGTGAGTTACAACTTTGCACGAGTATGGAAGTAACATTTCATATTGATAGCAGATTGCCAGTTTGCACTGTTAAAACTGATTAAGCCCGTTGATATTATGTTATGTAGTATTCGCTTCTGGCAATAAGCTGCCCTAAGTCGCTCCCAGCGATCTGGTTGGAGCCAAGAGCAGATTTGATTTGGGATGGGAAGATTATGTTCCCTTTATTTTCATATGCAACAAAGGGTATGGCATGCCTTGGCCGTCAACTTCAGAACGACCAACAGTTTCAAAACCGTATTTTTTATAAAAGAGAATAGCCTGAAGATTCTGTTCGTTTACGTCAAGTTCATGAGCACCCTGCTCGTTGGTAGCTTGGAACAGAAGTAACTTGCCGATGCCTTTCCCGCGTTGGTCTGCTTCCACAAAGAGCATTTCAATACGCTTTTCGCATACACCAGTAAAACCCACGATCGAATTGTCACAGGCTAGACGTGCGAGCGTGATAGTCAGGTCAGGAAGATACGTATGCTGTATTAGGGGGCGTAGCGTCTGGATATCCTGCTCCTGTAAAAAATCATGCGTAGCACGTATGGATGATTCCCAGATCTTCAATAAAATCGGGTAGTCAACTGGCGTTCCTACTTCCATATTTATCATAATTTTATAGTCCATAAGTTGGCATCTAATAGCCATGTTATCTGTATTGTATTCCTTGTCACTATGTGGCGTAAATTGGTCCGATTTCTGGCACGAAGCGGACGTTGTGTAAACATCCCCATTACGATTGATCGCGCTGGAGGCTAAGTTCATAAACTACGCAGGGCACATCGTAATGCTGTTCTATTGCTTTGTAAGTCATACCTAATCGCTGCATCACTCTCTGAGAGGGCATATTTTCTGGATCAGCAACAGCCACTAAATACGTTGCGCCAATCTGCTCAGCCGCAAAATTAATAATCGCTTTAGCCGCTTCGGTTGCATAGCCTTTGCCATTCTGTTCCGGGACGAGTCGCCAGCCAATCTCTAAGGGTTCACCCTCAACGTTTGCCAGGTATTGGAGGCATGCTGCGCCAACGATGGCCTCGGAAGCCTTCTCTTTGATAGCCCACCACGAAAATCCGTATTTGTCCCAACGGGCCTGAACACGCCTGATACTTTCCCAAGTCTCTTCCGGTGTCTTAACAATACCCTTGCTGATATAACGCATCACGCCGGAATCGTTATCCATCAACCTTAAGCCTTCGTAGTGTGAATCATGAAAGGGCTCAAACATTAAACGCGCAGTTTCTAAATTCATCTGACAAACCTCTTTCCTTGAAGATGTTAACTTTATGCCACACTCTTCATCAACATATCACGCTTTTAACAACGTCCGCCTCTGGCACACAGCAAACACTCTAACATTCAAAATGTGTACCGCCAGATTTTGTTGGCGATGGTCGAGAAAAATGCAAACGGGTAGTAAGACCAGATGCAGTTGCTCACACAAGGCTGAACCGAACCTGATGTTTTTCAGGCAACACCGAAGAAAACAGCAGGCTGGCCGTGCACCCGGGCGGGACATCCGCAGCGCTGAACGCAGAAAGGAAGCCAGGATTCCCCCGCACGGACGCGGGGGAAAGGCGCAGCCGGGGCAGGACGCCCCGTCTGTGCCGGTCTGTCAGGCTGACGCACGCAGTGAAGGCACCGCATCGCGGCGCGAGGACAGGACCAGACGGGGGCACGGCCAGCCCGCGCGATCGCCGCGACTTACCGACAGCACCAACAGCACCAACAGCACCAACAGCACCAACAATATCAACAACAGCCAGCGCTATCACCGATACTGTCAGGCAAAACGGTCCCCCGCTATGCCGCACTCAGCGCCGGAAACTGCGCCATCAGCCGCGCAAACAGCACCGCCATCTGCTCATCCAGCGGCAGATCGCTCCCCTCGCCCTTCTGTACCGCAGCAAATACCTGATGCTTAAGGAAATGACGCCACACTACAGGCCGCTCGGCAAGGAATGCGGTCAGCAGACGATAGCGATCCTCCGTCCACAGCGCCTCAAAGCCTTCGCGCGCCGCCCCCACATCAAAATGCTTATCGCCCGCACCCGGCATTGCCGCCCGTAATGCTTCGGTAGCAGACAGATCGATTTCACCGCGCTGCATCACCACGCCGTACTGCTCGCGCGCCGCCTGCTCGCTGAGAAATCCACACTGCACGTCCCGCAGCACCGCCTGCGCATCGCGATCTTTTGCCGCGCCGTAGCCGCCCGCGCCCGGCCCTTTCACCGTCACCACATCTCCCGGCCCACAGTGAATGACATCGGTATTGCCGTGCTCAATGACGCTGCCGTCGGGGCGCGTGGTGCGGAACCAGGAAGTGCTCCCCGCACGCCCACCCGCCGCACCGGCGGAGGAAAACACTGAGCGGTTGCGGTTGCGCGCGGTGATGGTGGTATTCGGTGCGAACACCTCAAACGCCATCTCCGTTGCCAGCCCGCCGCGGTACTTCCCGGCTCCGGCGCTGTCCGCCGCCAGCCCGTAACGATGGAAGCGCACCGGCACTTCGGCCTCGTTGATCTCGATCGGTGTGTTCTTCAGGAACGCCGACAGCCCGCCGGAACCGTCCGGTCCGTCGTGTTTTGGCGTGCCGCCCGCACCGCCGCCGACCGGGCCAAGTGAAGCCACCACGGTTCGGTTCTGCGCATCCACGGTACGGATATTAATAATCGAATTACCGCCCGGCGAGTTAGCGGGCAGCCTGTCAGGCATCGCCAGCGAAAACGCCCCCACGGTGGCGATCTGCGACATCGCGCAGGTCAGCGAACGCATCCCTACCGCCGCTGGAGCCTCACAGTTCATTATCGTGCCCGGCGGCAGAATGGCGCGTGTTGGCCGCAGAGTACCGGCATTCAGCAGCAGGGAACGGTCGAGAGTCGAAAGCACATAAGTGACGCCCACCAGTGCCAGCGGATGCCGTTCGCGGCCGCCGGTGGGCATATTCAGCGATGAGGCCAGCTGCGGATCGCTGCCGGTGTAGTCCAGCTCCAGACTGTCGCCTTTGATCCGCAGCGTAATGGCGATGCGGCACGGATAGCCCCCCTCGCCGTCTTCATCGGCGTAGTCGGCATAGAAGTATTCACCGTCGGGAATCGTGCTGATAATCGACCGCGCCTGCTGCTCGGCGTAGTCGAGAATCCCTTCAACGCCGGTCAGGAAGTCATCGATGCCGAAGCGGGCGATAATCTCCTGCACCTTACGCTCGCCAATATTCACCGAGGCGATCTGCGCGTTGAAATCGCCCCAGTTCTGGTCCGGCGCACGCACGTTAAGCCGCATAATCTGCGCTACCGCCTCATTCATCTGGCCGCCGCTGATGATTTTCAGCGGAGGAATGCGAATGCCCTCCTGCACGATCTCGGTCAGGGATCGCGACAGTGAAGCAGGCACCGCGCCACCCACGTCGGTATTATGGATATGGCCGACCACAAAGCAGACGATTTCACCCTGGTGGAACACCGGCTTCCAGATATGGATATCCGGCGAGTGGGTCGCCACATTTCCGGCATAGGAATCGTTGGTGATGCAGATATCCCCTTCCTGATAGCCGTCGATCAGCGCCAGCACCGGGCCGTAGTCAATCCCACTGTACCAGGGCGCGCCGAAGCTGCGCGGCGAGGCAAATGCCAGCCCGTCGCGGCTGACGATCTGACAGGAAAAATCTTCCGTCTCTTTAACAAAGGTGGAATGCGCGGTGCGCATCAGCGTAAACGCCATCGCGTCGGCCGCGGCCGCACAGTAGTTGGCGAGGATCTGCAGGTTACGGCCATCAATTGCCATGATGTTCTCCGGAAACGGGGGTGATAATCAGGTTGCCAAAGCGGTCGACGTCGACCTGCATCTGCGGCGGTACGCAGGTGGTGCAGTCGTCCTGCGCGACGATAACCGGGCCGGTGAGCTGGTGCCCGGCGGCCAGCGCGGAGCGGGAAACCACATCCACCTGCCACCAGCGCCCGTCGATCCAGGCTTCCACCTGGCGCAGTACCTGCACCGGACCCTCGGCGGCGGCCAGCAGGTTCATCTGCGGTTTTGGCGTAGGCGAACTCAGCACCAGCCGCAGGTTAATCAGCTGCACCGCCGCATGCTCATCGTGGTGGCCGAACAGGCGGGTGTGATGGGCATCGAAAGCCTGACGGATCGCGGCCAGATTGCCCGCCCGCAGCCATTCTTCCTCCAGCGCCACGTCGATTTCAAACGACTGGCCGCGATAGCGCATATCGGCGGAGAAGCTCAGCCGGTACGGCAGATCGCCACCGTACTCGCGCTGCAGCCAGCCTTCGGCTTCATCGCGCAACACGCCGCTGGCATCATGCAGAGCGGCACTGGCAGCCGGGTTCAGATCGCAGTAAAGCGTGTTGATAAAGTCGTTTTTGATATCGGCGACCAGCCCGCCCAACGCCGAAAGCACGCCGGGTGTTGGCGGTACAACCACGCCTTTCAGCTTTAGTTCGCGCGCCAGGAAGCAGCCCATCATCGGCCCGGCACCGCCAAATGCAAGGAAGTAGAACTCGCGCGGATCGAGGCCGAAACGGGATATTAGCCCGCTGGTGTCGCTGTACATGCTGGAAATCGCCAGCGCGATAATGTTTTCTGCCGTCTCTTCAATGCTGATGCCCAGCGGTTCGGCCAGTTTCTGCACCGCCGCCCGCGCCCCTGCTACATCGACCTGCACCGCGTTGTAGCCGAGATCGCCATGGCCGATCATGCCGCAGGCGGCAAAGGCATCGGTGGCGGTGGCTTCTGTACCGCCGCGGCGGAAGCAGACCGGGCCAGGCAGTGAACCCGCGCTGTCCGGCCCCACCTGTAACACCCCCAGATTGTCGATCCAGGCGATCGAGCCGCCGCCCTGTCCCACCGAGGTGACGGAAACCGACGGAATGTAGATCGGGAAGTCACCGATAATTTCACCGCTGCCGTATTCCGGGCGACCATCGATAATCACTGCCACATCAGCGCTGGTGCCGCCAATATCCAGGCTCAGCAGACGGTCAAAGCCGCAGTTTTCCGCAATATAGCTGGCACCGATCACCCCGGAAGCGGTACCGGAAAGCACCATCTGTACGCATTCCGCTTTGGCCTGCGCCAGCCCCATCACTCCGCCGTTGGACTTGGTGATACGTGGTGGTACAGGAACGCCCATCTCTTTTAGCGCCCGCTCGAACGAGTCGAGATAGTGGATGACCTTTGGCTGTACGTAGGCGTTGATCACTGCGGTGATGGTGCGTTCGTACTCACGAATAATCGGCCAGATCTCCGCCGAGCAGGAGGTCAGCAGATCCGGGGCCAGCTCAGCGACCAGTTCCCGCACCCGCGCCTCGTTGCCGCCGTTGCGATAGCTGTGCAGCAGCGAAACCACGATCCCCTCGCAGCCTGCCGCCCGCGCGCCGTCAATCGCCTCTACCACGCTTTGCCTGTCGACCTCCTGCAATACCCGGCCGTCACGATCAGTGCGTTCACGAATGGCGAAAACCCGATCGCGGGAAATCAGCGGAGCCGGGCGGCGTGAAAACAGATCGTGGATATGGGGGATCTTCAGGCGGGCCAGCTCCAGCACGTCGCAGAAACCGTCTGTGGCAAACAACGCCAGCCGCACGCCTTTGCGCTGGATCACCGCGTTGACGCCGACGGTGGTGCCGTGGGTAAACGCGCTGATTTCCTGCGGCTGGATGCCGTCGCGCTCGCGGAACTGGGCAAGGCCGGTGGTAATTTCGCTGCCGGGGCTGTCGGGGCGCGACAGAACTTTTAGCGTTCGAATGCTGTTATCTCGCTCGTCCAGCACGGCAAAATCGGTGAACGAGCCGCCAATATCGACGCCAACGCGGTAACTCATGCGGTGTGATCCTCTGGGTGGGTGGGAATGAATTCCATCAATCGTTGTGGCTTTTCCACCGGCTGCCAGCCCGCGCGGCGATAGACCTCATGGGCATCGTCGGTGGCCAGCATCCAGCGTTTTACGGTTTTGAGTTCAGGGTGCTGCAAAATACTGGCGGCAAACCAGCCGCCGAGCCCGTGGCCGCGCTGCGACGGGTCAATGATCACGTCGCTGAGGTAGGCAAAGCGGCTGTAGTCAGTGATCAGGCGGCCAAATCCCACCTGCCGGCCCCGGTGATAGATGCCGAAGCAGAGCGATCCCGCCAGGGCGCGCAGCGTTTGCGCCAGCGGCTGTCCTTTGGCCCAGTAGCTGTTTTCAGAAAGCTGATGGTGGACCCATGCCACATCCAGCCGTTTTGGGTCGCTGCTGAGCAGATAGTCGTCGCGCTGCCATTCGGCAATGATGGGAACGAGCGGCTGTAGCATGGTGGCTCCTGACCTGTTTTTTGTGGGGATAAAATGAGTGTACGGTTTTTGGCGGCGGGATTTTTTTGTAACGGGGGGTGACTACGGCGTTTTGTGGGGAATTACGGGTGGGTGGGGAAATTTTCTGCGTCGTCTGTCGATTTGATGGGGGATCGAGTCTGTAATTTAAAGGGCTTAGTCGGCTGTGGTGACTGCGATAACGCTGACGGGTGGTGGCCCCCAACGGGGCGGGTCCTCGCGTCGCTTCGCGATTCCTTCACTTCAGTCATCAGCCTGTCGGAACAACACAGACGGGGCGTCCTGCCCCGGCTGTGTTTTTTGGCCGCGTCCATGCGGCCAAATCCTGGCTTCCTCTTTCCGTTCAGCGCTGTGGATTGCCCCTTTTGGGGCCACCATCCGTCTGCTGTTCGATTTCCGGGTTGCCTGTATAAAACCAATTGTTCATGGATGGATTTTTTAGTTGTCGACGCAGAAGCAGAAGCAGAAGCAGAAGCAGAAGCAGAAGCAGAAGCAGAAGCAGAAGCAGAAGCAGAAAATATCAGGATGAACGGCTGGAAAGTAAATCATCTTACAAGGGGCAGGAATATCGCCCCTTGTAATTAAACCCGAGGCTAGATTATGTCGGCATCGAGAAGGTGGTTACTTTATTGGTCTGCGGGTCGATTGAGATGATGCAGATAGCCAGATTTCCGCCGAAACGATCTTTACGATCGGAAATTTGCAGGTTGTAGGTTTCTGAGAATGACGTGTAGCCAGAAGAATTAGATTCATTCAGTTTGAAGCCCAGAATCTGTTCGAAGTAGGTTCTGCTTTTACCAATGCTAGTCTTGCACTGTTCATTGGTGATTTTACCGGATTGTTTTACCGAGGCCGTGGTTTGCGTACCGGTGGTGCTGGTGCTATTGGTATTGAGCGCCGCATTGACCGCTTTCATTTTTTCGCCAACGGTCTGCTGGAAATCAGCGCAGGATGTAGAGAGTAGAACCATGCCGCAGAGGAGTAGCTTTTTCATTGTATTCCTTACAATATTTAACGTTATTTTTCAGCATGAAAGTATAATTTTTACAAAATCCTTACTCCAGAATAAAAATTCCTGAAAAATCCGAAAATCAATCGACAACACCCAATTAATAACATCGGTGAACTTTTTCAATTGAAATCTTCACATCACTGAATCTTAACTCTCTTTCTCGATCGCCTTATCTACGTTGGGAGAGAATATTGGCACGGTTTATAGAAATGGCGGTAAAAGTGACATTCTCTGCTGCGGCGTTATTAAGATAAAACTATTTAAATAGCCACTGCTGGCGGAATGGCGGAATGGCGGAATGCTAAAAGTAATTCCAGCCGAATGGATATCAGAGATGACTGATGCAGGGGCATTGATATCGGTGCTGGCGGGAATGAGAGAATAGCCGTATTTCATCGAAGGATGAAAATAACGCAAGCGGTAAATCACCTCTACGGAAGCTTCGGGGTTATAGCTGCTACGGCAGAGATCATCAATCAATATACCCACAGAAGGCCGTGGCCAGGTCAGATCCCCCGCAGGGGATCGCGTTCAGGTTCTGCTACATGTGCATCGCAAACGGCGTAAATAAAAACGCTTTAAGTCTGATGCGGCATAAAATCAGACGTCACATCAGTAATGCACCAACCCGCCATCCACCGCGTACTGGCTTCCGGTCACGTAAGAAGCGTCGTCGGATAGCAGGAAAAGCGCGACGGCGGCGGCTTCTTCTGCTGTCCCCGCTCGCCTCAGCGGCACCTGGCTGACCACGAAATCCTCAAACTGCTGGCGGGACTCCTCCGGCATAAAGTGCCGAAAATTCGTCTCGATCGGACCGGGAACCAGCGTGTTGGCGCGGATGTTGCGCGCGGCCAGCGCAGCGGCCCAGCTTTTCACCATCGCCACGGTCGCGCCCTTGGTCGCGGCATACAGACTGGTCATCGCCGCGCCTTCATAAACCGAAGATGACGAGGTAACCAGTACGGATGCGCCGGGATTTAGCGAGGCGGACAGTGCAGCTAACTGAAGCATCGGCCCGCGAACATTGGCATTCATCATCCGGTTAAAACCGTCGGCCGTAACGGACTCCGGTGCCCCCACCTCCGCGTAACCGGCATTCAGCCATAGTCCGTCCAGCGAGCCCCACTCGCTGACGGCCACCGCCAGTGCGGTAGTATCCTCTTCAGCGGCGGCATCATTTCTCAGGATCAGCGTGTTGCCCGGTAACAGTCTGCGGGCTTTCGCCAGGCGCTCTTCATTCAAACCGGTGATAGCCACCTGCCCTCCTTCGCTGGCAATGCGCAGCGCGCCGGCCAACCCCATACCGCTGCTCCCGCCGGTGATTAGAATGCGTTTGCCCTGAAATCTCCTCATGATGGCCTCCTCTTTTCATTTACCTTGTTTGCCACCTTACGAAACTTCTCTAGCTGCCGTCATCTGTTTCACCAGGTGACATTTTTGCGCTGGATACTTTTTTTTATCCTGCGGCTACGCCTCAGTGTTCATCGTTTTACCGGATTATCGAAACTGAAATTCAGGCATTACGGACTCTGGTGAAGGCCATTAAAATCAGGGTTCGTACGGCATACTTCATTTATCCTTACTCTCAATAATGAGGTATATTGACGGCACTATTCTGAATTCATCGTTCTATCACAGGTAACATCGGCAATGGCTTTTATCCCTAAGAACTACGCGCGGCTGGAAAGCGGCTACCGTGAGAAAGCACTCAAAATTTATCCGTGGGTCTGCGGTCGTTGTTCACGCGAGTTTGTCTATTCCAACCTCCGCGAGCTGACGGTTCACCACATCGATCACGATCATACCAATAACCCGGAAGACGGCAGCAACTGGGAGCTGTTGTGCCTGTACTGCCACGATCACGAGCACTCGAAGTACACCGAGGCAGATCAGTACGGCACCACCGTTGTTGCGGGTGAAGATGCGCAAAAAGATGTCGGTGAGGCCACCTACAATCCGTTTGCCGATCTGAAGTCGATGCTGAATAAGAAGAAATAATCTCCTCGAAATGACAGTATCGGGGCGTATTCTGCGGGTTATATGTTTCGCAGGAAGGCAGGTGTCTTCCTTCCGGGCGGTCCTCGCGTCGCTTCGCGATACCTTCACTTCGTTCGTCAGCCTCACGGACCGGCACAGATGCGCGTCCTGCGCAACTGCGCCTTTCGTCCACATCCCTGTGGCCGAATCCGGGCTTCCTCACTGCGTTCAGCGCTGCGGATTGCCCTTCAGAAAGACTCCTGCCCACCTGCTTTGCCAGATAAGCGTTGGTTTTGACAAGAAATGACAGCACATTGCCCAGTTCAGGCATAGAAAAATCACGGAAAGAGAGCATCTCAGGTATTGAAGTTTGTCAGATGAATAAGGTGAGTCCGGCCTCTGCGGCTGCCGGGCAATCCACAGTAGTAAGGTGAAGACCATGTAACTGGAGAAGCCAGCTTTCTGCCACTGCCAGCATGATTTCCTCTTCAGGACCAGCAACAAAAGCAGCAAGCACGCACTTCGAGTGGATCGGCCTCTGCGGCTGCCGAGCAATCCGCAGCGCTGAGGTGAAGACCATGGAACCGGAGAAGCCAGCTTTCTGCCACTGCCAGCCTGATTTCCTCGTCAGAACCAGCAACAAAAGCAGCAAGCACACACTTCGAGGGGGATCGTCCTCTGCGGCTGGCGGGTAATCCGCAGCGCTGAGGTGAAGGCAGCTGGCCAGGAGCCGCCAACAGGGATGTTGGCGGCAGGCGAAGTCGGGTCAGGGATGACACGTCTTCGCCGATCCGTGCGGCCGGGTGCCGTAACCGAAGGCACCGCAAAGCGGCGCGAGGACCGCCCGGCAGCCGCAGAGGCCGAAGCCCTGCCACCCATGCCGCAGCGATCCCAGCTAACCAGCTAACCAGCTAACCAGCTAACCAGCTAACCAGCCAAATCAAAACTCAACCTGGGTATGACGCGTAATCAGCGAACGCAACGGCACGCTGCTTTTCATAATCGGTGACTTAATGACAATATAACTAAAGTACTTATCAATCCCCACTTTCGCATCCAGCAACCCTTCAATCACTTCCTGATAATGCTCAATACTGCGGGTGATAAACCGTAACAGATAGTCATAACCGCCGGTGATCAGATGGCACTCCATCAGCTCATCAACTTCGCGGATAGCGTTCTCAAACTTCATAAAATCTTCGCGACGATGGCCGGAAAGGGTCACCTCGGTAAACACCGTCACCGAATCCGTAATCTTGGTCAGATTGATGTGGGCTTCATAGCCGGTGATAAACCCGGCGGTTTCCAGGCGCTTGACGCGCTGCAGACAGGGGCTGGGCGACAGCCCAACGGCATCGGCAAGATTCACATTGCTGATACGGCCATCTTTTTGCAGCTGCACCAGAATGTTGATGTCGATACGGTCCAGTTTCATTAAGCCGTTCATAACCGCCCTCATTGTTACTACATTGTCACAACCCTTCCCTATCCACCGCGCAGTGGGATGTTCTGCGCGTCAGATATTTCAGGTAATTTCCAATGGTATAGCACGCTTTCCGCAACTTACGCCAGCGATTTACCGTGCCATACCATCCAGCCGTTATTATCAATAAATACAATAATATCAATGAGGAACTGTCGTTCAGCCCAGTCGACCCGTTGCACGAGCCAGTGCAATATCAAAGATATGCAGCGCTTCTTCCAGCTGCGAATCACTGGTCACCAGCGGCGCAAGGAAACGCACGGTATTGCGATGCAGGCCACACTTGATTAACAGCAGGCCTTCCTGGCAGGCGCAATCCAGAATTTTCTGCGTCAGCGCCGCATCCGGCTGTTTGGTTTCGAAATCGATGATCTCTACCGCCTGCATAAAGCCAATACCGCGTACTTCACCGATGCAGGCGTATTTATCCGCCAGCTGGAGCAGGCGCGCATTCAGGTGTTCACCAAGCTGGTTGGAGCGCTCGAGCAGGTTATCGTGCTCCAGCAGATCCAGCACGGCCAGCGAAGCCGCACAGGCCAGCGCGTTACCGCCGTAGGTGCCGCCCAGTCCGCCCGGAGTCGGTGCGTCCATGATCGCCGCTTTACCGACCACGCCGGAAATCGGCAGGCCGCCGCCAAGACTTTTCGCCACGGTCACCAGATCCGGCACAATGCCGGTGTGCTGGAAACCAAACATCTTGCCGGTACGGCCAAAGCCGGTCTGCACTTCATCGCAGATCAGCAGAATGCCGTGGCGTTGAGTGATCTCACGCAGCGCCTGCATAAAGCTCGGGGACGCCGCCAGGAAGCCGCCGTCGCCCTGCACCGGTTCAATGATAATCGCCGCTACGCGCTCCGGTAGGATCTGCACCGCGAACAGGGTATCCAGCGCCTTTAAGCAGTCCGCTTCCGAAATATTGTGGAAGGCATTCGGGAACGGTACGCGGTAAACATCGCCAGGGAACGGACCGAAGTTCTGTTTATACGGCTGGCTCATCCCGGTCAGGGTCACGCCTAATAACGTACGGCCGTGGAAGGCACCGTCAAAGGCAATCACGCCGGGGCGGTTAGTGTGCGCGCGGGCGATCTTCACCGCATTTTCTACTGCTTCTGCACCGCTGGTGAAAAATACGCTTTTAAATTCTTCACCGGCACCGACTAATTTATTCAGGCGCTTTGCCAGTTCGATATAGCCCGGGTAGGCAGCCACCTGGAAACAGGCGTGGGAAACCAGCTGCAGCTGTTCGGTAACGGCATTCACTACCGCCGGGTGATTGTGGCCAACGTTTAATACGCCGATGCCACCAACGAAATCTAAATAGCGATTTCCTTCCACATCCCACACTTCCGATCCTTTGCCTTTAGCAATCACAATCGGGTGTGCGGTTACTACGCCGCGCGGAACGTTCTCTGCGCGGGTATCCAGTAACAGTGCGTTATCAGAAAATGTCTGCTGCTCAGCCAGTAAATTATGCATTTCTTTGCCTCTTTGACGTGAAAATTGTATTTGCCAAGTATCGCAATAAGCCATGGGGGTAAGCTGCCGTTGATGGACCGGCAGCAGCATTAACTTTCGTAATTCGGGCTAATCTGTCGGTTATATTTTTACGCCGAGCGTTTCCTGAACAACGGCACGGAACCAGCGAATGCCATAAGGGATCAGCGCATCGTTAAAATCATATTCTGAATGATGCAGCGGGCGGCTGTCGGCGGAGCCAAGCCACAGATATGCCCCCGGTTTTGCCTGCAACATAAAGGAGAAATCTTCCGAGGTGAGCGCAGGTTTTACCGCTTCGCCGTGTTCCAGCCCCGCCCGACGCGCAGCGCGTAATGCCACCGCCGCCTCTTCAGCGCTGTTAATGGTTGCCGGATAGTAGCGCTCGTATTTCACCGTTGCCGTCAGGCCGTGCGCGGCGGTCACACTGGCGGCCAGTTCACGCATGCGGCGTTCAATGGTGTCCTGCACTGCGCTGTCAAAGGCGCGCACCGTGCCGCTGAGCGTGGCTTCCGCCGGGATCATATTGTGCGAGAAACCGCCGTTGATCCGCGTCACGGTTAACACGGCCGGATCGCACGGGTCGAGGTTGCGGCTGACGATGGTATGCAGCGCCACCACCAGCTCGCTGGTCGCCAGCAGGGTATCCGGCGTCAGCTGCGGCTGCGCGGCATGCCCGCCGCCGCCGTGAACGGTAATGCTGAAGGCATCTCCGGCCGCCATAATCGGTCCGGGACGGGTTTGCACCACGCCGAGCGGCAGCTGCGGCCAGTTATGAATGGCGTAGACCGCATCACAGGGGAAGCGGGTAAACAGACCGTCTTCGATCATCGCCTTCGCCCCGGCCTGCCCTTCTTCCGCCGGCTGGAAGATAAAATTCACCGTACCGTCAAAATCAGGATTCGAGGCCAGCTGCGCGGCGGCACCCAGCAGCATCACCGTATGGCCGTCGTGGCCGCAGGCGTGGCAGACGCCCGCCGTCTGGCTTTTCCACGGCTGGCTGCCGAGATCGTTCATCGGCAGCGCATCCATATCGGCACGCAGGCCGATTGCACGCGTACTGCTGCCGCGCTTCAGTACACCCACCACCCCGGTTTTACCGATACCGCGATGCACCTCAATGCCCAGATCATCCAGGAATTCGGCGACGATAGCCGCGGTACGGTGCTCGTTGTAGGCCAGTTCAGGGTGAATATGCAGATCGCGGCGCAGCGCGACCAGCTGAGAAATATCCATATCAGTATCCTTTTTCCCGGTCGACCAGGCCGACCATGGTTTCTCCGCGTTCAAAGCGGCGAATGTTCTCCAGCAGCGCAACCACAGCGCTTTCCGGCTGGGTCTGGCTGGCGATATGCGGCGTCAGCCAGATCTGCGGATGCTGCCAGAAGCGATGCCCGGCGGGCAGCGGCTCGGGAACGGTGACGTCGATGACCGCCGCCGCCAGATGCTGTTCATCCAGCACAGCCAGCAGCGCGTCGTGATCGAGCTGCGGTCCCCGCCCCACCTGAACCAGCGAAGCGCCGCGCGGCAGCTGGCGGAACAGGTCGGCGTTCAGAATGCCTTCGGTACTGGCTGTCAGCGGCAGCAGGCAGATAAGAATATCGGTTCGTGCCAGGAATTCACTCAGCTGCGCTTCACCGGTCCAGCAGCGCACGCCGGGCAGATCGCGCGGGCTGCGGTTCCAGCCGCCGCAGTCAAAGCCCATCGCCACCAGCGGTTTCAGCACCGCCTCGCCGAGGTTGCCCAGCCCCATCACGCCGATGCGGCAGTCGGCCGCGGATCGCATACTGTGCGCCTGCCAGATTTCCTTGCTCTGCTGTTGCAGGTAGCGCGGCATATCGCGGTGCAGGCCGAGCACGGCAAAAGTCACGTACTCCACCATCCCCTGCGTCAGTCCCGGCTCGATCATCCGCACCACCGGCAGCGACGGCGGCAGGCTGGCGTAGTCAAACTGATCCGCTCCGGCACCAACCGAGAACAGCACCTTCAGATTAGGAAACTGCTGCATGATGTTTTCCGGCGGCTGCCAGGCCACCAGGTACTCCACCTCTTCGGCGTTACCTACCTCCGGCCACTGGCGGAAGCTGGCACCGGGCGCCAGATCCGCCAGCAGAGAGGCCCACTTACGGCCGCGTTCGGGCTCCGATTTATAGACAATATTCATTACGCCATCGCCTGCGTCATCAGCGCGAACGCCTGCATGCCGCCGCTTTCCGGCTGCCAGACGTCCCCTTTATACATCGTGACCGGGGCGTCCACTTCCACCAGCCCCAGCTCGTTCAGCCATGGCCCCAGGCCCGTTGCACGATCGGTATCGATGCGCACAAACTGGCCGCTGACGCCGCTAAGCAGTTCACCGATCAGCGCCCTGGCGCTCTGTGCGCTGCGGGCCACCACCGGGCCAATCGCATAGCCGTGACCAAAGCGGCGCAGGCAGGCGAAACCGGCAGGCGCACCGTTCTCTTCCAGTACCAGGAAACGCTCGGCGCTGTCCAGCAGGTTGGCAATCAGCAGCGGACGATGCTGGCCCAGCGTCTGGCGGTCCAGCGCGGTCAGCAGTGCGGCATCCTGAGCTGCCGCAGCACGCAGCCGCTGGCCGGGCGCGCAGGCCGGGGCGCTAACCGTCGGCAGCTCGCGGCACTGATGCTGCTCAATGTGCCCGGTGGCAACAAAACCGAGTTTTTCATACAACGGCTTACCCGCCTCGGTGGCGTGCAGGCGAATGTTGCTGCCCGCCAGTTTATCCATTCCCATCTGCATCAGCTGGCGGCCAATGCCGCGGCCCTGCTGGGCATCGTCGACGATCACCAGCCCGAGGGTGGAATAGTCACGCCCCCAGTGCCAGCAGAGGATAGTGCCAATCACTTCGCCGTTTTCCTGCGCCACGATCCCTTCCCCCAGCAGCAGCGCCTGCTGCCAGTCGGCGCGGCGGTGCGGCCACTTGAGTCTCTGGGTCAGCGCAAAGGCGGCATCCAGATGAGTTTCATTCATCGCTACGAATTCAATTGTCATCGTCGTTCCTTACATCATGCCCGGCGCGTTAAGGCCGGAACCGTCAACCAGTCGCTCATAGCGATACGGGGTCGCATCCACAATCGGTGTATCGCCGTTGGCAAGATCGGCAGCCAGGCGGCCTGCCCCCGGCCCGATACCGAAGCCGTGCGCGCTGTAGCCCGCCGAGATAATCAGCCCCGGCAGTTTGCCGACGTGGGAAATGACCGGCACCGCGTCCGGCGTGCTGTCAATCATGCCGCCCCACGCCTGTTCCAGCTGGATTTTGCCCATCGCCGGGTACTCTTTACGCATGGCGTCGATGCCTTCCTGCACCATCGCCATATCCGGGCGCGGGTCGAGAATGCGGATTTTTTCAAACGGCGATGTGCCGTCCATCTGCCAGCGGCCGAACGCTTCCGGGCCGTTGAAGAACGGGCTGAGGCCCAGATTAAGCGTCAGGTTTTTACGCCGCGCCTTGAAGGTCGGATAGAACTGGCGGGCATAGCGCAGCCCCTGCGCACCCGGCTCCAGACGACCACGGCCGGATACCGACATGGTGTAGCTGCCGTCCATCTGCGGACGGCAGGCGAAGCCCGGGGTATACAGCGGCAGCGCAATCGCCTGCTCAATCGGTTTAGTGCGGAACGCGGTGCCGATCACGTTGCCGAGCGGCAGATCGATACCGTGGCGGCGGCAGAACATTGAGGTCCAGGCCCCGCCCGCGCAGATCACCCGGCTGGTTTTAATCAGCCCACGCTCGGTCCACACGCCGCTAACGCGCCCGCCGGAGATATCCAGCCCGCGCACCGCGCACTGCTGAAACACTTTCGCGCCGAGCTTCTGCGCGGCAATTGCCAGGCCGGGTGCCGCCAGTGACGGTTCGGCGTGGCCGTCGGTCGGCGAATGCACGCCACCCAGCCAGGCAGTGGTGCTGCCCGGCGTCATCTCTTTGGCGCGGGCGGCAGTGAGAATTTCACTGCTGAAGCCGTAGGTTTTCGCCATCTGGTTCCACTTTTCCCAGGCGTTGATATCGTCCTGATTACGGGAGGCGTAAACCAGCCCGCTGCGGCGGAAGCCCAGCTCTTCACCGGTTTCACCCGCCAGCTCATCCCAGCGCTGTAGGGCATAAATGATCAGCGGCAGCTCGCGCTCGTCGCGGTTCTGCTGACGGCACCAGCCCCAGTTGCGGCTCGACTGTTCGCCGCCGACCAGGCCCTTTTCAATCAGCACCACGCTGACGCCTTTTTTGGCCAGCTCGTAGGCGGCGGCCGCTCCGGCAATACCGGCGCCGATCACCACCACATCCACTTCCGGCGGGAAGTAAGGACTGTCCTGTACGTATCGTATCGGTGCGGGCATGTTCTCTGTTACCTCTGAAAAAGTGGTTTAACGGGGCGTACTCAACGATGGACTCTCCCCGCAATCAATCAGTCACGTTAGCGGCGATGGCCTGATATAGGTATTGCCTGTTCAGACCACCGCGCTGTCGGTCATCATTCAGAGCGCGATATCGCTCTCTTCGTGCTCATCCAGCCAGCCCTGGCGCAGTTCCGGCACTGCACGCTTCAGCCGCTCGTAGTACAGCTCGGTGGATGGCTTGTCGTAATCTTCACGCGCGACCTGCGTCACCATGCGGCCATTTTTCACCACGATAATCTCGTCACACACTGAACGAACGGCGTGCAAATCATGGCTGATAAACAGCACCGACAGGCCCAGCTCACGGCGCAGCTCGGTGATCAGATCCAGCACCGCCGCCGCAACCACGGTATCCAGCGCGGATGTCACCTCGTCGCAGAGGATCAGGTCCGGTTCGGCCGCCAGCGCGCGCGCCAGGTTAACACGCTGCTTCTGACCGCCGGAGAGCGACCACGGACGACGCCACAGTACGCTGCACGGCAGGCGAACCAGGTCCAGCAGCTCCAGCATTCTGCGCTCCAGCGCAGGGCCGCGCAGGCCGTGGAACAGCTTCAGCGGGCGCTTGAGGATGGTTTCAATACTGTGCGCCGGGTTCAGCGCGGTATCGGCCATCTGGAATACATACTGAATGCGGCGCAGCTCGTTTTCCGGCCGCTTGTGCATATCGCCTTCGATATAGTGACCGTTAAACAGAATGTGGCCGCCGCAGGGCTTGTTCATCCCGGCAATCGCATGGGCCAGGGTGGTTTTCCCCGATCCGGACTCACCGATAATACCGATGGCCTGGCCGCGGTACAGGCTGAAGTTGATATCCTGCAAAATTTTCACTTTCGGCTGGCCTTCGGCGTCCAGCGGCCCATAGCCCGCCGACAGATCCCGCACCTGCAACAGCGGCTGCTCGGCTTCGCTGGCCGACAGCCACGGGCTCTGGCGCGGTTTCTGCCGGGCCGCTTCCAGCAGCTGATGGCTGTACTCGGCCTGCGGCGCACGCAGCAGCTGCTCGGTGGTGCCGTACTCGGCGATATTGCCCTTCAGCAAGACCAGAATTTTATCGGCCATCTGCGCCACCACCGCCAGATCGTGGCTGACGTAGATGGCGGTGGTGCCGCGCTGGCGCACCACGCGGCGGAAGGTTTTCAGCACTTCCACCTGGGTGGTCACATCCAGCGCGGTAGTCGGTTCATCAAGGATCACCACGTCCGGATCGCTAATCAGCGCCATAGCGGTCATCAGGCGCTGCAGCTGGCCGCCAGAAACCTGGTGCGGATAGCGCTCGCCGATGGTTTCCGGGTTCGGCAGCGCCAGCTCGCGGAACAGCTCCACCGCTTTTTTCTCGGCATCGGCGCGCTTCATCACCCCGTGGATGACTACCGGCTCCACCACCTGGTCCATAATTTTCATCGCCGGGTTAAACGAGGCCGCCGCGCTCTGGGCGATATAGGCGACCTTGTTGCCGCGAAACTGGCAAAGCTGGGATGGCGTGAGCGAGGTGACGTCGGTGCCGGCCACGTGTACGGTGCCTCCGGCAATCTGGCAGCCGTGGCGGGCATAGCCCATCAGCGCCAGCGCGATGGTGGTTTTGCCCGAGCCGGACTCGCCGATCAGCGCCAGCACTTCCCCTTTCTGTACGGTAAAACGAATATCGGAAACCAGGGTGATTTCCCGGCCGTCGTCGCTGTTGGCCGTCACCCGCAGGTTTTCGACGGACACCATCGGCGTGGCGCTGTGTGGCGTAATATTCATGCGGTCCCCTTAGCCAGCGTCAGCGGGCGCATTGCCTGCAGGCTGTCGATAAACAGATTGGCACCGATGGTCAGGCTGGCGATCGCCACCGCCGGCATCAGCACCGCCGGGGAGCCGTCAAACAGCCCCTGAAGATTTTCACGCACCAGCGTGCCCCAGTCGGCATACGGTGGCTGCACGCCCAGGCCGAGGAAGCTCAGGCCGCTGAGCATCAGCACGATGTAGACAAAACGCAGGCCGAAATCGGTCAGCATCGGGTGCAGCATATTCGGTAAAATATCGTGGATCGCCACGTAAAGACGGCTCTCGCCGCGCAGTCTTGATGCCTGCACGTAGTCCATTGAACGCAGGCTGGACGCCATGGCGTAGGCAATACGGTAGGCACCCGGCCAGTAGGTGATCACCGCCGTCAGGATCAGCATCGGCAGCGATGAACCGAACACCGCGACAATCATCAGCGCCAGAATTTTCCCCGGCAGTACCAGCATCGCATCATTGATACGGCCCAGCACCTCTTCCAGCCAGCGACCGGCGACCGCGGCCAGCAGCGCGAGCAGCGTACCCACCAGGCTGGCGAGAACGGCGGCCGTTAGCGCCAGGCCAATCGAGTAGCGTGCGCCAACCAGCACGCGGCTGAAGATATCGCGGCCCAGATAGTCGGTGCCAAACCAGAACTCCCGGCTGATATCGCCAAACAGCGGACCGGCACCGATATCCTCGACGTTATGCGGGGCCAGCGAGCCACCGAATATCGCCATAACGATCCAGAACAGGGCGATCAGCAGGCCGATGCGGCCGCTGATGTTGAGAGATTGAAAGAAGCGCCACGGCAGCGTGAGTGTGTTCATCAGCCCCTCCACTTAGGATTAAACGCAATGGTCAGCACATCCGCGGCCAGCAGCAGCACCAGGTAGCAGCAGGCGAAGAACATCACGCACAGCTGGACCACGGGCAGATCGCGGTTGCTTACCGCATCCACCAGCTGGCTGGCGACGCCAGGATAGCTGAAGATGCTTTCGATAATGATTACCCCGCCGAACAGGTAGGACAGACTCAGCGAGATGGCGTTGGCAATCGGCCCTACGGCATTAGGCAGCGCGTGGCGCAGCATGGCGCGCAGCGGCGAAACGCCTTTCAGCAGGGTCATTTCCAGGTAAGGACTGTCCATCTGGTTGACGATGGCGGCGCGAGTCATACGCGCCATCTGTGCCACCACCACGCAGCACAGCGTCACCACCGGCAGCGCGAAGGTGCGCAGGAAGCCAAGGAAATCCTGGTGGGTGGACCCCAGCGACATCGCCGGGACCCACTGTAACTTCACCGCAAAAATCAGCACGGCAACGGTCGCCACCAGAAACTCCGGCACCGCCACCACCGACATGGTGCCGACCACTAACGCGCGGTCCAGCATCGAACCGCGCTTCATGGCGGCTGCGATGCCGATGATCAGTGCCAGCGGCACCGATACCACGGTGGTGGTGGCCGCCAGCTGGAAGGTCGCCGGAATACGCTGCGACACCAGCTGGCTGACCGGCAGATTACTGGCGAACGAGGTACCAAAATCGCCCTGAAGCATTCCGGCCAGCCAGCCGAAGTAACGCGCAATCAGCGGCTGATCCAGACCCAGCTGTTGGCGCAGCGCCGCCACCGTTTCCGGGGTAGCTGACTGGCCAAGGATCATTTGTGCTGCATCGCCCGGCAGCATGCTGGTGATAAAGAACACCAGCATTGAGACGATCAGCAGCGTAAGTAAACCCGACCCTACGCGCCGGAATATCAGTTTGAAAATGTACCGATTCATCGCCGTTCTCCTTATCAGGAAGCGAGCCAGGCAAACTCGTGGAAGCGATAGCCCATCATCATTCCTGACGGCCAGGCCTCAACCCCTTTAACTTTGTTACTACAGCCGTCCATCGAACTGATGAAGGCCGGGATCAGCGTGCCGCAGTTGTCATACACCAGCTTCTGCATGTCGCCATACATCTGCTTGCGTTTGCCCTGGTCGCTTTCGCCACGGGCGGCGGCCACCAGCTGGTCGAACTGCTCGTTTTTCCAGCCGGACTCGTTCCACGGCGCGGTGGAAAGGTAGAACTGGGAGAAAAGCATATCCAGCGTCGGGCGCGGGTTGACCGAGCCGTAACCCACTGGATCTTTCATCCAGTGTGATGACCAGTAGCCGTCATACGGCACGCGACGTACGGAGACGTTCAGACCGGCCGAACGGGCAATCTGCTGGATCAGCTGGCCACCTTCAACGGCCCCTTCGATGTTCGGCGTGGTGATGATTTCCACTTTCGCGCCGACCATGTTGGCTTTTTTCAGGTGGAACTTCGCTTTGTCGATATCCAGCGGACGCTGCGGCAGCTCTTTGTTGTACATCGGATGCCACGGTGGAACCGGAGTATCGTTACCGACATCGCCGAAGCCCTGCAGCACGGTTTTGACGATCATTTCGCGCGGCTGTAGATACTTCATCGCCAGCACGAAGTCGGCGTTATTACCTGGCGTGGTATCGGTGCGGATGATCAGGTCGCTGTACATGCCGGATTTACTTTCCAGCACGTTGAACTTGCCGTTCTGCTTCAGGCGCTTCACGTCGTTGGCCGACAGGGTCGATACCATTTGCAGATCGCCGGACATCAGGGCATTCACGCGCGCGGCCGGATCGGTCACGCCCATCAGCTCCACTTCGTCCAGGCGCGGCAGGCCCGGCTTGTAGTAATTTTTGTTTTTGCTGCCGACGGTGCGCACACCCGGCTGGAACTCTTTCAGGGTGAACGGACCGGTGCCGATGGCTTTAGTAAAGTCTTTGGTGCCGTCCGGTACGATCAGGAAGGAGCTGGTCGCCAGAATCGACGGCAGGTCGAAGTTGGCCTGCTCCAGCACGATCTGCACCTCAGACGGGCTGACCGCTTTGAATTCTTTCATCTGTCCGGCCAGAGTGATGGCCGTTGACGCCACCGCCGGATCTTTATGACGGCTCAGGGAGTAAATCACGTCTTCTGCGGTCAGCGCCTTGCCGTTGTGGAAGGTCACGCCCTGGCGCAGTTTTACCTGCCAGGTCAGGCCGTCGCTGCTTTCAATGCTTTCCGCCAGCGCAGGCTGCGCCTTCAGGTCTTTATCCAGTTCGGTCAGGCCGCTGTAGAACATAAACAGGCGGCAGTAGTCGCCGCTGTTGCTGCCTTTGGCCGGATCAAGCGTGTCGCTGGCCGAGGCGTTGGCTACCGCTGCACGCAGCTTGCCGCCCAGTACCGGGGTTTCGGCCGCATAGCTGAACTCCGGGAAGCCAATCAGGCCGGTGCTCATCACCGCGCCCGCCGACAGCAGTTTCATCATGCTGCGGCGAGAGAGAGACACATCCGTAATGGCCTGGGTTAAGGACGGGTTAGCATGGCTAAATTCTTTGCGAAATTTACTCATCAGTACACCCCTAAAGCGTTGTTAATCTGCGATAACCTGTCTGAATCGGGCGGCGCCACTGCGCGGCCCGAAGCGGGCAGTTATCAGGAGAGCCGATCCTTAGCCTTGTAATACAGGCCCGCTACCGGCAGGAACCACGGTTTCCCAAAGTAGCCGGGAACCGCGGGCCAGCTGCTGCGCTGCCACGGATTGTTGTTGGCCTTTTCTGCTACCAGGTCGGCCATCACCCGCCCCATCCACACTGACATCTGCGTACCGTGACCGCTGTAGCCCAGCGAGTAGAACACCCCTTCGTGTTCCCCCGCGTGCGGCAGGCGGTCGGCGGTCATATCCACCAGCCCGCCCCAGCAGTAGTCGATCGGTACATGACCGAGGGAAGGAAACATCTTCTGCATACCGGCCTTCAGTACATCACCGCTGCGGGCATCGGAGGTCGGGCTGCTAATGGCGAAGCGTGCACGGCCGCCAAATACCAGACGACGGTCGGCGGTGGTACGCATGTAGTTGCCCAGATTCAGCGAGGTCACATAGGTGCGATCGCCCGGCAGCAGGCGGTTCAGCACGCGTTCTTCCAGTGGGGCAGTCACCACGACGAAACTGCCCACCGGAATAATGCGGCGCTGGAACCACTCAAACGGACCGATGTTGGAGCAACCGGTCGCCATCAGCACTTTTTCCGCCACAATGTCGCCCTTCACGGTACTGACACGGTGGCGATAACCGTTAAGACGGGTCAGTCCGGTCACCGCAGTGTGCGGATAGATGGCTGCCCCGGCGCGCGCGGCGGCTTCCGCCAGCCCGACGCCAAATTTACCCATATGCATCTGGCCGCCGTGCTGCTGCAGTAGGCCACCGTGAAAATCGGGTGAATCTATTTCACGCCGCACATCGTCGCGGCTGAGAATTTCCACATCCTGGTCAACATGGCGCTTCATCATCTCGCAGGCTGCGACCAGCGACGGCAGATGCGATGCTTTGCTGGCCAGCTTCAGCTTGCCGCAGCGGCGAAAATCGCAGTCGATCTGCTCATCCACCACCACGCTCTGCACGTAGTCCACGGCGTCAGCAAAGGCGCGATAGTAGCGGGTCGCCTGCTCAACGCCCTGGCTTGCCACCAGCGCAGAAAAGTTCTGCGCCACGCCGGTATTGCAGTGGCCGCCGTTGCGGCCCGAGGCCTGGCTCATCACCTGCCCCGCTTCCAGCACCACCACGTTAACGCCGCTGCGCGCCAGATTCAGCGCGGCAGAGATGCCGGTAAAGCCTCCGCCAATCACCACCACATCCGCCGTGGCCGGTAAGTCGCCAACGGTCGCACCGGTAAACTCGGGTGCGGTTGCCTGCCAGAATGATTCCAGTTTCATCGCCTGTTCCTCTGTGCCTTACAGCCCTACAACGCCCGGAAGACCGCCAATATCGCTGATTTCGGTGTATTCATAGGCCGGGTTGGCCGGTCCGTGCCCGCGGTTAACGAACACTTTGTTTTTAATGCCCAGATCGTAAGCGGTCATCAGGTCGTAGCGCAGGCTGCTGGAGACGTGCAGGATCTCTTCCGGTCCGCAGTTCAGCTTGTTGAGCATGTACTCAAAGCCTTTCATCTGCGGCTTGTAGGCACCTACTTCTTCCGCCGTGATGGTCATGTGAATTGGTGCACCCAGGCGCGGGATGTGGTTTTTGATCAGTTCATCGGTGGAGTTGGTCAGCAGCACCAGCGGGAATTCCTTCGCCACTTTCGCCAAACCAGCCGGGACATCAGGATGCGGACCCCAGGTGGCGCAGGCCGTCATAACCGCGTCGCAGTCGGCCTGGGTGCATTCCACGCCCCACTTGTTTGCGGTGCGGAACAGCGCGTTTGCTACCACCAGCGGATAGAGCTTGAAGGCACCCAGCACTTCATCCATACGGTAAACGGAGAAGTCGTCGGTGAACGCCCTCATCTGCTCCGGGCTGATGCGATCGGCGAAGATGGCGGCGGCTGCACCGGCCATATCGAAGTTGATCAGCGTGCCGTAGCAGTCGAAGGTGATAAATTTCGGTTTGAACACAGCCATTACGCTACCTCTTCAGAGTTCGGTGTTGAGTTAAGGGTTTCAGAAGTCGATCAGCACGCTTTTATAGCGCTGGCAGGCTTCAAACGCCTGGCGACCTAAATCCTTGCCAATGCCGGAGCCGTGGAAGCCACCGGTTGGAATAATGAAGTCGCCGGAGCGACCGTAGCGGTTGATCCACACCGTACCGGCGGCGATTCCGCGCATCGCGCGCAGGGCGCGGTCAATATTTTTGGTATGTACTCCGGCGCACAGGCCGTAGGTCGGATGTGATGCCAGCGCCAGGCCTTCGGCTTCGTCGTCGAAGATCTGCACGGTCAGTACCGGCCCGAAGATCTCTTCCTGCACCGCCGGGTTATCGTTGCTGACGGCGCTGAGCAGCGTGGGCTGCCAGAAGTAGCCTTCGCCGGTGTCGGCAAAGCGTTCACCACCAACCAGCACTTCGGCACCCTGCTGGCGCGCGCTGCTGACCACCGAGGCCACTTTCGCTGCCTGGCGGGCATCAATCATCGGCGCGTAGCGGCTGTTCTCATCCCAGGTCACACCGGGACGGAAGCACTGGCACAGTTCGATCAGTTTGCTGACCAGCGCATCGGCGATACCGCGCTGGACGATAAGCCGTGTACCGGCCACACAGGCCTGGCCGCCGTTGGCGGTAAAGCCGCGCAGAATACGTCCGGCGACTTCATCAATATCGCCCGCGTCGTCAAACACCAGCTGCGGGCTTTTGCCGCCCAGCTCAAGGGTCACCGGCTTCATGCCGTTAAACGCGGCGTCGCTCATAATGCGCGCCCCGGTGGCGGTAGAACCGGTAAAGGAGACTTTGCGCACCAGCGGGTGGGCGACCAGCGCGCTACCGGTAACAGCACCGCCGCCCTGCACGATATTCAGTACGCCCGCAGGCAGGCCCGCCTGCACGGCCAGCTCGGCCATACGCACGGTAGAGAACGGCGTCAGCTCGGACGGTTTCAGCACCACGGCATTTCCTGCTGCCAGCGCCGGGCCGCATTTCCAGGACGCCATTGACAGCGGGAAGTTCCACGGGGTAATCGCCCCGATCACGCCGTAAGGTTCCGGCACCAGCATGCCAAGGCTGGCATCGCGGGTTGGCAGCACATCGCCGCTGTACTTATCGGCACATTCGGCATAGAAGCGAATGGCTTCGGCGGTAAACGGGATTTCATGGTTAATCACGTCGCTGATCGGGCGGGTCGATCCCAGCGATTCCAGCTGCGCCAGCTGGGTGTCGCTGGCGATCAGGTCGGCCCAGCGCCGCAGTACCGCACCGCGCTGGCGCGGCGGGCAGCTGGCCCAGCCGCTTTCGCGCACCGAGCGATCCGCAATGCTGACTGCTTCATCCACCTTCTGCGCGTCGGCTTCATACAGCTGCCCGGCAGGCAGGCCGTCGGAAGGACGATTCACCAGCAGCGCACTGCCTTCTCCGGCCTGATGCTGGCCGTTAATGTAGTGCCCTGCGGGTAATGCTATTTTTTCCGGGTCAAAACTTAGCATGTTGAATCCTTATTCAGATCGGGCCGGAAGATTATTTATCGGCACCTTATCTGGCTGGCTGACTAACAATGTTTTCGGCTTTGGTTATTCGCCTTTGTATTAAGTAATGCAGAAAGTATGCCAGTCAGCTAAAAAATAAAAATGCGTAAAACAGACGTCAAAAAAATTTTGTGCCGTAATAGCGGGGTATTTTTTACAGTTAAACCGACTATTTAAATAGATGATTTTCATCACAAAATGAACGCACCATGATGGTGATTCTGGTACTAAAACTGCACCAGAGAAGAGCAGAGACAATATTGATTTTGATTAAGTGATAGCCATCACAAATAAAAAAGCCCGCACCATTTTGGGGTGCGGGCTTCGTCGAAGAATTTAAAAAAAAGTATTTACAAGCTGCCGAAATGGAACGCCTTGGATTCCAGATATTCTTCAATACCGTAACGGGAGCCTTCGCGGCCTATTCCCGAGAGTTTAATGCCGCCAAACGGCGCAACCTCAAGCGAGACGGAACCTGTATTAAATCCGACCATTCCGAATTCCAGCGCTTCGCCCACTCGCCACGCCCGGCGTATATTTTCGGTGAAGAAGTAAGCACCCAGACCAAATGGCGTATCGTTCGCCATATTAATCGCTTCCTCCTCCGTATCAAAAATAAACAGCGGTGCAACCGGGCCGAAAGTTTCCTCATGGGCAATACGCATTTGCGTGGTGACGTCACCCAGAACCGTTGGCGCAACAAAGGTGCCATCGCCGCTGCTGACGCCGCCGGTCAGTACCGTCGCGCCGAGCTGTTCGGCATCGGAGATATGGGCATTCACTTTTGCTACCGCCGCCGCATTGATCAGTGGGCCGATGGTGCTGCCGTCGGCGAAGCCGTCACCGACCTTCAGCTTCGCCACCTCGGCCAGCAGACGCTCCACCACCTTTGGATAAATGCCGCGCTGCACCAGGATGCGGTTGGCGCAAACGCAGGTCTGACCGGCGTTGCGGAACTTGCTGATCATAATGCCGCTGATGGCGATATCGAGGTCGGCATCGTCAAAGACGATGAGCGGCGCGTTGCCGCCCAGCTCCAGGCTCAGGCGCTTGATGCTGTCAGCGCTCTGCTGCATCAGCAGCTGGCCCACGCGGGTGGACCCGGTAAAGGAGATTTTCCGCACCGTGCGGCTGCCAGTCAGCGTTTCGCCGATCTCTTTCGGCAGGCCGGTCACCACCTGCAGCACACCTGCCGGAATACCGGCCCGCTGGGCCAGCTCAACCAGCGCCAGCGCCGACAGCGGCGTCAGTTCGGAAGGTTTGACGATAATCGGGCAGCCCGCCGCCAGTGCCGGTGCGACTTTACGGGTGATCATCGCAATGGGGAAGTTCCACGGCGTGATGGCCGCCGCGACGCCTACCGGCTGCTTCAGCACCAGAATACGGCGATCTTCGCTCGGCGCGGGAATGGTATCGCCATAGATGCGGCGCGCCTCTTCGGCAAACCACTTGACGAAACCGGCACCGTACAGCACTTCGCCTTTGGCTTCCGCCAGCGGCTTGCCCTGTTCAGCGGTCATGATCACCGCCAGATCGTCAGCGTTATCGAGGATCAGCTGATGCCATTTCTCCAGCAGCAGCGCGCGGGAGGCATTGGTGGTTTTGCCCCAGCTTTTGCGTGCCGCTTCCGCATAGTCAATCGCCCGCTGAGTCTCTTCGGCACCCAGTGCAGGGATGGTACAGAGCACTTCACCGCTGGACGGGTTAATCACCGGCAGCGTTTCACCATTAATCGCGCCCTGCCAGGCTCCGGCATAAAAGGCCTGCTGGCGCAGCAGGGTGGCGTCCCGTAAACGTGATGCAAACATGGCAACTCCTGAATAGGTTATCGATCCTCTGTTATCCAATGTAGCGGAGAGCGAGCAATATATGCTGCGCTATGCGGCGCAGGGATACGCCCGGAAAAGGGTTTTCGATGGCGAAACGAAATTTTATGCCGTGGGCGAATTTCGCCATGGCCGGGCGACAATCAGCGCCAGCAATACCATCCCGGCGGCCAGACCAAAAGTGACGCTCAGCCCGCGCGAAGCCGCATCCACCGCGGGAAGATCCCGCCCCACCGTGGCATAAACTGTCGCCATCAGCCCTGCACCGGCGATAAATCCCAGATTGCGGCTCAGATTCAGCATGCCGGAAACTCGCCCGCGCCGCGCCGGATCGGCCCCTTTCAGCAATGCGGTATTGTTGGCGGCCTGAAATAACGCATAACCTGCCGTCAGCAGCATCAGTCCGATGGCATAGCCGCTGCGGCCCATCGCCTGCGGCAGTTCGGTCAGCAGCCCGCATCCGGCCGCCACCGCCAGCAGGCTACACGCGGTGGCTCGGGGCGAACCAATGCGATCCACCAGCTGCCCGGCGGGCAGACCCGTGGCTACGGCAACCAGCGGCCCCAGCGCCATCAGCATACCGCTCTGACGCGGGCTGAGATACAGGCCAGCGGCAAGATAAAACGGCCCAACCACCATCGTGGTCATCATCACCGCCGCCACCACCAGGCTGAGCAGCAGCCCGGCAATCAGCGCCCGCTGGCGCAGCAGCGGATTCAGCTTACTCCCCGCCGTTGACGGTGAAGGTGGCATGACGCCTGCATCAGCCGTTGCGCCTGAACGATCTATGGCTGCCGTGTCTGCTGGCATTACCGATGCCGGACTTCCGGCTTTCGCGGTGGTTACTGCTGCGGTTTCACCTGCCTTGTCAGAAGCGGAACCCTTCGGCGACAGCAGACTGTGCCGGATCAGCAACCACAGCAGCAGGCCGGGCAGCAGATTAATCAAAAACAGCGCCCGCCAGCCAAACGCCGCCACCAGCACGCCGCCAAACGCCGGTCCCATCGCGGTGCCGAGCGCCGACAGCGATCCCATCACGCCCATTGCCCGCCCGCTGCGATCGGCCGGAACCACCTGCACCACCAGCGCGAGGCTGTTCACCAGCATGATTGCGCCCCCCAGCCCCTGGATCAGCCGCGCGGCAATCAGCCAGCCGAGGTGACCGGCCAGCCCGCAGGCCAGCGAAGCTAAAGTGAACAGCAGCACACCTGCGGCCAGCAGTCGCTGGCGGCCAAAGCGATCGCTCAGCCAGCCCATTGCCAGCACCGAACCGGTCACCGCCAGCAGGTATGTCAGTACCACCCACTGGACCTGGGAAAACGAGGCGTGAAAGAACGCCGCAAGCGCGGGCAGGCCGATGTTGGCGATGCTGCTGCTCATAGAGGAGAGCATGGTGGTCAGCGCCAGCGCGCAGAGCGCGGCGGATGAATAAGGTGAAGATTGATAACAGGTCTGGCTCATGGATGCCTCTCCATATTGATTTACCCGCAGCCTAAACCCGTTGCTGATAAGGCGGAAGATGCACGAATTGCAGGTTATTCGTGCATGTAACGCCATCTCATTGTTGCGCTGTGCTAACATCAGCGTATGAGCAAACCCGATCTGAACCTCCTCTTTACCCTCAATGCGCTGCTCAGCGAAGGCAGCGTGGCGGCCGCCGCACGCCGATTGCAGCTCAGCCCCTCCGCCATGAGCCGCTCGCTGGCACGTCTGCGGCAGGTGACCGGCGATCCGCTGCTGGTGCGCGCCGGACGCGGGCTGGTGCCAACGCCGCGCGCGCTGGAGCTAAACCAGCATATTGCCCGCCTGGTCGATGAGGCGGAAGCGGCGCTGCGCCCCGCGGCGGCGCTGGATCTGGCGACGTTGGATCGCATTTTCACCCTGCAAACCCGTGATGGCTTTGTGGAAAACTTTGGCCCGGCGCTGGTTGCCCGCGTACGCCGGGAAGCACCCGGGGTGCGGCTGCGCTTTGTGCCCAAGCTGACCCGCAGCAGTCAGACGCTGCGCGACGGCAGCGTCGATCTGGTCACTGGCGTAGTAGACGCCGAAGCCGGGCCGGAACTGCGTACCCGTCTGCTGTTTGAGGATCGGCTGATTGCGGTGGTGCGGGAAGGCCATCCGCTGGCGGACGTTCCGCTGACCGTGGCGCGCTATGCCGCAGGGGAACATATTTTGACCGGGCGCAGCGGTGAGCTGAAAGGCAGAGCGGATGAGGCGCTGGCAGCGCTGGGCCTTGAACGGGATATTATCGCGATTGTTGACGGTTTTTCCGCCGCGATTGCGCTGGCGCGGGGATCGGATTTGATTGCCACCGTGCCGTTGCGCTACACGCAGAACCTGCGCCACGGCACCGTCATCCTGCCCCTTCCCCTCCCGCCGCTGACCATGAAAATATCGATGATCTGGCATCCGCGAATGGATGGCGATCGCGCACACGCCTGGCTGCGCGACTGCCTGCGGGAAGTGTGTCATGCCGAAGACGTTACGATCGGTTCCGGACCTCGATAGCCTGCTTCAGGCTGGCGGCATGGAATGCGCGATCGATGGCAGCATCTTCACAATAAACCTAGCCAACAGGGCAGATCGCACACCTGTCCATTGTTGCCTGCGGCAGGCTGACCCATACTGAAACGCACGTTCGAACGCAATCAACGCGATAACTTAACGTTAATGCATTAAATAAAAGGATGAATATGACTGATTCTAAAAAAGCATTGATCGTCGGCGCTTCACGCGGCATCGGTTTGGGTGTGGTGGACGTACTGGTAAAGCGTGGCTGGCAGGTAACGGCAACAACACGAGGGGCGGTTCCGGAAAAGAGCCCCGCAGCGGTGGAATGGGTCACACTGGACATCAATCAATCCGCAGCCCGGGAAGCGGTCAAAAACACGCTTTCCGCCCACCATTTTGATCTGATATTTATCAATGCAGGCGTGTTTGGCCCCGACCATCAGGACATTCATCAGGCGAGTGATGAAGAGATTATTCAGCTGCTGTTAACCAATGCCATTTCCCCCGTTCGCACCGCGGCTGAATTTATCCCGCTGCTGAATCACCGCACCGGCGTGCTGGCGCTGATGACCTCTGAACTTTCCAGCCTCAACGAGAATGAGATCGCAACCTATCCGCTCTATTCCGCAAGTAAAGCCGCGCTGAATATGCTGACTCGCGGGTTGCAGGAAGCGACGGAGCAGCAGGAGCTGACGCTGTTGTCCATTCATCCGGGTTGGGTGAAAACCGATATGGGCGGCGAAAATGCCACGCTGACCGTAGAAGAAAGCGCCACCGGGATTGTCGACCAGTTTGACGCCTACCGTGGCAAAGGCGGCCACCATTTTGTGGAATATTCCGGCCGTAAACTGCGCTGGTAAATGTGTACTGCCGCCACACAGCCTCCTGCGGGGATTTTCGACAGTAGCACAATTCGGAAATCCCCAATATAATCAGCCCACTCATTCACCTACAGACTACATAAGGAGGATTGCCATGCTGACCCGTGAAGTTTTTTTAATTTCACTCGTCCTTAGCGATCGTCACCGCTCAAGCGTTACCGGTATCGTGCTGCGATAACCAGCTTGAGCGAAGCTGACTGACAATCTGAGAACTTCCCTCCGGCTTACCGGTTATCGTCGGCTTTATTGACGAGAGGCATCTCTTTGCCTGTAAAACTTGAGTAAGCACCATGACATTATTATCTGCACAATCCTTATCCTTCGATAACGCTTTCGGACCTTTGCTGACCGAGATTTCGTTCGGCCTGAAGAAAGGCGACCGCATCGGGCTGATCGGCCATAACGGCTGCGGAAAAAGCACCCTGCTGAAAATCCTTAACGGAGAACTGGCGGCCCTGTCCGGTACGATCACACTGGCAAACCACTGCATTATGGCAACGGTAGAACAGCATCTTCCTGCGGCATTGCACGATGCGACGCTGATCGATGCGGTACAGAACCATTTGCCCGGCAGCCTGCATCAGCCGGAACGCTGGCAGGCCGAAGTGCTGCTGGCGACGCTGGGCTTTGAGGAACATAGCTGGGCGCTGACCGCCGGAACGCTCAGCGGCGGGCAGCATACGCGGCTGATGCTGGCACGTGCGCTGATCCGTCAGCCGGATTTACTGCTGCTGGATGAGCCGAGCAACCACCTGGACCTGCCCACCCTGCTGTGGCTTGAGCAGTTTCTGCAAAACTGGAACGGCAGTTTTGTTCTGGTTTCCCACGATCGCAGCCTGCTGGACAGCGTCACCAACTGTACCTGGATTCTGCGCGACAACCGGCTGCAATTTATCCGTCTCCCCTGCTCCCAGGCGCGCCGGGCGCTGGCGGAGAAAGATGCGGCAGACGCACTGCGCCGCCAATCCGAGCAGAAGGAGATTGACCGAGTAACCAGAAGCGCCAAACGGCTGGCCATCTGGGGCAGCGTTTACGACAACGAAGGCCTGGCGCGTAAAGCCAAACAAATGGAAAAGCAGGTCGACCGGATGAAGGAAGAGCAAACCGATGTCACCGCAGGCAGTCAGTGGCAGCTGCGGCTTCGCGGTGAAGCCTTACCGGCGGATCGCGTGCTGGCATTTTCTGGCTTTAAGGTGCGGCCAGCGCCGGGCGCGCCGGTGCTGTTCGAAGTCGGTGAGCTCCGGGTGAAAAGCGGTGACCGAATTGCGCTGGTCGGCCGTAACGGCTGCGGAAAATCCTCGCTGCTACAACGTCTGTGGCAGGCATATTGCCGAATGGAAGCCGAGAGTGATGGGGTGATTTTCCATCCCAAAGTGCGTACGGGGTATTACGACCAGAGCCTGCAACAGCTTCAGGATGAGGACACGCTGTCGGATGCGCTGGCAAACTTTGCGCCGCTGACCGAAGAGCAGCGGAAAATGGCGCTGATCGGTGCCGGTTTTCCGTATCTTCGCCATCAGCAAAAAGTCAGCACGCTGAGCGGCGGCGAGCGTTCAAGGCTGCTGTTTATCGGGCTGACGCTGGCGAACTACTCGCTGCTGCTGCTGGATGAGCCGACCAACCATCTGGATATGGAAGGGAAAGAAGAGCTGGCGGAAACGCTAAAAACTTTTAGCGGTGCGGTACTGCTGGTTTCTCACGACCGGATGCTGATTGAGCAGAGCTGCAACCGATACTGGCTTATTCATCAGCAGCGGCTGGCGGAGTGGCACAGTCTGGCGCCGGTTTACGCCCTGCTGGCCGATACGCCGGTGCCGGATTCCGCAACGCCAGAAAAAACACCGGTGGCCGCGGCCGTCATTGCCACGAACGAAGAGGAACACTGGCTGACAGCGCTTCTGGAGCTGGAAAGTAAACTGGCAGAAGATCGGGCGCGCAGGCCCAGACATCAGAAACCGGAATTACAGCAGCAGTGGCAACGGCAAATCGCTGAACTGAATGCTCTTCTGGGGCTGGATTAGCGGTTGAGCTGGCGGTCGCCCTGCTCTGGTATTCGCGGATGGAGGGCGCTCGTCCGTTCTGGCATCGACGCCTGGAGGGCGATCGCGCACACAAGTGGCTGCGCGATGCTCTTTGGGCAGTCCGTACCGCCGAAACGGCGGCGGTCAGATCTGGAAGTCGATAGCCGGTTCTTCTTCGTTGCTCAGTGCCAGCGCCTGGCGCTTGATCTCTTCCAGTGAGAGATTCGCGTTGCACAGCTCCAGGAACTGCCAGACGTAGTTACGCTGCAGCTGCCCGCGCTTCAGGCCCAGCCAGACGGTGTTGGACTCGAACAGATGGCGCGCCTCAAGGCGAACCAGATCCGAGTTTTCATCCAGCTGGCAGGCCTGGTCGGCCAGGATGCCCACACCCAGCCCAAGCTCAACGTAGGTTTTCACTACGTCGGAGTCCTGGGCGCTAAGGACGATATCCGGCTTCAGGCTGGCGGCATGGAATGCGCGATCCACCCGCGAGCGTCCGGTGATCCCCTGCCGATAAGTGATCAGCGGATAGCGGCTGAGGGTCGCCAGCGTTAACGGCTGCTGCTGGATCAGCTCGTGGCCTTTTGGCACCAGCAGCGCATGGTGCCAGCTGAACCACGGGAACGCCGCCAGCGCCGGATTATTCACCACCTGCTCACTGGCGATGCCGATATCGGCCTCGCCGGCGACCAGCATGGAAGCAATCTCCTGTGGCGATCCCTGATTCAGCTCCAGCCGCACGTGCGGATAGAGTGCGCGAAACGCCTTAATCACTTTCGGCAGGCTGTAGCGTGCCTGAGTATGGGTAGTGGCGATAGTCAGAACGCCGCTGGATTCGTTGGTAAACACGTCCGCCAGACGGCGGACTTTGCCTGCCTCATCGAGAATGCGCTCGGCGATGGTCAACAGCGCTTTGCCGGGTTCGGTCATCCCCAGCAGGCGTTTTCCCCGGCGGATAAAAATCTCTACCCCCAGTTCATCTTCCAAATCGCGAATATGGCGGCTGACTCCTGACTGAGAGGTGAACAGCGCGTTAGCCACTTCGGTGAGATTAAACTCGCAGCGTGCCGCTTCCTTAATGATTTTAAGTTGCTGAAAATTCACGCGCTTTCCTCCCTCTGTTATTTGCTGGTTTCCTTCATGTTAAGGATGCAAATTGATAGCAACAAATAATAAAAAGAGGTTTTATATGCTTTTTAGCGATAAGGCAGAAGTGAGGCGCGCGGCTGCGCGCCCGGCACAGAGGGATTAACCAACCAGCATCAGTTCGCGATCTTCAACGACCGGTCTGTTGAGCAGCGACAGTAAAATATTCTTTACCGCCTGCGCTGACGGTGACAGCGGCTGGCGGGAAGAAACATTCAGCGACAGAGGCAGATTCAGCGTCGGGCTGCTGATCCGCGCCATCCAGGCGTTAGTCGAGGTGACCAGTGCACGCGCGGCGGACTCAGGCAGAACGGTAACGCCCATCCCGCTGGAAACGGCGGCGGTCAGCGTAGCGATGGACTCAATTTCACCGATAATTCGGGCACTGAGGCGGCGCAGGGAGAAGGCTTCATCCACGCGTTTACGTACGGCGCTATAGTCGCGCGGCAGGAACAAATTCATTTCGGCAACGGCGGCAAGGTCGACGTGCTGGCCTGGGCAGGCGGTGGTGCCAACCAGATATAATTCTTCTTTCAGCAGCGGAATGCTGGTAATACCGGCAGTTGGGGAACGGTCATAAAGTACCGCCATGTCAAGCTGTCCATTCATCACTTTTTCGTTTAGTGAAGAACCGCTGTTTTCGTGCAGATAGACCAGCACTTCGGGAAACTGTTCGCGTACCGTTTGCAGCAGCGGCATGGTCAGCGAAGAGGCGGCCGTGCCCGGTGCCAGCCCAATAGAGACCTGCCCGGTGAGGACCTGGCCGGCGTTGACCACCGCCAGCTGCGCCTGTTCGCACTGGCGCAAAATGGTGCGAGCGTGGGAATACAGGATCTTACCCGCTTCGGTCGGCGTAACGCCGCGCTTGGTGCGGATCAGCAGCTGCTGGTCGAGTTCATTTTCCAGCGTGGCAACCTGCTGGCTGAGCGCTGGCTGTGCAATATGCAGGACTTCAGCGGCCTGGGTCAGGCTGCCGATATCGACGATTTTCACGAAATATTTCAGTCGTCTTAAGTTCATTTTGCCTCCGTCTCGTATCCCCGAGTGCCAGTTTGAGCTGGCGTTTGTAATAAGTTTTCACTCTGACTGATATATCTTTGCAATTGACGTGCCAGAAATTGACAAACAATCGAGTGGCTTATTACTGACCGCCTAACAGGCGGTAAAATAAGAGAATCTGATTACCCACTAAGGGGTATTGCCTCGGATTGGCGTTTCAGCGGGATTATTTGCAAGGTTTGGGCGCACGGTGATGGTGCAAATGATGCGTTGGTGAGGTGCGGATTGTGGAGGAGGCGAACGTTTCGCAATAGAAGCTTAGCTTCAGGGATCGAGGACGGAGACCATTACAGAGGGACAGCGCTGCTGATAGCTTTGGTTATGGGCGAGCGTGACGGGGCTAAACGCCGGGACGCCGTAGACCCATCCCTGGGGGCCTGGCTGCCGCCTCCCTGCGGCAGACACCCGGCTTATCTTCCCCGTCACGGTCTCCCTCTCAGGCTTTCGTGTCGCTTTGCTGCGAAACGGTCGCCTTCAGAAATAGATGTTGGTTGCGTCTTGTTGAGGGCAGCGACACCCTGAGTTTACCGGCAATCGGTGCGGGGTGGGTTCGCGGACCGTTGAGCGCAGGGATGCGCGAATCGAGGCCACACGGACGTGTTCACGCCGAGTCCGCGAACCCACCCTGCACCGACAGGCCAGAAGCCAAACATGCAGCAACTCCTCAACTCCTCAACTCCTCAACTCCTCAACTCCTCAACTCAGCAACACATAAAAAAACTCCCCTAACCATCAAAATGACGCTATAAGAAATAACATTGAGCGGATTGGGAAGTTTCTCACTCCTCGCTATCGATATGATGATCGCTATCCGAACGACATCTTAATCAACCGCTTAGCACAGAGAGCACTCATGAAACTTCACAGCGACAGCTTTACCGACGGCCAGCTCATTCCCGGTGAATTCGCCTTTGCCGTAGCGGACAGCGAAAATCACATTCGCCTCTCCGCTAACCGTAACCCGCACCTGGCGTGGCAGGATCTCCCCGAAGGCACCCAATCCCTGGTGATTGTCTGCCACGACCCGGACGTTCCGTCCGTTGGCGATAACGTCAACCAGGAAGGTAAAGTGGTAGAGGCATCGCTGCCGCGCGTCGATTTCTACCACTGGCTGCTGCTGGATATCCCGGCATCCGTCAGCGAAATTGCAGCCGGAAGCCAGTCCGATGCGATAACCCCACGCGGCAAGCCCGGTCCGGCAGCGCCGAACGGCCTGCGCCACGGCGTGAATGATTACACCACGTGGTTCTCCGGCGATAAGGACATGAGCGGACACTATTTCGGCTACGACGGCCCCTGCCCGCCGTGGAACGATGAGCTGATGCATCACTATGTCTTCACCGTCTACGCGCTGGCGAACAGCACCCTGAACGTTGCGGGTGAGCTGAACGGCGCTAACGTCCTGACGGCAATCGCGGTGGCCGATGTGCTGGGCAGCGCGCAGATCACCGGGCTTTACAGCCTGAACCCGACTGTAGGCTGACGGCAATGACGGTGCACCGCCCTTCCCTTGATCATCATGAGCGGCCAGCCGCGCGTGTGCCGGGGGCGGTGCTGCCGCTGCCCGGCGGGCAGGCATGGCTGCGCGATGGCCTGTGTGGCGTTGCGCATTCGCAAATGCGCACTGAGCAGCGGATTTCCGAGTTCCACTTTCACAGCCCGACCCTGCTGCTGATCCTCTCCGGCACGCTGACCTTCCTGTTTCCCCACGGCCCGCGAACGCTGACGCCCGATGATGGCTTTGCACTGGTGAATCCAGGGCAGTTCATTGACCTGAACAAACAGCCTGCCGATGACGGTTCGCCTTTCCGCTCGCTGTTTATTACCGTCAGTGAAGCGACGCTCGATCGCTTTCGCCAGTTCTATCCGGCAGTCGCCAGCGCCGCTGAAAATACCGAAAGCGCGCTGCGTACGACCAGGGCTTTCGACGCACTTCTTCCCGCACTGCTGCCGCTGCTGGAAAACCTTAAGGAACAGAGCCTGAGCGATGCGCGGCTTGAGATTCGCCTGTTCGATCTGCTGCTGTGCCTGGCAGAACTGGGGCTGGCATTTTCTCCGCCGTCGCGCAGCAGTACCGGTGAACGGCTTCGCCGACTGCTGGAACAGCAGCCGGAAAGGCGCTGGACGACGAAAATTGCCGGTCACGCGCTGGCAATGAGCGAAGCCACGCTGCGGCGCAGGCTGAATGGCGAGAATATGAAGTTCGATGCGCTACTGCGCGAGGTACGGCTACAGCACGGAATGACCCTGCTGCAAACCACCAGCTGGCCGTTGACGCAGATTGCCGACGCCAGCGGCTATCTTTCCGCCGCGCGCTTTTCGGCACGCTTCAGAACGCGCTTCGGCATTTCGCCCGCCCGGCTGAGGTGATCTTTAAAATAGAAAAAGAAAGGGAATGAGAGTCGGGAAACAGAGAAATAAATCGGGGCTTTAACGACAATAGCCGGATGCCTTTACGGGTAAAGGCATCCGAAGATGAAAATTATTCAATCACCAGGCTATTAACGGCCAGAACGGCCTGCGCGGCTTCCGCGCCTTTCTTAACAAAGTGCTTATCGTAGAACTGCACGATTTCGTCAACCGGCTGGAAATTATGCGGGGTCAGCGAAACGGAGAACACCGGAACTTCGGTGGCCAGCTGCACGTTCATCAGGCCATCAACCACCGCCTGGGCAACGAAATCATGGCGGTAAATGCCGCCGTCAACCACCAGCGCAGCACAGACGATCGCATCATATTTGCCGGTTTTCGCCAGCTTCTGGGCCACTAACGGCATTTCAAATGCACCGGGAACGTCGAAGACATTAATCACGGCATCAACGTTATCTTCCTGAGCGATGCGCTGACGGAAACCCTCTAATGCCTTGCTCACAATCTCTGTATGCCAGTTGGCTTTCACAAAGGCGATATTAATTTTTTTCACTGTAACTCCAAGAACGCGATGAAATGTATCAATCTTTAATGGGGAATTTTACTGGAAAGTAAGATTATTTTCACTTGGTATAACATGTTGAAAATACGAAATCCAGACGTCAAAAAAAAAGCCGCTTCCCGTCGTCTCGCAGCATTTTATAACTCCCCTGAAGCGTAACAACCGTGTTATGGCGCAATACAAAAACAAAAAAACCGGGGGATCGTTAACAATCCCCCGGTCCGTAAGCGAATATATTCAGTTGGTGCGATTAGCGCTTCTTACGGTTGCGGTACATATCGATAGAAACTGCCGCCACGATAATCATCCCTTTGATGATGTCCTGCACGTAGGCATCAACGCCCACGAAGGTGAAGCCACTCTTAATCAGACCGAGGATCACCGCACCAATCAGCGTACCAGTGATGCGACCCACGCCGCCCATCAGGCTGCTGCCGCCGATAACCGCTGCGGCAATCGCATCCAGTTCGTAGGACAGACCCATGCTTGACTGACCGCTACTGACGCGAGCCGCCAGCACCACACCCGCCAGACCGGACAGGCCACCGGCGATGGTGTAAACAATGATCAGGTACTTGTTAACGTTGATACCGGACACTTTCGCCGACACCATGTTGCCGCCGATAGCGTAAACGTATTTGCCGTAGCGAGTGTGTTTCAGAGCGATATGGAAGATGACCGCTACGACCAGGAAGATAATCACCGGCATAGCGCCCTGACCGATAGCGGTGAAGCCGTCAGACAGGAAACTGATTGGGTTACCCTGGGTGTAGTACTGTGCCAGACCACGGGCAGAAACCATCATACCCAGCGTGGCGATAAACGGAGGAATACCGGTTTTAGTAATCAGCACACCGTTCAGAATACCGCACAGCAGACCGACCCCGATCCCCGCACCGATAGGGATCACCGCAGGCATATCCACCAGCGACGGGAACATCGGCGACAGGCTGTCTGAGGTTTGCGCCAGACTGGCGGCAACCACCGCCGTTAAGGCAATCACCGAGCCGGACGACAGGTCAATACCCGTAGTAATAATGACCTGGGTCACCCCGACGGCAATAATACCGATAATCGCCACCTGTAAAACAATCAGCACCAGGCGGTTAGGGTTCATCAGGAATGACTGGTCGCGAACATACCAACCAAAGGCTTCGAAAATCAGCGCGATACCGACCATTACCACGAAAATACCGGTATCTTTCGGCATCTTGCTTTTCAGATTACTGAAGAATGAGGGTGCTTCAGTTGACTGTTGCGTTGTCATTTTCATATCACTCATATTTTATTTACCTTACGCCCTTACTCGGACGCCAACGACAAAATGGTTTCCTGGTCAGCATCTTCTTTATTGAGGATGCCGGTAATACGACCGCCGTGCATAACCATGACCCGGTCGCTCATGCCCAGAATTTCCGGCAGTTCGGAAGAAACCATGATGATGGCAACGCCACGACTCGCCAGTTCGCTGATCAGACGGTATATTTCCGCCTTCGCACCGACGTCGATACCACGGGTAGGTTCGTCAAGGATTAGAATTTTGGGCTGGGCCAGCAGCCAGCGCGCAATAAGCACCTTCTGCTGGTTACCGCCACTCAAGTTATTGATGATCTGGTCCATTGTCGGCGTTTTGATATTCAGCTTGCGGATCTGCTCAAGGCAGTCCTTCGCCATGTCGCCATGATTAACAAAGCCCGCTTTGGCGCTGTAGTTAGTCATTTTGACGATGCTCATGTTCTCCAGTACCGACAGCACCAGGAACAGGCCGGACTTTTTACGGTCCTCGGTCAGGAATGCCAGCCCCTTATCGATCGCCGCCGCCGGCGATTCAATCGTGGTAGGCACGCCGTCAATCAGTATTTCGCCGCTGTCGATGGAGGTCATGCCGAACAGGCTCTCCATCACTTCACTGCGTCCGGCACCCACCAGTCCCGCAACACCGAGGATTTCGCCACGGCGTACGTTAAAGCTGACATCGTGGAACACGCCCTGACGCGTCAGATTACGCACGGTCAGGACATCTTCGCCGATGTTCGCATCAAATTTCGGGAACAGCTGGGTTAATTCACGCCCTACCATCTGTGTAATCAGCGACTGACGCGAATAGCTCGACGTGGAATCACTGGCCACCCAGGTGCCGTCACGGAACACGCTGACTTCATCGGTAATGGCGAAGATCTCATCCATTTTATGGCTGATATAGATGATGGCTTTACCCTGCTCGCGCAGGTCGCGGATGATGGCGAACAGATGCGACACTTCGGTTTCCGTCAGTGCCGACGTCGGTTCGTCCATAATCACGATGTCCGAGTTCCAGGACACCGCTTTCGCGATTTCAACCATTTGCTGGGAGGCAATGCTCAGATCGCCAACCATCTGGTCAGGCCGCAGACGGATATTCAGTTTAACCAGCAGATCTTTGGTCAAACGATTGAGTTTTCCGTGGTCGACGAAGCCGAGTTTCATCGGCTCGCGACCCAACCAGATATTTTCGGCGACCGTCATATGCGGTACCAAATTAAGCTCCTGGTGAATCATGGAAATTCCCGAACGCAGCGCATCCAGCGTATCGGTAAACTGCACAGGCTCGCCTTTAATGCGGATTTGTCCCTCATCGGGACGGTAAATCCCGATGAGGCACTTCATTAAAGTGGACTTGCCCGCGCCATTCTCACCCATCAGAGCATGCACCGTTCCGGGTTTGACGCGCAGCGATACGTTGCTTAACGCCTTAACTCCCGGGAAAAACTTGCTGATGCCTTCGGCTTCAAGCGCATATGCGGACATTTAACACCTCCGTACAACTGTTATCGGCAACGGTTATTTCAGGTTTTTGCTGGTAAATTCTGCGTAGTTTTCTTTGGTGATCAGCTGATAAGGGATCATCACGTTCTGCTCAACTTTTTCACCTTTTGCCAGCTTAACGGCAGCCTGTACGGAACCTTCACCCTGTCCTTTTGCATCCTGGAACACGGTGGCAACCATCTTGCCGTTCTTGATCATTTGCAGCGCATCAGGTGTACCATCCACGCCCGCGATCACGATTTTGTTCGGGTTTTTGCCCAGTGCCTGCAGGGCACCGATAGCCATTTCGTCGTTGTTGGAAGCGATAGCCTGAATATCATCGCCCGCCGTCATCCAGTTGCTGACTACGTCCACCGCGTCGTTACGGGTGAATTTCGCCGTCTGTTCCTGAATGACTTTCAGACCCGGGTATTTAGCCACTACGGTTTTCACGCCTTTGGTACGGTCGCGCGTTGCTTCGTTAGCCAGATCCCCCATCAGAATCGCCACGTTGCCTTTGTAATCCATTGCTTTAGCCAGCGCTTCCATCTGCAGACGGCCCGCCAGCTCGGAGTCAGATCCGACGTAGGCCATTTTGCTGGTCAGTTCAGTCGCGGGTTTACGGTTTACGAACACCAGCGGAACGCCGGCTTTGGTGGTGAGGTCAACAATCGGTTTAACTGCGTTGGTATCAACCGGGTTAACGATGATTGCGTCAACGCCCTGGCCGATAAAGTTTTGCACCTGCTGCAGCTGCTGGGCTACGTCGCCTTTGGCATCTTCGATCTGCCCGTCGACGTTTTCTTTCTTCATTTCCTTGCTGATGGAATTGCGCACAATAGTCAGGAAGTTGTCATCAAACAGTGCCATAGAAACACCAACCTGGACTTCTTTGGCGAAACTTGTGACAGGTAACATACATACTAACAGTGACGCTAAAATTGTTTTTTTCACGTTCATGGCGGAGCCCTTATTATCGTTAGCATGCGCAGGCTGGCTGAGACGTCGAATGAAAAATTTCTTTTACATTCCTTCAACGTGACCGACGACTTTAGTAAAATGTAGGGGGTTACTATTTCGTGTATGACTATTTTCTTATTAGCACTTCATCGGAATAATTCACTACAAAACAACATCTTAAATTCAAACCACTGTTTTACTTTTCCTGTCCCCTGCCTACGTTGCCGCAGAGCAGTTTTTTTGTTTCATATTAAAGTTAATTGAAACTTTCACTAATAAAGCACCGAAACGCGTGTTTTAAAATCATCAAATAACAAAAATTTGACACACCTCTAACATCGCTCATGGAAACGCTGGAAAGTGAGATCTGGCGCAAGAGATTTGAGACTGACGGCAATTGCTTTTTTGTTACCCGAGCAAGGTCACAACCCGGCTGGGGGCTGTAAATGAAATGTCGGGTGATGGAGATGGACTTTTCGCTGCGGTGGTGGGGGGATCCACGGTATTGAGCGGCTGCCGGGTGAATTGTTCAGATTGCTTGTTTGTCGCTTCGGTGATGTGGGTCGTGTCCCGGTATTGAGCGGCTGCCGGGGGAACTGTTCAGATTGCTTGTTTGTCGCTTCGGTGATGTGGGTCGTGTCCCGGTATTGAGCGGCTACCGGGCGGTCCTCGCGCCGCTTCGCGGTTCCTTCGGCTCCGGCATCCGGCCGGGCGGACCGGCGGAAACGCAACGTCCCTGTTGCGATTCCACCTGACGACGACGTCCTGTCGCCGTCTCCTGGCCAGATGCCTGCACCTCAGCGCTGCGGATTGCCCTTTAGCCGCTCAATACCGTGCCACCCTTTTCTTTCTTACTCGCTGCTTGAAAATAATTTAGATGACATACGCGAGACGGAATAACCTTGATCGCGCCTTTACAGGCAACTCCAATGATGAAAGCCCAGACGGGTGAATCCCACGCAGGAGCATCCGCAGCGCTGAATGGAGTGAGGAGGCCAGGATTCGCCTGCATGGACGCAGGCGAAAGGTACAGCCGCGCAGGACGCGCGTCTGTGCCGGTCCGGCTGGCTGACGAACGCAGTGAAGGCACCGCGCAGCGGCGCGAGGACCCGCTCCGGAGGGGGATTCACCCGTCTGCGCAACCACCCTTTTCCAGCAAACAACGCCAAACAAATGCAAACGCCCCCGCTGAAGAAACCGAGCCACTATCATCTCCGTTGCTAACTACTTTAACCAACGGTTCAAATGAAACTCAGCAGTCGAGTAAACAGCGAGTCCTTTATCAGGCAACTCTGATGATGAAAGCCCAGACGGGTGAATCCCACGCAGGAGCATCCGCAGCGCTGAATGGAGTGAGGAGGCCAGGATTCGCCTGCATGGACGCAGGCGAAAGGTACAGCCGCGCAGGACGCGCGTCTGTGCCGGTCCGGCTGGCTGACGAACGCAGTGAAGGCACCGCGCAGCGGCGCGAGGACCCGCTTCGGAGGGGGATTCACCCGTCTGCGCTGGCACATCAGACAACACAGTTAATAAGGCACAGACGTGTGAATCCTACGCAGGACGCGCGTCTGTACCGGTCCGGCTGGCTGACGAACGGAGTGAAGGCACCGCGCAGCGGCGTGAGGACCCGCTCCGGAGAGGGATTCACCCGTCTGCGCAGCCACCCGTTTCCAGCAAACAACGCCAGAAAACGACGCTAACAAACACAAACGCCGCCGCAGAATAAACTGCGGCGGCGCAAGGACTCACGGTTTAGCCGACTAACAATTAACGACTCAGTGAAGCCGCCTTCTCCAGGGTCATCCCCTTAGTTTCCGGCGCCAGCCAGATAGAAGCCAACAGACCGATAATGGACACTACCGCGGCTGCATACATCGTGTGCCCAATACCCAGCGTCGCCAGAGAGTAAGGCACCAGCCAGGTCCCGGCAGCAGAACCAATACGCGACAGTGAAGACCCCATGCCAACGGCGAATGCACGAACCTCAGTCGGGAACAGCTCATTCGGATACACCAGTTCCAGCACCTGCGCCCCACCGATAAACACCGCGTAGGCACCAAACAGAGCCAGCACCAGCATTTCAGAACCGTGTGAAGCCGCACCCAGTCCCAGCAGGGCCAGGCTTGACCACAGGAAGCTGTGAATAATCAGCTTGCGGCGGCCCATGGTGTCAATCAGTCGGGTGGCGATAATACAGCCCACTACGAACAGCAGCGTGATAATCACCGAGCCCATTGAAGCCCACTCGTCCTTGAGGTTCAGCGCCTGCAGCACCACCGGAGCGAACGAGTAGACCGCAAACATCGGCACCACCGCCGCACTCCAGAACACCGCTACGAACAGCATACGTTTGCCGTAGCCTGCATTTAACAATGTGCGGATGGACACTTTTTGCTCTTCGGACTCTTTCGGCAGATTAGCCAGCGAGAAAGTCGCGCCGTACACTTTTTTGATAATCTGCTCAGCTTCCGCCAGGCGGCCTTTGCTGACCAGCCAGCGCGGAGATTCCGGCGTACCCAGACGAATCAGGAACAATGCCACACCCAGTACCGCCGGGCTGGCCAGCACGTAACGCCAGGCGTCATCACCGCCGTGAGCCAGAATCGCATTACCGACAATGTAAGCCAGTGCCGCACCGGCAAACCACAGGATCGTCAGCCCCGCCAGGCGCGGACCGCGATTTTTCTGCGGCAGGAATTCGGTTAGCAACGATCCGGCCACCGGATATTCCAGCCCCACCCCCACGCCTATAAGGAAGCGCAGGAAGAACAACATCACCCCGGATTCCGTCCAGAATGTGCCTATCGAACCCAGAATAAACAGAATCGGCCCGACGAAGAACAGGCGCTGCCTGCCAACTTTATCGGTCAGCCAGCCGCCAAGGAATCCGCTAAAGAAGGTGCCGAACATCGCCGATGCCGCAACCAGTCCCTGCCAGAAGGAGTCCAGATGCAGGTATCCCGAAAACTGCACGATCGCTACGCCGATAATGCTCAGCACATAGCCATCAAGGATCCATCCTCCCCCGGCGCGGACGGTCATCAACTGGTGAAAACCATTTAAGGGTACATCCTCAATAGATATATTATTCTTATTCATGACAGTGAATCTCCTGTAAGGATTCATATTTTGCAGGTACAGAAATTCGCTCTGAATCAGATCGATAATTCAGAAATTTCGTTAATTTAATTTTTATAACGTCATGTAAGTCTTGATATCGGTTATCTTTTTCTCTTCGGTAAACCTTACCCGTTCATTGTTTATCGGCTCCTGTTATTTTTTTCGCGTTATCGCGAAATTAAATTCACCTGAAGAACACATCCTTTTTATTTAACCATTCTCCCCGTTATTGCTGAGCCTCAGTACTGGAAGGCGACCCGTGCCAGTGAGGCTATCGAGGGGAAAAGTGCTGTTAACTCCAGGTTAAATTCATGTTGAACCTATACCCCCCGACTGCACACTGTAAATACGCTCACGGTGGGCATTATTCAGGAATGTGATCGCCATCTGAAAACAAAACAGAATATTATCAGCTAAAAATAATATTTTAATTATATGATTTTAAACAGATTAATAAAAATCATTTGTATTTTCATACTGCTAATGCGTATTTTCTTTGTCTTTTTTATGTATGCAAAAAAAATCCACATATTGCCTGCCCGTGAACTTGTTGGCAGATTGTTAGCAAATGGAGTGAACCTGTCCCAGTCGAACCGTATTTTTCCGGCTTCGGCGGACGGCGGGATCTCATCAAATACCCGCTCAGCGTTAAGTCAACGCTGCCCGGATACCTGACCTGGAGAATATATGATTAATTTTGATGGTATTTATACCCCTGCCGTTACCCCATACGCTGCTGACGGTTCGATTGATTTCGCCCGTTTTGATGAAGTGCTGGAGTCATTAATTGCCGGTGGCGTTCACGGCATTATTATTGGCGGTTCGACCGGTGAATATTACGCGCAGACGGTGGAAGAGCGCCTGGCGCTGGCCGAGCGCGCACGCCAGGTCACGGCTAACCGCCTGCCACTGGTGATTGGCACCGGTGCTATCCGTACCGAAGATGCCGTGGCCTTTGCTAAACACGCCCGCGAAATTAAAGCCGATGCCATTCTGGTCACCTCGCCGCCGTATGCGCTGCCGACCGAACTGGAAAACGCCCACCACGCGCTGACCGTCGACAAAGCCGCGCAGCTGCCGATCATGCTCTACAACTACCCGGGTCGTATGGGTATCAGCATGGGTGAAACCTATTTCACCGAGGTCAGCAAATCGAAAAACGTGGTGGCGATTAAAGAAAGCTCCGGCGATCTGAACAGCCTGCATCTGCTGGCTATTAAGTTCCCGAACATCGCCCTCTCCTGCGGCTGGGACGATCTGGCACTGGAGTTCTTTGCCTGGGGCGCACGCAGCTGGGTCTGTGCCGGTTCCAACTTTATTCCACAGGAACACGTGGCCCTGTATCAGGCCTGCGTAGTGGAAAAAGATTTCAATAAAGGCCGCAAAATTATGGCGGCGATGATGCCACTGATGAACTACCTCGACGGCGGGAAATTCGTACAGGCGATTAAACACGGTGTGGATCTGACCGGGTTGAGCACCGGACCGGCTCGCGCACCGCTGCTGGGCCTGACGGAAGAAGAGCAGGCGGAGCTGAAAGCGGTGATTGCCGGCGTGAAGCAGAATGTCGCTGCGGCGATTGCTGGCTGACAGAACCGGTTGATCCGTTAATCCCCTCTGTACCGCATATAAACGGGAGTATACCCAAGTGCAAAAAATAACCTCTCTGCCCGCCGACGATGCGCTTCCGGGGTGGTATCACACCAGTAAACCGCGCACGCCGCGCCCGGCTCACGTCGGGCAAACGCAGACCCGCTGGGCAATTGTGGGCGCAGGCCTGACCGGGCTTGCCGCCGCTCGCCAGATGGCGCTGAATTTCCCCGACGACGAGATCGTACTGATTGAAGCGCAGGAAGTCGGCTTTGGTCCCGCCGGACGTAACGCGGGCTTCGCTATCGACGTGCCGCATGACATCGGGGCGAAGGACTACATCGGCGATATCACTACCGCAAAACGCGTACTGAAGCTGAATACGCTTGGCCAGGACTATCTGCGCGACATCGTGAAAACTCACGGTATTGAGTGCCAGATGAGCGACTCCGGTAAATATCAGGCGGCGGTAAGCGGTGCGGGTATTGCCGTGCTGGAAGCTTATCGCAGCGGTCTGGAGAAAATTGGCCGCGAAACCCAAATGATAGACGAGCGCGATCTGCCGGATCACATCGGCATTTCATACTATAAGAAGGCACTGTTTATCCCCGGCACGGTGCTGGTGCAGCCTTCGGCACTGGTGAAAGGCCTGGCGGACAGTCTGCCATCTAACGTCACGCTGTATGAGAACACGCCGATTACCTCTATCGACTACGGCGATAAAGTCACGTTGATGCACGATAACGGCACTATCACCGCCGATAAGCTGATTTTGGCCAACAATGCGTTTGCCTCAGATTTTGGTTTCCTGAAGCGCACACTGCTGCCCACCTTCCTGTACGGCAGTCTGACGCGCCCGCTGAATGAAGAAGAGCAGGCGCGGCTGGGCGGCAAGCCGGTATGGGGCGTGATCCCTGCGCATCCGTTCGGCAGTACGATTCGCCGTACCGTTGACCACCGTATTCTGGTGCGTAACAGCTTCAGCTTTAACCCCAACGGTCGCCCGCGCGAGCATCTGCTAAAACGCTATATTGAAAATCACCGTCGTTCCTTTGAACGGCGCTTCCCGATGCTGTCCGGTGTGAATCTGGAATATTCATGGAGCGGTGCAATCTGCCTGTCGGAAAACCATGAAGGCTTCTTCGGCCAGCTGGCGCCGAATGTTTACGGCGCGCTGTGCTGTAACGGTCTGGGGATCACCCGCGGTACGGCAACCGGGAAGCTGCTGGCGGATATGATCGCCGGTGAGCGCAACGAGCTGATTGACTTCCTGCTGGCATCACCGGGCCCGAATAAGACGCCGCCGGAGCCATTCCTGTCAATTGGGGTGAATTCGGTCTTTAAGTGGGGGCAGTTCAGGGCCGGTCTGGAAGTGTAGTCCTCTGCGGTTGCGCCGGGCCTGCGCGATCCCCTCATTTCACGCGGGTTATAACGCATTACCGCTCACGATGTGTCTGTATCAGGGTCAGCCTTTCTGGCTGGCCCTTTTGCGTTCAGGCTGCCCGCCCTCATATTCCCTGACGCCAGTAGCGCTGCGGCGTCTCCCCCAGGGTTTTGCGGAACATGGCGTTAAAGGTGCTGCCGTTAACGTAGCCCAGCTGGCGGGCGGTATTCTCTACCGAATGGCCCTGCGCCATCAGCCCGACCGATTTCAGCAACAGTAGCTGCTGCCGCCACTGGCTGAAGGTCAGCCCGGTATCATGGCGAAACAGCCGCGACAGCGTTCGCGTGGAGGCACCCACGGCCGTCCCCAGCCCCTCAATCCCGGCATCTGACTGCGGATCCTGCATCAGCCGCTGGGCCACCTGCTTCAGGCGGCGCTCGCGCGGCAGCGGCAGGAACGGCACCGTCGCCACGGCCCCCTGTGCCAGCTCCAGCCGCAGCAGATGCTCCATCAGCCAGACCGCTTCACCGGGCTTCGCTTCGCTTTGAGTATGGCGGATCAGCGCGGCCAGCAGCTCATGTGCCAGCGGGCTGGCCATCAGCGGCACAAACTCAGCGATATGGCGGCTTTCAGCACAGTAATAGTTGCAGGTGGTCACCTGCCCCTGAGCGTGCGTGCGGTGCGGCTGTCCGGCGGGTATCCACAGCGCGCGGCCGGGCGGCAGCGTCCAGATACCATCGGCGGTGTGGATCTGTAATGCGCCCTCGCTGGCGTAGGTCAGCTGCGCTTTATCGTGCGAGTGCCACTCTTCACATTCGTCATGCCGGTAATGCCAGGAGGCAAAATGTGACGGCACGGTGCGCTTCTGCCATGCAGCCAGACTAAAGCTTTCCGTAAACTGCGGCGCACAAGGCGGACTGGCCATTCACTGCTCTCCTGTCGGCAATCAGAGGGCGGCCGAAACCACCGGATTAATCAAGTACCCAGCCGCGGCGACAACTTTCGTCCGATTCGATGGGTATTCCGCAATCACCCATCAAAGGCGACAGCGGCAGACTTCTCTTTTAAAGAAAAATAATTATCATTCTCTTTGCCAACATTCAAGGGAACCGCGCAGTTTGGTCAGGATCGACTCCGGCATAGTAAGACATAATAAACTTATAAATCAGTAAATTATTCCATTTTAAGCAGACAGTGAGCAGTACAGATCCCCCTTTCAGAGGCTATAACAACAATGAGTAAGGCTTCATCAGTTAATGCGCCAGTCTGTGCCGGAATGGCCGTTTATCAAAAACGTTTCCCACTGGCTAAAATCAGCCTGATTCAGGCCGGGATCCTCGCACTGCTCGCGCAGAGCGCTCTTGCCACTGCTGCGGATAAAACCACCACAGCCCAGACCGACGCCAGCGTTCGGCAGGATCAGACTCTGCTGGTGACCGCTACCGCCTCCGCCACGGACAAAATTGCCCAGCCGGAGCCGTATCCGGGCGGCCAGGTTGCCTCCGGCGGCCAGTTGGGCATGCTGGGTAATAAAGACCTGCTGGATACGCCATTTTCGCAGACCAGCTATACCGCGCAGCAGATCGAGAACACCCCGGCACCGACGGTGATGCAGCTGATCGCCGATTTAAACCCGTCCGCCCGGGCCGAATGGTCCAGCCTCGGCAGCTCCGCCAGCCAGATTAACGTGCGCGGTTTTAACGTCCAGTCGCAGGATGTGGGCTTTAATGGCCTGTACGGCATGCTGCCGATCAGCAGCATCTCGCCGGATATTGCCGACCGCATCGAATTTCTGGAGGGGCCGAGCGCCTTCCTGAACGGCATGCCTCCCGGAGGTTCAGTCGGCGGTGCAGTGAATATCGTACCGAAGCGCGCCACCGATGCGCCAATCACCCGCCTGACTACCACCTACACCAGCAAGAGCCAGGTGGGTGCCAAAGTGGATATCGGCCGCCGCTTCGGCGATGAAAACCAGTTTGGCGTGCGGTTTAACGGCGCATGGTCGGAAGGGAATACCCCGGTCGACAATAATAAGAAGCATCTGGGGCTGGCGAGTATCGGGCTGGATTACCGTGGCGATCGCGCCCGCGTTTCGCTGGATGCCGGTTACCAGGATACGCTGACGCGCGGCGTAGTGCCTTATTTCTACATCCCCAGCGGCATCACCATTCCGCAGGCGCCGAAAAGTACTAACAATATCAGCCCGTCATGGACCCGCTTCGGCAATAAAGACACCTTTGGCGCACTGCGCGGCGAATACGATATGACCGATAACGTCACCGTCCACGCCGCCGTTGGCGGGGATATTAATCACCAGAGCGATATCGAGATTGGTCAGCCGATGCTGCTGAATGACAGCGGCGATATCTCAACCACGCCGTGGATCAGCCCGGGTAAAACCAAAACCGGCTCAGCGGAAGTCGGTATCGCGGCAAAATTCACCACCGGCCCGGTTGACCACCAGATCAATGCGCAGGCCACCACGCTGCACCGCACCGTTTGGGGCGGCGGGGCCACCGTCGGCGACGAGGTCACCAACAATATTTATAACCCGAACTGGACCGACGAGCCGGATTTCCCTACGCCGTCGCTGCCGAAACAGAGTACCGCCCGGCTTTCAGGCCTGGCGCTGGGTGATACCCTCTCCATTCTTGACGATCGGGTACAGCTGACCGCCGGGGGCCGCCTGCAGCGGGTTGAGCAAAGCGACTATGACACCACCAACGGTGGCATCAGCGACAGCTACAGCAAAAATGCCCTCAGCCCTTCCGTCGCCCTGCTGGTGAAGCCGTGGCAGAATATTTCGCTGTATACCAGCTATATTCAGGGCCTGCGCCAGGGCAGTACCGTCGGTACCGGCTACGCTAACGCCGGTCATGTTTTCGCGCCGTATAAAACCAAGCAGGTTGAAGCCGGGGTGAAAGCCGACTGGGGCTACTTCGGCACCACGCTGAGCGTCTACCAGCTGACCCAGCCGTCCACCACCACCGACAGCACCACCAATACGGTGAACGAGAACGGCGAACAGCGTAACCGCGGCGTCTCGCTGCAAACCTTCGGTGAGCCGGTTGACGGCCTGCGCCTGCTCGGCGGCGTCAGCTATATTAATGCGGTGCTGACTAAAACCCAGGACGGGGCCAATGATGGTAAAACCGCCTCCGGTACGCCAAAGTGGCAGGGCAATACGGGCGTGGAATGGGATCTGCCGTGGCTGCAGGGGCTGACACTGACCGGACGGGCGATTTATACCGGCAAGCAGTTCTTCGATACCGATACGCCGCGCCGCACGCTGCCCTCCTGGACACGGTTTGATGCCGGGCTGCGCTATCTGTTAACCGGAGTGATGGCCAAACCGGTGACCCTGCGGATGGACGTAGTTAACCTGGCGAACCGCAACTACTGGGCCAGCGCCTGCTGCGACAGCTACGTGATGTCCGGGGAACCGCGCACCGTAACGCTTTCCGCAACCGTTGATTTCTAACCCAAACCTGCCCGCCCTGCGGCGGGCCTGTTGAGTAGCGAAGATGCAGCGCCGTCAACTGCTTAAATATACTGCCCTGCTGCTGCTCACCGGCCTGCCGCAGCGGGGGTTCAGCGCGCGCTATCCTCAGCGCATCGCCACCCCCGATCGCGGCGGCACCCAGACGCTGCTGGCGCTGGGTGTGCTGCCGACGGTGAGCGTCGGCAGCGATTTTTACAACGAAATGGGCACCACGCCGTTTCTGCCCGCCGGTATCCCGGATGCCGGTGACCCTTCCGAACCCAATCTGGAACTGCTGAAGCATTACCAGGTTGAGCTGATCGTGACCGTGACCATCAGCCCGATTATTCAGCGCCAGCTGCAGCGGGTGGCACCCGTGATCGCCCTCGATATTTACCGCGACAGCGGCGATGCCTTCGCCCAGGCCTGCGACGAGACGCGGCGGCTGGCCGCACGCATTGGCCGACCGGATGCGGCCGAACGCTATATTCAGGACCTGAACAACCATATCGCCGCCGCCGCAAATAACCTGCGCGCGGTGCGCCAGCGCAAGGTGATGGTGGCCGGGCTGTCGTCCGATGGCCGCCATATGACCGTCTACGGCAGGAAGAGCATTATGTCCGGGGTGCTGGCGCAGATGGGCTTTGAAGACGGCTGGCAGGGCAGCACCAATAACTTCGGTTTTACCAACGCCGGGATTGAGAGCCTGGCCAGCTATGACGATATCACCCTGCTGGTGATGGATTACGGGGAAGACACCCGTGCGGCGCGCCGCGTGCTGCATGCCAGCCCGCTTTGGCGGCTGCTGCCGGTGGTAAAACAGCGAAGGGTGCTGATGATCCCACGTTTCGAGATCTTCGGCGGACTGCCGCTGGCGGCGGAGTTCACCGACAAACTGCAGGATGCCCTGCTAAGACCGGTTTACCTGTGACACTGGTCACCCTGAACGCTGAACGCCAGCGCCATCCCGCCGCGCTGGTATGCGGCCTGCTGCTGGCCGCCCTGCTGTTTGCAGTACCGCAGTGGCTGCAATCGTTACCGCTGAACCAGCTGGCCGCCGCAGCCTTTTCGCCGTCGCCGGAGAACATCAGCCAGCTGCTGTTCCACTATTCCACGCTGCCGCGCTTCTGTATGGCGCTGCTGGCCGGAATGGGCTTTTCACTGGCCGGACTGCTGTTTCAGCAGACCCTGCGCAACCCGCTGGCCGATCCCACCACCTTTGGCGTTTCCGCCGGGGCACAGCTGATGCTGACCGTGGCCGCCGTCTGGCTGCCCTCGCTGCTGCGGCTGGGCCAGGAGATGCTGGCCAGCCTTGGCGGTTTACTGGCGGCGCTGCTGATTGTCATGCAGGCGCGGCGGCAGAGCACCACGCCGCAGTCGCTGACCCTCTCCGGGCTGATGCTGACGCTGTATGCCGGCTGCCTGGCCAGCGTGATCGGTCTACTTTCCGGCAGCGATTTGCAGGGGATTTTTATCTGGAGCAGCGGCGCGCTGGAGCAGAACAGCTGGCACGGGGTGCGCTTCCTGCTGCCGCGCCTGCTGATCGCCCTGCTGCTGGCGGTCATGCTGCTCCGGGCGATGAACACCTTCGCGCTGCATGATACCGCCGCCCGTAGCCTGGGCGTGCCGGTACAGCGGGTGCGGATGCTGGCGTTGCTGCTGGGGACGCTGCTGTGCGCCTCGGTGATGAGCGTGACCGGGATCATCGGTTTTATCGGCATGGCTGCCCCGGTGCTGGTGCGGCTGGGTGGCGCACGGCGGCTTGCCCAGCAGCTGCTGTGGACGCCGCTGATGGGCGGTGCGCTGCTGCTGTTGACCGACCAGCTGGCACAGTGGCTGGCCCGCTGGGGCTTCGGGGTGCCGACCGGCACGCTGACCGCGCTGCTTGGCGCGCCGCTGCTGATCTGGCTGATCCCCCGACTGAAGCAGCACAGCCTGCCGAAGGCCAGCGCGGCCGGTGCCGGGGTGCGCCGCGCGGCCGCGCCACGGGTGCTGTGGCCAATGGCCGCGGCGGTCGCGACGCTGCTGCTGCTGGCGCTGTGTTTTGGCCGCGTTCCCGGCGGCTGGGCGTTCAGCTGGGGAACGCCGCTGGATGCGCTGCTCTCCCTGCGCGGACCACGGGTGCTGGGCGCGGCCTGTGCCGGGGCGATGCTCGGCGTAGCCGGGGTGCTGGTGCAGCGGTTAACCGCTAACCCAATGAGCAGCCCGGAGCTACTGGGCATCTCCTCAGGTGCCTCGCTGGGGGTGATGCTGACGCTGCTGGTCGCTGCTGCGGCCACCTCCGGACTGCTGCTGGCCGGGGCCGGTCTGGGCGCGCTGCTGGCACTGGTCGCCATGCTGCTCACCGGCCGCCGCGCCGCGTTCAGCGCCGATAAGCTGCTGCTGACCGGGATTGGCCTGAGCACGGTAATCAATGCCGTTACCGCATTAATGATGACCACTATCACCCCGCAGACCATGGTGCTACAGGACTGGCTGGCCGGATCGACCTACCGCATTCTGCCCGGCCAGGCCGTGGCGCTGGCCGGCCTGGCGCTGGTGCTGACCGTCGTGGCGCTGCTGCACGGTCGCTGGTTGCTGCTGCTGTCGCTGGGCGATGACGTTGCGCGTGGCCAGGGCGTGCCGCAGAACCGGGCGCGCGGCGCGATAGTGATCCTGACCGCCCTGCTCACCGCCGCCGCTACGCTGCTGGTGGGTCCGCTGACCTTTGCCGGGCTGATGGCGCCGCACCTGGCGCGAATGAGCGGCCTTCAGCGCCCCGTCGGACAGATGCTCGGCGCGGCGCTGGGCGGTGCGGGCATTATGCTGCTGGCCGACTGGCTCGGTCGTAACCTGATTTATCCGCAGCAGCTGCCCGCCGGGCTGCTGGCGACCTTTATCGGTGCCCCCTGGCATCTGTTGTTAATGAGAAGAAAACCATGAATTCCGCTTCCCGCCGCTTTCCACTGACCCGGGTCACCCTGGGCCTGATCCGCCCGTTCTGGCTGACACTGCTGTTTGCCACCGCCGTCGGGATACTCAGCGGTTTCGCCACTACCGCCCTGCTGGGGCAGATCAATCACTCGCTGCAGGCCGGGGAACTGTCGCTGTCGTTCTGGGCCGCCTTTGCACTGCTGCTGGTGGGCGGCACCTGCGGCCAGTCGCTGGCGGGCTGCATTAATAGTCACCTGGGGCAGCGGATGATTGCCGGGATGCGCAAGGAGCTTTCCGCACGGATACTGCAGGCACCGATTGGGGCTATCGAACAGTTTCGCCCGCACCGGATGCTGGCGGTGCTGAATGACGATGTGGATACCGTCAGCGCCTTCACCTACAACTTTGCCAGCTACATTATCAACTTCTCGATTGCGCTGGCGGGACTGCTGTATCTGCTGTATCTCTCGCCGCTGATTTTCGCCATTTCGCTGCTGTTTCTGCTGGGCGGCATGCTGCTGACCGGGCGATCGCGCCGCGGCTGGATCGCCGATTACCAGCAGGTGCGCCACGCGCAGGACAGCCTGCAGAAGCAGTACCTGGCAATTATACAGGGGGCGAAGGAACTGCGGCTGGATCGCGGCCGCCGGGCGGCGGTGTATCACCGGGCTCTGAGCCGCGACGTTGATGCTATCGCCCGGCTGAAAGGCCGGGCGATGACCCGCATGTGGATAATTGACGGGGTGGCCTCGGCGCTGTTCTTTATCGCCATTGCACTGATGCTGGTGGGTAAACCCTGGCTGAATGCCGGGCAGCTGACCATCGGCGCGGCGGTGATTGTGCTGCTGTATATCAAATCGCCGTTTGACCAGTTGGCCGGCGGGCTGGCGATTGCCGACCAGGCGCGCATTGCCCTGCGGCGGCTGGCCGAACTGGCCGACAGCTTTCAGACCCCGGAACCGGATATTCTACTGGACAGCCCCGCTCCGGCCGATGCGCTGCCGCTGCACAGCCTGACGTTGCAGCAGCTAAGCTGGCGCTATGAGGGCGGACAGCCGTTCGCCATCGGGCCGCTGGACCTGACGCTGCGCCCCGGCCAGATCACGTTTATCACCGGCGATAACGGCTCGGGCAAAACCACGCTAATCAAACTGCTGCTGGGGCTGTACGTGCCGCAGCAGGGTGCGGTGTTGCTTAACAGCCAGCCGGTTTCCGACGCGCAGCGCGACGACTACCGCCAGCTGTTCAGTACGGTATTCAGCGACTATTTTCTGTTTGACGAGCTGCTGCATCCCGAAATAAGCACCGGGCAGCTGGCACCGCTGCTGACAAAACTCCAGTTAAACGGCAAAGTTGCCGTGGAAAACCAGCGCTTCACCACCACCGAACTTTCCACCGGGCAGCGCAAACGGCTGGCGCTACTGCACGCCTGGCTGGACGACCGCCCGGCGATTATCTTTGATGAATGGGCAGCCGACCAGGACCCCACCTTCCGCCAGCGCTTTTATACCGAATTTCTGCCCGAGCTGAAGGCGCAAAACAAGCTGGTGGTGGCGATCTCCCACGATGACCGCTATTTTTCCGTGGCAGACCAGCTGATCACCCTGCGCAACGGGGAAATCGTGACGCAATAAGGCACGGCAAACGGGTGCGATGCGCCGGTTTTATCAGGGAAATGAGGAAAATAACGACATTTTGCTGCATCCTTCAGCAAACGGTAGTGTTTTAAGTAAAAGGGTTTTGACATCTACCCTGAGGGCCATTAGTATTCGCCCCGTTCACACGATTCCTCTGTAGTTCAGTCGGTAGAACGGCGGACTGTTAATCCGTATGTCACTGGTTCGAGTCCAGTCAGAGGAGCCATATTTAGAGAAGCCCGCTTAAGGAAACTTAAGCGGGCTTTTTGTTTTTCATGCCACTTTACGAATTACAGTACAAATCCGTAGTGAGAACCATCAGGCAGTTCAATATCCAGGCGAAGTTTACCGCCTGTGGCTTCAACATAGCGTTTAAGCGTGGAAAGCTTGAGGTCGCGCCCCGGTTTTTCCATCCCTGCAATGGTCGGTTGTTTGATGCCCAGCGCCTGCGCCATTTCCACCTGAGTTTTCTGCACTTTCTCACGCAGTTCGGCAAGGTGAATGTTGAGCAGGATGTCCGTCGCCATCGCCTGAGCTTTGGCCACGACTTCAGGTTTTTCATCCGCAATAAGCTGCTCCAGCGTTCTGCCCATCGCGTTACTCCTTTCTTAATGTGTTCAGCCAAAACATTTCCCGCTGATGTGATGAAATGCTGAGTGGTCACTGGTGAATATCGCTTTCTCGATCTCCTGCCTGCAAGAACAGGCAGAAGATCGGGAGGAACTGCACTCAGGCACCTAACGCTGCCTTCACCGCCTGATAATCCCAGTAATATTTCCCATCTTCCTTGTAGCACATGGCGACATGAGTGCCGGCGTATTTTACGGCGTCCGGGCATTTGGCTTTATTGACGGACGCGGCGTTGTAAAGCACCACAATTTTCAGTTTATCTTTTACTGCTTTTTCGCATTCGTAGGTAATATAACTACGATGGTCGACCGCCCGCCCCCTGTCGCAATACTCCCACAGGCTGTTGTAGCTCGCACAATATCGACAGCCACCGCTTCTGGCATCTTTGGTATTACGACCCACAATCAGTACGAAGGTTTTTGACGCATTAAGCCGGGTAGCTAAAGAAGCCTTGATGCTGCAATTCAGGCTGCTGTCCCTGGCCTGGGTTAAACTATGTGCATCGGTGAAAGACAAACTCCAGTAATTATTTTCATTCCATGTATGCAGCTGCTCAATGGCATCACTGTCGCCATCCCATTCCCCGGCCAGATAGGTTTTTGTACGATAGACCATAAAAGCTCACTCCTCTGTTGTGTTGAGCGTTATGTGAAATTTCGGGAAAGTGAAGCCGCGATAATAAAAAATCCGCTTCACCCCCTATCCGAATGTTTGAAAATGAACTTAATAAATACGGCCAGGCTGATTATATGAGAAAATTCATAGCCCATTTTTAGATGACTGAAGCTCAAAGAGATTAATTTTTTTGATTTTATCCTGATGGATAACAATGGTGAGCTTTGCAGGATAGGAAAAACGCATTTCACTCACGCGGAATGTCCACAGCATAATCTTAAGCAGCTCTTCATCGCTAATTCCCCTGTGCTCCTTTATTCGGGTTATTCCGGAACCGAAAATAGGCACGGAAACACTCTCCATGGCATAGACGCGATTAACGCGATCCCAGAAGTTAATCAAAAACGTCAGGTATTCTGCCATTGTTAAACGCGCTTCATTATGCTCACTGAAACGGGCAAATGCCGTCAGCAGATAATCTTGCCAGACACAAATTGTCCCCAGCTGGTAACGCTGTTTCTTCCCGCTCACTCGCTCTTCATTGACGCCAATCATATCTTCCCGTTCGAAACGATAGTTAGCGATATGCTCATCAAGCTCCGCCAGGTCGCGGTTAAGGTGTTTATTGATGAAAATGCCGTTAAGGCTTCGGCTGGCAATGATCTTCTCATCGACCTGTGTATCAAAGTATTCGTTGAACGCGATGGCTTTCAGACCCGGCTGACTAAAAATATCACCAGCCTTAATCGTCACCGTCGTTCCGTCAACGGTTAAATCGATAGAAGTTAATTTATTCGCCCGACGCCATACAAACGCGTAGATGCCGAGCAAAAGAAGGATACATATAATGCCAGCGAGCGTTTTACATTCATCGGGAATATCCCAGAAGAGGATGTAAGCGGTGATAGCACCGGTAATACCCGAGGCATATTTAAAAAATTCATCCCTGACTTTCTTATCAAACAGTTTAACCTTTAACATCTCTGCTCGCTCCCTGCGTTAAGACGTATAACGATACGCTCCGGAATCAATCTTACCGTTAACGGTAAAATCCTTATCGCCAAGCGCGCGCGTAATTAATTTCTTATTCAGCGGAACATGGAGAGTAGCTACGGACGACATTGAATTTTTGAGCACAGGAATTTTTTCCCACAGATCCTTTATCGACTGTTTAAGATTATTATTTTCCAGCAAACTCTTCGCCGTATCATATTCTGGATAAATAACAATAACCGGCAGTCCCCGATCGTTTATACCATAGTCAATTTCTTCTATCAGAGCGCGGGAAGATTTGGTTTGCGAGCTCAAAAAAAGCACGATATTTTTTGAATGTTTCAGGCGCTGCCGCAGACGAGGCTTAAGTGTTTTTTCCCAATCGCTGCCATCCCTGACATTGTAGGTTTTATCATGCGAGTCAATAAAGGGGAACGTATCATCTTTCGCTTCCCACATACGCAGCATGTTGTAATAAACAAAATCTTTTGTTGCATGAGCACCTAAATTCCCTTCATGAAAAGGTTCCGCAACGTAAAAGGCGCAATAGTTTCCATTCCTGTACGACATCCCATACCTCGAGTTTTTAAAAGATAATAGCCATGCCATATTATATATATTGGAGTTACATTAAATCCATACGGTAAATAATGAATTAGCTGGAAGCTCATTCCAGTAATCGTGCTAATTTAACGGTGTTTTATAACGTGATTACTCATCAAAACAGCGCTGCGCCAAAACGACATAGCAGAATCACAGCGGGGCCGATCAGAATGCTCTCCACCAGCCGGGCCGCTACCCCTGGCACAGCCATAAAAAAACCAGGTATAATCTCTGACATCATTCAACGGATTCAGAAGCGAAGATGTCAAAACTCACCTTACAAGAGCAGATGCTCAAAGCTGGCTTAGTGAGCAGCAAAAAGATGGAAAAAGTGCAACGAACGGCGAAGAAATCGCGGGTGCAGGCGCGTGAAGCAAGGGAAGCCGTGGAAGAAAATAAGAAGGCGCAGATTGAGCGCGACAAGCAGCTGAGCGAACAGCAGAAGCAGGCTTCGTTAGCGAAAGAGTATAAAGCGCAGGTAAAACAGCTGATTGAGATGAACCGTATCATCATCTCAAAAGGCGATATCGGCTTTAACTTTACCGATGGCACGCTGATTAAGAAAATTTTTGTGGATAAAACGACTCAGGCCCAGCTGATTAACGGCCGTCTGGCGATTGCACGTCTTGGCGTAGATAACGTGGGTGAAAATACCTACGCAATTATCCCGGCCGTCGTTGCCGATAAAATCGCCCAGCGCGATGCCAGCAGCATTGTGTTAAACAGCACGCTGAGCCAGGAAGAGCAGGATGAGGACGATCCGTACGCCGATTTCAAAGTGCCGGACGATCTGATGTGGTGATACCCGCGCGATGCGGTTCGAAGAATGAGCTGACTTTCGTGTCGGCTCATCTCAGGCTGCGGTGTCCGATCGCCGCAGCATCAGCATCAGCATCAGCAAGATCAGAACGGCGCTTCACAACGGGCTTCAATACGCTCTCCGCTAAGCGGATGGTTAAAATGCAGCTCGCTGGCATGCAGCTTCAGCCGCGCAGTCTTCTCTGTTCCGGGCAGCCGCAGCCCGCCGTAAAGATCGCAGCCTAAAATTGGATGCCCCAGATGCTGGCAGTGGATACGCAGCTGATGCGTGCGCCCGGTTTCCGGCGTCAGCTCAACTCGCGTCAGCGGCAGGAATGTTCCATCTGGCAGCTGGCGCCCGAAGCGCTCAACCACCCGATAGCGGGAGCGTGCAGGTTTCCCATTGACGGCGCATATCGACATCAACGGGAAAAGCGCAGGATCTTTGGCAATAGGCGCATCAATGAGCCCTTCATCAGCGACCACATGCCCGCAGAGCAGAGCGCTGTAAATCTTGCTCACCGATCGCTGGCTGAACTGCTGGCACAGTGCAGCGTTGACGACCTTATTGCGGGCGATCACCATCAGTCCGGAAGTGCCAAAATCCAGGCGATGCACCAGCGTACAGCCGGGAAAAATTTTAACCAGCCGGTGGTGAACCGAATCAAGGTTCTGCGGATTTTTCCCCGACAGACTCAGCAGCCCGCTGGGTTTATCGATCAGCACCAGATGTTGATCCTGATAGAGCGTTTCGATGCTGTCATGGCACGGCGGAGCAATAAAGGTGTCGATAATCTCGGACATCAGGTCACCCGGAGCGAAAGTGGCTGCGGATAATAACCCATTTTAAGCCGGGGAACGAATTTGCGACGGGGTTACTGACCCGGTCCTTACTCCTTCTGATTAATGCCCTGCCCCGCCAACCTGGCACAGCTGAAATTTATCATCCAGACTGATAGCAAAGGCGTGGTCTGCGCGGGGATTGTGTTTTACACTGCGCGCTGCAAAAACCGAGTAGATAAACGATTAAGTAGGCAAAAATGGCGATGAACGGAACGATCACAACCTGGTTTAAAGACAAAGGCTTTGGATTTATCAAAGATGAAAACGGCGACAACCGTTATTTTCATGTGATCAAAGTCGCCAACCCGGACCTGATAAAGAAAGACGCGGCGGTTACCTTCGAACCAACCACCAATAACAAGGGCCTGTCCGCCTTCAACGTCAAGGTCGCTCCAGAGAGCAAATACATCTTTATTGCCGGTGAACGAATTAAGCTCACCTCGATCAAATCCTGGCTGGTTTACAACGAAGAAGTGCCTGCCGACACCCGCATTGATAAAGAACATGTGGTGTTGTCCGTGGGTGCGCTGATGAGCAGCATTAAACCTAAAGCTGCCGTGAATCCTGACGAAATGCGTTCAATAAAAAAACTGGCGATCAACACCTTCCAGGGGACGACATTAATCTTCTCGGAAGATGAGATAGACGTGGATGCCACGGTGAAAATGCTGAAGATCTGAGATCGATCGCGCTGACAGACCGGCAAAACAGAGAATAACTGGATAACGATATTCACAGGGCCAGACAAAGCACACCACAGCTGGCCCGGTGCTAACACCCGGAGCAAACAATGAGCAATAACATCCCTCTGAAATACTACGATATGGCCGAAGAATATGCGGAGGAAACCGCGCTGCCGGTGAATGAGGCAGAGTTTGATTCACTGGCACATTACTTCCAGCTACTGCTCACCCGCCTGGCGAACAATGAAGAGATCAGCGAAGAAGCGCAGGGAGAGATGGCAGCGGAAGCCGGTATTAAAGCGGAGCGGATTGACGACATCGCCAATTTCCTCAATCAGTGGGGCAACGAGTAACTCACTGAACAGCAGGCCGCCTCTGCCCTCAGCAAAAGCGGCCTGCTCATCGTTACTGCATCTGTCCCCTTCAGGCTCTGACAGGTTTCGGCTTACATCGCCTCTGCTTAGTGCAATTACGCTTGCAGCATCCTTCTCCGGCGCAACCGCACGCCGGGCAGCATGGTCAGCATAGCGATCGCGGCCAGGACCAGCCCCAGCAGAATCGGTGAGCGAAAACCCAACCCGGCATCAATAGCGTAGCCGCCGCCCCACGACCCAACCACCACGCCAAGGCAGATCACCGAGGTATGCAGAGTATTAATCAGCGAGGTGTTTTCGGTCACCCTGAACACCCTGGCGGACATCGCGGGCGTCAACGTAATCCCGGTCAGTCCCATCATCATCACCGATAGCAGCACGGCGGTTTTACTTTCCACCAGCGTGTAAAGCCCGATCAGCGCCGCAATTAATAGCAGGCCACCGTAAAATATCACCCGCAGCGGCATTTTATCCGCCACGCGGCCAACGATAATATTGCCGATCACGCTGCATAAACCGTAGGCAAACAGAATGGCGGGGATCGATTTTGTTGAGAAACCCGCAGCCCCGGAAAAATAAGGCACGAAATAGCTGAATACGGCAAAGGTGGCGGCAATAATAAAGAAGCTGGTGCTGTAGGCCAGCCACAGTCCGGGGTGAAATACAGAATTCACCTCAGCCCGAATACTGCCCTGTTTTTCCGCCTTCACCTCGGGAACAAACAGCATAATTCCCAGCGCAGCCAGCGCGGTCAGCACAATCACCAGAGAAAATGCCGCACGCCAGCCGAGATAGCGATCGAGCAGCGCTGACAGCGGCAGGCCAAAAACCATCGCTATCATCATTCCACCTAACACAATCGACGCCGCCACGCCAAAACGGGCAGGATCGACCATCTTCGACGCCGCCAGCAGAGCAAAACCAAAGAATGCGGCAGAGGATAAACCGGTAAAGAATCGCGCCACCGCCAGCAGTTCCCAGGAGTGCGAAAAGGTGGCAACGCTCTGCGCCGCAAGAAACAGCAGGCTGATGACGAGCAGCGCGGTCTTATTACCCACCTTAATTAAAACGGCCGCCAGCAGCGGACCGCCAACCACCATCCCCAGTGAATAAATGGTGATCAGATAACCGATATCGGAAATAGAAACCTGCAGGTCCTGCGCCATCGAACTGATTAATCCGGCCACCATAAATTCAGACGTGGTCATGGCAAATAACGTAAATCCCAGTATATATATTGGCAAAGGCATAATAACCATCCGGTAGTAATACAGCGTTTTAGATGATTCCGACCTTAATTTAAAAATCGCTGTCCGGTAAACGCGCCGATATTCATATTGGTTATGATAAAAATCATAAGCATCCCGTTATCCCTGAAGTGACAAACTCGCTAATATAGTCGGGCGATATTCCACAGCGGCAAACAGAGAATGGCAACGATATGGATCTGAACGCGTTAAAAATATTCGTTAAGGTCGGCGAGCTGCAAAGCTTTACCCGTGCGGCGCACGCACTGGGCTTCACTCAGTCCGGCATCTCCCGCTCCGTGGCCCGACTGGAGGAAGACCTGAAAATCTCGCTGATCAACCGCAACACCCACAGCATCAGCCTGACGCCGGACGGGCAGTTTCTCTATGCAGCCTCCAGGGGACTGATCCGGCAGATGGATGAGATTGAGCACCGCTTAGATCAGCGCAGCAGCGTGGTCGAAGGCGCGCTGAAAATCACCACGCCCTCCGCCTTTGGCCGCCTGGTCGCCATGCCGCTGCTGGCGGACATGCTGCATCGCCACCCGCAGCTGACCATTGATACCGTAATGAGCGATCGCGTGGTAGATATCATTGAGGACGGTTTTGATGCCGCCATTCGCATCGGCGACGTTGAGGATCAGCAGGTGATTGCCCGCCGGATAAAAGATCTGCGGCTGGTCACCGTCGCTTCCCCGTCCTTCGTTGCACGTTACGGTAGCCCCGCGACGCCTGCCGAACTCAGCCATTTCAACTGCCTGACGGTGAAAGGGCAAAAGGACGGGCGCAGTACAGACTGGATGTTTCGGAATCAGGGAGAAGATCTGCGGGTCAGCGTGACGGGCAATATGAGCGTCGATAACGCCGATGTGCTACTGGACGCCGCGCTCAACGGCATCGGGCTGGTGCAGGTGATGGATTTCGCCGTGGAACCGCTGATTGCCAGCGGCAAATTGGTGGAAGTACTGCCCGACTTTTCCGGCTTTACCCGCCCGCTGCATCTTATCTATTCGCCCTCCCGCCACCGTTCACCGAAGATCACCGCGCTGTTGCAGGCTTTCGGCGTTGTCGATTTGGAAACGGCGGTGAAAGCGCGCTAGATGCCGCCAGAACATTATTTTATACTGGCCCCTGTCGCTATAACGCCAGGAGTAGCAGGATGAAAAGCACCGACCTCTCGCTGTTTCTGGCCGAATCTTACGGCCTGCAGTTCCTCAAACCACCACAGGCCACGCCGCTTTCAGACGGCCATTTCCGCTATCTGAAAACTCCGGCGGCGACATTTTCGCAGTTCAGCGCTTTCAGCGATGCACTCGCGCCCTGCCGCGATACGCCTTTCAGCAACCAGGTGGTATTTAAACTGGTCACAGAGGGGGATATACGCATCGAAAACCGCTTCGGCGAGCTGTCCCTGCCGCACGGTTCCCTGTCATTAATGCCGTGGAATCCGCAGTTTGAAGAGACATTTACCGCGCCCACCTCGCTGTATGTCATCGGCTGCGACCGTGCGCTGTGCCAGCGCATTATGCCACTCGCACAGCAGCATGGCGGCTACTCAACGCAGCTTGCCACTGAAGATTTCGCCTGGCTGACGCAGCTGATCGATCAGTATGTTTCCCAGTCGCAGCAGCTCAGCCCTGCACTGGCCACCATCGGCAGCCAGATGATTATCGCCACGCTGGGCGAGGTGTTGTTAAGCAGCGAAAAAGTTACCAGCGCGAAGAAAGTGTCGAAAATGCACAATATCGTCGCCATTAAGGACTATATTGCGTTGAATTTGCAGGCGCAGGATCTGAGTCCCGAAACGATCGCCGATCATATGCGCCTGAGCGTTAACTACATGAACCGCATTCTGGCGGAAGAAGGCCTGTCGCTGATGAAGCTGGTCTGGCAGATGCGGCTGGAAGAGGCTCGCTGCCTGCTGACCCGGCCGCTGACCAGCGGCATGCAAATGGCCGAAATTGCCTGGCAGTGCGGTTTCAGCAGCCAGTCCCATTTTTCCCAGGCGTTCCGTCGGCATTTTGGCCTCAGCCCAAGGGAAATGCGGGCAGCGCGCCCGCATTAACGTCCGTATTATTTGCAGCTAACGGTGCGCACCGAGCGCCGGTGCGAATACACATCAAAGCTGGCTTTGCCGTGATATTTTCCCATTCCCGATGGCCCAATGCCGCCAAACGGCAGTTCTGCCGATAACACGTGGGTCAGAATATCGTTGATCTGCGCATCGCCCGACTGGATTGATTTAATAAACGCCAGCGCGCGCTCTTCATCGCGGCTGAACGCATACAGCGCCAGCGGTTTAGCATGGCGGGTGATGATGTTCTGACGGCATTCGTCCAGATCGGCGTAGGTAATAATCGGCAGGATCGGCCCAAAGATCTCATCCTGCATCAGCGCATCGTCCCAGCCAACGTGCGTCACCACCGTTGGTTCAAACTGCCGGGAAGCCTTATCGTAACCGCCGCCGACCACCACGTTACCACCGGTTTTTTCCAGATAGCCTGCCAGCTTTTCAATCTGCCGCTCGCTGACTACTTTGCCGATCGACTGCCCGTTGAAACCGGCCCGTAGCGCCGCCGCCAGCTTCGATGCCAGCGTATCCCGCAGCGCCTCCGGCACCAGCAGATAGTCCGGTGCTACGCAGGTTTGCCCGCTATTCAGGTATTTACTGAAGGCCAGCCGCTCAACCAGATGGTCCAGATCGGCGTCCTCAAACACCACCACCGGGCATTTACCGCCAAGCTCCAGCACCACCGGGGCCAGATGCTCGGCGGCGGCCTTCATCACGATCTTGCCCACCGCCGGGCTGCCGGTGAAGAAGAAGAAATCAAACGGCAGCGACAGCAGGAGTTCATTTTCCGCCCGGCCTCCTTCAACCACCGCCACCCACTCCGCGGCAAAAGCCTGCTCCACCACGGTCTTAATGACCGCCGAGGTGGCGGGTGTGGCCTCTGAAGGCTTGATGATGGCCGTATTGCCCGCGGCAATCGCCCCCACCAGCGGCGTCAGCGCCAGATTAAACGGATAGTTGAACGGGCCGATGATATAGCAAACACCGTACGGTTCAGCGCAGATGCGCCCTTCGGAACCGGCGAGAAAACCGCTGAGGGGAAACACCTCATCTTCAGCCCACCCGGCCAGCCCGGCCAGCACGCCGTCAATTTCCTCGATGACTGCGCCGATTTCCGCCAGATCGACGATGTCCGGCGTTTTACCCAAATCGCTTTCCAGCGCGTGATGAATTGCCTCGCGGTTAGCCAGGATAGCCTGCTTCAGCTTGTGCAACGCCGCAGTACGCTGCTCAACGCTCTGCGTTTTACCGGCAAGAAATGCCCGCTTCTGACCATGAAAGAGTTCGGTAATACCCTGTTGATTAATCATTTCTATTCTTTGCTCCCGTCATTAATAGCATTCGTTACGTTTCCGCAGCGCGGTATGAATATCGTCAGCGGTAAAAACGTTAATTCATACTTTCAGTGTGGCCAATCTAACAATCTGGATACAAAAAATTTTATTCCTCGGTGCATTTAATTTTATCCTGCGGTGCATTTAATTTTTATCTATTATTTATCAATAATTTAAAAAATGTCATTTTCTTATCATTCCCGGCTATTTATTAACTTCTCAATTGATGTTTTTCACATAATTAATCATATTGCATAACAGAAATAGCCCTCCCACCTGCTGTTAATTAATGACGGCTATGCAAAATAACTCGCAGTAAGGAAAAAGAATGAGTCAGCAAGATTACGACGTACTGGTGATTGGCAGCGGCGCGGCAGGATGCGTGGTGGCCGGTTATCTGGCCGAAAATACCCAGGCAAAAATCGCCGTTCTGGAAGCCGGATCAACAGATAAAGATCCGATGATCCATATCCCGGCGGGCTACGGCCAGATTCTGGCGAAAGATCGCCACGTCTGGCCCTATGACACCACGCCGCAGCACGGCACAGTCAGACGTTTTCGCATGGGCAAAGTGGTCGGCGGCGGCACCTCAATCAACGCGATGTGCTACGTGCGCGGGCAAAAGCGCGACTTTGACTACTGGCATGAAGCCAGCGGCCACGATGCTGACTGGTCGTTTGAAAACATCTGGGACACCTTTATCGAGCAGGAAAAAAACGACACCTTCCACAATCAGCATCACGGCATTAAAGGCACGCTGGCGGTACAGCTGCCCCACGGTATCAATCCCCTGAATCAGTACTGCATGAAGGCATTCCAGGAATACGGCGTGCCGTACAATGCCGACTACAACGGCGACAGCCAGCTCGGGGTTTCCCCGGTACAGAGCAACGTCAGTGAACAGAAGCGCTGTAGCGCGTACGTCGCCCATCTGAAACGCCACGTCGATTCCGGACGGGTGACGCTGCTGACCGACCGCACCGTGCGCCGCGTGCTGATTGAAGAAAACAAAGCCACCGGCGTGGAAGTGGACGTCAATGGTGAAATCCAGCGCATTCACGCCGCCCAGGTCATTCTGTCCGCCGGAGCGGTGCAGTCACCGAAAATCCTGATGCATTCCGGTGTCGGCCCGGCGGCGGAACTGCAAAAATTCGGCATCGACGTGAAGGTCGATCGGCCTGCGGTCGGGGAAAACCTGCACGATCATCCGATTATCCCGGTCAGCGCCTACGTGAAAGGCGTACTCGGCTATCAGAGCGCCGCGCTGGGCTTTGGCACCATTAAAGCCGGTATGCGCTACTACATCACCAAAGATGGCCCGGCATCCGGCAACGGTATCGAAACCGTTTCCTACTGGAATCCGCTGGATCTGGCGGCAGAGCCGACGGTGCAGTGCTACCACGAACCGATCATCTCCACCAACGGCCTGAGCCCGACCGGCACCCGCTCCGGCGTCACATTTGCCCTGGTCGTACTGCAACCGCGCAGTCGGGGATCGGTTCGCCTCGCCAGCAAAGATCCGCTGGAGATGCCGCTGATCGATCCGAACTTCATCGGCGATAAGTGGGACCTCGACGTGGGCGTTCAGGCGGTGAAATCGATCCGCGAAGTAATGAAGCAGGAGTCGCTGGCCGGTATTCTTGAAGAGGAACTGATGCCAGGAGCAAAAGTGCAGAGTGATGAAGAGATCGAGACCTTTGTCAAATCCGTGGCAACCACTATGTGGCACCCGGTGGGCACCTGCCGTATGGGAAGCGATGACGACGCGGTGGTGGATGCCAGTCTGCAGGTGCGCGGCGTGGAAAACCTGTACGTTATTGATGCGTCGATCATGCCGACCATCACCAGCGGCAACACCAATGCCCCCACCCAGGCGCTGGCGCTGATCGGCGCGAAGCGGCTGGCAAAACGCTTCTTTGCCTGATAGCAGAGTACCCGCCGCCACGGCGGGTTACTTTTCATCCGTACTGAAAGCGTGAGCGCAGATGGCCGATCCGCCATCGGCCGGTTTATTTCTCCGGGTGCAACAGTAGCTGGCGGAATTTATCGATATCGCAAATGACATAGTCGCTGGCGACCTTCTCAAGATACTTTTCGTCCACCAGCTGATGCAGCGCACGGCGGTAGGTGCGCTCGGAGCAGCCAAAGCGTTCGGCTTCCCGATAAACCTGTGAAAAATCGACCAGCGGTTTGTTCTGCTGATGCCGTTCATACAGATCCGACACGATATTTAACATCAGCGGCTGGAGGAAACGCTCCATGGTTTTCGCCATACCGCGCTGGTAGCTGGTCGACAGCAGCTGGCTGAGCCAGACGCCAACCTCCGCATGACGGGTCAGCAGCTCGTCCATCATCACCCGGGGGATCACCTTCACCGTCATCGATTCATGGGCCACCACCGAAAACTGGCTGGGCGTATGAGTCAGATATTCAATTTCCCCGATGATCGTATCGCTGACGAAGCGCTGGCCGAGGCTGAAGGTTTTCCCGTTGCCCGCGTTGTAATGCATGGTGTATTCACCCAGCGCAATCCAGTAAAGGGCTTTAATCTCCTCACCCTGTCGCAGGATAACCTCACCGGCTCCCATCAGTTTACTTTTCAACTGTGCCGCATTAACCGCATCGCGCAGGATCTGATGCCCACGCTGCGCAAACTGCTGAATGATTGTCATAATATCGCGCTCTCAACGGCAAAAAAGTGGCTGAGACTAGCCGCCCGGCTGAAGCATTGTCAATACGCTATCAGCCGTTCATTCTCGCACTCCTTTCTTCAGCACACCGCGTTTTCTGTGGATTCACCGCCGCACAGAACGGCAAATAAATGAATTTTGTGATCGCCGTCGGCCAGGCCCGGACATTTGCCTTTTTCACGCCGCGCGGGGATTTCTACCATCGGGGCCTGAACCACAGCAGGAGCACTCTGATGACGCCACATATTAACGCCAGACCCGGCGACTTCGCCGACACCGTAATTATGCCGGGCGATCCGCTGCGCGCGCAGCGTATTGCGGAAACGTATCTGACCGACGCCAGACGCGTCTGCGATACCCGCAACATGTTCGGCTACACCGGCTACTACAAGGGGAAACGCCTCTCCGTCATGGCGCACGGCATGGGCATCCCTTCCGTTTCGATCTATGTCCACGAACTGATTACCGGCTTTGAGGTGAAAACGCTGATCCGCGTGGGCACCTGCGGCGCGGTGGATGACGGCGTGGATATGCGCAACGTTATCGTCGCCACCGGTGCGGGCACCTCGTCGTCGGTCAACCGCGACCGCTTCGGCGGCTACGACTACGCCGCCGTGGCGGATTTCGATCTGCTGCGCCACTGCTGGACCGTGGCACAACATCAGCAGATCCCCGCGCAGTTCGGCAACACCTTCACCAACGACCTGCTGTACGACAAGCCCGCCGGGATGCTGCCCGCGCTGCGCAAAATGAACATACTGGCCGTCGAAATGGAAACCTCGGCGCTGTATACCCTCGCCGCACAGCATCGCGCCAGGGCACTGAGCCTGCTGACCGCCTGCATTAACAGCAATACCGGCGAAGAACCCGCCGAAGAACAACAACAAACCGCGTTAGACAATATGTTCCGGCTGGCATTAGAAACCGCCATTTTTAGCGATTGAACCTCTTGATAAGGCTTATCCGATGACAAACTCTACACAGCAGCCCACCTCCGGCGGGCTAAAAGTTGAAGCCAACGGCGTCAATACCGTCCCGGAATCTGAACGCTACGGCTCGCCGTCCGGGCTGTTCCCGGTGTGGTTCTCCTGGAACGTCTCAATCCTCGGCATCGCCTACGGGATTTACGTTTACTCCCTGGGACTGAATGTCTGGCAGTCGATCAGCGCCGGTATTGTCGGCTATCTGATCTCCTGCTTCCTGGTGGGTATTCTGGCTGTCGGCGGCCCGCGAACCGGCCTGCCGACGCTGACCCAGACCCGCTTCTGCTTTGGCTATCACGGCAATAAATTCCCGACTCTGTTTGCCTATATTTCCAATATGGGCTGGAAGATCACCCTGATCACCCTCGCCTCCACCTCCGGCGCGGCGCTGTTTGCCAAACTCTGGCCCGCCGCCTTCGCACTGGCCGACGGTAAGCCGACGCTCGGCTGCATACTCGGCTGGTTTATTCTCAGCCTGGTGCTGACCATGTCGGTGGCGGTCTATGGTCATCAGCTGATTATGAAGGTGGAAAAATACATCGCCTGGCTGACCGGATTTATGAGCATTATCTTTATTTTCCTGATCCTGCCGCACATTCACTGGGATCGCGTGGGCGTCAGCGCCCATCAGGGCAGCCTGCTGACCTGGATCGGCGGCGCGGTGATGGCGATGACCATGGTGGGACTGGGCTTCCTGAACTACGGCGGCGATTTTGCCCGCTATCTGCCGAAGAAAACCCCGGCCTCGAAGGTGATTTTCTGGACCACGGCGGGCATCTCCTTCCCGGTCAGTATTCTGCTGATCCTGGGAACCCTGCTGGCCGACAGCAACCCCGACCTCAGCGCAGCGGCGGCGCAGTCACCGATATCCTCGCTGACCGACCTGCTGCCAATGTGGTTCTACGTACCGTTCTCCGTGGTGATTATTATCTCCCTGCTGTCGGCGGCGATTACCGGTATCTACAGCTCCGGTCTGGCGCTGCTGGCGCTCGGCCTGCCGGTCAGCCGCGCGGCGACCACCGCGATCAATGCGCTGATTATCGGCTTCGGTGCGTTCTATCTGATGTTTATCTCCGACTCCTTCCTGTCGACCTTCCAGTCATTCCTGGCGTCGATCTCGGTGGTCATCGGCTCCGCCGGAGCTATTCAGCTGATTGATTTCGTGCGGCAGAAGCGCCTGGGCTGGGATGTGACCCTGGCCAACAAACCCGAATCGGGCGGCAGAAGCGGACGCTAGACGGCGCTGCTGGCGCTGTGCGTCGCCACGCTGGTCGGCCTGGGGACCATTACCTCCAGCGATCCTTATATCGCACATATCGTCGGATTTTTACTGACCGATGAAGCCCGCAAAAGCCTGTTTGCCACCGCTAATATTGGCGTGATTGTCTCGATGGTGTCCGGCGGCGGGATCTATGCGCTGCTGACTTTTGTGCTGAAGATTGAATCGGTTTCGGCATCTGATACGCAGAGCAAAAAGCTTAAGGCGAACCATCCGCAGAAAGCGCTGTAACATACTTACCGATAGCCGCTGCGCCTGCGAAAGCACATCAGACAGGCGCGGTGGTATTACTTTAAGGGATTTTGGCTGGCGGCAACCCAACATAAATTTATTGCATGATTATGCAGTTGCTCGTTCGTTCCATGCATCGGTGTACTGAATATTACCATCAACATATTTCCAGGTAATTCTTTCATATCGCAGAGCAACACTTTCCATGTGTCCGGTCCCTGTGCTGGTCCGGGTATCATGCATCGTAGGTGTAACTGAAATAACCCTCACACCTTCCAATAGGATATTAAAATACTCAACCTCCTGCCCCGCATCATTAATACAATACCACCTAATTTCGGCACTTTTTAACGCCTGCCCTGTAGCAACAGCTTTATAAATGTAAGGGGAGGCACTATCAATCTCCTTTTCAAATTGAAAGGGCGCATGTTGACGAGTTCCTGTTAGTTTCCCTGTATTCATATCAGTAGGGATACACAGATTATGGTGAATACTGCGAAGTTCGATGCTTCCTTCACGATCTCTGACATCGCAAGAACCTTTGATCGCAGCTCCGCCATCATCTTTCAACCAAAGGTGAACAGGTACGGCCATAGTAAAACTCCTTTTTAATCGTATAAGCAACGACCCGCTTTGGCTGATGCTATGAGCATTCCAATAGTAAAATCAGGAACAGCTGTCGGGGCGTTTTTTCTGAATGGGTTTAGCGACATATTCTCATCCGGGAAATATGTTTTAATATTGAAGCGTCCCTTTTGAACGAGGAAAGTGTTAAAAAACTCAGCCATCAAATCCTCGGCTTCAAGTTCATCAATACTTAAATCAAAATCCAAGTCTGTTTCAGGCGTGAGAGTGATATTTTTTTTGGTAAAGAGATACGTACCTGCATAAGGTTTTACAAGCTCGTAGATTCGTTGTTCAATATTATCGGCTACCATAATTTGTCACCGCCCCTCGCTATCCTGTTGTAATCACGAACTGTACAATAGGTAATTTCTGATATATCCGCAGCAAGAATAATTTTATTACTTCAAAGCCGCGCGATCCTGCAAGCGCATAAAATGATTCTCTTACCATTTCATCAAAGCCACTAAGCCTTTATACATCAAACAAAAAGCCCGCCGCGATTCAAACCGCGAAGCCGGACGTTAAGCGTATAACGTTCGGCCTTCGCCGCATAAACCGGGCGGGCGTCTGTTCTCCCCGGCGGATATCACCGGGGAAAAGTCGGTCAAAGTTCGAAGCGGTCCAGATTCATCACCCGGTTCCAGGCGGCAACAAAGTCCTTCACAAACTTCTCTTTCGCATCCTCACTGGCATAAACCTCCGCCGAAGCGCGCAGCACGGCGTTGGAGCCAAACACCAGATCAGCACGTGTGGCGGTATATTTCACCTCTCCGCTCTGACGATCGCGCCCTTCAAACCGCTCGGCGCTGGCATCTGTCGCTTTCCACTCGGTACGCATATCCAGCAGATTTACGAAGAAGTCGGCGGTCAGTTCGCCCGGCCGGTCGGTAAATATTCCGTGCTGGCTGCCGTCGTAGTTGGCACCCAGCGCACGCAGCCCGCCCACCAGCACCGTCAGTTCCGGCACGGTCAGCGTCAGCTGCTGGGCTTTATCGATCAGCAGGTTTTCAGTCGAACCGCCGCCGTGCCCGCGATAGTTGCGGAAACCGTCGGCCAGCGGCTTCAGCCAGGCGAACGAATCGACATCGGTCTGATCCTGACGTGCATCCACGCGGCCCGGGGTAAACGGCACCTCGATGTCCACTCCGGCCGCCTTCGCCGCCAGCTCCACGCCCACCGCACCGGCCAGCACAATCACATCCGCCAGCGAAGCTTTTTGCACCGACTGCTGGATCGCTTCCAGCTTCGGCAGCACGCGGGCGGCAACGGCGTTGACCTCCCATTCGCGCTGCGGCAGCAGGGCCAGCCGAGCCCCGTTGGCACCGCCGCGCTTATCGCCGCCGCGGAAGGTGGAGGCCGAAGCCCACGCCACCGACACCAGCTCACTGACCGTCAAACCGGATGATTTGATTTTCTCTTTCAGTAACGCAATATCGCCGACCGTTGGGTGATAAACCGGCTGCGGCAGCGGGTCCTGCCAGATTAAATCTTCTTTCGGGACTTCCGGTCCGATGTAGCGTGCTTTCGGCCCCATATCGCGGTGGGTCAGCTTGTACCAGGCGCGGGCGAAGGCTTCATTAAACGCCTGCGGGTCGTTCAGGAAGCGGCGCGAAATCTTCTCGAATTCCGGGTCAAAGCGCAGGGTCAGGTCGGTGACCAGCATGGTTGGCTTATGCTTCTTCGCACTGTCGAAGGCATCGGGGATCACATCCCCCGCATTGCTGGCTTCAAACTGAATCGCCCCTGCCGGGCTGCGGGTCTGCACCCACTCGTATTTGAACAGGTTCTCGAAGAAATAGTTGCTCCACTGGGTTGGCGTCTGCGACCAGGTCACTTCCAGCCCGGAGGTGATGGCATGCGCACCGGACCCGCTGCCGTAGCTGCTGGCCCAGCCCAGGCCCTGGGCTTCAATCGGCGAGGCTTCCGGATCGGTCCCGACGTGGCTGGCCGGTGCCGCTCCGTGGGTTTTCCCCAGCGTATGGCCGCCGGCAATCAGCGCAACGATCTCTTCATCGTTCATGCCCATATTGCCGAAGGTGGCGCGAATGGCCGGAGCCGCCGAAGCCGGATCGCCGCTGTGTTCCGGACCTTCCGGGTTGACGTAGATCAGCCCCATTTCGGTTGCTCCCAGCGGCGACTGCGCCAGCGCTTCCGGGTGACGGTGCTCAAGCCAGGTTTTTTCATCACCCCAGTTCACATCCTGATCCGGTTCCCAGACGTCTTCACGCCCGGCACCGAAGCCGAAGGTGCGGAAACCGGAGTTTTCCAGCGCCACGTTACCGGCAAGAATATAGAGGTCGGCCCAGGAGATTTTCTGGCCGTATTTCTGCTTCACCGGCCACAGCAGACGGCGCGCTTTATCCAGGCTGACGTTATCAGGCCAGGAGTTGAGCGGCGCAAAGCGCTGCTGGCCGCGTCCGGAGCCGCCGCGTCCGTCAACCGAGCGGTAGGTCCCCGCGCTGTGCCACGCCATACGAATAAACAGCCCGATATAGCTGCCCCAGTCGGCGGGCCACCAGGACTGCGAATCGGTCAGCAGCGCTTTCAGATCGCCTTTCAGCGCGGAATAGTCGAGTTTGGCGAACTCTTTGCGGTAATCAAAAGATTCACCTAACGGATTAGATCGGGAGGAGTGCTGGTTTAACAGGTCAACGCGCAGCTGGTTAGGCCACCAGTCGCGATTCCCCGTGCCGCCGCCGGAGGTTTGATTCGGTTTCCCCGCATGGAAAGGGCATTTACCGGCCGGGGCTTCTCTGTCTGCTTCAACAATCGGCTTTGCATCGTTTGCTTCTTGATCGGTCGAATTGCTCATTGCTCTACTCCTGTTGTTATTCTCTGGCTACTCTATACGCGGGTTTAAGCGGGTCACATTTGAAACACCCTATATATTTAATAGCCTTTTCCTTACTTTCTGAGAGGAGTAATGAAAACCGTCGGGCAATCAGCCTATTGGCGGGCAACAATTCGCATAATTTGGCTTTTTAGCGCTGAACCCGTTGTTTGCAGCCCAACAACGCAAAAGGCCTGCATTATGCAGGCCTTTATTCGGTGAGAAAGGCGATCAGATGGCTTTCAGCGCATCGCTCAGGATCGCCAGTGCCCTTTTGAACTGGGCATCAGGAATCGTAAGCGGGTAGAGAAAGCGGATAACGTTGCTGTAAGTGCCGCAGGAGAGCAGCAGCAGACCGTTTTCCAGCGCTTTCTGCTGCACCAGGCGGGTTAGCTCCGCCGACGGCTGGCCGGTAGCGGGATCGTTTAGCTCAACGGCAACCATCGATCCCAGCGCGCGAACTTCCGCAATTGCCGCGCATTCCGTTTTCAGGCCGTTCAGCACCTCAGCCAGTTCGCTGCCAAGGCGGCGGGAGCGTTCGCAAAGCCGCTCACCGTCGATAATATCCAGCACCGCATGTGCGGCAGCCAGCGCCAGCGGATTCCCCGCGTAAGTACCGCCCAGTCCACCTGGCGCAGGTGCATCCATCACCTCGGCCTTACCGGCCACCGCCGACAGCGGCAGACCACCCGCCAGGCTTTTCGCCATCGTCAGCAAATCGACTTCCACATCTGGGTAATGCTCCATCGCAAACATCTCGCCGGTGCGGGCAAAACCGGCCTGTACCTCATCGGCAATCATCAAAATACCGTGCCGATCGCAAAGCTCACGCAGCGCCCGCATAAAATCGGCCGGAGCAATATTAAAACCGCCTTCCCCCTGGACCGGTTCCAGAATTATCGCCGCCACCTGCTTAGGGTCGATATCGGTTTTAAACAGCGTTTCCAGGCTGGCAAGGGCCTCTTCGGTGGATACGCCGTGCAGTGCGTTCGGATAACGGGCGTGGAAGACCTGTCCGGGGAACGGCCCGAAACCGAGCTTATAGGGAGCCACTTTGCCGGTCAGCGCCATGGTCATAAAGGTACGACCGTGGAACGCACCTCCAAAAGCAATAACGCCGGGGCGCCCGGTATGCGCGCGGGCAATTTTCACCGCGTTTTCCACCGCTTCTGCGCCCGTTGAGAAAAATGCCGTTTTGCACGGCCCGGCAATCGGCACGCGCTGGTTAATTTTCTCGGCCAGCGAGACGTAGCTTTCATAGGGAACAATCTGGTAGGCGGTATGCGTAAACTGCGTCAGCTGCCGGGTGACGGCCTCAATGATTTTTGCATGGCGATGCCCGGTATTCAGCACCGCAATCCCGGCGGCAAAATCAATATATTCGCGGCCTTCCACATCCCACAGCGTGGCATTCTCCGCCCGTTCGGCAAAGAAATTACACATCACGCCGATGCCACGAGGTGTGGCCTGCTGACGTCGTTGATTCAGTTCTGCGTTAGTCATCATATCCCTCACTTAAAGTCGGCAACTGGCGGATACCGCACGTTGAACGAACAGGTATGAATGATTATATAGCCCTGAACTGATATCTAAGGCGAGAGCCCATACCGATTTTTTAACCGGAACCATGACTCTCGCTTCCCGCCCTTCACTCAGAACGAATAAAGCAACCCGACTGAAAAATCGGTGGAATGGTCTTTAAATACGATACTGCTCTCGCGGACGTTTTTACCGAGTTTAGTGTAGCTGACGTCAGCATAGCTCCACCAGTTCTTATTGAAAATATGTGTCCATGTCAGGCGGGTATCTACGCTGTATAATCCCGATCCTGCTTTATATTTCGCATACCCCGAATGCGCACTCTGTGTCTCGGATATTCCGTAGAAGGTATTATTCGATCGGGTATCACCAAAGTTTGCATTAGAACCAATAACCAACGTATCACTGTCATTGGACCATATGTTGTAATTTATTCCCGCACGATATTTAACCCCCTGACTGTCGGTTAATGGCGCGGTTAAATTCGCTTCAATAGAGAATTGGTTACCGTAACTCCAACCCAGCGTGGTCGATGAAGTTAATGCTCCTTTTATCGACCCCATTCCTTTGAGTTTTGCTGAGCCTTCTTTCCAGCTTGAATTTTTATCACTACGTCCGGATGAATATCCCAGCGCCTGTGAAAAATAAAATCCATCCGTAAGTTCAAACATCATCCCCAGCCCTTCGGCATCATCCAGGAAAATGTTATTGTACTGAAAATGAAAGAAAGGCGACGGAGTGAAGGTTCTGTCATCAGAACCGCTGTATTTCCCGGCGCTGACAAAGCCTAAACCAACTGTACTTACATGGTGTTCATTTTCAGCTGCACTAACCAATCCTGAAAAAAACACGCCTGTAAAAACACCCGCAGTGGATAAGCATTTAAAATTCATCTTCTTCATTCCCCAAATATATCTTATACTTCCTGAAACAAAGATTATTACTTGACCCAGTCAAGATACTGACAACTCACCATCAAGGTTTTATCAAGATGAAAAAAGTGTTAATCGTAGAAGATGACCTGGATGCAGCAAATGTACTTGAAGCCTATCTAAAAAGGGATCAATTCCACACGATGATAGCCAGTGATGGACAACGAGGATATGACCTTATCCTGAGTTGGAAACCGGACCTGATTCTTCTTGACGTAATGCTGCCAAATAAGAGCGGCACCGAAGTTTTATTGGATATCAGAAGAAAGAGCGACGTCCCAATCATTATGATCACCGCGATTGGTGAAGGCAGTGATAAAATCAGTGCGTTAAGATTTGGTGCTGATGATTATATCGTCAAACCTTACAATCCCGGAGAAGTGGTTGCCCGGATCCATGCCGTTTTACGACGGAGTTCAGCTGTAAAAATAGTAAAGGAACTGCAGTTTGAAAATATTCATGCCGACACCGATGCATTCAGAGCCTACGTCGCAATCGAAGGGAGGAATAATCATCTGGAATTGACACCAACAGAGATGAAGCTTTTGTTTACCTTCATGGCTCATCCTTTTAAGGCCTTTAGTCGCCAGTCGCTTCTTGAAGCCTGTGACCCGGAAAGTGATGCTCTGGAACGAGTAGTAGACACTCATGTCTACAATTTAAGAAAAAAACTGGATCTCGCCGGAAAAAAAGGAATGATTACTAACATTAGAGGCATTGGTTACAGGTTTAGCGACAAATGAAATTTCGAAATTATTTATTTTCAAAAAATAAAAAAAACACTATCACTCTTTGGCGCTGGATCTGCACCAGACTGCTTTCACTGGCGATAGGCGCTATCCTTATAATCACCTCCATTATTTGGTTAAGATATTACATTCCTTCCGTATTAATGAAAAACAAAATACCAGAGAGTGAGCGGAATGAACTTAATTTCTTGATTAAAGACCCTACGATCGACATAAATCGCTATCATGAAATTATTGACAAATGGTACGGGCTAGAATTTTCCAATCCAGATTTTGAATTTTCCGACTGGGCTCTGGTGATCTCTCTCGTCATGGCTTCTATCCCAGTCATCATTTTCATCACGCTAAGAGCTGTCAGACCCTTATCAAAACATATTTCTCATCTGGCCGAGGTGGCACGCGCGGTTGCTAAAGGCAATTTTGGCGTTAAGGTGGAAACGCCGGGATCGGTACCCATCGAACTCAACCGATTGACTGAAGACTTAAATCTCATGTCGGCGCAGCTCGCTCGTTATGATAAAGAATTAAAAGCGTCACATGTTGCCATTGCGCATGAGCTGCGTTCCCCCCTTACCGCGGCTATAGGTCGACTACAGGGGCTGATTGATGGCGTCTTCAGTCCCGATGCGGATCAGCATTTAATGGTCATGCGGCAGTTACAGCACCTTAACCATTTGGTTGAAGATCTTCATCTCCTGTCACTGGCGCGGGCAGGCGAGCTGTATCTCAATTATCAAAAAATTGCCATCAACGACGTGGTTCGAGAGAAAGTGTCATGGCTCAAGCCGAAACTACTGGAACTGGGTGTGGAGGTGAATATTTATGGTGAAAAAGAGTTGATGTGCTATGCCGATCATTTCAGGGTAGGCCAGGTCATCTCTATTTTACTGGATAATGCGTTAAGATATGCCGCAGAGGGAAAAATAATAGACCTTACCCTCTTGAATGTAGACAACAATATCCTCGTGAATGTCAGGGATTATGGCAATGGTGTGTCTGATCCCTTTTTAGAAGAAATGTTTTTACGATTCTCTCGCGCCGAAACGTCCAGATCAAGAAACTCCGGGGGCTCAGGATTGGGATTATCGATTGCGGATGCTATCTGCCATGCTCATCATGGCTCAATTTCAGTCAAAAAAAATGAGGATGGTGGACTGACATTTACCGTTTCCCTCCCTAAGGATAATGACGCCAATAAATAATCCTGCCCCAGGTTAACCTGGTATATACAGGTTAACCCTTTAAATAAGAGAATTAAATCACCACCTTTCCGGTCTTCATGACGTTAGCCCACCTTCGTTTGTAATCCCACTCGGCTTCAAGAGAACCAATTGAAAAATGCATAATTTTATTCCTTTCTTCAGCATAACGTTTTGCAGACTCAATATTTTTCCACATCAGTAAACTTCCCGTACTCAATGCCGAATGCTTCGGATTAACGCCACCATTCGGAACATCGAAATATATCATGCCCGAACTTTCTGCACTAAAAACAAGATCGAAGGCGGAGGGCTCCTCCCCAACAAAAAGTACATAGCCAAACATAAGATGCCGAAGAGAGGTTATTGTGTCCTTCAGTTCCTCTCTGCCATAGCATCTCACCTTATTTTTAAATCTGTCATTGAATAGTTTGATATAGATATCTACCAGTTCTTCAGCGGTAAACTGAACCTGATCAATACATATCCCACCTGCCGCAAGAAACTTCCGATACTCATTTCGCCGATTTTTATGCGTTCGGCTAGAAAATGATTCCTTTACCAAACAAATGGTCTTTTTTCGGGCCAGTGTGTAATTGACATTTAACAGACACTCTTTCATCAGAGGCGATATCCGATTACCTGATTCCGGCAGAAGAAATCGTTTTGTTTTATCTAATGGGAAAAGGACTTCATCATAAGAAAAGGGATAGCGGGACCACAGGTTAACGCCGATATCTTTATCATCAACGACCGGATAGGCTGCTACAACGTTTCCCTTCACCCTCTTATGATAATACGCCAGTTTCTTACCTGTTTTTTGCGTTGCATAATCCAGGACGTCAGGGTGAACGTTAACGCTGCCGCCGAACATCTCATAACACGCGCGATATATTTCTGCACTGCACGTCGACCAGCCATATAAACGTCGTTTAAGATTAATCATGAAATTAACACTCTTTAAAAAATCAGAGTGTATAATCATTATGTCAACACAAGGTCAAGGCCGCATTAAGGAATACAGTTCTTACCTTCTCTTCTTATTAACCTATCGAAAGCATCAAAACCAAACCCTCTCATCTTGATAATGTCTTGATAAATCCCCGAATCAGAATTAACAGACTTATGAAATCCTGTTCAGATACTTGAATTCAATACTTCATGATGAAACAGAAGAATTGAAAATCTCCTGAATTTTAATTTTCATGACTGATGACAACCTCATCGAATCATAAAGGAATATTATGTCCCATCAAGATGATGTAATAATGCTTCCCCTGCCCTTATCGCCATGGAAACTCTGTTTGTCGCTTTTTCAGGGAAAACATATCCCCCATGAACTCTGGAATTCGAAAAAATTCCGTCACAAGTTTTTAGCGCGCAGTCTGCTTATGCCGTTTACGACGCATAAACTGTTAAAACTGCTTACCGGGCATCCCAGCTACGAGAAACTCCTGCTTGCTCAGCCGCGCCTGCCGTGCAGACTACATCGCCCTTATCTGACCAGCATCCTCAGTCGACAGGATGGGTTGGAGGCGATTTTGTACCATTACACCGTTATGCAGACGGTTGTCACTCCCGATGTTTTTAACCGGCATCTTGATAACTCGCTGTGTATCGCAGAATTTGAAACGAAATACGCAGAATCGTTTCGTCTTAACTTTGTCTCCACGCACAAATTAGACCGAGAAGGCGAATCCAGTCTTATTCTTAGCGATGGCGCGGGTGATTTGCTGTGCTCCGTCACCTTCACGCTGATTGAGTGTGACGGCGTAAGAGGGATGATGGTGGGAGGCTTACAGGGTCCCAATGGTGAAAGCGCTCAGGAAAGGATCCAGCGCGCGACTAAAAATCTTCACGGCATGTTTCCCAAAAGGCTGGTTTTCGAGTTCCTACTGTCTATCGCGCAACGCTTTAAGGTGAAGACAGTACTGGCCGTATCTAACAGAACGCATGTTTATCAGTCACTGAGATACAGGAACCGTAAAAAACACATGCATGCAGACTATGATGAATTCTGGGAAACATCAGGCGGCTACCCATCATTTGATGATTATTATTTGCTCCCTACCAGCACTCACAGAAAGGCACTTGAAGATATACCGAGCAAAAAAAGGTCCGAATACCGCAAACGCTATCAGCTACTGGATGACATTTCTGCCCAGATCGATCGGCAACTTTCCAGTAACCGCTGCATCTGAGCAGCTAAGGGGATTTGAGCAAAACCGGTCGCTGCAAACATCGCTTCAAATGGCTGCACGGTTGAAGGCGTTGGGGCGGCTTGCTGCACTGGCGCAAGTATGTCCCTATAGCCTGACGCACGGACAACAACCACCGAATTCAATCTGTAAACTTAGTACACTTCACAAAACCACGTTACGGACTCAGTCTGTAGAGCCAGATTTCCCACAGCCATCTCCGATATCAAAGGGACGGGGGGAGACTGCGCTAAGCCGGGCGTAACGCGCCACGGACGGCGCGTTCCGAGGCACGCAGGGATGCGGGTTTTGCCGCTCCGGCGTGCGCAGTCTCCCCCCGGCCCTGACCACGATCGCCCGGGCGACCTTCGCACAGCCATCACCGGTCTGGCCCCGATCGCCCAGCCAACCTGCCAACGATCCGACCAGCCGACCAGCCGACCAGCCGACCAGCCGACCAGTTATGCTACCGTCGCCCCCGGCCGCCAGCTCATCGCCTGCTGCTGCAGCCCCCACATCTCGGCATACAGCCCGTCCGCCGCCATCAGCTGCTGATGATCCCCCTGCTCCACAATCCGCCCGTCATTCATCACCACAATCCGGTCGGCATAGCGCACCGAAGAGAGTTTATGGGCAATCACTAGAACCGTTTTCCCGGCGGTCAGCGACTGCATCGCCAGCTGGATATCGCGCTCATTTTCCGGGTCCAGCGACGCGCTGGCCTCGTCCAGAATAATCAGCGGCGCATCCTTCAGCAGCGCGCGGGCAATCGACAGCCGCTGTAGCTCGCCGCCCGAAAGATGCACCCCGCCCGCGCCCACCAGCGTATCCATCCCGTCGGGCAGACTGTCGATCAGCGGCAGCAGCCGCGCGGCTTCGCACACCCGCCGCAGAGCCTGCAAACCCGCATCCGGCTGCGCCACCCGCAGGTTATTGGCGATGGTATCGTTCAGCACGTAGCTCTGCTGAAACACCACGCTGATATACGACTGCCAGTGGCTGGCGTCCATCTTCGCGGTATCAATCCGCTGCGAATCGCTGCCGACCCAGATAGTGCCGCCCTCCAGCGCCCAGAAGCGGGCAATCAGCGATGCCAGAGTTGATTTCCCCGATCCGGACGGCCCGACCAGCGCGGTCACCTGCTGTGCCTCAATGGTCAGATTCAGCCGCTCGAACAGAGCCGGTTTCTCAGGATAAGCAAAGCTGACGTTCTCCAGCCGAATGCGCAGCCGGTCGGGATCGCGCATCTCATTGCCCTGCGGCAGCTCCGGCAGATCGAACACTGTGGCAATGCGCCCGGCGGCCAGACCAAAGTAGTTCAGCTCGGCGAGGAACATCGAAATATTCAGCAGCGGACGGAAGAAGCGCACGGCGGCGATCAGGAACATCAGCACCTCGGCCATCGGCAGGGTCTGCCCCAGCCAGGCCCAGCTGACCGCCGCCAGCAGCACGATAAATCCGCACTCCACCAGCAGATTAAAGCTGTAAACCGGCCAGGCGCTGGCCTTCTCGGCGATCAACGACTGCCGCCAGGTCGTCTCCAGCACCTTATCCAGTCGGCCAAACGCCTGCCCGGTCATCCGGCTGGCCTTCAACTCTTTAATGCCGTCGATATACTCCATCAGCGCGTCGTTCAGGCGGAACATCAGCGCCTGCATCTGCGCCGTCCAGCGGCGCGCGTAGCGGCGGGTCAGCAGGAAAGCCGCCACCGCCAGCGGCAGGGTCGACAGCATCGCCAGCCCCATCCGCCAGTCCTTAAACAGCAGGCCCAGCGCGAAGAAGCACACCACGGAAACGCTGGCGATAAACGGCGCGTACAGATGGGTGAAGATCTTCTCGCTCATATCGATATCCTTCAGCAGCGTATTGTTCACGCTGCTCATATCGGTGCGATAAAAGAAGCCCATCGGCAGCCGCCGCAGATGCTCCCCCAGCGATTTGCGCAGCTGATACCCGGCGCGGAAGCCCATCAGCGACAGGTTGAAGTTAAGCACCCTTGCCAGCGCCACGCGCACCAGCATCAACAGCAGGCAGCCCGCCGCCAGCGTGAACTGCCAGCGCAAATCCGGCGCGCCTGAAAGCATGTCGAGCAGGATGTAAAACAGCAGCGCGTAAGGCACCGAGGCGAGAAACGCATCCAGCACCGTCAGCAGCACCATTTTGCGCAGGCCGCTAAGTGCGTTGCCGACCTGTTTCATCAGCTTGAAAATATCATTCATGCACCACCTCCGGCTGCCGTACCGGCAGATGCCATTCGCGCGCCTGCTGGTGCGCCTGCCACATATGCAGATACAGCGGGCAGGCCGCCAGCAGTTCAGCGTGCGGCCCTTCCGCCACGTTCGTTCCCTGGGACATCACCACAATCTTATCGACCTCGGTCAGCGTGTTCAGCCGGTGGGCAATCACCAGCACCGTTTTGCCCTGCATCAGCGCCGACAGGGCCTGCTGGATCAGCGCCTCGTTGCGCGCATCGGAAAACGCTGTCGCTTCATCGAGGATCAGGATCGGCGCATTTCTGGCGATGGCGCGGGCAATCGCCAGCCGCTGCGCCTGCCCGCCGCTGAGCATGCCGGGCCGTATCGGGGTGTGATAGCCCTGCGGCAGGGCGCGGATAAAGTCATCGGCGCAGGCCGCACACGCCGCCGCCCGGATCTGCGGCTCGCTCAGCGCGGTGTTGCCCATGCGGATATTGTTCTCCACCGTTTCTTCAAAGATAAACACGTCCTGGAATACCACGCTGACCAGCGACATCAGTTGCTCCAGCGGCATCGCGGTGATCGGCACGTCACCAATCAGCACCTCGCCGCGCTGATATTCGTACAGCCGGGGGATAAGTTGCGCTGCGGTGGTTTTCCCCGCGCCGCTGGGGCCAACGATAGCGGTGATCTGATGCTGATGAGCGGTAAAACTGAGGTTTTCCAGCGTCGCTTTCTGACTGTTGCCGTGGGCAAAACCGACCTGCTCGAAGCGGATATCGTAGTGCTTCAGCGTCGCCCACTGCCCGGCTTCCTGCTGCACGGGCATGGTGGCGAAGTCGCGAATGTTTTCCACCCCTTTCAGCAGCTCGCTGAACATCCCGGCAAACTGCAGCAGGTTAAACAGCGGCTCCATCAGCCCCACGCCAAGCAGCAGGAACATAAACAGCGTCGCCAGCGTCACCTCGCCCTGGGCGAACAGCCAGATCCCCACCGGCATCAGGCACAGCAGCCCGATGTCGATGCTGATTTTGAACAGCGCCATCGGTGTACGCGTGTCGCGCAGCCAGCCGCTGACCAGTTGATAGTGCTCATCCACCGCGCGGGCATAGCGGCGATGGGAGTCCACCGTCATATTGAAGGTTTTTACCAGCGGCATGCTTTTCACAAAGTCGGTGATGCTGGTATGCAGATCCGCCACCACCCGGTGATAGTCGCCGATGCGCCCGCTGAAGCCGCGAAAGATCCAGCACTGCATCAGGATCGCCACCGGCAGTGGGATCAGCGCCACCAGCGCCAGCCGCCAGTCAAAGAAAAACAGCAGCAGCGCGGCGGCGGGCGGGGTGATTATCGCCGCCGCCATATCCGGCAGATGGTGAGCGACAAAGGTTTCGATGCGGCCGATATCGTCGGAAATAATCTTCTTCAGCCGGGCGGAAGTATGCTGATGACAGACGCTGAGCGGCAGCCTGCCGACCCGTTCGATCACCCGGCGGCGCAGGTCGAACAGCAGCCGGAAGGCCGCCTGGTGCGACAGCAGGCCGGAGGTGAGCTGCAGGGCGATTTTCAGCGCCAGCGCCAGCGCCGCCAGCCCGACCCACTGCCACACCTGTCCGGCGGTCAGCGCGCGATCGCTGAGCATGCCGTCCACCAGCCGCCAGACCAGCACGTACGGCACCAGCGCCAGCAGCGAATAGCACACCGCCAGGCTCATCGACAGCGCCAGCCGCGCCCGCTGGGTGCTGACCAGCGCCATCAGCCAGCGAAAGGCGCTGCCGTTTTGCGGCTCGCTCATTGCGCCACCTCATTCAGCGGCTGCGGTTCATCGGGTGAACGGTCCGGCACGCGGCGGAAGCAGCGCATAATCACCAGCGCAATCACCGCGCCGAACAGGGCCGCCATATAGAAGGTGTTGGCAAACCCGAGGTAGTGCGCCAGCGTGCCGCCAATCACCATTGCCGTGCTGCTGCCGAGCACTTCGCAGCACTGCAACAGGGTAAAGTCGGTGCCAGGCTGCACCACCGAACCGTCTTTTTCCCCTTCGCTCCAGCACATAAACCAGGCGAACAGCGCCACGCAGCACAGGTTAAAGAAGAAACCTTCCAGCACGAAGAAGGTGAAGATCCACTGAGTGGAGGCGCGATCCGCACTTAAAGACAGCGCCATCCCCAGCCAGCACAGCAGGCTGCCCGACAGGCCGATCAGCGTTAGCCGCGCGCTGCTCAGCCAGCGGTGCAGCACGCCGGATGCCACGGCCCCGGCGATATAGCTGACGATCAGCACGCTGCCGGAGATCAGCGCAATCTGGTCGAGGCTGACGCCCATATCCACCAGCAGCGGCGACACCAGGCTGGCACCGAGGGTGCTGGCGGATTTAAACAGCAGCGCGGTGAGGATCACCGGCTTCCAGTGTTTGCGGCGGAAGATATAGCGCAGCGCCGCGCCCTTCTCACCCAGCGGTGCCACTTCAGCGGGCTGGCGGGCAAAGTGGCGCAGATGAAGCTGGAACGGCAAATGGCACACCACCTGGATCAGCAGGCACAGCAGTACCGTGCCCTGCCAGCCGGTGCGGTAAAAGACATACAGGCTGACCACCCCGCCCACCAGCATGCCGAGGCTGAAGCCCGCCACCTGGCCGACGTTGACGTTAACGTGGCGGCTACCGGCGAAGGTCCGCACCGCCAGCGCATCTACCGCCACATCCTGAGTGGCGTAGAACAGGTTCACCGCCGTGACCATTAACACCAGGCCGATAATGTGACCGGCGGGATCGAACCAGAACAGCGCCGCGATGGCCGCCAGCGACAAGAGTTTTAACAGCTGTATCCACGCCAGCCCGGCAGGCAGCGCGCGGAAGCCCCACGGGCGGCGGTTCTCCAGCCACGAAGCCCAGATAAACTTAAACGCCCACGGCAGCATACTCAGGCCAACCAGGCCGATAAAGCGCAGATCCGCCCCCTGCTCGCGCAGTATTCCCGGCAGGGCAAACAGGGCAAAGCCCAGCGGCGTGCCCTGCGCGCAGTAAAGGCCGAACAGGCTGACGATATTCGCATTATATTTCATGATATTCCTTCACCGAGGCACCGGATGCACGGTCACACTCGCGGTTTAAAAAATCCAGCAGCGCACTGCGCTGATGCTGAAGATAGAAATGACCGCCGCTAAACACTTTCAGGTTGAAGCGATGTCCGGTCACCCTTTCCCACTGCGACATCTCCTCCACCGACACTTCGCTGTCGCGCTCGCCGACGGCGGCAAAGACCGGGCAGCTGAGTTTTTCCGCACAGCGGCGCTGGTAGGTTTCAATCGCCTGAAAATCGGCGCGAAATACCGGCATCAATAGCGTCAGCAGCTCGCTGGCCTGGCCCGACGGCATCTCATCACCGGAAAGCCGGGTGACTTTATCCAGCAGGCGGCTGTCGCTCTGGCGGTAGTAGTCGCTGCCGCTGTTGCGGTGCGGCGGCAGGCGGCCGGACACCGCCAGCCCGTCCACCGGCCTGCCCTGTTTTTGCAGGCGCAGCGCCACTTCAAACGCCAGCGCCGCCCCCATACTATGACCGAAGAAAAAAGTCGGACGGCGCGGCAGGAAGTGGCAGGCGGCGGCCAGCCGATCGGCCATCTGATGCAGGCAGGTCAGCGGCGTTTCGTTCATCCGCGCACCGTGGCCCGGCAGTTGGGTGGCGTAAAGCGCACTTTCCTGCGCCACGCCGTCGCGCCACGGCAGAAAGTACTCGGCCATGCCCCCGGCGTGATGGAAGCAGACCAGCTGCCGGGAGGTGCCTGCACGCAGCAGGCGTAAAGGTTGTTCAGTCATCGTCTTGCTCCTCGCCCTGATTAAACGCGGCCCACGCGGCGGCAGGCAGCGGCGGCGGCGCGTCGAAGGTCACGCTCTGCGGATTGCCGACCTGGCTCATCAGATCCTTCCAGGCGGCGGTCAGCGCCAGCAGCTGCTGGGCATGCTGCGGCTGTGGATCGGCCATCCGCGCGGCAAACTCACGCAGCGCATGGCGCACCGCCGACGGCCACTGTTCCGCCAGCACGCCGTCCAGATCGTCACGGTTATCCTCGGCCAGCGCGTACAGCGGCGTGCGGTAATAGTGCGGCGCATGCTCCGGCGGCAGCGGTTCACGGCAGCCGGTTTCGGTCCGTTCGCGCGGGATATGCATCTGCGCGTGCCAGAGCAGCGGACCGTGGGTATTGGCCAGCAGCAGGTTGCCGCCCGGCAGGCCCACGCAGATGCGGTGCATAATGTGGAAATGATTATCCGGATCGGCGGGGTCGAGCTGATTTTGCAGATTCAGCGCGATCGGCACCCCGGCAATCACCCCGCGCAGCGGGCTGTACGGCGGCGTGCCCTGCATCTGCGATCGCAGCGCCTGGCTCCAGCCGTCCTGCGCTTCAAAGGCGCAGGGGGCGAAGCGGCCAAAGGCGCGGCCCAGAATATCCAGCAGGCTACAGATCACCTGCACGCCGCAGGTGGCGTCGATAAACAACGCCTTTTGCTCCGCCAGCGCGTTCTGCACCACGCGGATGAAGCGCCGCACCGCCGGACTGTGCGGATAGTGGGTATTTACGTGGTAGGTGCAGCCGTGTTTACGGGCCAGCTTCAGGCACTGCGCCACGTCGCTCTGATAAACCGGATGCTCCTGCAATACCGAGATGCCGCGCTGCAACAGCGCCTGGGCGATCTCGCTGCCCGCCCCGCCGACGATGGCCGAGCGGATCACCACGCAGGCGATATCAATATCCCCCGGCAGATCGTCCACGTGCTGATAAAGCGGCACGCCGTACTTTTCCGCCAGATCGCGGGATCGCTGGCTGCCGCGCGCCACAATGCCCGCCAGCTCAAACCCGGCGAACGGCTGATTAAACGCGGAAAGATAGACCTGGCCAAACAGCGTACCGCAGACCACCACGCGTAACGGACGGCTCATAGCTCCCCCTCGGTAAACTGTGGCTGTTCGGCAGGCAGCACGCTGGAAGTGAACTGCGCCAGCAGACCATGCGCGTGCAGCGCATTGAGCAGCGGTTCAGCCGTCAGTACCTGCGGCAGCCACTTCAGGCCGCCCGCTGGCTGGCGCAGCAGCGCATCCACCGCCAGCGCCGCCACGCTGCCGGTCAGGCGGTAGCTGTTGGCGAAGCGCAGCCGCAGCTCCAGGTTGACCGGCTGCCCGGCCTGGGTGCCCCGCGCCTGGAGCCAGAAGTGCTGCTGTTCGCCTTCGGCAGCGGCCAGCTCAGTGCTCAGCCGTACCAGTTCCGCCTGCGCCTCATCCTGCTGCTGGCAGGCCAGCAGCATCTGCGCATCGGCCACCAGACTGTAAGCGGCCAGATTGCCCAGCCCGAACTCGCCGGCCAGCTGTTCCAGTTCGAAGCTGAGGAACGGCAGCGCGTCAAACGGCCGGGCGGCGGTGGGAATCTTCACCCGCTGCTGCGCCGAAGCCCGCTGCATTTCCCCGTTGGCAATCACCGTACCTGCCCGGCCCTGCTCCTGATAAGGATTGAGGCTGGCAATGAAATCCGCTGCGGAAACGGCGGTAAAGCGCTCGATGCCGCCGCCGTAAAGGGTGATATGGGAAACGTGCGCCAGCCGCGCCAGCGCATAGCGCGGCAGCATCGCCGCCAGGCCGGGGGTTAACCCGGCTCCCAGCACGCAGGCGCGTTGGGCCAGCGCGTGTTGCAGCCTGCCGTCCTGGGCGATTTCACGCCACAGCGGTGGATCGCCCGCCACATCAACGTAGCCCGCCCCCGCCAGCAGCGCCGCCTGCGCCACCCGAGCGCCAATCAGCGAAGACGGACCGGCGGCGTTGAGCACCAGATCGGCCCTGCGACAGACGTCCGCCAGCGCCTGCGCATCGAAGATGTCGCACTGCCGGTAGTCCGCTTCCAGCCCGCCGGGGCTGCGCCCGACCACCGTTACCCGGTAATCGAGCGACCGCAGCAGCGCCACCGCCGCACGGCCTACTTCCCCCCGGCCGCCGATCACAATAATGTGTTTCATCCTGCCCTCCGCTGCTGTTCCAGATGCTGCGCCAGCGGCGCGACGTTTTCCGCGCTCATGCAGCTGAAATGGTCGCCCTGCAAATCGACATAGCGCACTTCATCGATGCACACCCCTTCCCAGAACGATTTCATATCGCGCTGGAGCGCAGGCAGCAGATAGGTATCCCCCTGCTGGCAGGCGAAGGTCATCTCCCCGGCAAAGAAGCCCGGCTTGTAGCAGCAGATGCCGCGAATGCTGTGGCGGAACACCGCGCACATGCGCTGCCACTCGGCCTCGGCCAGCGCAGGCTGGCCGCCGGAATTGCCGACGATGGCGGCGGTCAGCTCGTTCAGACGCTGCTCCGGCGTGCGCTGCTGTACTTCTTCATAGGCGCTGGCGAAAGCGGTTTTGCCCTGTTCGCGGGCGACGCGCGCCACGCACTGCGGGGTGATGGACGCCGGATTGCGGTGCAGGATCTGCTGATAGACCTCCTCCAGCTCCAGCCTGTCCAGCGGCCACGGTGCATCAATGCCCAGCGCCCAGACGATAGCCATATCGATCATCAGCGGATCGTCAATCACATAAGGAATGCGGTAGCTGCTGGCTACCGTTACCGACGCCAGCGGGGTCTGGTTTTCCATCGCCTGACGGGCGATCTCATAGGCCAGCAGGCCGCCTTTGCAGTAGCCGAACAGGTGGGCATCCGGCGCGACGGCGCGGATCTCCGCCAGATAGTCGCTGGCCAGCCGCGCGATCAGCCCCTCGGCGGGCAGGTCGAGGAAGGCCTCGGTATTGGCAACGCTGATGGCGTATACCGGTCCGCTCAGCGCCTCCACCAGCGACAGGCACGGCAGCACCGTGCCGCTGCCTTCATGCAAAATAAACACCGCTTCGCCGTCGCCCGGCTTCAGGCAGGCGACCTTTGCGTAGCCGTCGCCGCTCTCTTCCTGCGCCGCGCCCTGCTCGCGCAGGTAGTCCGCCAGCGCGCGCACCGTCGGCTGTTGCAGCACCTGACGCAGGCTGCCCTCCCACGGCACGCGGTCGGCACCGAGCGTTTCGCGGATGCGGCTGACCCACTGGGTGATCAGCAGCGAGTCGCCGCCGCTGGCGAAGAAGTCATCCTCCGGCCCGATGGCGGCGTTATTCAACAGTTCGCGGCACAGGCTCAGCAGCTGGGTTTCCAGCGCGTCGCTGCCCGCCTCGCTGGCCGACTGCGCCGTACTTTCGGCGGCGGCAGGCAGCTCCGGCAGCTGGCGGCGGTCGATCTTGCCGTTCACCGTTACCGGCAGCGCTTCCAGCACCGCCAGTCGGGCCGGGATCATCGCGGCGGGCAGCTGCACTTTCAGGGCGGCCAGCAGCGCCTGCGGTTCACAGCGCTGGCGGCGGGAGTTGAACTGCGCCAGCATAAAGCTCTGGCCCAGGCGCGATACCGCATCCTGCTCCGGCGGCCACGCCCACAGGGATTCCGCCCCGACGTCATCCAGCGCCGCCAGCCAGCGATCCTGCGGCATAAACGGCGAGTCAAACTCCAGACGTTCGTCGGCAAAGCCGGTCAGGCCGTGCTTAAATTCCATCGAGGTCATCAGCTGGTAGTTGTCGCGGGTGGCTTCGATAATCAGCAGCCAGCCGCCGGGGGCCAGCAGCTGGCGCAGATTAGCCAGCCCGTCGCGCGCCACTACCGCGTTATGCAGCACGTTGTTGGAGACGATCATGTCGAACTGACCACAGTCCAGCCCCTGCTCCAGCGGTGGGCGGTTAAAGTCGTACAGCTGATAGCGCACGAAGTCGTGCTGCTGATAGCGCTGACGCGCCTCGTTAAGGAAGAACGGCGAAACGTCGGTAAAGGTGTACTCGACGTCATAGCCCGCCAGTAGCGGGATCAGCACGTTACTGGTGCCGCCAACCCCCGCGCCGATCTCCAGCACCCGCATCCGACGGCGTTCGGCCATCGTGCGGACCTTTTCTTCCGCCGCGTGCAGCAGCAGATGGTTCATCAGTCGGCTGATCAGGTTGTTCTGATAGGCGTGGGTCGCCACATCGAGCTTGCCGTCCGGGAACAGCAGATTCAGCGGATCTTCTTCGCCGCGCAGCAGCTCCGGCAGGCAGCGGCTGCTGCGCTCCAGATAGGTCAGCAGGCCGCCGTTGTCGTCCAGCCCGGCAATCAGCTGTTCGCCGCGCTGCCACAGGCGGGCGATCGCTGCGGTATCAACCGACTGTTGCAAGCGATAGCGGTCGCCGTCCTGCACCAGCATGTTGTGCTGCACCAGCGCGCGCAGCCAGCGGCGCACCAGCTGGCGGTTTTCTTCCGCCACGCCGCCGCTCTGCATCATCTCATCAAGCGTTACCGGCTGGCCGACGTTCAGCGCCCGGCAGTCACACAGCGCCTTCACCATATGCATCAGCGCCACGCGGTCCAGCGCGTCGGTCAGTTCGGCAATCTGCCCGCGATCCAGTGAAGCTGTCACGCTGCTCGCCGCCAGTTGAAGCGACGGCACTACCGCCTGCCACTGGGCATTTTCCTGCGGACCGGCCGCCGCCAGCATCGCCGGTTCCACGTAAGCGTGCAGCTCTTTCTGCATCGCACCACCGCGCACCACCACCGACGCCTGCGCCACCTGCGGCAGCCGCGACAGCGCCGCTTCGATCTCGCCCGGCTCCACGCGATACCCGCGAATTTTCACCTGCTGATCCAGTCGACCCAGGAAGATCAGCACGCCGTCGGCGTTGTAGCAGCCGCGATCGCCGGTGCGATACCAGCGCACGCCGCGCTCGTCGGTGATAAAACGATCGGCGGTTTTCTCCGCGTCGCCCCAGTAGGCCAGGGCCACGCCGCGCCCGCCGATCCACAGCTCGCCCGGCACCCAGTCCGGGCAGTCCTCGCCCACCGCGTTGACCACGCGGAACTGCTGATTAGCCAGCGGCAGGCCGTACGGAATGCTTTGCTGATAGTGATATTTCGGGTCGATCGGCCAGCTGTTGGACCAGATCGCTGCCTCGGTTGCGCCGCCAAGGCTCAGCTGACGGGCCTGCGGCGCGCAGCGGGCGATGGCCGCGGGCAGCCCCACCGGTATCCAGTCGCCGGACATCATCACCGAACGCAGCGAATCCAGCGTGGCGTTTTCGGTCATCAGATAGCCGGTCAGCATATTCATCAGCGCCGGAACCGTGTTCCACAGCGTCACCCGATGTTCGCGGATCAGCCGCGCCCACTGCGCCGGGTTGCGCTGGTCGGCCTCGGCGGGCAGCACCAGCGCGCCACCGGCACCGAGCACGCCAAAGATATCGAACACCGACAGGTCAAAACTGATGCGGGAGAGCGCCAGCAGGCGGTCGTCGGCGGTTAATGCCAGCCGCTGTTGCAGATCGTGCAGCGTGTTGCGTGCCGCATCATGGCTGATGACCACGCCTTTCGGCTGCCCGGTACTGCCGGAGGTATAGATAATGTAGGCGGCATCCTGCGGATCGATCTGCGCCGCTACGGTCTGCGGTTCCAGCGCCACGGGATGCAATACATCCACCGCCGCCACGCCCTGCTGCTGCCACGCCTGCTGCTCAAGTTGCCCGGCGACCAGCACCGCCTTCACCCCGGCGTCGGCAACGATCTGGGCGATGCGCTGCTCCGGCTGCCCGGCGTCGACCGGGATATAGGTGCCGCCCGCCAGCAGCACCGCCAGCGCGGCGATAATCTGCTGGCGACGCACGTTCAGCACCAGCGCATAGCGGCCCGCAGCGGCCAGCGCTGCGGCCAGGGTCTGCGCCTGGTGCAGCAGTTCGCCATAGGTCACTTCACCGTCGTCATCAATCAGCGCCACCGCCTGCGGCCGCTGTGCCGCCTGCAGCATCAGATCGTCGTGCAGTAATCCGCTGGGGATATCGCGGGCGGTGTGGTTAGCGCGTGCGCGCGTCTGCTGCTGCGCGCCGGGCAGCGGCAGCTGGACCGGCTGCTGCCAGCAGCGATCGTCCTCCAGCACCCGAGCGATCTGGCTGCTAAAGGCATCAAACATCGCCGCCACGGTGCCTTCGGGGAACACGCCGTCGATCACATCCCAGTTAATCAGCAACCCGCCCTGGAACAGCATCACCTGGCAGTCGATCCACACCTGCGGGGTCTGGCTGATGCCCCAGGTAAAGTGCGCATCGCCCGGCAGCGCGCTGGCGGTATCCGGCGCGTGATCATCGCTGACCAGCGCACTGGTAAACACCACCGGCATACGGGCACGCTGGCTGCCGCGCTGGCGGGCCAGTTCACGAATGGTCGACACGCCGGAAAAGGCATTATGCTCCAGGTCCTGCCACAGCCGGGTTTGCAGCTGGTTTACCCGCTCGCCGAGGGTGCAGATAGCGCGCAGATCCGCCTCCAGCAGGCTGACCGAGGTAAAGTCACCGATCAGCGCGGCCACCTGCGGGTGCACGTCCGGGCGATCCATCACCGTCAGGTTGAGGCAGAAATGACGGCTGGCGGACCAGCGCGCCATGGTTTCGGCATACAGGGTCAGCAGCAGCGCGGAGGGCGACACGCCCTGCTGCTGGCAGCGTGACCGCAGGCGCTGCCACTGCGCAGCGTCCCACTGCTGGCTGAGGCGGAAGAAGGTCGGCGTTCCCTCGTTGGCGGCCTCCGGCAGCAGCGGCAGCTGCGGGCATTCCGGCAGGCTTTCCAGCCGATCCAGCCAGAAATCTCGCGCTTCGGCATAGCGGCGATGCCGCTGCTGGCGCTGCTGATACTGGATCACATCGCGGAAGCTGACGGTGAGTTCATCTCCGGCGGACTCACCGCGATATTCACGCCACAGCTCGGCCAGCAGGATCTGAATACTCAGCGCGTCGGCAATCAGCAGATCGATACTGAAGTGCAGGCAGTCACCGGCGTCGGTGTGGCTGAACTGTAAATCGAACAGCGGCCAGCGGTCGGTGGCATAAACCCGGTGGGACATCTCTTCGCGCAGCGCCTGCGGCGACGCATTGCGGCTGGCGATGTCAAAGTGCGGCACCGACGGCAGGATCTGCTGCTCGCCCTGCGGGTTGACGACGGCACGCAGCATCGCATGGCGGGCCACCAGCCGGTTCCAGGCCGCCTCCAGCCGCGGGGCATCCCAGCGCGAGGCTTCGATTTCAAAATAGCCGTGGCAGCCGATGCCGCCGAAGTTAAACGCCTGCTGGCGACCAATGTAGTAGGCGGACTGCACGTCGCTGAGCGCAAACGGCAGGTGCTGGTCCTGCGGCTCGGCGATAAAGGTATCTTCGCGGCTCCACTGCTCAAGCAGTGCGATAATCTGCGGTTTCAGCGCCTTAAGCTGCTCAACCTGCTGTGGACCAATCACCCCCTGCGGGGCGCGAAACTTCAGCGCGCCCGCATCTAACCAGAACTGCGCCTGCTGTTTTTCAAGGGAAAGCAGCAGGTAAAGCGCCTGCTGCGCCGATGGTGAATGGCTGGTCATAACGTTCCTTCCTCAAAATGGGTATCCGACGCCTGCTCGCAGGCGGAAGCCACGGCCTCCGCGATGCGGTCGAGCGTTTGTAACTGGAAGATTTTCCACAGCGGCAGCTCTGTTCCGTGTTCACGTCGCAGAGCGGCGGCCAGCCGCGTGGCAATAAAGGAGTCGCCGCCGATGGCGAAAAAGTTGTCGTAAATATCGATGTCGTCGCGCTCCAGCAGCGGAGCCAGCAGCGCAATCAGCTGCCGTTCCGCGTCGCTGAGCGGGCGATCCGCCGCCTGTCGCGCCACACCCTGGGCCAGCGCTTCAATGGCACGCCGGTCGCGCTTGCCGTTGTCGGTCAGCGGCCAGCTGTCGCAGTAGCCCCACAGAGAGGGGATGGCATAAGCCGGCAGCAGGCTGGCAAGATGCTGCGCCAGCGCGCGCCAGTCCGGCTGCTGTGCGGACTGCACCACCGCCGCCAGCGCCGGGCGACCGCCCTGTTCGGCTACCCATACCAGCGCATCGTTCACCGCCGGTGCGCTGTCGATGGCCAGGCGGATCTCATCCAGCTCCAGCCGATAGCCGGAGACTTTCACCTGATTGTCGCGGCGGCCGAGGAACTCCAGCACCGCGCCGGGCAGCCAGCGGCCGATATCCCCGGTGCGATACCAGCGCTGGCCGTTCAGGGTGACAAACTGGCTGGCGGTTCGCTGCTCATCGCCAAAATACCCCGCCGCCACGCCGCACCCGCCGATCCACAGTTCGCCCGGCACCCAGTCCGGGCAGTCGTCGCCCAGATCGTTAACCACGCGGAACGCCTGATTCGGCAGCGGCACGCCGTAGGGAACGGACGGGCAGCCGTCAACGCGCTGTGCTATCGGCCAGTGATTCGACCAGACCGATGCCTCGGTGGCACCGCCCAGCGCGATGGCCTGTGCCTGCGGGGCTACGGCTTGCAGCCGCTGCGCCAGCGTTGGCGACACCCAGTCGCCGGAGAGCATCACCAGCCGCAGATCCGCCAGCACGGCGGGCGCATCCTGCATTTCACACAGCGGCAGCACCATTTCCAGCAGGGCCGGAACGCTGTTCCACAGGCTGATGCGGTGTTCCTGCCCCAGCGCCAGCCAGCGCCAGGCGTCTTTTTCATCCTGCCCGGACACCGTGACCAGGCTGCCGCCCGCCGAGAGCAGGCCAAAGATATCCCACACCGACAGGTCGAAATGCAGCGCCGACAGCGCCAGCCCGCGATCCCGTTCCGTTACGCCGTACAGCTGATTGATCGCCACCAGGGTGTTCACTGCTGCCGCGTGGGAAACGGCCACGCCTTTCGGGGTTCCGGTACTGCCGGAGGTAAAGATGATGTAGGCCAGCGCATCCGCTTCCACCTGCGCGGCGGCAGGCAGTCGTGAACCCAGCGGGCGGGCATCGGCGGCAATCTGCGCAATGTCCGACGGCCACTCAACATCATGACCGCTGATGACTCGCCGGATCGCCGCCTGGCTGACGATCTGCTGGCGGCGGTGCAGTGGCCACGAGACGGCCATCGGCACGTAGGCCGCGCCGATCCACTGCACGGCCAGCACCGCAATCACCTGCTCGCTGCCGCGCGGCAGTGCCACGCCAATGTGCTCCCCGGCCTGTGCGCCCTGCTCCAGCAGCGCCAGCGCCAGCCGCTGCACTTTCAGCTCCAGCTGGCGGAAGCTCAGCTGGCGTTCGCCGTCGATCAGCGCGGTGCGGTCGGCATGCTCACGCATGGCATCGGCCACCCGACCGTGCAGTGAACGGGGGTCTTGCGGCAGCGTGACGCCGTTAGCCTGATGCCGTGCGGCCCGCTGGGGCGCGGGCAGTTCGGGCTGAATCACACCGTCCCAGCTCTCGCTTTCGCTGAGCTGGCGCAGCAGATCGCCGTAGGCGGCAAACATCTCATCCACCATACCCGCCGGGAACAGCCCCTCCACGACGTCCCAGTTGAAGTGCAGCTCGCCGCCGCGCTCAAAGACCTGATGGTCAATCCACACCTGCGGGGTCTGCGAGACGCCCCAGATCGACGGCGGGAAGTCAGCCTGCGGATAGTCGGCGTTCTGCGCGCCCAGCGCGCTGGTAAACACCACCGGCATCATGGTCTGCGCGCTGCCGCGCAGGCGGCTCAGTTCGCGCATCACCCACACCGCCGAGACATCCATATGCGCCAGATCGTCGCCCAGCTGCTGCTGAAGCTGGCGAGCGCGATGCTGCCAGCTCTCACCGGCCTGGTGGTGGCAGGCCAGCAGCAGCAGCGAGGTGAAATCGCCCATCACATGATTGATCGCCGGATGGACCGGCTGGCGGTCAAACAGCGTGACGTTGATGCTCAGCGACGGTGACGCCGACCAGCGAGCCAGCACCTGGGCATAGCAGGTCAGCAGCAGGCACGACGGGGTGATCTGATGGCGACGCGCTTTAGCGGTCAGCTGCTGCCAGCGTTCAGCAGATAGCCAGCCGTTGCGGCGACGGAAGCGCGGCGTACCGAGGGTGCGCGGATCGCAGGCCAGCGGCAGCGCCGGGGCATCCGGCAGGTTTTCCAACCGATCCAGCCAGTACTGTTCCGATTCCGGCCGCTGCTTGCCGTGAACGGCGGTCACGTAATCGCGGAAACCGATATCCACCGCTGGCAGCGCGGCCTGCGGATCGGCATACAGTGCGGCAAGCTCGGCAATAAACATCTGCATGCTCAGCCCGTCCAGGACCAGGTTATCCAGCCCCAGGCAGAAGCGATTTTGTCCGTCGTCACTTTCAATCAGCGTGGCGTGGAACAGCGGCCATTCACCCGGTGCCAGCACGCGGTGAGAGAGGTTTTCACGCGTTTGTTCGGTAAAGGACGGCCATTCTGCGGCCGCACAGCGCAGCACGGTCAGCGCGGCACCGGGCTGCTCGGGCAGCACGCGCTGCATTCCCTGTTCGTCGAAAATCAGACGGAGGGCATCGTGACGCGCCACCAGCTGGCTGAGCGCCTGCTCCAGCCGCGCGGCGTCAAACGCCTCGCCCTGATATTCCGAATAGTAGTGAGTGGCCACGCCGCCGAGATCGAAGCCGGACTGCCGCCCGGTCAGGTAGGCGTGTTGTACGTCGGTGGCGGCAAACGGCTGGTAGCGCTGTTTGGCATCGTGGGCCAGGGCGGCAATCTGCACGCTGGCCTGCTGTTCGGGCAGCTGGCCGACAAAATCACGCAGCACCGGGCTGGCGAACAGCTGGCCGAGAGTGGCACCACCGATGCCGATATCGCCGAGCTGCGCCACAATCCGAGTGGCGTGCAGGCTGTCGCCGCCCAGCTGGAAGAAGTTGCTGGCGGCGTCCGGCATCACGCCGAGCACCTGCTGCCACACCGCCGCGACCTGATGCTCGCGCTCGCCGTGCAGCGCGGCGCTGACCGTACTGCCCGTCGCCTGCGCATCAGCGGCGGCGCGCACCGCCAGTTCACGGCGGTCCACTTTGCCATTGGCGCTGAGCGGCATCGCCTCCAGCAGATGGATCTGCTGCGGCAGCATGTACGCTGGCAGCTGCTGCTGCAGCCAGCTACGCAGGGCGGCGGCGTCCGGCATCGCGCGCGACCGGCCCGCAAGGCTTTGCAGCAGCAGCGCGCCTGTGCCCACCGCGCAGGCCGATGCCACCGTCATCCCCTGTTCGGCCAGCGCCGCGTGCCAGCCGTCGGCGGAAAGCAGCGGCGACAGGCTGCCACGGCGGCGATCGGCGTAAGCGGCTTCCTGCGGCAGCAGCAGCACCGTCAGCTGCGCCAGCGGGCTGAGGGTCAGCGTTTCCAGTATCAGCGCACGGCTGTCGGCGGCGCACAGTCCGCGCAGGGCCTGAACGCCTGTCGCAATGTTATTGAAGCGGTGCAGCGCGTTGTTGCTGAGCACCACGTCGGCGCTGAAGCGGCAAGGGTCCGCAGCCGCCAGTAGCAGGCTGCGGTGCGGATAGCCGCTCAGGCGGAACTCGGCCTGCTGGCGCAGCGATGAGGCCGACTCCACCAGGCAGTATTCAATCGCCGACTCCGGCAGCGCCGCCAGCAGCGCGCTGGCGAACAGACCGCTGCGGCCGTTCAGCTCCGCCACGCGCACCGGGCGCTGTAGCTGCTCTGCCAGCGCGGCAATCTGCGCCACCACGGCATCGATAGCCGCCTGGGTTTCCGGCGATCCGGCCACCAGCGTTTCCGGCGACAGCACCGGATCGTCCAGCAGTACCAGCGCATTCTGCTCGCCGCGTACCACCCCAGCGATCCACTCAAGCCGCTGCTGTAGCGACTGCACGATTGCCGCCAGGTACGGGTGCGGCGGCGCGGTAAATTCGCCCGGCCACTGCCCGGCTTTCACGCCCTGCTCGCCGGAGATCAGACAGCCCTGCCCGACCAGCCAGCTCAGCCAGTGGCGCACCAGCGGCCGATAGCGCCGGGCGATCTGCGCCTTAGCCAGCAGCGCATCCGGCTGATACCATTCGCTGATCGCCAGACCCAGCTTTGTGGTCAGCAGCTGGCAGAGCAGATGGCGCACCGCGTGGGCTTCCTGCTGAGCGGTCTCTTCCACCGCTAAGGCGTTCGGCAGCGGCGCAGTCAGAGTCGCCGTGGCCCGGGTTTCGCGCTGCGCTTCCCCCTCAACGAACAGCCGTAAGTGCTTATGCGGTTTGTCCAGATAGATCGCCACCGCGCGGCCCACCCGGCTGAAACGCTCGGCCTGGGCTTCAATATCGCCCAGCTCGATGCGGTAGCCGTTCAGCTTGATTTGCCGATCCTCCCGGCCAAGGAATTCCAGGCAGCCGCCGGGAACAAAGCGCCCGCGATCGCCGGTACGGTAGAAGCGTTCGCCGCCCTGCATAACGAAGCTGGCGGCGGTTTTGGCTTCGTCGCCGTAGTAGGCCATCGCCAGCCCGACGCCGCCGATCCACAGCTCACCGGCGACCCAGTCCGGGCAGTCACGGCCCTGCCGATCCACCACGCGATAAGACTGGTGGGCCAGCGGATAGCCGTAGGGGATCGCCTGCCATTCAGGGTCGATCTGTTCAACGTCCAGCGCGTTTGACCAGATGGCCGCCTCGGTTGCGCCGCCGAGCGCGGTAAATCCGGCCTGCGATCCCAGCGCGCGCAGGCGCGGCAGCAGATCCAGCCCCACCCAGTCGCCGGAAAGCAGCACCCGGTTAAGCGACGGCGGCAGCCCGCGCGGATCGTGTTCTGCGGCGGTCAGCAGCATATCGAACAGCGCCGGAACGCTGTTCCAGTGGGTCACTTCCTGCTGATGCAGGTGGTTCAGCCAGCGCGGGGCGTCTTTCTCTTCGCCCTCCGCCGGGATCACCAACGTGCCGCCGCAGGAGAGTGCGCCAAAAATGTCGTACACCGAGAGGTCGAAGTTCAGCGCCGACAGCGCGAAGACCCGCATCGCACCCTCGCCGACGTAGCGGTGGTTGATCTCATCCACGGTGTTTGCCGCCGCCTGATGGCTGACCATCACCCCCTTCGGCACCCCGGTGGAACCGGAGGTAAAGATGATGTAGGCGGCATCCGCCGGATTGCCGCAGGCGATTTCGCTCAATGGCAGCAGCGCGTCGCAGGATTGGGTGATATCCAGCCAGGTGTATTCCATATTCGCGGCGGGAGCGGTAAACGCGTCATCAGCATGGCCAGTCACGGCAGACGCGTTGACCGGTTTTTCAGCATGCTGTGCGGAGGCGGATGCATTGGCCTCGCCAGCGACCGGCGCAGTTCCATACGTATCCGCCGGGTTTTGACCGGCGTCGAAAATATTTTCACCCGCGCCCACCACCATTCGCACCTGCGCCTGGCGGATAATCTGCTGTAAATGGGTTGGCGGCTGCGCCACATCCAGCGGCACATAAATGCCGCCCACCGCGTGGCAGGCCAGCACCGCGACGATCTGCTGGCGGCCTTTCGGCAGCAGGATCGCCACGCGATCGCCCGGCTGCACCCGCGCTTCACGCAGTCGCCAGGCCAGTTCCCGAGCCTGATTGCCGAGCTGCCGATAGCTGAGATCGCCGTCGGCATCCACCAGCGCTCGCTGCTGCGGCTGCTGCTGCACGCTGTGCCAGAACGGCGCAGGCAGCAGGCGCGGGCTGAACGGCGGCACGGTGTGTCGATCCTGCGATAGCCGACGCTGCGCCAGCGTGGCGCTATCAACATGGTGCGCCACCGGGGCATGCAGCAGCCGTTCGTCGCTGGCGATGCCGTCGATCAGTCGGCACATAAAGCCAAACATCTGCTCAACCATCTGCGGCGGGAACAGTGAATCGACGCTGTCCCAGCACAGCAGCAGCGCGCCCTGATGCTCCATCACCTGGCAGTCAATCCACACCTGCGGCGTCTGCGAAATCCAGTAGTGCAGCTCGCCGAGCGTATTGCTGCCGATCAGATCCCGGCCCAGATTGCTGGTGAACACCACTGGCATATCCATCTGGCGACCGTGCAGCTGTGCGCCGTCGCGCATTACCTCCACCGCGCTGTAGTCGGCGCGATCGAAGTCGGCCATAAAGCGCTGGTTGAGCCGCCGGATACCGGCCAGCAGGGTGTCGTCGGGCTGGCTTTCGCAGGCCAGCAGTAGCAGCGTGGTAAAGTCCGCCACCAGTTCCGGCAGCTGAGGATGATCGCCACGGCGGTTAAAAATAGTGAGGTTCAGGCTGAAATCCGGCACCGCCGACCAGCCGCGCAGCGTGGCCGCGTAGCAGCCCGCCAGCAGCATCGACGGCGTAACGCCCTGCCCGCGCGCCAGTGCTTTCAGGCGGCTCCAGCGTTCCGCGTCCAGCTGCCAGTCACGGTGGCTGAATCGCGGTGCGCCCTGCCCGGCCTGGCTTTGCCGAGGCAGCTGCGGTGCCTGCGGCAGCCCCTGCACCAGTCGCTGCTGCCAGTAGTCGCGGCTGGCGCTGAGATCGTTCTGCTGCTGTTCCAGCAGATACTGCGGGAAGCTGTATTCCAGCGCGGGCCACGCCGCCTGCGGCTGATTAATCGCCCGGCTCAGCTCGGCCAGCAGAATCTGTACGCTCATGCCGTCGGCAATCACCATATCAATGTTGATATGCAGGCGGCTGCCTTCGCTACGGTGGCTGGCCGCCAGATGGAAGCCGCTTTCCCGGCTGAGATCCGCCACCCGGTGGGACAGTTTTTCACGCAGCGCCAGGCGTTGATTTTCGGCCTCGTCATCGGCCAGCGCCTGCCAGTGATAGCTGTCAACGGTCACCGGACGCCAGGCTTCAATGACCCCCTGCTCATCGGCATTAATGCGCATCCGCAGCAGGTGGTGACGCTGATGCAGCTGGTTCAGCGCCGCACTGAGCCGTTCATCGGCCAGCGGCGGGCAGTCCAGCTCCAGATAGATCTGGCAGGCCACGCCGCCCAGCTGGCGATCGCCCTGACGCCCGCGCCAGTAGGCCAGCTGCACCGGGGTCAGGGTAAAGGCCCCGCCGTCCCACTGTACCTGCGCCTTTTCAGCCTGCGGGGCAGATTCCGCCTGCCGCTCCGCCTGTTGCCAGCACTGCTGCCAGGCGTTGAGGGTGGTTTTTTCAAACAGCTGCGCCAGCGTCAGGGCAACGCCGAGCTTTTTCCCCTCATCCACCAGGTCCAGCATTTGCAGGGAGTCCAGCCCCAGCGTCAGCAGATCGTCATCGCCGTTCAGATCCGCCGCTGACAGGCTGAGGGTGTCTGCCACCCAGCCGCGCACGAACTCGCTGCCTGGCTGGTCCGGCGAGGATTGTCCCTCAATACTGGCGCTGCTTTCGCGCGTTGTGCTGCCCGGCTCCGCTGTCGTGTCCGATGCTGACGGCGTGAAGCGCAGTCCCGGCGGCCAGTGGCGCTGGCGGTCAAACGGATAGAGCGGCAGCAGCGCCAGCGCGGCCGGATGCGCCTGCTCTCTGCCCTGCCGCCAGTCGAAGCGACCGCCGCTCAGCCATTGTTCGGCGTTATCCGCCTGGCGGAAGCGGCTGAGGCGTTCGGTGGTGACGATCTCCGGCTGTTTCAGCTGGCTGATTAACTCATCCAGCGAACGGTAGCGGATCAGCGCGCGCAGCGGGAAATGATGTTCGCGCCCGGCGCACCAGGCATCCAGCAGCGCGGCGGCGTTTTCCGGGTGCTTCGCCAGGACATCGGCCAGCGCCGAGGCGGTCTGCCGCAGTGCAGTTTCGCTGTGGCCGCTGAGTGGCAGCAGGCCGCTAACCTCTTCGCGAGAAGCGGGCAGTGAAGCCGTTTCCGCACGCTTAATCAGCGCTGATGCCATGGTGCCGGTAAAGCTGAAGGCGTTTACCGCCACCCGTTCCACGCGGGCTGACTGCGTCTGCTGTGGATAGCGATAGCGCGGCCAGCTTTCCACCAGCTGCGGATTCACCTGGCTGAAATGCGGGTGGCCGAAGTGCTGCTGGCGCTGGATCTGCGCCACGGCGCGTAACACCGAGTAGAGACCGGAAGCCGCTTCCAGATGGCCGAGCTGGGTTTTACTGGCTCCCAGCGGCAGCGGCTGCTGGCGGTCGCCGTACACCGTCGCTACGGCGCTCAGCTCCACCGGGTCGCCCAGCGCGGTGCCGGTGCCGTGGGTTTCCAGCAGCGAAACCGCGTCCGCCGGGCAGCCCGCTTCGTCCAGCAGTTGACGCATCATCGCGCCCTGCGCCTGCGGATTCGGTGCGGTCAGGCTGCTGCTTTCACCGTCCTGCGCCGCTACGCTGCTCTCTATCACCGCCAGCACCGGATCGCCATCGCGCAGCGCCTGAGCATAGGGTTTAAGCAGCATCATCACCGCGCCTTCGCCGCGCGCGTAGCCGTCCGCCTTATCGCTAAAGGTGGCACAGCGGCCGTTCGGCGAGAGCATCCCGGCGTTGGTCAGCGCCTGTTCCACCTGCGCGGAGAGCAGCAGGTTAACCCCGCCGACCACCGCCGCGTGGCACTGTCCTGCACGCAGGCTGCGCACCGCGCAGTCCAGCGCCACCAGCGACGAGGAACAGCCGGTATCCAACGTCAGCGCCGGGCCACGCGTGCCGTAAAACTTCGCCAGACGGCCCGAACTGGCGCTGGCGCTGATGCCGGTTGCCAGCCAGCTTTTGGCGTAGTCGGGATCGTTCTGCTGCATCAGCTGCATGCCGAACTCGCTGCCGCTCTGGCCGATCCAGAAGCCCAGCGACGCCGTTTTCAGGCTCTCCGGCCGCCAGCCCGCCTGTTCAAACAGGTGCCAGCTAAGCTCCAGCAGCATGCGCTGCTGCGGGTCGAGCAACTGCGCCTCTTTCGGGCTGATGGCGAAGAAGGCGGCGTCGAAGCCGTCGATATCCGCCAGCGCCCCCACCGGCAGCGCAAAGTGGCGCAGGTCGTTGGCTTCGTGGCGCACCGCCGATTCCCCGGCGGAGAGCCAGTCGGCGTAACTCTGCCATCCCTCATGCTGCTGGCCCGGCAGGCGACAGCTGATGGCGACAATCGCCACCTCGTTATCATTAACCGGCGGTACAGGCTGTTCGTCCGCACCTTGCACGGCGGTGTGACTGGCGATCCAGCCGCTCAGTTGCAGCAGGGTCGGATGGGCAAACAGATCGGTGACAATCAGACGGCAGCGGTATTTTTCATTGATCTGCTGGCACAGGCGCAGAGCCTGCAGGCTGCTCAGCCCGGCGTCCAGCAGTCCCTGTGCCGGGTCCAGTTCACTGACAGACAGCAGGCGGCAGAGCGTGTCGTGTAGCCACGGCAGGATCTCATCGCTCAGAGCACGGCTGGCCGCAAGGTCGTGATCGGCAAATGCTGCTGATGATGACAATGACGATGATGAGGTTAATCGTGCAGCCGCCGCATTATCAACGCGGGTAGATCCGTTTGCTGGATTGGCACACTCAGCCAATCCTTGCTGCGCGGCAGACAGGCGATCCTTCTCTGCCATCCCGCCTTCAGGATTTTCAGCGTAATAAGCCAGGGCAGAGATGCCCATCGGATCGTTCTGCCAGACAAACAGCGGGCTAAGCTCGTTGCCCTGCCACTCTTTCATCATCTGGCGGCGCTGGATCTTACCGCTGGAGGTTTTCTTCAGTTTGCCCTGCGACAGCACAACAACGCGCCCCACCGTCAGACCAAAGTGTTCCGCTACCACCGCGCAGGCGGCGCGGGAAAGCGCGGTGTAAACCTCGCCGCTCTGATGGCGGCGTGCCTCCAGCATCAGCAGGATCTCGCCGCTGTCGGTATCCTGACAGGCGCAGACGCCGCCGGTTTTTATCTCTTCGCACTGCTTTTCGATCGCCTGTTCCAGATCGTTGGGCATGTGGTTTTCACCCGCCACAATGATGATGTCCTTCAGGCGTCCGCAGATGTACAGCTCCCCCTGCCACAGGAAGGCCAGATCGCCGGTGCGCAGATAGCGATGCCCTTCCGGCTCACCGGCAACGGTGGCTTCAAAGGTTTCCGCGCTGAGCTGCGGCTTGTTCCAGTAGCCGTACGCTTTCGATGCGCCGCTGGCCCAGACTTCGCCGATATGCCCTTCAGGCAGCGCCTGATGGCTGTCGGCATCAACAATTCGCAGCTGCCACTGCGGGTCGACGCGCCCGGAGCTGACCAGCGGCCTGCCGTGTTCATCCGGCTGCGCCCTGCCCGCCGCCAGCGCCGCGCCGTTGAAGCGCTGGATCACATAGTCGGTGTTGGCCGGTTTGTAGGTGATAGCAAGGGTGGACTCCGCCATGCCGTAGGCCGGGGTGAACGCCTGCGGTTCAAATCCCGCCGGGGCGAAGCGATCGGTAAAGCGCGCCATGGTATCGGCGCGGATAGGCTCGGCGGCGTTGGCGGCCACCTTCAGCGAGCGCAGATCCAGCCGGGCAACCTGTTCATCGCTGACCATCTCGTTGCACAGCGCCCAGACGAAGTCCGGCGCGGCGACGGCGTTGGCACCGTACTCTTCAATCAGCTTCAGCCACTGATGCGGGTCGGCCACCATCTGCGCCGGCGGCATAAAGTTGCAGCAGCCGCCGGAAAGCAGCGGCATCATCAGGCCGCTGAGCATGCCCATATCGTGATAGAACGGCAGCCAGTTGGCGGTGATCACCTCCGGCTGGCAGCGGCAGTGCAGATCCAACAGCAGCTGCTGCTGGGCACGAATATTGTCGTCGTAGTTGCAGACAGCTTTCGGTTTTCCGGTCGAGCCGGAAGAGTATTGCAGGTAGACCGGGCCGCCGGGATGGTAGATCTGTTCAAGCGCTGCGCTATCCGGCAGATCGCCCGATGCCAGGCTGGCAGGCAGCTCGTCAACGACGATCAGTTTGCGCTGATGATGCCAGCCCTTCGACTGGATCTCTTCGACCATCGCACGGTAGGTGAAGATGTATTCCGGCGCGCTTTCTTCGACAATATGGCCGATAACCCCGGCGCTGCGGTGAATACGAAAGGCGTTGGTCAGATGGACCGGAATGGCGGCCACGCCGCTAAGAATGCAGGCGCTGAGGCTGGCAATAAAATTGGCATCGCCCGGCATCAGCAGGATGGCACGCTGATTCACGTTCAGCGAATCGCCCATCTCCTGCGCCATAGCGAAGGCGGTATTCACTAACCGACGATAGCTCCATTCATCGGTGTTCTGCTTGTCACGATAGCGCAGCGCGATGCTGTCCGGCTTGTGTTGCGCATGCTGCAACAGTTTCTCTCTCACCCAGCCACTGGCAATAGACGATCGCTTCATCCAACCTCCCTCAATTTCCCCACGGGGGATATAAAAAATAAGGCCCTGCTGAAAAAGCCCGGCCGCAAGAAACGGCCAGAAAAGGTGGCTGCACGCAGCCACCTGAGGTTCCGCTTACATCAGAACTTGTAGTTAACGCTGACGCCGAAGTTGACCGGTTCCCCTGCGCGGGCATACCAGTCACCGTTCATATTGAACGCGCGGGTGACGTAGGTTTCGTTGGTGACGTTTTTCACGTAGGCCGTGATGTCGTACTCGTTGGTGGTGTAACCCGCAAACAGGTTAAGCAGGCCGTAGGCCGACTGTTTTTTGGTGTTGGCATTATCGAAGTAGATGCTGCCGGTGACGTTATAGTCGGTGCGTACAAAGAAGCCGTTGGCGAAGTTGTAGTCCGCGCTGAAGCCGTAGTTATAGGCTGGCGCATTCGCCGGACGTTTGTCTTTGTAGTTGGTGGAAACGTAGGTGCCGGTGCCGTTATCGACTTCGGTCGGGAAGTCTTTAAATTTGGCATCGGTATAGCCCGCGTTCGCCGCCAGACGCAGTGCGTCGGTCGCCTGCCAGGTCAGGTCGGTTTCCACCCCACGGCTGACCGATTTGCCGCTGTTGGCGGTGTAGGAGTCAGGATAGAAGGTGACTTCGGTCTGCTGGTTTTTCATGTCGATCCAGAACAGTGAGGTGTTCCAGCGAACGCTGTGATCGAACCAGTCGGATTTCAGACCCACTTCATAGTTGGTGGTGTGTTCGGCATCGTAAGAGCGGGCCATGTTCGGGCCAAGGGTGTTAAAGCCGCCGCTCTTGTAGCCTTTGGAAATGCTGGCGTACAGCATCGCTTCCGGCGTGACGTACCAGTTCACTCCGGCCTTCGGCAGCCAGGCATCGAACGAACGATCGTTGTTGTCTTCGCCGTCGCCGGTCGGATAGCCCATCATGGTGCCGGTTGAGGTGTAGTGCAGGCGTTTTTTGTCGTAGTCGTAGCGCACGCCCGCCACCAGCTCGACGTTATCCAGCACGTAGTAGCCCGCATTACCAAACACCGCGTAGTTGTCGGTTTTGATCTGCGTGTTGCCCGACTGGAAGTAGTCGTAGGAGTTGTAGCGGTAGGCAATGGTGTTGTTATCGTCCTGGTGCAGGAAGTAGGTACCCAGTAGCCAGTTGAACGGCCCCTGATCGGTGGAGTTCAGGCGGAATTCCTGCGAGAAGTAGCGCGTTTCACGATCCATCAGCAGTTTGGCTTCGTCGACGTTGGTGAAGTCGAGATCCTCGTTGTCGATTTTTTTATCGTGGTTGTAGGCGCTGATCGAGGTGAAATCGATGGTATCCCACGAGTACACCGCCTTCATCTGCGCTTTCCATACGTCGACGTCGGCCTGGCCGCCGTAGTCAGACTTCACGTATTTACGGCCGCTTTTGATGTCGTTCCAGTTAACGAACGGCGAGTTGCCGTCGCGCTTGTTCTGCGATTCAAAGATGGAGATCACGTCCCAGTTGCCGTCCATCGGCTGCCAGCGCAGCTTCACGCGGCCGTAGAAATCGCGGATGCGGTCAACGTCTTTCGCGCCGTCGGATTCACGTTTGAAGTAGCCGTCGCCGTAAACATATTTCAGCGCGGTACGGTAGGACCAGTCTTCGCTGTCGCCGATTGCGCCACCTGCCAGCGCGTCGGCCTGGGTGCGGTTGTAGCTTCCGTAGGAAAGGCCGACTTTGTATTCCGGCACGGTGTCAGGATCTTTGGTGATGACGTTAAGCACGCCCGCTTCGGTGTTGCGACCGTAGAGCGTGGCCTGCGGCCCGCGCAGCACCTCGACCCGGTCAACATCCAGCAGTTCGGCGTCGAACAGCGCGCTGTATACGCCATCAACGAAGAAGCCTACGGCCTGTTCGCCTTCCATGCCCGGCGTCAGGCCGCGAATGGTGAAGAATCCCGCATCGGACGTGTTGCCCGCTTTGGTCATGTAGAAGTTCGGTATGTAGGTCGAAACGTCATAGATATTGTCGATTTTGCGTCGTTCAATATCAAAATCCGTCAGCGTATACATGCTGATTGGCGTTTGCTGTTCGCCTTTAGCCACTTTTTCTGCGGTGACGGTAATGGTGGGCAGTTCGCCCGGTTTAGTTTCGTTATCGGTTTTTTTGTCGGTTGACGCCGCACCTGCCATAAATGACGCGGCGCTTAATGCGACAAAGATAGTTTTGCGATGAAATCTCATCGTAATACTCCATGAGGTAAAGGCTTTTAAAAAACCTGAATCTGCTCACGGTACATTCCAGTGTAAATTATAATAATTATAGCGTTGCCAACTGCCTTGCAATAATAAACCCATTATCACCAGGGTAAATTCAGTCACGAAAAAATTTATTTATAGCCAACAAAAGATCACCGGCATTGCCGTGACCCACGATTGACTCTTTCGGTTACGCAGACTGCCCCACAGGCTCTGTAAGGGCTAATTTTACATAAAAATAACAAATTATTCTTATGTTATCTTTTTTAAGAATCTCTTACCGCAGGCTGTGAAAAAGCCTTCACAGCCTGAAATTTCGATCAACAACCTGATGTATAAAGGAGATTCCTTTACACTCCCTTATGCGGTTTTTGTTATATCATTACCAAAATTGACAAAACAACGACAATAACCGTTAGCATTCTTTATGTGTGATAAAGATCACACTTTCTTATGCAATAGATGTTTTATTTATTTTAATAACACTTTTTGCGTGGGTAAAAATAACAACAAAAGACGCGGAAATAATTCAACAAGTTAGCAGGAAATATTATTTCCAGCCTTAAGTGGTACGATGAGATATATCCTTTTATTCATTGCCGCCATTAGTCGTAATTACCTGACCGTTAATGTGGAAGTTTGAAGGAATTAATTTCCCAAGCGCTGAATCGAATCGGCACAGCGAATAATTCGTTGCTATTTTCTGCCTCAACGCCCGGCATAACAGCGAATAAAGATCCCGCCGTCTTCATTGCTGCCCCTCTGCGGGTCATGATGCCCGCCCGCCAGGCCAAATACGCTGGCTGCATAAGCAAAGCAGGCTTTGTCGTTTCTGCTGCCTGCCGTTAATCCCTATAGTCTGGGTTTTAGATCGGTTAACAACCCATGCCTCAATCTGCTGAACTTTTCTTAGAAACCGCCGGACCCCTTTCCGTTTATCTGTCCCAGCGTGCTGAACCGGCGATCGCCTGGCCGCAGCTGGATGGCGATACTGACGCTGATGTCGTGGTGATCGGCGGTGGCTTTACCGGCCTTTCCTGTGCGCTGAGCCTGGCGGAAAGCGGCGTACGCACGGTGCTGCTGGAAGCGCAGGAAATTGGCTGGGGCGCTTCCGGCCGTGCATGGGGACAGGTCGCTGCTGCCGCCAAGTTTATGCCCGCGCAAATAGAGAAGGATTTCCCGCCTGAAATCGCCGCACGTATTAACCGCGCGGCCGAAACCGCGCCGGACGTGGTGTTCAATCTGGTAAAACAGCACGACATCCGCTGCGACGCGGTGCGCAGCGGCAATCTTATCGCTGCGCATAACCCGGCGAAGGAACAGTGGGTGCGCACTACGGCGCAGGACCTTCAGCGACGCGGCTATCCGGTTCGCCTGCTGGATGCCGCTGAAACACAGCAGTTTACCGGCAGCCAGCGCTATCGCTGCGCGCTGCTGGATGAACGCGGCGGCGCGCTGAATCCTCTTGGCTACGCGCGCGGACTGGCGCGGGCCGCCGGGCAGGCAGGCGCAGAGATCTACACGCAGTCACCTTTTACTTCACTACAAAAGTCGGGCAGCGGCTGGCGTGTTGCCACCCCTCACGGCAGCGTGACGGCGGGCCAGGTGGTGTTTGCTACCGGTGCCTTTACCGGCGATCTGCTCGGCCAACACACTCAGCGTGAAATCATCCCGGTGCGAGCCTATCAGGCCGTCAGCCAGCCGCTGGCACCGGAGATACTCAGCCAGATCCTGCCCGGCGGCCAGCCGCTGAATGACACCCGCCGGATGTTTTCCGGGGTGCGCGTCTGGCCCGATGGCCGTCTGCACGTGGGTCTGGACGGCCCGCTGTTTCGCCACCACGCCGACGGCTGGCTTAACGGCGCGACCCAACGTCTGCAAATGATGTTCCCGCAGCTCACCACGCTGAACTGGGAAAATCACTGGGCGGGCTGGGTGGATATGACCGTCGATCACTATCCGCGACTGCACCGGCTGGCGCCCGGCGTGCTGGCCGCTTACGGCTTCAGCGGGCGCGGCGTCGCCATCGGTACGCTGATGGGGCGCGATCTGGCGGCGCTGGCGCGGGGTGAAGAGGAAGATCGGTTGGTGCATCCGCTGACCGACGTCCGGCCTCTTTGGTTCCATGCCGTCCACCGTCCGCTGGTCAGTTCCCTTACCGCTCGCTACCGGCTGGAGGATCGTCTGAACGATGCCCGCTACGGCCGCGAGCCTTCTTCACTTCATCCTTAACACCAGAGATTGCTATGTATCCGATTATTACCTACCACCGCGACGAGCAGCGCCGCGATATTTTCCGCAGCTGGCTCGATGGCCGACCGCAGCTTGATGAGGATCTGCTGATCGAGCGTGCCTTTTACTACAGCAAAAACGAGCAGCACGGCGTTTATTCCGGCTTTGCGAATCTGCGCGACTTTTCTCAGCAGATCGACGCTTTTGATGCCGATCTGTGGCTGATTGTTATCGGTGGGCAGCTGACGCTGCGGCTGAGCAACGGCGATGAGATTACCGCTAACGTCGAGGATAGTCTGGTGATCCCGCGCGGTGCGCAGTTTGCGCTGCGCAGCGAAGCGGGCACCCGGGTGTGGTTCAGCGCCTATCAGCCGGAGGCAATTGCTGACGGCCATAGCGATGCACCGCCGTTTTCGCTCGCTGCCGGTCCTGCCACTGCGCAGCCGTTCAAAGTGGACGCCGACGTGGAGTTGGGTCTCATCGACGGGCCTGCCGCCGATCTGATTAGCTCCGCCGAACGCCCGACGGTGCATCGCCGCGTGCTGTACCTCAGCGCCGACGGAAAATTCAGCGTGGGGATCTGGCAGGCAACGCCCTATACCCGTCGCCTGGCCGCCTTTGGCGACTACGAGTTGATGTATCCGGTGCAGGGAGAAATCGAGCTGAGCAACGCGCTGGGGGAATCCTTCGTCTACGGGCCGGGTCAGGGCGTGGCAGTCAACCGCGGCGTCAGCAATGCCTGGCACAGCACCGGGTTGGTTAAAAAAATCTATAGCAAAATCAGCGTTTAACTTTTTTATTACTTCACCAGGAGAACACCATCATGAACCGTCGCGAGCTTCTTACCGCCATGCCGCTGGCCTTTGCCGCCGCCAGCCTGCCGCTGATTGCCACCGCCGAATCCACCCCGCAGCCGCTGAACCCCGGCGACAGCACCTGGGATCGCATCCAGAAAACTAAAATCCTGCGCATTGGCGCACCGGTGATGGAGCCCTGGTACTTTAAAGACAGCAGCGGCTCGGACCTGCCGGGCGCGGTAGTCAGCAATGGCGTGACCTGGCGCGGCGTCGGCATCAGCTTTGCCAAAGCGGTGGCGGATGCGATGAACGTGCAGCTGGAGATTGTAGAAACCACCTGGGCAAACGCCGTGGCCGGGCTGCAAACCGGGCAGTTTGATACCTTCGTGCTGCTGGATGCCACCCCGGCCCGCGCGCTGTCGGTGAACTTTATCCCCACCCCGCTGCTGTGGTATCCGCTGGCGCTGCTGGCGAAGGACGATGCCAAAATTGAAAACTGGCAGCAGATCAACGACCCGAGCTTTACTATCGGCGTCGGCCTTGGCACCACCTGGGATGAGTTCATCACCAAGGAGGCACCGAAGGCCAACATCAGCCGCTTCCAGAGCAGTGCGGAAATTTTTGCTGCTTTCCAGGCCGGGCGCATTAACGCCGGGCTGATTTCCGCCGTGGCTGCCGACCTGGCGCGCGCGCGCATCGGCAGCGGTAAAACCCTGGTACCCGCACCGAAGGTTTATATTCCCGGCGGCATTGCGGTGCGCCAGGAGAACGACTCCCGCTGGCTGAACTACCTGAACACCTGTGCGGGCTACTTCTACTACACCGGCAAATCGCAGCAGTTCTATGAAACCTTCCTGAAGTTCCGCGGCATCGATCCGAAAAGCGTGATCCCGGTGCAGCGCGAATCCGCGTAATGCGATCCGTTTCCGGCGGGCGTTCAGCGCCCGCCTCCTTCGCCTGAAGTCACTGAGGACGTTATGCATTATCAATGGGACTTCTCCCAGGTTTTCCGGCTGCTGCCGCTGCTGCTGGAAGGGCTTGAGGGTACGCTGCTGTTAGTGGCCTGGTCACTGCTGGCCGCCATCCCCCTCGGCCTGCTGCTGGCGGTGCTGCGCCTGTCGCCGTCGGCGCTGCTCCGCGCTTTTGCCGGGCTTTACGTGGCCTTTTTCCGTTCGGCCCCGGCCATCGTACTGATTTACTGGTTTTTCTTTGCCGCGCCGATCCTGTTTGCCTTCAGCCCCGCGCCGCTGACCTCCGCCGTGCTGGCCATCAGCCTGCAGGCCGCCGCCTTCTTCTGTGAAGTGTTTCGTGCCGGGATTCAGGGCGTCGATCGCGGCCAGTGGGAAGCCGCCGCCGCGCTGAATATGCGTGGCTGGACGCGCTTTCGGCTGATTGTGCTGCCGCAGGCGCTGCGCCACGTGATGCCCGCGTTTATGAACCGGATGATCGATCTGATCAAAACCACCACTCTGGCGTCGGTGATCGGCTTCAGCGAGGTGGTGTATAACGCCGGGCGGATTTCGTCGCAAACCTTCCGCCCGCTGGAAACCTTCACCCTGCTCGGGGGGCTGTTCTTCGTCCTGCTGGCGATGATCGGCCTGGCGGCACGCGGGCTTGAACGACGCTGGCAGCAGGAGGTGCGCCGATGAACTACAGCCTGAATTTTCATTTCCTGCTCAACTACCGCGCGGTGCTGTGGGAAGGGTTACTCAACACCGTACAGCTGTCGCTGGCGATTATGGTCAGCGGTTTCCTGCTCGGCACCCTGCTGGCGCTGCTGCGCCTTTCACCGCGCCCGCTTGTGCGCGCAGTGGGGCAGATCTACGTTAATCTGCTGCGCAATCTGCCCGCGCTGATCGTGCTGTTCTGGTTCTTCTACGCCCTGCCGCTGTACACCGGGATGCAGGTAAGCCGCTTTCTGACCGCCTGGCTGGCGTTCAGCCTGTATACCGCCGCCTACTTTTGCGAGATTTTACGCGGCAGCCTGCAAAAACTGCCTGCCGGGCAGTGGGAAGCCGCCAGTATGCTGGGCTTTTCCCGCCGCCGGGCGTTTGCGGTGCTGATGCTGCCGCAGGCGCTGCGCCACAGCCTGCCCGCGCTGGTTAACGAGGTGATTGAGATCGTCAAAATCAGCGCGGTAGCGGCGACTATCGCCTTCCCTGAGCTGCTGAGCCAGGCGCGGATGATCAGCGACAGCGAATATCGCCCGGTGGAAACCTACACCGCCGTAGCGGGCATCATTATGGTGTTTATCCTGCTGTTAAGCGCGCTGGCGTGGCTGATTGAGGCCCGCTATGCCCCCGCCAAATCGAGGTCGTTATGATTGAGTTACGCAATATCCAAAAATCGTTCGGCGGGCAGCCGGTGCTGCGCGGCATCGATCTGCGCATTGAAAAGGGTGAAGTGGTGGTGATCCTCGGGGCCAGCGGCTCCGGGAAAAGTACCCTGCTGCGCTGCATGAATCTGCTGGAAACACCCGATCGCGGCGAGATTGTCCTCAACGGCCAGCCGCTGGGTAAACCCGCACGCGACGGTGCGCGGCGCTACGACGACCGCGATTTGCAGGCGCTGCGCGAGAAAACCGGTATGGTATTCCAGCAGTTTAACCTGTTTCCGCACCTGACCGTGGAGCGCAATATCACCGTGGCGCAGACCCATATTCTGCGCCGCAGCGCCAGCGAGGCGAAAAGCATCGCCGAACACTATCTTGCCAAGGTCGGACTGGCGGATAAAGCTACGTCGCTGCCTACCCAGCTCTCTGGCGGGCAGCAGCAGCGCGTGGCGATTGCGCGGGCGCTGGCGATGAAGCCGGAGCTGATACTGTTTGACGAGGCGACCTCGGCGCTGGACCCGGAACTGGTCGGCGAGGTGCTGAACACCATCAAGGCGTTGCGCGATGAGGGCATGACCATGGCGATTGTGACCCACGAGCTGGGTTTTGCGTGGCACGTTGCCGACCGCATCGTCTTTCTGCGCGACGGCAAGATCTACGAGCAGGGCACGCCGGATGAGATCCTGCTGCGCCCTTCTCTGCCGCATACCCAGCGCTTTCTCGCCAGCCACACCACCTTCACGCTGCCGACGGCATGAGTACGGACTGCATCGTAATGGGTTCCGGGGTGATTGGCTGCGCCACCGCACTCCGGCTTCAGCGTGAGGGGCATTCGGTGCTGCTGCTGGATGCCAGTCGCCCCGGCGCGGGTGCCTCATTTGGCAGTGCGGGGATGGTCGGGCCGAATTCGGTGGTGCCCATGGCGACGCCCGGCTTCTGGCGACAGCTGCCCGCCCTGCTGTTCGGCGACAGGAAGAGCGTGATCGTCCGGCCACACGCGCTACCCACCGCCCTGCACTGGCTGCGGCTTAGCCTGACGATGGCCAACGAGGCGCAGCTTCTGCGCAGCCGCGATGGGCTGCACAGGCTGCATCATCAGGCCATTGAGGGCTGGCGTGAGCTGCTGGGTGAAGAGGCCTGGACGCCGCTGTTTCGCCCCGGCAGCACCGTTTCCCGCCATGAATCCACTCGCGCAGAGGCAGTGATGGCTTCGCTGGCCACCCGGCTGCGGGAGCAGATTGGCGTACCGACACGCCTTATCTCCCCTGCAACTATTGCCCGCTGTTTCCCGGAGATCGCGGCCGAAAGAGCCATTTTTACCGCCGTTGACCACACCGCCGCCGTGCGCGATCCGGCCGCACTGCTGGAGACGCTACGGCAAAATTTTATCGCCGCCGGAGGCCGCTGGCAGCGCTACCGCGCCGAGCGGCTGGCGGTCAGCGAGGGACGTATCCGCAGCCTGACCGGCGACGGAGGCAGGCTGCACGCGGACCACTACATTCTGGCTGCGGGCCACGCTTCCACCGCTCTGCTCCCCACCAGCAGTCTGCATATTCCGCTGATCGCCGAGCGCGGCTATCACATTATGCTGGAACGCAGCCGCCCGCTGTTTGCCGACTCGCCGCAGGACGGTTTCACACCCTGCGTACTGCACGATGCCAGCCATAAGTGCGTGATAACGGAAATGTCCGGCGGCATTCGGGTCAGCGGCTTTGCTGAATACGCCCATCCGGGCAGCCCCGCCCGCCGAGACTGCTATGACCGGCTGGAGCGCTACTTTCGCCAGCGCTTTCCGCGCTATCCCCGGGTACGCCTGTCGCAGTGGTACGGGCATCGCCCGTCAACGCCGGACTCGCTGCCTTATATCGATCGCCATCCCGCCGCCGTGAACCTGATTTGCGCCTTCGGACACGGCCATTACGGCATGTCCGGCGCGCCAGCGACCGCGCGATGGGTGAGCGATCTGATCGCCAGTGCTGATGATTCTGCCGCGCGGTCGCCGTTCAGCCTGCGCCGCTTTACCGACGAATAAAAGGAGCGCCCGATGAGCATTACTCTCTCTTTTGAACAGCTGCATGAACGTATACAGGCGGTACTGGCCGCCGCAGGTATTCCTTCCACCATCGCCGGGATACTGGCTCAGCGTATTGCCATTGCCGAGCGCGACGGCACGCTGAGCCACGGCCTGATGCGCCTGCCGGACTATCTGGCCTCGATACGGGCGGGATGGATTACGGCCGATGCACAGCCGGTGATTGACGCGCAGCCGTCGCCGTTTGTGCAGGCGGACGGCGGCAATGGCTTTACCCAGGCAGCCGCACAGCTGGCGCAGCGGGCAGTGCTCGAACGGCTGTCCCGTTACGGTATCGCTCTGTTAAGCATTCGCAACGCCCACCATATCGGCGCGCTGTGGACCGATATTGAGGAGTATGCCGAACGCGGCTATGTTGCACTAAACTTTGTCAATTCGCGCCCGCGCCTGGCGGTGTACGGTTCACCGGGGCCGCTGGTCGGTACCAATGCTATGGCCTTTGCCTTCCCCGATGGTAAAGGCGGCGTGCTGGGCTGGGATCAGGCCTCCAGCACGATGTCGCTGGGCGAGGTCAAGCAGCATGCACTGCGCGGCGTGCCGCTGCCGGAAGGCACGGGGCTGGATCAATCCGGCCAGCCAACCACCGATCCGGCGGCGGTGCTGCACGGCGGCACGCTGCTGCCGTACGGCGGCCATAAGGGTTCCGGCATTGCGCTGATGGTGGAAGTGATGGCCGCCGCGCTGACCGGCGGTCGCTTCGGCTTTGAGGATCGCTCAGCGCAGTATCCCGGCGCGGCCAGTTCCAACGCCGGGCAGACGATTATCGTTATCGATCCGGCGTTCAGCACCGCCACGCCTTTTGCCGAGCGCATCGCCAGCCTGGTGACGCATCTACACGGCGATGCCGATCTGCGCCTGCCGGGCGAGCGCCGCCGCCAGCAGCGGCAGCTAACCGAACAGCAAGGCTTTACTGTGGCGGGTGAAACGGCGGTGCTGCTGGGTGTGGCTTCGCGTTGAGGGCATACCCGACGCTATCGGGCGTGCCAAAACACTGAAGGTTTGACTGCTGCGCTGTTGAGTGTTGCTTTGCGCAAAGCGTAAAACAACGTTGCTGTCGGGTATCGCTTTGCGCTGAGCGGCGTATATTTTAACTTTTGCAATGGAGGATGTTATGAGTCAATTATTCAGCCCTGCCCATATCGGCCAGCTGGCGCTGGACAACCGCATCGTGATTGCGCCGATGTGCCAGTATTCTGCCGATAACGGCCATGCCACCGCCTGGCACCGCATTCATCTCGGCCATTTAGCGCTTTCCGGGGCCGGGCTGCTGATTCTGGAGGCCACCGCCGTTGAACCCGCAGGCCGCATCTCTCCCGCCGATTTAGGACTGTGGGATGATTCAACCGAGGCGGCACTGGCCGAGGTGGTGCGCGATATCCGCACGTATTCGCCGATTCGGCTCGGCATCCAACTGGGCCACGCCGGGCGTAAAGCCTCCTGCGCCGCACCGTGGAACGGCGGCCACCAGCTGAGTCAGGAACAGGGAGGATGGCAAACCGTTGCGCCGTCGGCGGCCCGCTTTGCCGAGGGCGATGCACCTCCGCATGCGCTGAGTAAAGAAGAACTTGGCGAACTCAAGCAGGCGTTTGTGCACAGCGCCGAGCGCGCGGTGCGGCTGGGCTTCGAGCTGATTGAGCTGCACGCGGCGCACGGCTATCTGCTGCACCAGTTCCTCTCGCCGCTCAGCAACCAGCGCGAAGATGAGTACGGAGGATCGCTGGAAAATCGCCTGCGCTTCCCGCTTGAGGTATTCCGTGCGGTGCGCGAGGCCGTTCCGGCATCCGTGGCGGTGGGTGCGCGGCTGTCGGCCACCGACTGGGTGGCCGGCGGCTGGGATGTGCAGCAGTCGATTGTGTTCAGCCGTGAACTGGAAGCGCTGCGCTGCGACTACCTGCATATTTCCAGCGGCGGGCTGTCCACCGCTCAGGCGATTACCGTACGGGATGGCTATCAGCTGCCGTTTGCGCGCGATATTCGCCAGCAGGTCACTATTCCGGTGATTGGCGTCGGGCTGATCACCGACCCGCATCAGGCCGAAGCCGCGCTGACCGATGGCGATGCCGACCTGATCGCGCTGGGGCGCGGTATTCTCTATAACCCGCGCTGGCCGTGGCATGCCGCCGCCGCGCTCAAAGGCGAGGTCAGCGTTCCGCCGCAGTATCTGCGTTCGGAGCCGCACGGGGTTAAGGGCACGTTTAAAAGCGGTTCGTGAGCAATCAAAGCAGATGTTTCGGCATCTGCTTTTTATCTTATCGCCGGGGAAAATATCAGCCCGGCGTTCAATTTAATTGATCAGGTTATTAGCTTTTAAATACTGATTAAAGACCGGATCGATGCCAAACAGGCCATATTCTTTTAGCTTTTCCAGATCGAGAATTTCCAGCCTGGAGGAAGGAACCTGTAGCATCGCATCCATCAGGTAGCCCGGCACGCGCATTTCACTCAGATAGGCTCTGATCGACTTTTCGGTATCCGCATAAAGTTGTTCTTCACGATCGTAGTCCGCACCGGGTTTTTGCGAACTCAGGCTGTAAAAGGAGTGGATGCCGATTTCTCCTACCGCAAAGCGGCCCACGCCCCCCGCCAGCAGCAGCACGCAGGAAGAATAGCAGTGCGCATTCATCGGCACCAGCACCTGGATTTTGTTTTTCCGCAGCAGTCGGCCGATGCGCATTGCCTCTTCCACATCGCCGCCGTTGGACTGGATCTGGATCATGCCGGTTCGCGTTGAGGGGTCTATTTTCGCCAGCTTTTCGATCCGGCTCGCTATCTTATCCGCATCGCCCTTCACGATGTCACCTTCGTACACATCCATCAGGCACATACCGTAGCCCATTAGTGGGCAAAACGATCCCGGCTTCTGGAACTCCCAGTTACTCAGGGTTAAGGCAGAGGAATTGCATGAGACTAAAAACAACAGCGAAATAAAAAACTTCTTCATTTTGGATTACACCACTGAATTTGCAGGGATTTCCAAACCGCTTTGAGGCCGATAAGAGTAAAGGATTTTCACACCCCTCGCCAGTCGCCCTTCTTCCTACGTTTTGCTCATGCATAAAGGACGGGGCTATCAGCGTTAACTGATAGCCCCGTAAGCAGTGCTTTTGGATACCGTCACAACCTGCGTGAACCCCGTTAGCGGGGGAATCATTCCCCCGCGCGGGTCGCTACTTACCGGATTCGTAAGCCATGAATAATGCAGCAACCTCCCGATCTGCCTCCTTCCAGCGCAATTCGCAGAGCGTTTCGCGCGTCAGCCAGGTAAATATTAACAGTGTGATGCAGATAATTAGCAAACACACGATAATAACAGCGGGTGGCAATCTCATAGCCGTTCTCCTTGTCTTTCGACGGGTAAGAGGCTACATTCACGTTGTTGGGACGATCAGTAGGCCTCGTTGGTGATTGAAAAATTACCTTCGGGGCTTTCTGCTTTTTGTCTCCGACGCATTTGCATGAGACCAGACAAAAAGCCTCAAGCACCGTGGTGAAGTATGCTGTGTTTTAAGACAGGAGTGTATTAGTAGATTATTGTATTTTCTTGTGAATTTCTTTCCGCATGAGCTGATAGTCCCCAGGTTAGTTGGCTACCCATTGATTACTGAAACCTGTCTTTTTACCCATATTTCGTCTTTGACACTTCTCAAAACCCACACTCTTCACCGGGTCACCTGAAAGCGGCCGTTCACTCACTTTCTCACCTGAAACTCGGCATTAATAATCGTTTGCATCATCAATTGTTATGTTATAACGTTTCATGATGTAAATTTTTGTATGCCTTTATGGCTTTTCGCCAGGGATAAAATCAGGAGAGTGATGTGATGAAGAAGTCCCGCCTGCCCGCGTTAACGCTGGTGATGGCATCCATGCTGTCGCTGTTTGCTACCGCGCAGGCAAACGCCAAAATCAATGTGATCGCCAGTTTTTCAATTATTGGCGATATGGCGCACAGCATTGGTGAAGACCGCATTACGCTGCGCACGATTGTTGGACCAAACGGCGATGCGCACGTCTATGAACCGTCGCCAGCTGACGCTATCGCGATGGCAAAAGCCGATGTGATCCTGATTAACGGCCTGAAGCTGGAAGGCTTTATGACCCGGCTGATCCGCTCCAGCGAGAGCATCGCGCCGGTTATTGAAACCACCAAAGACGCCACAATCCTGCGCGATCCGGCAGGTGGGCACTATCACTTCAACAACGGCAAAGCGGTGTTTCACGCCGCCCCGTTCGATCCGCACGCCTGGCAGTCCGTCGCCAATGCGAAAATTTACGTGAAGAATATTACCGAGGCGTTCTGCGCGGCGGATAAGGATAACTGCGCGTTTTATCAGCAGAACGCCGATCGCTATACGGAAAAACTGAGCGTGCTGAACAGCAAAATCACTGCTGCAATTCAGCAGGTGCCGCCGGAGAAGCGCACCGTGGTCGTCGGGCATCATGCCTTCCGCTATTTCGAAGAGGCTTACGGCATCCATTTCCTTTCGCCGCAGGGCGTATCCACGGAGTCTGAAGCCTCGGCGGCGGACGTAGCCGGAATTTTACGGGAGATAAAAACTCACCGCGCCTCCGCCATTTTCGCTGAGAACATTTCTAATCCGCGGCTGGTACAGCAGATCGCCAGTGAAGCCGGGCTGCACGTTGCCGGTACGCTTTACTCCGATGCACTTTCCTCCGCCGACGGCCCTGCCGCTACCTATCTCGCCATGATGGAACACAACGCCACAACGCTTGCGGCCGCCGCCATCGGGAAACAGTAACCGACTCAATATTCTGGGAAATAGTTAAAGATGGAGATAAGCATGAAAAAACGCATTTTATCAGCGGCGATTTCCGCGCTGCTGCTGGGTGTCGCGGCGGGTTCCGCACAGGCTGAAGACGACGTTAACGCCTGGCGGCTGTTTGTCGCCGATCACGATAAGCCGGTGATTAATGTGATTGATGCGCTGGACGGCGATAAGCTGGCGACCTTTAACGTCAAGGGCCCGGCCAGCCTGTCGCGCACTGAGAGCGGCGCGGTAGTATTTGCGATTCAGGGCAGCGCCAACGTAGTGTCGGCGATTTCTTCCGGCATTGCCTTCCACGATCACGGCGATCATGCCGATATCGACATCGACGATGCAAAACTGCTGAAAGTTGAGCTGGGCGGCAAAAAGCCCGGCCACTTCGTGGAACGTCAGGGCAAGGTTGCGCAGTGGTTTGACGGTGAAAACAGTGCGCAGCTGCTGACCGAGCATGCGGTACTGGCGGGTAAAAATGATGCGGCCAAAGTGAGTGTTGTGGCCGCGCATCACGGCGTAGCGGTGCCGTATGATGGCTATGCGGTGGTTTCTATTCCGAATCCTGAAGATGCTACTAAGCGCCCAGTCGGCGCGCGGGTGGTCGATCTGAAAGGGAATAAAGTCGGCGAAGATGCCGCCTGCCCGGGACTGCACGGTTCTGCCGGTTCGGGCAATATCTATGCCCTCTCCTGCGCTACCGGCCTGCTGCTTATCACGCAAAATGACGATGCGCCGGTGATTAAGCATCTGCCTTACGCAAAATCACTGCCGGAAGGCAGCACCTCCACGCTGATTGGCGGCAAGGGCATGCAGTACTTTATCGGCAACTACGGTCCGGACCGCCTGGTGCTGATTGACCCGACCGAAGCGGACAGCTTCCGTCTGATCCAGCTGCCAACCCGCCGCGTGCATTTTGCCGTTGATCCGGTTCGGCCGAAATTCGCTTACGTGTTTACTGAAGACGGCAAGCTGAATCAGATTGATGTGCTGAAAGGGCAAATTACCCAGTCGGTGAAGGTCACCGAGCCCTACTCAATGGACGGCCACTGGAACGATCCGCGCCCGCGCATTGCCGTGGCGGACAGCAAAATCTTCGTGACCGATCCGCTGAAAAGCAAAATCCACGTGCTGGATGCGGTGGCGTTTAAAGAAACCGGCGAGATCGCGGTGGCTGGCCAGCCGTTTAATATCGTAGCGGTGGGCGGCTCGGGCAAGGTTCACGGCGGCGGGCACGCTCACGATGAACACGGTCACAGCCATGAGCACGCGCATTAACAGGTAAAAGCTCCGCCGCCGGATCAGGCCCCGGCGGCGGAACTTGCGGTTTATGCCCGACTGCGCAGCTGGGTGCAGAACGGACAGCCGCATCCGGCGACCGGGACAGCGGCGCAGGTGGCAAAGGCACTGGCCTGGCCTCGCACCCCGTGCAGATTATAGAAGTTGCCGATAAGCGCATTTTCAGCGGTTTTTAACTGCTCCTGCGACGGAGCGGAAATTTGAGTCTCTTTCGCCTGAAAGGCCAGAGCCTGGGCCGAGGCCATTGTCAGAGAGAGCGCAATAATTTTACTGATTTTCATCTGAACCTCTAATAAGCATTCCGGGCGCTGTCGGGCTGTCTTAACGACTGCGGGCATTGGGTGAAACGGTTTTAGTTTAAAAACTGAAGCTTGATCTGAACGGTTATAAAATAACATAACATCCGCTTCGCGCTGCGCAAACTTCTTTCCAATGACTCTTTAATTTCTTGCCGATGACTCTTTTACACATTCAGGCCACGAAAGCGTTTCCCAGCCCTGTCACCGCCCTGAGCCAACACCGAATTCAGCGCCAGATGCTGAATCAGCATAATGGTTTTTGCATCCTGAATTTCCCCGCTGCGAATGGCGGCCAGAGCCTGTGCGAAGGGCCACTCCAGCACCTCAATATCCTCGCCCTCTTCGACCAGCCCGCCGCCGCTGGTGCTGCGGTCGCGATCGGCGTATTCAGCGATAAAGAAGTACAGCTTTTCGGTCACCGAACCGGGGCTCATATAGGCTTCAAACACCTTCTCCACGTTAGCCACTTTGTAGCCGGTTTCCTCTTCCGCCTCGGCCATAATTCGCTCTTCGGGCGAGGCGTTATCCAGCAGCCCGGCGGCGGCCTCGATCAAAAATCCCGAATGGCCGTTGATATAAATCGGGAAGCGGAACTGGCGGGTGAGCACTACCGTTTGGCGCGCTTTGTTGTACAGCAGGATGACCGCGCCGTTGCCGCGATCGTAGGCTTCGCGGCTCTGTTCCTGCCATTGCCCGTCGCGGCGCTGCAGTTCAAAGGTGAATTTTTTCAGCGTGTACCAGTTATCCGACAGCAGCTGTTCACGTATATTGCGGATTTTTAGCGGTTCAGTTTGCATGGTTTTCCCCAGAAGAGATGACAGCAGGCACGCTAACATGCATAATCGCGCAAGATCAAGAAAAAACAAGAAGGAAAAATTATGCTCTCCAGCCAGAGAAAACAGCTTATTCTGGACATCCTTGCTGATGAAAAGCAGGTTATTTCCCGCGAACTGAGCCAGCGATTTTCCATCTCTGAAGACTCTATCCGCCGCGATCTCAGGGAGCTGGCAGCCGAGGGGAAGCTTCAGCGAGTGCACGGTGGTGCGCTAGCGGTCTCCACGGCGATTGCGCCATTTGAAACGCGCAAAAACGTGCAAACTCAGGCAAAAAAAGTTATCGCCCGGAAAGCGGCAGCCCTGATTCAGCCGGGAAATATTGTGATTGTTGACGGGGGCACCACCACCGGGGAGATGGTTCGGCTGATCCCCAAAACGCTGCCGTTTACGCTGGTCACTCACAGCCCAAGTATCGCGGTCAGTATGGTCGACCACCCGCTGGCCGAGGTGATTCTGATTGGCGGCCAGCTGTATAAGCATTCGCTGGTCACGGTCGGCGCGGCGATGATCGAATCCATCCAGCGCATTCATGCCGACCTGTTCTTTATGGGCGTGACGGGCATTCATCACACTGCCGGATTTACCACCGCGAACTATGAAGAGTCCTGCGTGAAGCGCGCCCTTTCTGAACGCGCCGCTGAAACCGTGGTGATGGCGTCACCGGAAAAACTGAATTCCGCTTCGGCCTTTGCGATCGGCGGCCTTGAGATTGCCAGCACGCTGATTGTGGAAGAGAGCCTGGATGATGAGATGAACCAACTGCTGGCGCGGTTGCAGATTACGGTGATTTAAGGGCGGAGATTGCCGCACTATCGTCGAACCGATCATCTGATTGCTCAGAGTTTGCCTGCGCAGACCGACGGTAATGGATGATGTTCGCTCCAGAACCGCAACCGGAGCGAACAGTGGCAGCAAATCTGGCAGGATTAATAAAGCTCCAGATGCAGCCGTCCCTGCTGTGCAAGCTGCTGCCACAGCGTCTCTTCGGCCTGGCCTGCTAAGCCGCAAACCGTCGTCAGTGCATTTTCCACCGCGTTTTCCAGATGCTGCTTGTTACCGCACAGATAAACGTGCGCGCCGCGCTGTAGCATCGCGCTGATGTGCTCTGCGTTATCGGCGATGGCATCCTGCACGTAGTACTTACCGGCTCCGTCGCGCGAGAAGGCGGTAATCAGCTGGCCGATCGTGCCCTGCTGCCGGAGTGACTCCAGTTCGCCCCGGTAGAGGAAGTCCCCTTCGCGGCGCTTTTCACCGAAGATCAGGCAGGTTTCTCGCGCCGAAGCGCTCTCCATCGCCTGCTCTCGCAGCAGCCCGATCAGCGGTGCGATACCGGTGCCGGTGCCGATCAGCAGCAGCGGCGCACGCTCGTCCTTCGGTAACCAGAACCCCGGGTTTGCGCGGCTGAATATTTGCATCGCACCGTTGTCACCCAGCAGCCAGCCGGTGGCGACGCCCCTGCGCGCCCGGTTGCGGCGTTCATAGCACACTTCACGTACGCAGAGATCGACGATCTCCGTATCGGGGCGCGAAGCGATAGAGTAAGCGCGCGGCAGGCAGCCGGGCAGCAACTCCAGTAGCGCGTCCAGCGTCACCGACTGCGGCGTGCAGAAATCTTCGAGCACATCGAGCAGGTCCGCGCCGTAAAGGTACGCCTCCAGCGTTTTGCGCTGGCTGATTTTCAGCAGTGCCTTCAGCTCATCGCTGCCGGAAAGCTTCGCCAGCTCGCGCAGGGTGGTTTTGCTTATCTGCCGCAGTTCCCGACGGCGCAGGGCGTCGGCAGCATCGCTGCGGCCAAGCCAGGTGCTAATCGCGGCCAGCAGATCGGCATCATTTTCCGGCTGGAGATACAGCGTATCCCCGGCGCGATAGTGGATGCCGCTGCCGGCAATATTCAGCCGGATATGCCACGCACAGGGCGCTTCGGCGCTGAGTCGGCGGCGTTCGATTATCGGTGCAGCAAAGGCGTTATCTTCGCTCCAGGCGGTCACCTGTAAGTGCAGATCGCGCCCCGCCTGTTCATCGCCGTGCAGCACTTTTTCCAGCACCGACAGCCACTGAGAGAAAAAGCCGTCAAACGCGGCATCGGCATCCACGCGGTTAATCACGCCGTACGCCCCGCGCTCGGCCAGTGCCGCATCAAGCGTTTTGGTAAAGCCACAAAAGTTGGGATAGGCGGTATCGCCAAGGCCAAATATGGCGTAGCGCAGGCCGTCAGCCCCCGCATAGTGTTGCAGCTGGTCAATAAACTGTTCCGCGTTGGCCGGAGGTTCGCCATCGCCAAACGAGCTGGAGACGATCAGCAGCAGATCGCCGGAACGCGGCTCTGCCTGAAAGAGATGGTTAAGCTCCAGAACCTGCGGAGCGAAAGGTTGCAGAAAAGGCTGCTCGCCCAGGCGCAGTGCCAGCGCCCGGGCATTGCCCGATTCCGAACCGTAGCCAATAACGATACGTTCGATGAGATCGGCCATAGTGATGTCTTAGTTATCGTAGAATTCGTCGAACTGCTCTTTAGAGAACTCTACCGCTTCAAAATCGGTCATCAGGTCGTTAATCACCCGGCGGATGCTGATGTAAGAAGAGATAGCGCCCTGCTCGTCGTACAGCGGTTGCACGGTGGTATCCACCACGTACAGGCCACCGCCCTTACCGACGTTAGGGATGATGCCGGTCCAGATATTGCCCGCTTTGATGGTGTCCCACATGTCCTTATAGGTGGCTTTTGGTACTGACGGATGACGCACGATGCTATGCGGCTGCCCCAGCAGTTCTTCGCGGCTGTAGCCGGTCAGCTGACAGAACAGGTCGTTGACGTAGGTGATGGTGCCCTGCAGATCGGTGGTGGAAATCACCATCACTTTATCGAGGGCGGACAGCAGCTGGTCGGAATTGAGAGTCTGGCTCATAGCAAATTTCCTTGTGTTTAACCTGTTGAGGTGACTCAGTGCAGGTGAGGTCAGTATATCGTTTTGATGCGAACTATAAGTTGCATTTGAAATGCATCTTATAGGGAATACCCCGACAAGATCAAGTTAAATGATTGTTGCAAAAAGGAAATAAACCCCTGCTAAAAATGCAACATCCGCGTTTGTGCCCGTCTCAGCACTACGGAATACCCGTTCGAAGTGAAGGCGTTAGCCGCCGTTGGATACTCCGCAATCAGTCGTAATCCACACCATTTGTAATTTTTTGAAATGGTGAATGAAAATTGTTCTCCCTGAGTTATAGCCTGTGCTATAACTCATAGCATCAGCTAATTGCCTTGCGTAACTTTCTTACAGGAGAACATTGATGCCTCGTCTGAACTGGTTTAAAGGATTGTGCTGCGTTGCCCTGCTGGCGGCGCTGCCGCTAACGCCCGCCGCTGCCGCAGAGAAATTCCGCGTGATCACCACCTTTACGGTGATTGCCGATATGGCGCAGAACGTGGCCGGAGACGCCGCCGAGGTGGCATCGATCACCAAGCCAGGCGCGGAGATCCATGAATATCAGCCGACGCCCGGCGACATCAAACGCGCGCAGGGTGCACAGCTGATCCTCGCCAACGGCCTGAACCTGGAGCGCTGGTTCAGCCGCTTCTATCGCCATCTGAAAGGGGTGCCGGAAGTTGTGGTCTCCGCTGGCGTGGAGCCGATGGGCATCAGCGAAGGCCCTTACAGCGGTAAACCGAACCCGCACGCGTGGATGTCGGCGAAAAACGCACTGATCTACGTCGATAATATTCGCGATGCGCTGGTGAAATACGATCCGGCCAACGCCGCCACCTACCAGCGCAACGCCGAGCGATACAAACAGCAAATCAGCGCTACCGTTGCACCGGTTCAGCAGGCGCTGGCGCAGATCCCGGAAGACAAGCGCTGGCTGGTGAGCAGCGAAGGCGCATTCTCCTATCTGACCCGCGACTACGGCCTGAAAGAGCTGTATCTGTGGCCGATCAATGCCGATCAGCAGGGTACGCCGCAGCAGGTTCGCCGGGTGATTGACCAGGTGAAACAGCATCAGATCCCGGCGGTGTTCAGCGAAAGTACCATCTCCGACAAGGCCGCGCGCCAGGTTGCGCGTGAAACCGGCAGCCACTACGGCGGCGTGCTCTACGTGGATTCACTCAGCCAGCAGGACGGACCGGTGCCGACCTATCTGGATTTACTGCGGGTGACCAGCGAGACCATCGTGCGCGGTATCCAGCAGGGGTTAGCAAAATGACCGAACTCAGTGCCCTTCAGCAACCCGGCGGCATCCACGTGAGCGATGTCACCGTGACCTATCGCAACGGCCACACCGCGCTGCGCAACACCACGCTTGATATTCCCACCGCCAGCATCGCCGCGCTGGTGGGGATTAACGGCTCCGGCAAATCGACGCTGTTTAAGGCAATTATGGGGTTTGTGCCGCTCTCTTCCGGCAGCATCACCCTGCTTGGCCGCCCCGGCAGCCAGGCGCTAAAGCAGAACATGGTCTCCTACGTGCCGCAGGCCGAGGACGTGGACTGGTCGTTTCCGGTGCTGGTAGAAGATGTGGTGATGATGGGGCGCTACGGTCATATGGGCATGCTGCGCATCGCCCGCCAGCAGGACCGCGATATCGTCGCCGACGCGCTGGCGCGGGTGGGGATGTCCAACTATCGCCACCGGCAGATTGGTGAGCTTTCCGGCGGCCAGAAGAAGCGCGTATTTCTGGCCCGCGCCATCGCCCAGCGCGGCCGGGTGATCCTGCTGGATGAGCCGTTTACCGGGGTGGATGTGAATACCGAACGGCAGATTATCAGCCTGCTGCACGAGCTGCGCGATGAGGGGCGAACGCTGCTGGTTTCAACGCATAATCTGGCGTCGGTGAGCGAATACTGCGACCACACGGTGATCATTAAAGGCACGGTGCTGGCCTGCGGCACCACCGCCACCACTTTTACCCGCGAGAATCTGGAGAATGCCTTCAGCGGCGCGCTGCGCGATATCGTCTGGGAGAATCCCTGATGGGCTGGCTGGCGGAACCGTTCCACTATGAGTATATGCTCAACGCGATGTGGGTCTCCGCGCTGGTCGGCGGCGTGTGCGCATTTCTCTCCTGCTATTTAATGCTGAAAGGCTGGTCGCTGATTGGCGATGCGCTGTCGCACTCAATCGTTCCCGGCGTGGCGGGTGCCTATATGCTCGGCCTGCCGTTTGCCCTCGGTGCGTTCTTTTCCGGCGGGCTGGCGGCGGCCGGAATGCTGTTTCTTAACCAGCGCACCCGGCTGAAAGAGGACGCGATTATCGGCCTGATCTTCTCCTCATTCTTCGGCCTTGGGCTGTTTATGGTGTCGCTGAATCCCACCTCGGTGAATATTCAAACCATCGTGATGGGCAATATTCTGGCGATTGCGCCCGGCGATATCCTGCAGCTGGCGATTATCGGCCTCACCTCGCTGGCGATCCTGCTGATTAAGTGGAAAGACCTGATGGTGACCTTTTTCGACGAAAACCACGCCCGCTCGATTGGCCTGAACCCTGCCCGGCTGAAGCTGCTGTTCTTCACCCTGCTTTCCGCCTCAACCGTGGCCGCCCTGCAAACCGTCGGCGCGTTTCTGGTGATCTGTCTGGTGGTGACGCCGGGGGCGACCGCCTATCTGCTGACCGACCGCTTCCCGCGGCTGCTGATGATTGCGGTGGCTATCGGCAGCATCACCAGCTTTTTCGGTGCCTGGCTCAGCTACTATCTGGACGGTGCGACCGGCGGCATTATCGTGGTGGCACAGACGGTTATCTTCCTGCTGGCGTTTATCTGGGCCCCTAAACACGGGATGCTGGCGCGCCGTCGCCTGGCCCGACAAACGCAGGAGGCACAGCCATGAACCTGACCGAACTGCTGCTCAGCCCGTTTGAGTTTGATTTTATGCAGAACGCGCTGGCGATTTCGCTGCTGGTGGCGATCCCCTGCGCCCTGCTCTCCTGCTTTATGGTGCTGAAAGGCTGGTCGCTGATGGGCGATGCGATGAGCCACGCAGTGTTTCCCGGCGTGGTTCTGGCCTACATCATCGGTATTCCTGTAGCGATTGGCGCGTTCGTCGCCGGACTGTTCTGCGCGCTGGCCACCGGCTTTGTGGCGGAGAACAGCCGCATCAAGCGCGATACGGTGATGGGCATTATTTTCTCGGGGATGTTTGCCCTCGGGCTAATCCTTTATCTGTCCATCGAATCTGACGTACACCTCGATCATATTCTGTTCGGCGATATGCTGGGGATTGGGCTGTCGGATATGCTGCAAACCGGCGGGATTGCCGCGCTGATTGCGCTGATTGTGCTGGTGAAGTGGAAGGATTTATTGCTGCACGCTTTCGATCCGCATCAGGCGAAGGCCTGTGGGATTAATACCTCGCTGCTGCACTACGGCCTGCTGTGCATGATCGCCATGACCATCGTGGCCACGCTGTCGGCGGTGGGGATTATTCTGTCGATTGCGCTGCTGATTGCGCCGGGGGCGATTGCTCTGCTGCTGATGCGCCGCTTCTCGTCGGTGCTGATTTTCGCCGTGCTGCTGTCGATGGCGGTCTGCTTCCTCGGCACCTGGCTGTCGTTTTTCCTCGACAGCGCGCCCGCACCGACGATCGTGGTGCTGTTCAGCCTGATCTTTATTGCGGCGTTTGTCTGGTCCAGCCTGCGCGCCCGCGCTGTGATGGCCTAGAGGAGCCGGTCACTGCCTGCTCGGGCAAGCGTGCCCGTGCAGCGGCGCTCAGGCACAGACGTTGCGCTTCTTTCGGATCCAGCCCGCGCCAGGTGCGGCGTTAAGCGTTAAGACAGGCTGCCCCCTGCGGGGCATCCTGAGTCTTTAGCCGAGATCCTGACCGTTGGTGGCGATGACCTGCTTATACCAGTGGAAGGATTTTTTACGGTAGCGATCGCCGGTGCCGTTGATGTTGTCATCCAGATCGACGTAGATCATGCCGTAGCGCTTGCTCATCTCCCCTGTCGACATACTCACCAGATCGATACAGCCCCATGGCGTGTAGCCCATCAGATCGACCCCATCCTCAACCGCTTCCGCCATCGCGCTGATGTGCTGGCGCAGATAGTTAATGCGGTAGTCATCGGCGACGTAGTGATTTTCATCCGGCTTATCTATCGCACCCAGGCCGTTTTCAACGATAAACAGCGGCTTCTCGTAGCGGTCGTACAGCTCGTTCAGCGCAATGCGCAGGCCGGTTGGGTCGATCTCCCAGCCCCAGTCGCTGGCTTCCAGGAACGGGTTACGCGCCCCGCCGAGCAGGTTGCCGTGCGCCGCTGCGGCTTCCGGGTTGGTGGCGTAGATAGTGCGCGACATGTAGTAGCTGAAGCCGATGTAGTCGACAGTGTGCGCTTTCAGCAGGTGCAGATCGCCCGGCTGGATATCCAGCTTGACGCCCAGCGACTGCCACAGGCTTTTCGCGTAGTACGGATATTTACCGCCCACCTGCACGTCGGCACAGTAGAAGTCGGAAGACTGACGCTCTTTCAGCGCCGCCAGCTGGTTCACCGGGTTGCAGTCGAAGCCATAGCTTGTTGCATAGAGGATCATGCAGCCAATTTTGATTTCCGGGTTGGTTTCATGGGCGATTTTCACCGCCAGGCTGCTGGCAACGAACTGATTATGCAGCGCCTGGAACCTGGCCTGCGGCTCCAGCGCGCCGGTTTTCACCGTCAGACCCTGGCTCATGATTGGGAAGTGGAAGGCGCTGTTGATCTCGTTAAAGGTCATCCAGTACTTCACCTGCTGGCCAAAGCGCTCCAGCACCGTGCGGGCAAAGCGCTCGAAGTGGCCGATCACCTCGCGCCCCTGCCAGCCGCCGAACGCGTTGGCCAGGTGCAGCGGCATCTCATAGTGGGAAATGGTTATCACCGGCTCGATGCCGTGGGCGATGCAGGTGTCGATGACCTGCTGATAGTGGTTGAGGCCCGCCTCGTTCGGCTGCTGCTCTACCCCGTTCGGATAGATGCGCGTCCAGGCAATGGAGAAGCGATAGCATTTGAAGCCCATCTCCGCGAACAGCGCGATATCTTCACGGAAACGATGATAGTGATCGATGCCTTTATGGTTCGGGTAGGTATAGCGCTCGGTATCCAGCGAGAAATCAAACTCCGGCGAGGAAACGATGCTCAGACGCGCCTTGCCGCCGGGAATGGCATCGACAATCGACAGACCTTTGCCGTCCTTATCGTATGCGCCTTCCACCTGATTGGCAGCGGTTGCGCCACCCCACATAAAGCCTTGCGGAAATCTTTCTTTCATTGCCGTAATCCTTTAAAAATTCGCCGAGTTTGCGGGCCCGCCAGGGGTTGGATCGATTCAGCGCACCCATCGCCGATAATACTAGAGCCTTTGGCAAAGCGTAACCCGCTGCCCGCCGGGAAGGCGCAAATGGTGTAAAAATGAGGAGGATGCTGAGATAAATGCCGACGAAACCAGCGTTTTGCTGCAAACATCAGCAGTTGGCTGATTTTATTGATTTTCCACGTTGACACACCCGGGCACGATGATTAATATGCGCCTCGTTCACACGATTCCTCTGTAGTTCAGTCGGTAGAACGGCGGACTGTTAATCCGTATGTCACTGGTTCGAGTCCAGTCAGAGGAGCCAATTTCCTGCTTTCATGCATCCTTGCGAATCTTCATGTTATTTTTATTCAACAGGTTAGCGTGAAAAGTCTTCCCGGTGCATTTTGATTTTACCCTCCGCATCGGGAAAAATTGGTGGTCAAATCTGGGGTCAGGTTAGTTCGATAATGGAGTGACCCCATATGTCCCTTACCGATGCGAAAATCCGCACTCTCAAGCCCACTGATAAACCCTTTAAAGTCTCCGATTCCCACGGTCTGTATCTTCTGGTCAAACCGGGCGGTTCCCGTCACTGGTATCTCAAGTACCGTATTAACGGCAAAGAATCCCGCATTGCGCTGGGTTCCTATCCTGCTGTCTCCCTGTCTGACGCACGACAGCAGCGTGAAGGTATCCGTAAAATGCTGTCACTGAATATCAACCCGGCAAAGCAGCGGGCCACTGAACGTGGTTCACGAACACCGGAGACAGTGTTTAAAACCGTGGCACTGGCATGGCATAAAAGTAATAAAAAATGGTCGCAGAACACCGCTGACCGCCTGCTCGCCAGCCTGAACAATCATATCTTTCCGGTTATCGGGCACCTGTCAGTGTCAGAGCTTAAACCCCGGCATTTCATTGACCTGCTGAAAGGGATTGAAGAAAAAGGCTTGCTTGAAGTCGCGTCCCGCACGCGGCAGCACCTCTGCAACATCATGCGTCATGCAGTTCATCAGGGGTTAATCGACAGTAACCCGGCGGCAAATCTTGACGGCGTGACGGTGCCTCCAGTCAGACGCCACTATCCCGCCCTGCCACTGGAGCGGCTGCCTGAACTGCTTGAACGGATTGACGGTTATCACCAGGGGCGGGACCTGACCCGGTTGGCTGTCCAACTGACGTTGCATCTGTTCATCCGTTCCAGTGAACTGCGCTTTGCCCGCTGGTCAGAGGTTGATTTCAGAAACCGGGTCTGGACGATACCCGCCACACGCGAAGCCATTGCAGGCGTGCGTTATTCCGGGCGCGGAGCCAAAATGCGGACACCGCATATCGTGCCACTTTCAGAACAGGCCGTCGCCATTCTGAAAAAGATAAAGGAGATTTCCGGTGATGGTGAACTGGTCTTCCCCGGCGACCACAACCCGTATAAACCGATGTGCGAAAACACGGTGAACAAGGCACTGCGTCTGATGGGATACGACACTAAAAAGGATATTTGCGGTCATGGCTTCCGGGCAATAGCATGCAGTGCCCTGATGGAGTCCGGATTATGGTCGCAGGACGCAGTGGAACGCCAGATGAGTCATCAGGAGCGCAACACCGTGCGTCTGGCTTACATTCATAAGGCCGAACATCTGGAAGCCCGTAAGGCGATGATGCAGTGGTGGTCGGATTATCTGGATACCTGCCGGGAAGCATATGTGCCGCCGTATATCCAGGGTCAGGAAGACAGCCACAAAGCGGCATAACGCATCGGGCATAATAAGATCATTAGAAAAGCCGTATCAGCCTGTGCTGGTACGGCATTATACATTTAACCGGTATGTAGAAACACGGCCATTTTCCCGGTTTCATACCGTTCAGTGAGTACAGCATGGCCGCGCATTCTCACGCTGCTGTCTGAACCTGCGAACAACCCCCGTTTCTGTTATTGGCAGAACGCGTTAACAGAATTTGCCACTGTCAGCTCTCCGGGCTATTTGGGAGGGGCTTCCCTGGCTGAACCTGACACATCAGTCAGGCCAGATGAGAAACAGGGCCGCGCTTCTGGCACAATTATCTGCTCTGGTGTTACGATGCTCATCCTAGATAAAATCAGCCTCCGATAATCCAGGGGTGGATTTGTTGCTGGTTTCTGTCCGGGCTCAGGTCAGACGAAAACTTATCCCTGCCAGGGGAGTGGTGAAATATATCAAGAGAAACAATGGATATTTACCGTTATACAGAAAACCTTTCTTTGTTTGTTGAAATAGCAAGATGTGGTTCATTTTCAGCGGTCGCACGTCGCCACGGCGTAAACCCGTCATCCATCATGCGAAAAATTGATATGCTTGAAGCGGTCATGAAAGCCCCCCTCTTCACACGAAGCACCCGTGGCATTCATTTAACAGAAATCGGCGATGCATTGTTTACCCGTGCAGTGGGGGTACTTGAAGCGCTCAATGATATGCGTGATGAAATCGTTTCTTTAAATGAAGAAGTGACAGGGACATTGCGCATCAGTTGTTTGCCGACTTTTGCAAAACTCCATATTTTCCCCTGGCTACCAGAATTTAAATCTCATTATCCTGATGTGGATCTTGTTCTGGATCTTACAGAGCAACTTGAAATCCCATCAATAGAACGCCTTGATGCAGCGGTTCGCATTGGTAAACTAAAAAACAGCTCACTGTATGCGACAAAAATAGCGCACCAGTCCTGGATTGCCTGTGCAAGCCCTCGTTATATTGAGCAATATGGGGTGCCCGGCGGACCGACTGAACTCCCCGGCCACCATATTCTGGACAAATATCATGATCCACACTCCATTTCATGGAGTCGTATTATCGACACTCAGGGAGGAGAGTATCGCTTATATATGCGTTGTAATGATTTCGAAGCTCTGCTAAAAGCAGCCATTTCAGGATTAGGAATCGTCTTTCTGCCCAACTGGGTTGTGGGACAGGATATTAAAGCTGGCAGGCTGGTCAATATATTTGATGACCCGCAGCAGAAAGTTGACGATATCCATTTTTTGCGTGCGCTTCCCAGAATGACACCCAAACTGGCTGCTTTTTTACATTTTTTGCGTGATAATCTTACGGCTGTTATTTAGTGACTAAATTCGTTCGATGATAACGGCAATACCCTGACCGACACCAATACACATTGTGCAAAGTGCATAGCGCCCCTTTGTTCTTTGCAGTTGATAGCAGGCCGTCATAACAAGCCTTGCACCGCTTGCCCCCAGCGGATGTCCGAGCGCTATTGCTCCGCCGTTGGGATTAATCCGTTCATCATTAACGTCAATATCCAGTTGTTTCATCACTGCCAGCGCCTGAGCTGCAAACGCTTCATTGATCTCTATCACATCCATCTGGTCGATGGTGAGCTCTGCCAGTTCAAGAACTTTCCTGACGGCTGAAACCGGGCCAACTCCCATGATCCTTGGCTCTACGCCCGCAACTGCCGATGCCAGAATCCTCGCTTTTGGCGAAAGAGAATATTCGGACAACCCGGTTTCACTGCTGATTAATAACGCTCCCGCGCCATCGTTGATCCCTGATGCGTTACCCGCAGTGATCGTACCATCTGCTGTCACAACCCCCCTGAGACGGGATAATGCCTCTGGCGTGGTTTCCCGTGGATGTTCATCCTTATTGAAGATAATATTCTCTTTATTTTTCTGAGGTAAGGTGACGGGAATAATCTCATCGTTAAAAATCCCGTTACGATAAGCATCTGATACCCGCCTCTGGCTGGTCAGAGCAAACAAATCCTGTTCTTCACGGGAAATGCCAAACTGGCGGGCAACATTCTCAGCCGTTTCAGGCATGGTATCCACGCCATAACGAGCTTTCATTTCAGGATTAATGAATCGCCATCCCATTGTTGTATCTTCGATGTTCAAATTTCGCGAGAAAGCTTTGTCTGCCTTACCTAAAACATACGGTGCACGACTCATATTTTCCACTCCCCCGGCAATAATAAGATTGACTTCACCGGATTTGATTGCCCGCGCCGCTACCGCTATGGCATCAAGACTGGAGCCGCATAACCGGTTTATTGTTGTACCCGGAACACTGGCAGGCAGGCCAGCCAGCAGAAGAGCCATGCGGGCGACATTCCGGTTATCCTCACCGGCCTGATTCGCGCAACCTAAAATAACATCATCAATATTGCTGAAATTGATGACCGGATTTCTTTCCAAAAGGGCAGAAATCGTCAGCGCTGCAAGATCATCGGCCCGAACAGAGGAAAGGGCTCCACCATAACGCCCAAAAGGGGTACGAACGGCATCACAAATATAGGCATTCATCATATTATTTCCTCTTAAATTCACTCAGGCCAGAGCATCAGTATTTTTATTCGTATTCGCTTGTCTTATATTCAGAAACAGGACAAAACAGGAAAGAATAAATCCCATTACAGTGATCCCGGTCCATCCGTACCGAACACTGATTTCAGCCCCCGCACGGGTTCCGACAGCACCACCGATAAAATAAGAGCACATAAATACTGTATTTAAACGACTCCTTCCTTCTGCGGATAATGCCAGCGCTCTCAGCTGGTTTCCCACAATCCCCGCCCGTCCCCCGATATCGAGAAGAACAAGAGCAACAATTAACGCAAACAGATAATGAGGAGAAAAGAAGACAGAGATAAAACCCAGTAATGCAATCACACTTCCCACTAATACAACAATACGTGGGCTGTAACGGTCAGCCATTTTCCCTATATAAGGTGTGGCAAGAATCCCGGCAATTCCTGCAAACCCAAAACTGCCGACAATATCACTGCCATAATGGTAAGGTGGTCGCGCAAGTAAAAATGCAAGCCCACCCCATAATGCGCTGAACCCGCCAAACATCATTGCCCCACAAAAACATGATAGTCTGAGATCACCTTCTTTTATAAAAAAGGTGATAAGTGATTTCAGCAGTAAATGATAGGGGAGCTGTGATGCCGCCGTTTTACTGTGTGGTAAAAGCCTGGGAACCATAATAAGCAAAAAAAGATCCAGAGCAGTAGCCACAAGATACATCGACCGCCATCCAAAATAATTGCCAACAAATCCGGACAGGATCCTGCCAAACAGGACACCAGCCATTAATCCGCTCATCACGGTTCCAACTGCACGTCCTCTTTGTTCCGCAGGAGCTATCAGGGATACCATCGGAATGACAATCTGTGCACCAACCGATGTCATGCCAATGACAATATTTACAGTAAGTAGCTGTCCAATCGTTTGCGTGAAAGAGGCCGCTGCCGAAGCAGCAGCATTAATGCCCAATAAAATAATAAGCAGTTTCCTGCGTTCAAACCGGTCGCCCAATGGCACGAAGAAAACAAGACCTGCTGCATAAGATAGTTGTACAAACATCGCAACAGAACCGGCATGTTTTTCATCAACCGCGAAATCTTTTGCAAAGAGTTCAAGCAAGGGCTGATTATAATAAATATTGGCAACAGCAAAAGCACACAGACAAGCCAGTGCAAAATAACTACTTTGTGTTCTTTCCATAAATATCAGGCCTGTTTAAGCAGCATTTACAGCGTGAGGTACGGGTAAAAAATTAACTGACTGTAAATACCTTAAATATGTATCCAGTAATTCGTATCTCAAAGCAGGTAATTTATAGGCCAAGCGCTCAGTCGCCGCCATCGTATTATGGAAATCAAACTTATTAATTTCACGGCCAAACCTGAGGATCTTATCATGAGAGCCGTCAACGCCATAAAGTGGAAGAAAACGGAACAGTGCATTACTTTCATTATCCGCCAAAAGTTTTTTCTGCCAGTCATAAAACTCCGTAGTCTCAATTTTATACCCACGTAAGTTCAGCCATGAAACAATGTCTTCCCAGCTGATAAGTCCGGAATAGTTAAACAGATTGAGAACATCTCCCCCTTCTGACATATACCTGGGTTGAGCCATGATGGCTGTGGTGTAATCGACAGGAGTGAAATTAATCATTCTGGGGAGAACCGGGGCGTAACCCAGTTGAATGCAACTTTTGATAAACAGCATAAACTGGTTATCGGTAAAAAGCGAAGCACCTGTATGGCTGTGACCTGAAATATAACCGAGCCGGAAAAGATTAACTTTTCCCCCCTGATCCTGAAACTTCTCCAGAAGACGCTCAGATTCCCATTTCGAAAGCAAATACCCCATGTCAGAGTTAAAAATGGCATTACCCGGAAAGGCCTCAACATAACGACCATCCTTATCCTTTTTAGCCGCAGCCCCTAACGTTGAAACAAAATTAACGATTTTATCCCGACCTTTCTGAGCGATGCTGATGATATCTGCGACACTGTCCACATTGGGCGCTTTTAGCACTTCATATGGTCGGATGTGATTGACACGTGCCGCAATATGGTGAATAACATCCACCTCTGAACAGAGTTCTTCAAAAGCTGCATCGGATATACCCAGGCGGGGCTGCGTAATATCGCCTTCAATGACTGATATATTGGTTGCCGCTGCCAATTGTTCATGGCCTGGCACCGAAAATTTTTCAAATGCGGTGAACAATCTTTCCTTTTCATTATTTTTATCCACTTTCCGGGAAAGAATATAAATCCTCCCGATATCTTTATTCTCCAGAAGATCAGCCAGCAGATATGAACCAATGAAACCCGTCGCACCTGTTAATAATGCATTTTTCTTGCTGTGCATATCAGAATCCTCAAAACAATTGGGAAGGCACATTTACTCTATGTAACAGTCACTCATTGAGGAATACACAAAACAGGCATAATTGTTTTGCACAGAAAGCAAAACTGAAATTATTGCTATAAGTACAGGGCATAAGTGAAGAACAACAAAGCCTTCCATATTATGGGGTTATATTTTTGATTTACATCAGTATTTAATTGATAGTAGAGGCGTTAATGAAACACAAAGAAGCGAATATGAGCATGCTTTGCGATTTATAACGAAAAAAAAAATAATGCGCTGAGATTTCAGACGATGGTGTTAAGACTTGCTGATTGTTGGCTTCAATTTCAAAGAAATTGTTAAGCCGTAAAATTAGCAAGTGGAGCGTGGAAAGAAAATTCAATTCCGGAGGAATTGCTAATTTTCAGGTACCGCGCCCACGTACCGTTTTTTGTGGGGGGCTTGCCCCGCACACCGTCAAGCCAAGTTATATTTCCCGCCCACGGGGAATATTGCCGACCAGACGTGCCCTCCCTCTAAAGCAGCGTTCCCGTTTTTTTAAGCTTGCGAGAAAAAACAGGCAAAACGCGAGTCTTAAAGGGGTTGGTCGCGCGTAGCGGGCGACGGTGTGCGGCTGTTGACCCAGGGGGTTTTGGCGCCGTACAGCCACGACATTACCCCCATGTGACATTCAGGGAGAGCCCCCAACCCGAACGAAATGACACACGCCGTTTCCTGTCATGCGGGCGTTTCAGGGACGGACGACCACCGGTCAGCTGTTTTCTGAAAGCATGGATATCGGAACGATTAGATATGGCTTCAGTGAGAAGGAATGATGCTGCGCGTCAAACAGACGGCGAACTGACTTGGCATACTGATGAACAGGCACGCTATTGATGTTTTGTATGCTCAATTTGCCACTCAGCATCTCTCCCATAAGGCTCCTCTTACGCATGCGGTGATCATCGAGTATCAGAGGCTTGGTTGACATGTCATTCATGAGTTGAACAGGTTCAGCACGCTTTTGCCAGCGGGTTGCAGTTCGCTCGTTGATCTCGACGGAAACTCATGAGTAAGCGTCAGACACCTGGTACTGAATGGCCAGGTGTCTGGTGAAGTTATAACTAGAAATCCCAACTTAGCTTCGCTATCACCGCACGCTCAGCCCCATAAAAACAGCCCTGAGATTCGGTAAAGCAGCTGGTGACGTACTGACGATCGGTAAGGTTTTGGGCGGTGACCTGAACTTTTCCACCTTTTAGATTGGGAGTCAGATGTCCCAGATCGTAATGCACTTCGGCATCCATCACACCATAGCCAGCGGTGCTGAACTGGTTCTCCATCGTTCCGCCTTTGGTGCCATTGCTGAAACGTCCCCCAACACCTGCACCAAACCCGGAAGCAAAGCTGGACTCCGGCGCTTCCCAATTGACCCACAACGAACCGAAGCGGGTAGGTATACGCAGTGGGGTGCGCCCAACGACATCGTGATTGCTGTCCTGGGTATATTCCACATTCTGCCAGGTCATGGATCCGATGATGCTGAACTGGTCAGTCAGCTGGCCACGCGCTTCTAACTCGATGCCGCGGGAACGAATCTTCCCGCCCTGTACCGAGTAGTTGATGTTGTTGGGATCGGTGGTCAGTACTTTATCCTGCGTCAGGTTAAACGCGGCAATGGAAAAGAGTGCTGGCAGCACTTTGGGCTGATACTTCACCCCAGCCTCGTATAGCTCACCACGCGAAGGATCAAATGCATTACCGTTAGCATCAACGGAATTTGTCGGCTGGAATGATTGAGCGTATGTGAAATACGGGGCAACACCGTTATCAAACAGATAATTGACACCGGCACGCCAGGTTGTGGCTTCATCACGCTGTTTGGTATCTGCACTGTAACCCATTAAGTCAGTGGTACGCACGCTTGACCAGTCATGACGCACCCCCACCGTGGCGCGCCATTTTTCATAGCTCAACTGGTCCTGAGCATACAAACCGGTCTGTGTATTCATCAGCCGCGTATCCTGATAGTTTTCAGGTGTGCCGTAGATGGCCTGGCCATAAACCGGGTTGTAGATATCCAGCGTGGGGACATCATAAGAAGCGGCGTAATTGCCGTGCCCGGTAAAGCGATCCCAGCTCATGCCAACCAGAAGTTGATGATCAATATCCGCCGTAGTGAAATGTCCGTGCAGCTGATTGTCGAGATTGATGGTATTGAAATGCTCATCAGAAGCGGCGATTGATCGGTTGATGGTACGCATATCGTCCTGCAATCCGGCAAAAATCACTGCGTTATATTTTGATGTCATCTGACTGTAGCGACCATTCAGGGTGACGCCCCAGTCATCATTAAAGTAGTGTTCTGCGCTATAGCCAACAGAGGCCTGCTTACGCGAAAAGGTATTGTGATCCGGCTCGCCTGGATAAGCGTCTGTCGGTAATTTACCGTTAGGATTGTATTTGGCCGTACCGGCAACAGGCAGGGAAGTCTGGGCTGCCATTTTAGGATCATTTTGCGCACGCGCATAAATCGTGAGCTTGTTATAGTAGTCAGGCTGAAAAGTAATGGAAGGCGCTAACGCCCAGCGCCGCATTTCGGTGCCCCGCTCCTGACCTTCTTTGGTAGTTACCGTCCCGACCACGCGGTAAAGTACCGTGCCGTCATCATTGACTTTTCCGCCAAAATCGAAAGAGCCGCGCTGATACTGATGATTCCCCCCTTCCAGCTCAACATGGCGAATGGTCTTCGCAGTGGGAAGTTTACTCTGCATCGCGATAATTCCACCCGGACTGGCCAGGCCATACAGCACAGAAGCCGGGCCACGCACCACGGTAATATTCTCCAGCAGGAAGGGGTCAACCTGTTGATAGCCATAAACAATCCCGTTGTTCATGCGCAATCCGTCGAGAAACTGATCGTTAAATCCGGTGGAGCCGTAATTGAATCCGCGAATTGAGAACTGGTCAAACGCACTCACCCCACCCCATTGCTCCGCCGCCACGCCTGGTGTGTAACGCAGCGCTTCATTTAAAGAGCGAACGTTCTGCATATCCATCTGTTGACGAGTAATCACTGAGATCGACTGAGGTGTTTCCAGTAATGGCGTATCACTTTTGGTTGCGCTCTGACTGTGCGTTGCGACCAATCCACTGCTGTCGGCAGATTCGGCGACGACATTCATCGTCTCTTCTGCACTGGCCTGCGATGCCACCATGATTGCCATCAAGGCCAGGCTGAGTGGTTTCAGCGATGACCATTTCCGTGCCCTGTTTTGCATAAGGTCCCAAACCCCCTAAAAGGTGAAATGATAATTATTTGCAATGTTATAACATAACAATTAACGCGTAGTCATCTATTCTGTTTTTTTTGTTGTCAGTACAGGGGGGAATGGAGGCACTCGATATTACTGTGAGTGCCTGAAGAGAAAGGATTATCTGTCGTGGGTAGGATGCTGAGCCTCAATTAATGTCCGATAATGCCCCTCCTTTATGGCCATTAAGCTGGCGTGATCGCCACACTCAACGCAGCGGCCTTGCTCAATAAAGGCAATTTGGTCGGCTGCGCGAATGGTGGATAAACGATGCGCCACAATCATCACCGTTTTATCCGCCACCAGTGCGTCTATCGCTTGCTGTACATGGTATTCAGATTCACTGTCCAGCGATGACGTAGGCTCGTCCAGTAACACGACCGGAGCATCTTTAAGAATGGCACGCGCAATCGCCACCCGCTGGCGCTCTCCACCCGACAACGCACTCCCCGCTTCACCCGCCCGTGTCTCATAGCCCTGCGGAAGACTTTCAATGACGTGGTGAATATGCGCTTTACGTGCAGCGTTGACGATCTCCTCCTGCGTGGCGTGCGGTTTACCTAACGCAATGTTATTCGCCAGCGTATCGTCCATCAGCCACACATCCTGAAAGACCACCGAAACCTGTGCTAATAGCTGATCGGGGGGGATATGCTTTAACTCCGCACCTCCCAACGTGATAGTGCCCTGCTGTGGATCGGCAAAGCGGCTCATCAATCGGGTTAGCGTGGTTTTCCCCCCGCCCGAGGGGCCGACCAAGGCTGTCAGGGATTTTTCCGCAATGTGTAGCGTCACATTCTGGAGTGCAGGTTTTTCCTGCTGCTGATAGTGAAAACTGACATTGTTCAGCGTAATCGCAAAATGCTGTGGTTGGTGGAATGGCAGTTCAGTGATCAGATCCGCTTCGTTGAGCACCGCATTCACCCGCTGCAACGCCGCGTCCGCCAGTTCAAACAGGCGCACCATGGAAAGCCCCAATGTCAGAGGCTCGACCAGTTGCGCCACCAGCACCGTCAGGCAGAGCAGTGATGCCAGCGGCAACTGTTGCGTTGCGCATAATCCCATCCCCAACGCGACGGTAGCCACCAGAGTGAGCTGGATGATCAGTTGTGCTTTGGCAATCAGCCGCGCAGAATTGCCGCTTTGGTGCTGCACCTGATGCTGGTGAGCAAAAACCCCGCGTAAACAAGGCGCGTTCAGGCCAGATCGGCTGCTGGCACGTAACATCGCCTGCCCCTGCACATACTCAACAATGGCAGCGCTGGCTGCCGCATCCACTTCATCAATGCGCAGAAAGTCCTGATTGGCATCACGCTGTGCCCGTCGTATCAGCGGCACGATGAGTCCTGTTCCCGCCAGAACCAGCGCCCCCAGACGCCAGTCCAGCATGAAGATCAACACCAGCACCACCGCAGGCACCACCGCCAGTTGAATCGCCAGCATAGCCAGTGAAGAGAGCGCCGTTGCCGCAAAGGTGACGTTATTGCCAAGGATCGTTGCCAGATCGCCGCTTTTTCGCTGGGCCAGCTGCTCCAGCGACATGGCACGCAAGCGATGTGCCAGCCGCTGACGCATGGCCTCCGTCACGCGATGCCAGTAGTCATAGACAAAAGCCATTTCACGCCAGCGCACCATGCCTTCAAGCAGCAGCAAGACAATAAGCACCACCAGCCAGCTCAGGATGTCACGCACGGGCAGTGCGCCCGGTGTTAAAACGAGCGAAAACAGCGGCAGTGTGATAATCCAGCCCGCGGCCTGCAACATCGCCGCCGCCACCGCACACGCTAACGTCCGGCGAAATGGCGCAGCGAACTCCCCTGCCACCGCGATCATGTTGTGATAAATGCGCATCATGCTTCTCCCTCGCTCTTTAACGTCCACTGACTGGCAAGCTGATAGTGCTGCCACAGCCGCGCGTAATAACCCCCCTGATTCAGCAGGTCAGCATGACGGCCTTGCTCAGCCACTCTGCCTTTGTGCATCACCACAATCACATCCGCGTCGATGACCGTCTGCAAACGATGAGCAATAGTGATCACAATGCGATCCGGCGCGAGTTGCGCCAGTGCCTGCTGAATATGCCTTTCGTTGTGTGCATCGAGATAAGAGGTTGCTTCATCCATCACCAGCACGGGCGCATTGCTCAGCAGTGCGCGGGCCAGGCTCACACGCTGACGCTGGCCGCCCGATAACGAGCTCCCTCGCTCACCGATCTGCGTGTTTAATCCTTGTGGTAGCGCCGAAACGATCTCGCTCACCCCCGTCGCGGCCATGACGCGCTGCAACGCTGCATCACTGGCTTCGGGCGCGGCCAGTCGTAAATTTTCCTCCAGCGTGCCACTGATAAGAAACGGCTCCTGTAATACCAGCGCCATCTGCTTCAACAACACATCACTGCGCATCTGGCGGATATCGCACCCCCCCAGCGTAATGCTACCCTCTGTCACGTCATAAAAACGCGGGATCAGGCGCGCCAGCGTCGATTTTCCCGAACCGGAAGCCCCGACAATGGCACAGCGTGTTCCCGCTGCGAGCGTGAATGACACGTCGCTGAGTGCAGACTGCGGCTGATCCGGGTAGTGAAAACTGACCTTGTTCAGGCTGAGTGCGTGTCCTTGCGGTTGTTGCGGATGTAGTGGCTCTGGTAGCACGGCCTCCCGCAGAACCTCTTCAATGCGACCTGAGGCCGCGCCAGCGTCATTCAGATAGTTAGCCAGGTGCACTAACGGTTCGAGCGCTTTGATGGGCAACGTACCCAACATCAACGCCAGCAGCCACTGCGCCAGGGTAACCTGCCCGGCTTGATACAGCACAAAACCTGCTATCATCAGCACCGCAGCCGTCGGTAACGCGGCACCTGCCAGGCGATTGATTTTCCAGGGCACTTTGCTGCCTGCCATCCAGGTTTCCACCGCCGACGTAAACTGTTGCAGCCGCGCGTTAAAGCGCCGCCAACCCGCGGCGCCATTATCAAAGGTACGCATGACCGCCATACCCTGCACCAGCTCAATCACCCCGGCATTGACTGACTCACTGGCCTCATTGTATCGGCTACGCTGCTGGGGATTTTCACGCGCCATCATTGCCATACACACGAGGCTAATCGGCAAAAACAGCAACGCCACCAGTGCCAGCCGCCACTGCACCAGCGCCAGCACCAGCAGCGCGGCCAGCGGTTGACTCAGACTGGCACCGATAAACGGCACCGCATCCGCCACCGCAATGTGCAGCGCTTTAACATCCTCCTGGAGTATTTTACGTAACCGCCCACTGCCCCATTGCTGTACCACTCCAAGCGGCAAACAGCTGAGGTGCTCCACAAGTCGCTCGCGCAGCGCTTCCTCTAATTGATAACTGGCTTCGTGGGCCCGTGCTTCTGCCTGTAAGCGCAACCAGAACGCCAGCACCAACAGCAGCACACTGCCGGTGAGGGCGATAAATGACGACGGTGGTAACATCGGGACAGACAGTAATGGCGTCACCGCCCATGTCAGCAGCGCTATGCCGCTGACGTTGAGCAAGCCCGCCACGCTGCCAAAAAGAAGTGCCAGGTTAAGTGAGCGCGCCACCTTCGGCACGCTTGCCACTAACCTGCCAGGCTGGCCCAGTAACTTCATTTCAGCCCCTCATTCACCCGCTGCGCCACGGCTTGTGCGTTAGGCGTATCGATGCAACTGAAGTGATTACCCGCAATCGCAGTGACCTGCAGATCGCCCAGGCAGACGTTACGCCAGAAGTTCAGCGTATTGTCATCCATACCCGGTGCGAACCCAGAGCCCTGATTGGGCAACAGGAAGCGGATATCGCCGACATAAGTGCTGGGGGTGAAGTGCGCGGCATGGAAACTCTGGCGGAACACGCGGAACAGGCCCAGTGCCATTTCGGTGGGCATCTGCTGACCGGTGAACTGTTCAACACCCGCGACATAACGCGCAAAACGCTCTTCAATCGGTAATGCCTGCATCTGTTGGAAAAACAAGCCCGCCGCGCCGGGTAACTGCGCCAGCGCACCCTGCGGAATGCGGCCATGATGTTGCTCAATCACCTGCATAAAGCCCTTCACTAATGCATCGCCATCGACCTCACCGAAACCGGCCTGCGCCAGCGTAATGTGCAGATTGGGGATAAACAGCGATTCGATCATCAGATCATCCTGCACCTCGAACAACACCGGATGGCTGCTGATCAGCACCAGGTCAGCGATTTCTGCGCCCTGCTCGCTGAGGCGACGCGCCACTTCTACCGCAAACAACCCGCCCAGACAGTAGCCAATCAGCTGGAAGCGGCTATGTCCGGTGGCCAGCAGGCGCTGTGCGTAATCATCTGCCATCCGCTCAACCGCCTGTTGTGGGGATAAGGCGCAATATTGTGCGGTATCGGCAATCACAATGCCGATGACCGGCCCACGCGGATCTTTCTCCAGCTCCGCCAGCATCGGGCGGAAGCAATCCATGGTACCCAGGCCGGCATGGAACACCACCCGCAGCGGGCCTTCGCTCCCGCCCCCCATCGGCAGCAGAATACCGTTGCTGCCCTCAGCCCGTCCCTCGATTTCTGACTGCAGTTTTTCCCCGGCCTGAGGCGCTGCGGCAGCCGAATCAGGCGCATGCTGCGAACGGATAGCCTGCGCCAGCGCGCGTACCGTTGGGCCATTCAGCATATGACGCAGCAAAGTATCAAAGGGTATCTCTCCCATCTGCCAGGGATCAGCGGCCAGCACCTGCCGCAGCTTGCCTGCCATGCGTGCCATGATCAGCGAGTCAGCTCCCTGGTTATACACATCCTGGTCGAGCGCGATCTGTTTAACTCCCAGCGCTTCAGCCCAATGCTGGCACAGCAACTGCTCAAGCGCATCCCCCTGCGGTTGCAGGCCTGGCGGCGTGTCATGCTCTGCAGTCTCCTCTACCCACCAGTTGATGACTGTATTACGATCCACTTTTCCGTTTGCCGTTAGCGGCAGCGCTGCAACCGACTGAATCTGCGCCGGGATCATATAGCGCGGTAATTTCTGTTGCAGCGCATCAAGTAGCACTTGCGGATACAGCGGCAGACGATCGCGTTTGATTTGTTGTGCCAGCAAATGGAAGCCCTGCTGATGCAGCACGTGACCTGGCTGAGGCAGGCACAGCACCGGATCACCGCTGACCGATTGCATCAGCGCCTGCCAGCCATGCTGATCAAGATAGCTCTCCTGCTGACGTTCGCTGTCTTCCGGTGGCGTCATCATGAATGCCTGAGAAGCCATGATCCACGGACATTCACGCGTCGGCTCCGTCAGGATCACCCAGCCTTGTGGCGCGGTCAGTAACTGGATATTTTCCAGTGCCCGGCGTTGGTCACGGGCGTTTTCCAGTACCCCGGCGGCCAGCACAATATCGAAGCTCTCCGGATAATAGCCCTGCGTGCGAACATCATCGTCAATATTCAGCAGGCCAAAATGCATGCCCTCTCGTTGGCCGTAGCGGGCACGTGCTTCAGGCAGGAAGAAGGCCGCCACATCAGTAAAGTGGTATTCAATCGCCTGCTCGCCCAACGCTGCCAGCACATCCGCCGTCGTGCCGCCAGTGCCTGCGCCAACTTCGAGGATACGTAAAGGCCGCTGGACGCGCTGCTGCGCAATCAGGCTCGTCAGGGCACTGACAGCCTGATTCAGGTACTTCGCCATCAGATTTTCACGATACAGCGCCTGCACGTTAGTCAGCTGCCCCTGCGGGAACAGCAGCTTCTGAGCATCAACACGCCCTTCGAGCAGCCCGGCGAGATTCTCCAGGTTGCTGCGGATGTAAGCCAGAAATGCCGGGCCATCGAGCAGAGGCTGCCACATCGCATCGACCTGCTGCCAGCTGTAATCAGGCAAAGCGCCAGCCTGCGCAAGCATCGCTTGCCAGCGGCGCACCAGCCAGAAGAAGCGAGTATTCACGGGTGTTTCTCGTAGCTGAGCTTCACTGAATTCAGCATTAAGACCATATGCTTGCAGCGTGCCACGCATCTGTTGTAACACCACAGCATCCAGGGCTGCCATCGCCTGTTGTAACTGCGTGGCGGTGATGTCCTGCACAAGATCTGCGGTTGCGGTATCAATAAGCTCGGTCAGGCGGGCGTAATCCACGGGGTTCGCTGGTTGACGCTGCGCGCTGACTAATGCCAGAAGTTGCCGCTGGTTACCTTCGCCATGGGGCACCACGCAAGCTCTCTCCACGCCCGGTAAAGCGCTAAGCGCCGCTTCGATTTCCCCGGGTTCGATGCGGTGCCCTTTGATTTTGAGCTGATTGTCCGCGCGGCCAAGAAATTCCAGTTCACCGTTCGGCAGATAGCGGGCGCGATCGCCGGTCCAGTACAGTCGCTGTTGATCATGCGGATGATGGATAAAGTGGCGCGCAGTTTTCTCCGCATCTTTAAGATAGCCTTGCGCCAGCCCTGCACCGCTGATGTAAAGATTGCCAGGCAACCACACAGGGCAATCCGCCATGTTTTCATCCAGCACGCGGAAGCCCTGATTGCTGAGCGGCAGACCGTAAGGGATGCTGCCCCACGTGGCATCACGGCCCTGCCAGCAGTGATAGTTAGACCAGATGGCTGCTTCAGTCGCACCACCGAGCGCTACCAGCTGAAGCTGTGGCAGACGCGTCGCCAGTGATTCCGGCAGCGTTAAAGGGATCCAGTCACCTGAGAGTAATGCCAGTCGCAAACTCGCCAGTTGCTGGTGCTGGAGCGCACTCTCCAGCATCTGCATCAGCGCAGGCACGCTGTTCCAGAGAGTCACTTGTTGTGATTCGATGCGTTCAATCCAGTGCGAGGGATCGGTGGCGCGCGCCGGTTCAGGATAGATTACCGCGCCACCCACGCTCAGCGGCCCGAACAGATCATAAATCGCCAAATCAAAGCCGAGTTGCGCCAGCGCCAGCACGCGGTCGGTGGCCCGCACGGCGAAACGTCGGTTGATATCTTCAACCGTATTCCGTGCCGCCTGATGTCCCATCACCACCCCTTTGGGCTGGCCGGTGGAACCAGAGGTGTAGATGATATAGGCCGCATCGCTACTGCGCGAGGCGTGCGGGTCCAGCAGAGGCTCGCTGCCGTTCAGTGCATCCACATCAATACGCCACTCTCCACCGACGCCGCACTCCACTACCTGTTGCTGGGTCAGCACCCGTTGGATACCCGCGTTTGCCAGAATTTGCCGGCGACGTTCCGCCGGCTGTGAGACATCGACTGGCACCCAGACCGCCCCCGCCGCCATGGCACCCAACACCGCCACCGCCTGCATTACGCCTTTTTCCAGCGTGATCGCGACCGGTTCGCCGATGGCAACGCCGTGCCGTTGCAGATGGCCGGCAATGCGCAAGGCTGCGTCCGCCAGTTGACGGTAAGTCATCTGCTGCTGGGAATCGATCACCGCCAGCGCATCCGGGGTCAGGTGAGCCTGTGCGAAGAATGGCTGGTGCAGCCCGCCTTCGGGTAGCGGTGCGCGGGTATCATTGACCTGCAACCGTTGTTCACGTTGCCACTCGGGGAGTGCAACCTGCGCGGTCTGCTGCCAAATCGCATCTTCTTGCGCCATGGCATTCAGCAATGATTCAAAACTCGCAAACAGATCGTCGATCATCCCCGACGGGAATACCCCGTCGCGCACATCCCAGTTGACCTGTAAACCGGCAGCACTGTCCATCGCCTGACAGTCGATAAACACCTGCGGCGTCTGGGTAATGCCACGGCCATCCAGTTTGCCCTGCAACGCGTTTTCCGCATCGGCAGGCACCAGGCCGATAGCACTGGTAAAAACATAAGGCATCAAAGCGTAATCGCGCCCTTTGGCGCGAGCCAGTTCACGGATCACCTCGACGCCGGAACAAAGGCGATGATCCAGGTCATCATACAATTGCTGGCTGATGGCGCTGGCACGCTCCGCCCAGCTCATTGGACGGCGTTGATCGACCTCCAGCAGGCTGACCGAGGTGAAATCGCCCACCAGACGATCCACCTGCTCATGCAGCGGCTGGCGGTTAAGTACCGTCAGATTCAGGCAGAAGTGTTCGCTGGCAGACCAGCGCTGCAGCACGCTGGCATAGGCGGTTAACACCGCCGCTGTAGGGGTAATACCGCACTGCGCCGCCTGCTGTTTGAGTGCCGCCCAGCGTTCCTCCGGCAGTTGCAAAAAACGTCGTGTAAAGCGTGCGGGCTGTCGTTCCTGTGTATCAAGCAACGGGAGCCGCGGCGAGGCGGGCAACTGAGGAATACGCTGCTGCCACCAGGCACGATCGCGTTGGGCCGCCGGTGACTCATCCCTGCCGCGCTCCGCCAGCAGATAATCGCGGAACTGAATCTTTAGCGGAGGCAGCGGCTGGTCAGGATGCTGGTAACGCGCTTCAAACTCGCCCAGCAATAGCCAGATACTGGCCCAGTCGGCAATCAGGAAGTCCATCGACAAATGCAGCACGCTGCGTGCCGGCAACTGCGACAGACTCAGGCTGAACAGCGGCCACTGCTCGGGCTGGTACAGTCGATGCCCCATCTGCTGCTTCACGCTGTCCAGCAGCGCTTCGCCCTGCTCTGCTCCGCTACTCGCGCAGTCAATGATCAGTTCCGGCACATCGGGTAAAACGCGCTGGCTGCCACTGCGATCAAATACCGCGCGCAGCATATCGTGTCGTGCGACCAGCTCATTCCAGATAGCGCTGACTCTGGCATGTTGCAACGGTGGATAATTCACCTCCAGATAAACATGGCAGGCCACACCGCCATAGCCAAAGGCATCATTACGCCCGACCAGATACGCCGCCTGCACCTGGCTTAGTGGAAACGGTGCGAAGCGCGCAGTCTCATCGGCTATGAGCGTGGTCTGCTGCTGTTCTCCGGCGAGAATGGCTAACACATTGGCTTTATGGGCCTTCAGCGTGTGTAAATCATCCGCTGAAATCACACCCTGCGGCGCACGGTAGTTTAGCTTGCCCTGCTCCTCCCACAGTTGTGCGCCACGGTTGCGCAGGCGTTGAAGCAGTTCAAAGGCGATGGAATGGTCAGTCATGCTAAATCCTCCTTGCCCTGAGCCATCACGCGGGATGACCGGGGCGGAATATTGACGTTAAAACGCAGGCGATTAGTCGGGTCGAATCTCTGTTTGAGTGCCGCCAGGCGTGCCCAGCCGCTGCCATACGTGGCCTGCGCCCAACGCGGTTCATGGTCAGGCAGCAGGTTGGCGTAAGGACCGCAGCTCACCTCTTGCAGCTGTTGCCAGGCCTCAATGGCGGGTGCCAGCATCGCTGGGTTATCGGGTTCGCCGTACCACTGGGCACAGACTTCAACAAACCAGTTGGCATCTCGATGAGCAAACGCGGTTGCGCCCGCCGGGGCACGGGCAATGGCACCGCCAAGTGCACCAAACACCAGCGAGAAATTCGGACCAGCACGCTGGAACAGCGCCAGCAGTCGTTCGAGCGTGTCATCATCCAGTTCACGCAGCAGTTCGCCACGGTTGTAAACATGCTGCTGTAGGTAGTTGGGCGCCGAGGGCAGAAGGCGCTGATAATCGACGTAACGCATCGGTTGCAGCGTGTCGCACAACGCGCCCACCTTGAGGGGCGCAAGCACTTGTTCCGCCTGCTCTGGCGCACCAAACCAGGTGGGAATGAGCATGATACTGCGCTCAAAATGCAGTGATTCTGGCAAAAATGGCAGCGGCGGTGCCGTCCAGACAAGGGCTATCAACGAGGCCTGATCCGGTGCCTGCGCCAGCCAGTTACGTGCCCGGCGCAACACAACAGGAATGTCCCGTGCGGGCCACGCGAGCACGCCGGCCACAACGCCCTCAACGGGATGCAATTGAAACGTAAAACGCGATACCACGCCAAAATTGGCGCCCGCGCCGCGCAAACCCCAGAACAGTTCAGCATCATGCTGTGGGTTCACTTCAAGCACGTCACCGGACAACGTAACCAGCTCGCAGCTCACCAGGTTATCGCTGGTCAGGCCAAACTGGCGCGACAGGTCACCAACGCCGCCGCCCAGGGTGTGCCCGGCGATACCGATCGTGGGATTACGCGGGCCGGGTACCGCCAGACCGTACGCCTGTGTTGCCGCATCCAGTTCGCCCCAGGTGGTCCCAGGGGCGACGTGCGCCAGGCGTTTATCCGGGTCAATAGTGATCTGATTCATGCGGGACAGATCAAGCACCAGCCCATCCTGACAGGTGCCGTAACCGGCCACGTGAGCGCCACCACCTCGCAGCGCAACCGGCAATTTCTGAGTCTCCGCCAGTTGAAGTGACTGTTGAATATCCTGCACGCTGACACAGCGCACAATCGCGGTGGGCCGGCAGTCAATACGGGCGTTGCGTACCCGGCGTGCAACTTCGTATTCCGCATGCTGCGGCAACAATAAATCCCCTTCCAGCACCTGCTGTAAGGCAGAAAATAGCTCGCGCATTACGCCTCCTGCGACGGGTTAAATAACGACTGAATAAATTCGGATGTCTGCGGTAGTGCCTGCCACCCCTGTAAAACCACGCTGCTGACATAGCGCCGCTCACCGTGCTGACTATTGAGCCAGCGGTCCGCAGGCAACAGGCGTTGCAACTGGCAGTGGCTGGGCAGCGGTATATGAAAATCCACCCGGGCCACGGCGCGTGCGCCATTGGCATGCCGGACGCAAACCGGCCGCTGCAGCGGGTGGTAATGAGAGACGATAAACGGCAGATGGTTACCGCGCGGCATCATAAAGCAGTAGTTCACCCTTTCACCCTGTACCGATTTACGGCTGCCGTTTACGACGCGCGAACCTGCCAGCGCCTGCTGACGCAAATGCTGGCTGACGTTATCCAGGCTAAGTGGCGCTTCGGGCTGATACTGTTCAGGTTCCAGAGCCACATCACACCAGCCCTCGCCAGCCTGCGCCCAATCTCTAAGACGCTGACCGGCGCTGGAACCGAAGCGCCAGCCAAAGGGATAGCTCAGCCAGCGGAACCAACGCGGCAGTTCAAAGAACTCCAGAAACGGCCCCTCTTCAAACCACACCAGCGCATTGTGTGCTCGAGCCGGATCGCCCCCCCACTGCACGCTGAACCCAGCCTGTTCAAGCTGGGCTACGCAGGCACGAATGTTATCGACTTTACAGAGAATATGGCTGCACCTAAGCATTGCCTGGCCTCCGCGCGATAAACAGACACTGTCCGAGCGGTGCGAGCACATGCCCCTCGTCGGGCAGGCAAGCCTCACAAATCAACCCGGCGCGCTGTAGCAGATCCTGCCACTGCTCTGGTGAGAGAAAACGCTGTTCACTGCGCTGCCGGTCATCCTGTGGTGGCGGCATCATAAAGGCCTGTGAGGTGAGAATTTCCAGATGTTCCCGCGTCGGTTCGGTGATTAACATGACACCGCCCGGTTGTAACACCTCAGCCAGCCAACGAATGGTTTGCTCGCTGTTCTGTGCATTGTTCAGTACCCCCGCCATTACCAGCAGATCCTGGGAATCTGCAGCGACGCTTTGTTCGGTCAGGGGGCGGTCAATATCGATCAGTGCAGTCGAGAGCCAGGAGAGATGGCTATAGCGCTGTTGCGCATTCACCAGGAAAAAGCGTGAGACATCGCTAAACAGCCAGTTGAGCGGCGGCGTTTCCCCATACACCTCATGCAGCCGTTCCCGTACCCGTTCGGTGGTGGCACCGGTGCCTGCGCCAATCTCCAGGACTTTTAGCGGTGCCGTTCGCTGGCTGAGCTGCTTCAGGACCCAGTCGGCAATCAGGGTGTTGAGATAACGGGCGGTGATGGTATGGCGATAGACCGCATCGGCTATATCGTTACGGCCTTCCGGGAACAGCAACAGTGCCGCCTTCTGTTCGCCGCGCATCAGCTCACCCAGCTTTTCCGCGTTTTGCCACAGATAATCGATAAAAGTGGCAGAGCCCAGGCGGTTGTCCCACACCCTGTGCACCGCCTGCCAGCTGTGATGCAGCTCGGTATAGCCGATCGTTCGTCGGCTAAAGTAGTGCGCGCCTCGTTGCATCACCAGACCGGCATCGGCCAGCAGCATCAGCCAGCGTCCAATCAGGGCGCGATGCGCTTCGGCCACCTGGAGTTGTTGCAAAATACCTGGCAGGTCGTGACCCTGATCGGGATGCGTCAACGCGCCTCCCTGTTGCAGACTAAACAGCATGGCGTTCAGGCAAGCTTCATCCATCCGCACGACAAAATCCGTCACCTGCTGAGCAGTAATGCCACTCACCAGCAGCTCTGCCCGCTGGGTAAAATCCCACTGTGGGGTGGCTTTGCGTTCCAGCCCGGTGGTGACAGGCAGCAAGGTACGCGCCAGAGGTTCAAACCGCTGGTCTGGATTGAGGCGCGGATAGCCGAGTGTTTTGGTCAGCGCCTGCCACATCTGACACTGAGCTAACAGGGATTGCGGACTCCAGCGGGGGGCATCAGGAGACAGGATGCTCTCCGCCAGTGCCAGTAAATCCTGGGTAATGGCTTCTGGCCAGTGTTCCGCCAGTGTGGTGCGCCAGCTGGCACGCTGGACCTCTCCGATAATGGCGCTGGTCTCTTCCATCAGATGTGCTGATTGCGGGCTGCTAAAATCGCGGTCGCGTTTTACCGCCTCAGGGATATGCAAACGCGGGAACCACATCACGGGTCCATGTGTATCGATCAACGATAACCGTCCCGCGGGCAAGCCCAGCGTGATCTGTTGCAACAGCTGGAAATGGTTGTCAGGGTCCTGCGGATCGACTTCGTTATGTACACTCAACGTTAAGGGGATTCCGGCCAACTGTCCCTGCACCACCTGGAAAGGTGCCTCTGGTAATTGCGCCTGGGCATGAAACTGCCACGGGCGAGGTGCACCAAGGGCTTCCACCAGTATCGCGATCAGTGGGAACGCCACCTGGCTGGCACACGCAGCATCAATAAACTGAAGCTTTTGCCGCCGCAGTAGGCGGTGGGCAGACTGAATGAACTGCAGCACCGCCGGCAGATGTGGATAGAGGTTGCCAACCCGATACTGCACACCGAATTCACGCGCTGAGCGCAGGTTCGCCACCACCTCATCATGATGTACGGGCTGCTCCTGAATGACATGAATGCGCCTGGCCATCAGTTGCTGTGCCAGAACGCTGCCTGCACCGCCCATCACGGTAGCACGCAACACCACGCAGGCCAGGTCAATGTCTTCAGGTAATGAGGCGATATCGGTGTAGAGCGGAATGTCATAGCGTTGCGCGCAATCACGGCTACGTGCGCTGCCGCTCGCCAGTAGCCCCACCACTTTAAAGCGCAGTGGATAACGCTGCAGTGCTGCCAACCAGAACTGGCCAAAAGTGGAGCCACACACCAGCACCTTTAACGGGACCGCGTTCATAGCGCACCTCCGCTCATTTCGTTTAAATGCTCAATCCCGCGGTCAAACAACTCAATATCAATACCGGTTTGCTCCTGGCAGAACAGCAGCATGAACGCTTCGGTATCGATGCATTCGGCTGCCAGCCCCACGACCGGCTCAGGTGACTTCAGCAGCCATTTAGCGCATGCCGCCGCGCAGGCGGCGGTTAACTGAGCAATGCCCGGCGCTCTCAGCAATAAGGTTAACGTGGTGCTGGTGCCCTGACGCACGCCATCTACCTGGATCAAAAAGTTAACCCATGCATGTCGACCCGCCACATCCAGTGTCGCCCCCTCCACCACCGCCTGTATTGCTGCCTCTCGTGGTAATACACGCGCTGTTTCTAACGCGCGGACCAGGTGTTCACCATCAAGCGCGAGATACCATCGACTGTAACGAAGCGCCAGTTGTTCGGTGACCCGGAGCGACTCCTCATCTTCATACGGCAGCAGCAGCACCGGGCGTGGAAAGAAAGGCAGGATGACGTTGGACTGTCGCCGCGGCAGGGTATGCTGAGAGGCTGGCGTGCGCAGCACACCCTCAAGATAGTCTTCTGCTCCGCCTGGGGTGAAACGATCAAACACGCCAAACCAGCAATGCAACGCATCGACGCGGTCAAGCGTACGCGCCAGCCACACAGGAAGAATGCCGGACAAGCCTGGCAATGCGCCTGCTGCGAACAACGCGCTGCCCGGATGCCGTCCAACCGGAGGTTTTAACGCTGCCGGACAATCAATTCCTCCTGCGTCAACCAGCGGAATACCTGCGGCATGCAGTCGGTTCGCCACCTGTTGTGACAGCCGTGCCGAAGGCGCAGCACAGTTCACGATCAACCGACAGTCGGTGGCGAAAGCCATGAGACTTTCTTCGTCACTCACATCCACATAGCAGCTTTGGGCCCAGGCGACAGGTTGCGGGTGACGCCCTCCCACGCGCAGCGAAGTTTCCCCCCACTGATGCAGGATACGTGCGACCTCGCTGCCTACGGCACCAAATCCTCCCAAAATACCAATCACAGAACACCTCCTTCCATGGTGGCAGCCTGAGCCTGCTGTGCCTCAATCCCGGCAGCCATTGCCTGCAGGCCCGGTGCGCTAAAGATTTTTCGCAGCGCGATATCGACGGCAAATTCATCACGGATAAGGTTAATCAGGCGTGTGGCCAGCAAACTATCCCCCCCTAATTCAAAAAAGCCCTGCTGGCGGCCGATGTGCGGCGTAATGCCAAGTAATGTTCCCCATAGCTGAGCGAGTTTTTCTTCAGTTTCACCGAGTGTTTCCTGCTGTTGTTGTGACCTGGGCAGATTGTCATACAGTGATTGCAGGCGCTTACGATCAACCTTACCGTTTGCGGTCAATGGCAGATGTGTCAGCAGAACCAACCGCTCCGGCACCATGGCTTTGGGCAGTTTTTCCGCCAGCTGACTCGACCAGTTATCGGGCAGCGTATGATGATGTGAAGGGCGTAGAGTTAAAGTGGCGGCGAGACCGCTGAGGTTGCACTCACAGGATGTAAAACCACTGGCCTGAGCTCGTTGCAGCCATACCGCGCCAGTACGCAGCGGATCTTTTCTGCTATTGCCATATCCTCCCGCCAGCAGCCCGGCGCTGATCATGGCAACCGGTGTCAGGCACTGGCGCTCCATCATCCACAGCTCTCCTGTAGGACTCAGCAACTGAGAAGCTGCCTTCAGCCCATGTAAGGGTTGGATGTAGCGGTGCAACGCATTCGCCGCCAGCACGATGTCAGCCGAGTTTTGCAGTTCTTCCGGCACATACAGTTCATTCAGCAACATGAAATCGATCTGATGACCGCTGTTTGCGAGTTGAGTCCGCGCTTGCTCCAGCGCCAATGGGGAGGATTCCAGCAAGGTGTAATGCACGCTGCCCTGCGGCAGGCGCGCCAGCAGCGCAGCACTGTGCTGACCGCTGGCCCCGTTGAGTTCCACGATGTTGATCGGCTTGCCGTTCTGGTGGTGCAGGCTGTTAACATGCAGCGCCAGCTGTGACAACCATTGCCGCGTCTCATCATCCGCGGCCGACAGGCTGGCAGGGCTGAATACGCTGTCGGTCAGCAGTGCGACATGGTCCTGCTCACCCCGCAACATGGCGCGCCAGCTGGCATAACGGGTGCGCGCCGCAACGATCTGCGCCGTTTCAGGTCTGGCTATCACGGCAGCGGTTCCGGTGGCAATGTAGTGTGTATCCTGTGGCTGAACCACACCACGCGACACCAGCCATTTCAGCCACAGCTGCAGCACCTGCTCGCCCTTTTCATCGGGCTGAAGCGCGTTCACTTGCCAGACTGCACCGACTTCCGCAGGCAGTTGCAGGAGCTCCGTCAGAATGTGTTCGGCCACCGCCGATTCATACTGCAGCAGACCGCGTTGAGTACTGTCAGGATGGAATACCTCATCCTGCTCGACACAGGTAGGAGTGTGGGGGGCGACGGCAGCTACAAGTCGCTGTGTGATGCCATCGTGCCACAATGAGACCACCGCCTGGTCAATGCCTTTAAGCGTCTGCAATGCCTGTTCAACCTCACCGGCCTCAATGCGATGGCCGCGCAGCTTCATTTGCGTGTCCAGTCGACCCAGGAACTCCAGCGTACCGTCTGGCCAGTAGCGGCCGCGGTCGCCGGTACGATACCAGCGCTCACCATCAAGCACAGGGAAACGAGCCTCAGTCAGCGCTGGCTCGCCGAGATAGCCGCGAGCCAGACCTGCACCGCCGATGAGCAGTTCGCCTTCCACCCAGTCAGGACAATCGGCATTGACCGCATTAAGCACACGCCAGCGCTGATTATGTAGCGGGTAACCATATGGGATCGAACGCCAGTCAGGTTTGATCGTGGTCACCGGGAAAATGTTTGACCAGATAGCGGCTTCGGTGGCCCCCCCCAGCGCCAGTAAACGACATCCCGGGGCGCTCATTTGTAATCTCTCTGGCAGCGACAGGGGGATCCAGTCACCGGAAATCAACGACGCCCGCAGCGCAGGCAACGTGACGTTCTGCGCGGCTGTCAGCAGCATCTCCAGCAGCGCTGGCACCGAATTCCACAGGGTGACCCGATGAGTTTGCATTAAGTGTATCCAGTTAGCTGCATCGCGACGGTACTCCTCATCCACCATCACCAGCGCAGCCCCGCAGCCTAACGGCGCAAACAGATCAAATACCGAAAGATCAAAATCGAGTGCCGAGAGCGCCAGAATGCGGTCTTGCGGCTGTATCGCCAGTTGCTGGCGCAAATCGTGCACCGTGTTATGGCTGGCGGCGTGGCACATCTCAACGCCTTTAGGTTCTCCGGTCGAGCCAGATGTGAAGATGACATACGCCAGCTGTTGGGGGGATATTGCTACCGGATGAGCCAACGCCGCGACTTCCGTCTGCACAGCCTGATCGCCGGTCAAGGGCGTGTCCTGATCGAGCATCAGCCGTACGTCAGCCCTTTGCAAAATCGCCTGTTTGCGTGCCTGTGGCTGATCGATACCAATCGGTACCCAACTGGCCCCCGCAGCCAACACCCCCAGCACCGCGATCACCTGCTGCGGGCCTTTCGGCAGTGAAATCGCCACCCTATCGCCCGTCAGCGTCCCCTGCAGTTGCAACCAGTGCGCCAGTTTCAGCGCCTGCTGTGCCAGCTCAGCATAAGAAAGCTGACAGGTTTGTTGCTCTTGCATCCAAATCAACGCCACCTGCTGCGGTGTCTGACTGGCCTGCTGGAAAAAAGCGTGATGCAATGTTTCCGCTACATAGGGGTGATGTGCAGCGGCAGTGATTGCCTCTCGCACCTGACGCTGGGGCACAGGCAAGAGGTCGGGAAGCGACTGCAGCCAGTTATGGTCACATAAATGATGGATGAGCTGCTGATAGGCGGTGAACATCGCATCCAGCATACCCGCCGGGAACAGAGCCTCTACCGCATCCCAGACCAGCGAGACACCGCCTGCCAGCTCGGTTAACTGGTGATCCAGCCAGACCTGCGGCGTTTGTGACAGGCCATAAACGGGTTGACTGAAGATGCCCTGCTCCGGTTCTGCACTAATTCCCAAAGCGCTGGTAAACACCACCGGCATCACCAGTTCAGGCGCCTGATGCAGACGAGCCAGTTCACGGAGTACCTCAACGGCTGAGAGCGAACGGTGATCCAGCGCGCTCCACATATCGCGTTGTACCTGGCAAACTTCATCCAGCCAGCCGCCGTCGGCATGACGACACGGCACCAAAACCAGCGAAGTGAAATCACCCATCACCCGGGTCATATCATCGTGGCCTTCAGGACGATCAAACAGGGTCAAATTGAGGGTAAAGTCCGGCTGATGGCTCCAGCGCCGCAGTACTGTCGCAAATGCGTTGAGCATCACCGCTGAAGGTGTTACACCGTGTTGGCGGGCTTTTTGTATCAGCTGCTGCCAGCGATCCGAACCCAGCCAGTACTCACGGCGGGTAAACTTCGGTACCGATATCGCTTCAGGTTGCCGGGCCAGCGGTAGCTGCGGAGCCAGCGGCAGGTGGTCGAGACGTGGCCGCCACCAGTCCCAGGCAGCCTCACGTTGCGTCTGCTGTGGCAGGCGTGCCAGTAGCGCATCACGGAACTGAATAGCGGGGACAGTCGGCAACGAACGCTGATGATAGAGCGCGTCCAGTTCCTGATAGAACAACAGGATACTGAGCGCATCAAGGATCAGGTTGTCGATAGCAATTGCCACTCGATACGCTTCACCCCGCTGCGCCACGCTGACGCTAAAGAGCGGCCAGTGCTGCGGATCGAAGCTGTGTGAGGCATATTCTGCGCGTTGCAGACCAACGTTATCTTCACACGGCTGGTTGAACAGCGGGATCTGATAGTGCGGCACCTCTTTTTGAACCTGCTGCTGGCCGTTACTGAATACCGCCCGCAGCATGTCATGGCGCACAATCAACTGGTTCACCGCGCGTTCCAGTTGTGCGAGATCCAGATGATTAACCTCAAATTCACGATAGAACGTACAGCCAATGCCGCCCAGCGCAAACTCACTTTCCCGGCCAAACAGGTAAGCCTGCTGCACATCCGTCAGCGGGAAGGTGTCGTAACGCCCGTTAGCATCATGAACGATGGCAGGCGTGGCGGTTGTCGGTTGATTGCCGCGCAATGTCTGGCAGAAATCTGCCAATACCGGATGAGCAAAGAGTTTTGAAAGGGTAACATCGCTAAATCCCTGGCGACGAAGTTCTGCCACGGCACGGGTAGCCAGCAGTGAATCACCGCCTGCCATGAAGAAATTATCCTGACGACCCGGTAATATACCGAGTGTTTTATGCCAGATCGCAGCCACCTGTTGTTCTACACCTGGCAAGGCAGCCTCGTAGGTATGGGCAGTTTCCGGTGTAAGGTCGGCCAGTAACTGTCGCAGTAAATTGCGATCAATTTTGCCGTTGTGGCTGAGCGGAAGTTCAGACAGTGCCACCAGTCGTTCCGGTACCATTTCCTGCGGCAGATAACGTTGCAGATGCTGACGCAGCGCCGCACTCTCCACCGGCTGCTGGCTGGTATAGGCCGCCACCAGATGTTGTTCATCATCGAGCAGAACAATGCCGCGTGCCACGCCTGGGTGGGAAATCAGCGCGGATTCAATTTCGCCCAGCTCAATACGGTAGCCCCGCACTTTCACCTGATGATCGCGCCGCCCCAGAAACTCCAGAGAGCCACTGGGGTGATAGCGTGCTAAGTCGCCGGTGCGATACCAGCGTTCACCGTTCTCTACGACAAAACGGTCGGCGGTACGCTCGGGATCGTGGCGATAGCCCAGCGCAACGCCTGCGCCGCCAATCCACAGTTCACCGCTGACCCAGTCACAGCGATCCCGGCCCAGGCTGTCCACGACACGGCAACGAACGTTGTTAAGCGGATATCCGTAAGGCACCGAGCGCCATTCAGCCGGCACAGTGGTGATCTCCTGAACCGTCGAGTGGATCGCCGTTTCAGTCGTGCCGCCCAGCGCAATACAGCGACACTGTTCAGCGACTATGCGTAACTTCTTCGGCAGATCAAGCGGGACCCAGTCGCCGCCCAGCAGCACAATCCTGAGTGGTAACGTCAGGTTATCCGCAGCGGCACTGGTGAACGTCATCTCCGCAATGGCGGGCACACAGTTCAGTACGCTGACCTGATGCTGCCGTATCAACGTCACCCAGCGCTGCGCGTCGCGCCAGCTCTCATCCTCAATGCATACCACCGCCCCACCCACTGACAGCGGCGCGAAGATATCGTACACCGCCAGGTCAAAGCTCAGCGCCGACACAGCCAGAGTGCGCATGCGATCGCCCAGTGGATAGCGGCGGTTAAGATCGTCGATGGTGTTTTTAGCTGCCAGATGGCTGATCTCCACCCCTTTCGGCGTGCCGGTTGAGCCAGAAGTGTAAATAACGTAAGCCAGATGCTGCGGATCGCTGTGAGTGACTTCCGCCAGAGGGAGCCGCGAATCTTCATCCGGTAGTTGGTCAATAACCTGTTTCACCCCGGCATTTTGCAGGATGGCTTTAATGCGCTGCTCCGGTTGCAGGTGGTTGAGCGGTAACCACGCAGCACCGCTGGCAAGTACCCCCAACACCGCAATGATCTGCTCCGGTCCTTTGGGCAAAGCGATCGCCACCAGTTCCCCTGGCTGCACGCCCTGATTGAGCAGATGCGTCGCCAGGCGGCGTGCACGTTCAGCCAACTCACCATAACTGAGCACCTGATGGGGTCCAAACAACGCGGGAGCTTCCGGCTGCAGCTGTGCCAGACGAAAGAAAGCGCTGTGCAAATCGCTCTCAGGTAAAGGGGCATCGGTGGCATTCGCCCGCTGGCGTACGACCTGTTGTGCTGAGGGTAACGCACTCTGCACCGGCTGTTGCCACGCCTGCTCACTGGCGATGAGTGCCTCAATCAGCCCTGTAAATTGATTGAACATCAAATCAAGCATACCCGCTGGAAAACGGGACTCACGCGCATCCCAGTTCACCAGAACACCTTGATTTAACTCGGTAATTTGTGCATCCAGCCACACCTGTGGCCCCTGTGAAACAATCCAGCCGGGCTGCCCAAAGGCCTGCTGGACGCGTTCGCTGAACAGCTCTCCCAGTCCCAAAGCGCTGGTAAATACCACGGGAGCAAACTGCTGCTGACCGCGCACGCGTGCCGCTTCACGCAGCACTTCTACGCCGGAAAAACAGGCATGTGCCGCATCCTGACGGAACTGCTGTTGCAGGCGTTGCGCGCGTTCAAGGAAACTGCCGGGGTTGCTGCCCCGCCACGCCAGCAACACTGACGAAGTGAAATCTCCCACCAGCGCAGGTACGCTGGTGTGCAGCGGTTCACGGTTGAACAACGGCAGGTTAAGAATGAAATCTTCGTCGTCACTGAACTGGGTCAGCACTTCGGCAAACGCAGCGGCAATCATCATCGGCGAGGTCAGTTGATGTTCACGCGCACTGGCCTCCAGCTGTTGACGGGCCCTGGCATCAAACCAGCGATGGCGACGGACCACCGTCTGCTGCGCACTGTCCGGGTTTAACCCAACGCTGGGCAACATCGGTGCGCCAGGCAAATCGGCTAAACGCTCCAGCCACCACTGCTTGTCTTGTGCGTAGCGCGCCTGCTGCTGCGGTTCCTGCAGCCAGGCGTGGCGCAGTTGCTGATACTGGCAATAGGAGAGATCCAGCACAGGCAGCGGCTGTTGCGGCTCCAGATAGAGCCTCGCCAGATCGTCCAACAGAACGCGCAGGCTCATGGCATCCGCCGCGATCATATCGAGATTAAAATGCAGGCGGCAGCCACCACCGAGGGCGGCGGGCTTATGCGTCACACGCACATCAAACACCTCGCCTTGTGCAATATTTAGCTGGCGATGTGACAGCGCGGCGCGAATCGCCTCCATTCGCAAGGTGGCGGTATCTGCTGTCTCCTGGCGTAAATCATATTCCCTAAGCCCGGGCCACTGCGGGTGCTCAAGAACCTGCTGCTGCCCCTCCTCCAGAATGGCCACCCTTAGCATTCCGTGACGGGCAAGCAACTGATGTACCGCATTTTCCAGACGTGCAACATCCAGTTGCGGTAGATCGAACTCATGGTAGAAATGCGCAGCAACGCCCCCCAGATGCTGAGCACTGTCGCGTCCCACCCAGTATGCATGCTGCATGAGCGCCAGAGGGAAAGGTTCGTTTTCATGTGTGCCTGGCAACACGGCCTTTTTTTCCCGCTCCGCGGGTGGTGTTTGTTTCGTCATCAAAGCCAGCCAGGCATCCAGGCGTGGCTGTTCAATCAAGCGGGCAAACGACACATCGTAACCTTGCCGACGCCACATAGCGGCCAGTTTCATCATCGCCAGTGAGTCGAGCCCGAGGCCGATCAGGTCGCAGTCATTAGCGAGTCGATCCGGCAAAATGCCGGGGAGAAAGGGGGCCATATCTGTGCAGATTTTGTGCTGAAGGGTACTTGCCATAGTCCTTGTCCTTCTCTCAATTACATCATAAAGCCATTAAGAAAATTTATATCGCAGCGGTGGCTTAACGTTTTGCCGCAAATATTTGTATGTTATAACGTTACACGATATAAATATAAATGATAATCATTATCACGATGGTTTTTTAATAAAATTTGTAAATGACGGGATGAAAACAAGGAACAACGACATGTTAATGAATGAAGAACAGGCAAAAAATCGTAGATGGACCACGCTGGTGGCCGCATTGAGTGCTGCTATCATGACACTGGACATCACGGTCGTGAATATTGCACTACCAAAAATAGGTGAAGGTTTCCTTACCAATCTTGCACAGTTACAGTGGGTAATTAATGGATATACCCTGAGCTTTGCCGCCCTGTTATTACTGGCTGGCGCCATCTCCGACCGGCTGGGTCGGCGTCCGATTTTTTTGTGTGGTAATGGATTATTTGTTTTGGCCTCACTGGGCTGCGCACTGGCACCTACCATCAATGCGTTGATCGTTGCCCGAGTACTCCAGGGCGCTGGCGGTGCCATGGTACTGGGGACTGCGCTGGCACTGATTACCAGTGCCTGTGAGGGTGAATCGCCCAGGGTTCGTACCAGTGCGGTGGGATTATTTGCCGCAGGGGGAGCCGTGTCAGCGGCAACTGGCCCCCTGATTGGCGGCATACTCATCCAATGGGCCAGCTGGCCGTGGCTGTTTGCCATCAACATCCCCGTCGGATTTCTGATCATTTTTCTCACCCTGCGCCATGTTGATGAAAAACCCGTACCCGCACCGCGTTATCCTGTCGATGTCGCTGGCGCGGTTTTCGTCACTCTCAGCCTGTTTAGCCTGAACTACGCAGCACTCAACTTTTCATCTGATGCCACTCCCGTTGTCCGCCACGCACTGCTCATCGGGATCGCTTCGGCTTTATTGTTTTTATGGATTGAGGCTCAGCGGGGTGATCGCGCCCTGCTGCATTTACGTTTGTTTCGCATCCCTACGTTCCTGGCGGCAATTCTGCTCAGCTTTGCAGGCCGCATTTTCAGTTTTGGCTTGCTGCCGTTTATTACGCTTTGGCTGAGCGGCCTGTTGCACTATTCGGCGTGGCACACCGGTTTGATTCTTTTGAGTCAGTCACTGGCGATGGTGGTCGCCGCCGGATTAAGTGGTCCGCTTTCAAGACTGATTCCAGTCCGCGTAGTGCTGGCAATTGGCATGTTCATTGTGGCTTTCGGTCTGACCCTCAGTAGCCATGTGCAAATTCACAGCGACTGGCTGGTGATCCTTCCGCTGCTGTTGATGCTGGGTATCGGTGCTGGATTAACCATGCCGCATCTGATGGATCTCGCTGTTAGTGTTGTTCCTGCGCGTCAGGCCGGCGTTGCATCGGGCACTGCAAATACGTTCTTCCCGCTCGGTACTGCTGTGGGTATCGCGTTGTTTGGACTGTTACTCAACCATGTGATCCAGCAAGCTTTGCCGCTCTCCCTGTTAAGTGCCTCTGGTATCAGTCAGCCTGCATCAGCCCTTCAGGCCATCAGCAGCGCGCAGTTTGATGTGCTGAATGCCGTGCCCGAACTGCAGCAACGGGCCTTGCAGGCATGGGTAGATGGATTAAACCTCTTATTCCGCGTTGCCGCCGTTGCAAGTGCCCTCGCCGGTCTGGCGGCACTGTGGTTGATTCGTCCGGTACAACCACAGCCGGAACAGACTCAGGACAGTGCCTGAACCGCACTTAATCGTGCCAGTAATCGTGAAAGAAGTGGCTGTGGGTGTTCCCTGAAGTAAAAATGTCCACCGCAAAAACAGTCCAGGGTGAAACTGGCTGTTGTCCAGCTTGCCCATCCTTCCGCCTGCATTTGATCAAGTTCCGGATCTTCGCTGCCCATGAAGGCAGCGATGGGGCATGACAGCAGCTGTCTGGAACTCAGCTGCCACTGCTCAATCAACGCATAATCCGCCCGCATCGTGGGCAGAATGAGTTCGCGCATCTCGGGTAGGGTCAACAACACGGGATCGGTGCCGTCCAGGCGCAGTAGCTCTTGGCACAGTGCTTCATCATCCTGTTGATGTAAAAGGCCGGGCTGATGAAACTGCGGCGCCTCACGGGCGGAGACCGCCAACAGTTGCGGTGGAGGTAAATCATCGCATTTTAATGCCAGAATCGTTTCATGCGCGACAACGGCTCCCATACTGTGGCCGAAAATAGCCCAGTTCTCGCCAAGATGCGGAGCAATAGCCCGCGAGACTTCCCCCACCAGCTCCGGCATCGTCGCGGGGATGGGATGCTGCCAACGCTCCAGACGACCGGGATAGCAGATCACATTCAATTCAATTTCCGGCGGAAGATGTTCACGCCAGCCGCGATAGAGCCCAGCGTTGCCGCCCGCATGCGGCAGACAAAACAGTTGTAACTCAGGCTTAATGTATCCGCTTAATGTTCGTATCCAGGGGGAAGTCAACGCGTAGTCTCCTCTGTGAGTTGCGCTGCTGAAATGAGCCGGGACGTCACTGAATGCGTGGGCCGTGCAAGCAATTCGGAAACGCGCCCCTGTTCGACAACCCGCCCGTGCTCGATCACCATGAGCAAACCGCCCAACTGTACAGGAAGGGTTAAATCATGAGTCACCATTAACAGAGCGATACCCTGCTGCTGTTGCAACTGTTGCAACAGCAGGACCAGCCCCATACGCGTCGGCCCATCTAAAGCACTGGTCACCTCATCACACAACAACACGTCAGGGCGGGTAATTAATGCTCTTGCCAGTGCCACACGCTGCTGCTGACCGCCGGAGAGTTGCGACGGTTTTCGAGCAAGCAAATGGGCCTCAAGCCCGACCTGCTCCATCACGCTGATGACCCTCTGTTCACACTGTTCAGCGCTTAATGTGGGATCGCTAAGACGCAGAGGACGGCGCAGCAGCGCGCGCACGCTATAGAAAGCATTCAGGGAGCTGGCGGGATTCTGCGCGACATATTGCAGTTGCCATTTTTGCGACGGGCTGCGTTGATGGATACTGAGAGGCAGCGGCATGTTATGCAGGCTTAAGGTGCCGCTGGCATCAGGTTGTAAACCAGCCAGAATGCGCATAAGAGTGGTTTTACCGCCGCCGGATCGGCCCGCAATGGTCAGTGTCTCACCGCGTCTCAGAGAAAACTGAAGTGAGGTCAGTGCGGTGCGTCCGCCATAAGCGGCCTCTACGGCCTCAGCACGCAGGACGACCTGAGCAGAGGAGGCTTCCTGCTCAGGGGAGGGACAAGGCAACCAGGCATTGAGCAGGCGCTGACCGGCCAGGGTATCAGGCGTGCGCAAAAATGCCTGAGTGGATTGTTGTTCAACCACTTCCCCCTCTGACATCACCAGAATCCGGTCGGCTATCTGACTCGCCTGTGGTAAATCGTGTGCGACAAACAGCACGCTCATCTGATGTGCGCGCGCAGTTGAGGCGATCCAGTGCATCACCGCCTGGGTACTCAATCCATCCAGCGCGCTGGTCGGCTCATCCATCAGTAGCAAGCCAGGATAGCCAAGCATGGCGGCCACTGCCATCACGCGTTGCAGTTGTCCGCCAGAGATTTGATGTGGATAGCGCCGCAAAAAAGCCGCATCATCGGGCAGCCCCAGTTGACGGAAATGAGACGTCACCTGCTGAACGCGTTGAGCATCTGTGAGTCCGCGACGGGCAGCCATCCAACGTAAATACGCGCCCAGCGTTTGCGAAGGTACCATACTCAGACGGGGATCTTGCGGCACAAAGCCAACGTGCCGGGCACGAAGCTTTCGCAATGCTCGGGCATTGATTGAAAAGAGCGACTGCCCTGCGAGCCATACCTCACCGCGAATGGCAGTTGTAGTGTCGGGAAAGAGCCCCAGTGCCGCACGCAGTAAAGTGCTTTTACCACTGCCTGAAGTACCGACCAGCGCCGCAATTTCACCCCTTTTTATCTGCAGCGAAACGGTGTTGATCAACGTCTGTTCAGGAAGTTCAACGCTAAGCTGTTGAATATTTAGCCTACTATCGGCAATGCTTTGTGCGTGCGAAAACGAGGCCACCGGAGGCGCATATCTTCTACGCGCAGAAACAAACAATCCATCCAGACTCAGGTTCAGAGGAATAAGCAGCAACAGGATGGCAAAGATCGGCGCGAGGGTTGCCCAGGGTTGAAACGATAACCCCTGACGGTTCTCCATGATCATCAGCCCCCAGTCAGCCAAGGGTTGTTGCGCCGCCAGCCCAAGAAAACTGGCGGTGGCCAAAATAAAAATGGCTGCCAGCAGGCGAAGGCCAATATCTGCACTGAGCAGGGGTAACAGGTTAGGCATGATCTCCCGACAGAGAATCGCTGCCAGTGATTCTCCCCGACAGCGCGCCATGTCGACGTAATCTTGCTGTAATTGTTGCAACGTCGCGGCACGAACCAGACGGAAAATATCGGGCACCATCACCAATATCGCCGCAACCACTGCGGCCGTATAACCGCGCCCGCTAACGGTAACCACCAGTGTCAGTAACAGCAGCCCCGGAATACTGAGCAGGATGTCAGCCAGCACCAACAACATCCGTTCAATCCAGCGTCCTTTCAGCGCAGCAAGCATCCCCATCAGTCCGCCAATCAGCCAGGCCAGTAATACGCTCAGGCAGGCCAGCAATAAGAGTAGTTGACCACCGCTGAGCAGGCGGCTGAAGACGTCTGCGCCGAGATAATCTGTCCCCATCCACGCCGCTGAATTTGGCGCAGCAAAGGGCATATCACGTATCTCATCGATCGCATAAGGTGCCAGCCAGGGGCCGATAAGACCGATGAATGCCATCAGGCTGAAGAAGACGAATCCTGCATATGGCCGTTTACTCATCGCGCCCTCCCCGGAACGCAGCAGGGTTAAGCAGCGCGGTCAAACTATCCGCGAGGAGATTCAGTAGCACCGTCAGTGTACACATCACCATCGAGATGCCCATCACCACCGGCGTATCGCGCGATAGCGTGGCATTAAGAAGTGCCGCTGCCAGGCCTGGCCAGCCAAACAGTGTTTCTGCAACCAGTGCGCCAGCAAACAGATAAGTGATGTAACGTGCCAGGACCGGTAAACAGTGGCCTAATGCTTCGGGCAGGATCCAGTGCAATACCACGCGGTATTCCGCTATTCCATTCAACCGGGCGCATTCACAGGCTGGAGACTGAGAAGCACGCATAACACCAAGGCGGACCAGTTTGATGTTCTGCGCTAACGCGACACTGAGCAGTGTCATTATTGGCAAAATAAACAGTGGCCACTGCGACCACAACGACTGGCCCGGTGAGAGAAGCGAAAGCGCAGGCAACCAGTGAAGCGTTAACGAAAACACCATCACCAACAGTGTGCCCGTCACAAATTCCGGTAACGCCGCGAATCCCAGGGAAAGAAGACTGATGCCCCTGTCGATGACACTGCCTGGATGCAGCCCACAATAGATGCCTAAGCCCAGGGCGATCACCACCAGCAACACGCTGGCGCTGGCCCCTAATGCCAGTGAGCCCCCCCCACGCTCGCGAATGAGCGTACTTACGGATCGCCCGTTTAAGTAGCTGGTCCCCCAGTCACCGTGCATGACACCCCTGGCCCACTGCAGATAGCGTGCAGCTAAAGGCTGATCAAGACCCAGCTGCGCGCGTAACGCCGTCACCTGCTCGCGACTCCCCGTCCCTGCCAGACGCTGGCTGGCGGCATCACCTTTAACCAGCGACATGGCACAAAAGATCATCACCGAAAGAAGCCACAAGGTGAAAACCGCCTGCGATGCACGCCATAGCAGGTGTTTAATTAAAACCTGACACTTCATGCTGAACGCAGCCAGGCATCACGCAGCAGCGGATAGTCAAAGAAGCCAGCCGCTTTGACGCCAAACACACCTGGTGCAGAAGCGGCAATAGACGGAATTCGCGCAAAGATCGCGTCACCGCCCTGCTGCCACAGGTAGTACTGAACATCAGCAACACGCTGGCGCAACGCATCACCGCGTGCTGCCTGCATCGCATTCATCAGATCGTCAAGTTGCGGCGTAGCCGGGCCGGTGAATGACCAGGGAGCCGCATGGCCATAATAGAATGGCAACGCAACGGGCAGCGGCATCGGGCGATAAAGATTGGTTTGTAATGGTGTATTCAGCAGCAGATTAAAATCGCTGTAGTAATCGGCAGCGGGAACGCGGTCCAGTTGCAGATCAAATCCCGTCCCTTTTACCTGTCGTAGCAGTAATGTAGCGCTTTCGGCCGTACCGTATTCGTAGTCGCTGGTGCGTATCTTTGCGGCAACAGAGGCTATGCCTGCCTTCTGCAACAGCGCACGGGCACGTTCAGGATCGTAATGGCGGGTCGGCAATTCCCCATTGAACCACGGTTGCCCCGCGCCCAGGGCATCATTCGCGACTTCGCCTAATCCCATGGTCACTGCGCGTACCATCGTTTCCCGGTCAATCGCATATTTCAGCGCTTCGACAACCGCGGCGTGATTAAAGGGTGCCTTACTGAGATTCATACTAAATGCCAGATTGCTCATCTCCGATTTCGGAGAGTGCCACAGTTTCACTGCCGGATTAGCTTGCTCTGATCGCGCGGTGAGTAGCGCCATCCCCCCCACATAATCAAACTGCCCCGCTTTCAAACCGTTGAGGCGTGCAGTGGTGTCACCGACGCTGTAGAGGTGAATCTCATCCAGCCACGGACCACCGTTTGCCGCATCCCAATAGTCTGAACGCGCCTGCAGCACACTTTTATCCTGTGACCAGGATTTGAGTGTGTAAGGTCCACTCCCCACTGCCGCAGTAAAGTCCTGCGTATTTTCTGGAAAAATAAAGATTGACTGCGCCAGTAATAAATCAAATGAACCCACCGGTTTGTGCAACTGCAATGTCAGTGTGCGATCATCCTCAAGACGTGATGCCGTCAGATCGAGCGGCTTCAGCCAGCCACTTTGGCTACCCGGCTGGCTCATCCAGGTACGCAGGCTGAACATCACATCTTTGCTGGTGAGTTGACGACCATCACTGAATGTGACGCCCTGCCGAAGTTTTACGGTCCAGCGTGTCGCATCGTGATTAGGATCTGCAGATTCCATCAGGCGCCATACGATACGTTGATTGTCTACTTCCGCTAATGAATCCCACACTAAGCGTGCGCGTACATAGTCGATATTACTGTTGGTGGATCGCAACACGTCGGTTGAATCACTGCTGGAACCTGCGAACGCGGCACGCAGTATTCCACCTCTCCGCGGCTTGGGTTCATCTGCCCATGCCAGCGGTAAAAACCCATTGCTGAGCGCGATACCCGCGCCAATACCCATTGTTTTTATCAGTGTTCTTCTGGTTAAACTCTGGTTCATATCCCCGCCTCTCCCTTAACGAAATCATTAAATTTCCGCTTCATTAATGACCATATCATATGTTATATCATTACACAGCTATCAACGCTATTGATAATCATTCTCAAGATAAACATTAAGAAAACCTTTTATTATTTTCAGGCAGAGGATTGTTATGGAACGCACCGCTTCGTATTTGGCAGGAAAAAAAATCACACAACGCGCAGTAACGGGCCTTTCACTTTCATTACTCACCCTCGCGCTGCAAAGTGCCTGGGCGCAGCAAAATAATTCGACCATAACAGTGATAGCACAGGATGAGGTGTCACACGGAAGCAGGCTTTCGGCAAAGGAAAGCAGCAGCGCAACTAAAACCACGACACCGCTGGTGGAAACACCGCAATCAGTGTCAGTGATCACCCGTCAGCAGATGAATGACCAAAACTCACGCAGCCTGAACGAAGCACTGCGCTACACGCCAGGCGTGGCGGCCGAGCAATGGGGCGGCGTAACCGCATTTGATCAGTTCACTATTCGTGGGTTTAATTACAGCGACACTGGCTATTCTGATGTGTTTCAGGATGGTTTACGCAATACCAATGGCCTGCTGTTTGGTGTGCAGCAGGTCGACCCTTTCCTTCTGGAACAGATCGATGTCTTACGCGGACCCGCTTCCGTGCTGTATGGGTTATCAAATCCCGGCGGTGTCATTGCACTCACCAGCAAATTGCCGACGCGTGAAACGATTCGTCATGTAGAAGTTGAAGGTGGTACGAAGAATTACGGACGGGTCGGCTTTGACTTTGGTGGGGCAGTGAATGACAGCGGAAGCGTACTCTATCGCTTCGTCGCCACCGGCCATCTCGCCGACGGCATGCAGCAGGGCACGAAACTCAAAGGCTATGCGCTGGCCCCCTCCATCACCTTTAATCCTGATGACAACAACAGTCTGACGCTTTACTCACGCTTTCAGTACGACCCGGATTTGGGGGTGATCACTTCTTTGCCTGCCTATGGCACGGTGTTCAGCAACCCAAATGGCAAACTGCCGCGGGATGCTTACCCGGGTGAGCCAAACCACAACACCTTTAGTCGTAAACAATCAACCGTGGGCTACAACTACACCCATAATTTCAGCGAAGACTGGTCCACGGTCTTAAAAGGTCGCTATTTCGGCGAAACGTCCAATTATGATGCAGTGATCATGTCAGGTCTGAACGACGATATGCGCACCATTAGCCGCAACACCGCAGTCTCTGACGAGCATTACAACACACTCAATTTTGATAATCAGATCCACGGTTTTTTCGATACGGGTGCATTGAGTCATGAGTTACTGACGGGTGTGGGCGTTGACCATATGCGCGGCCATACTTACTACGGTAGTGGCAGCGTGTCATCTCTTGATATTTATCATCCTGACTATGGTGTCGCCGAATTTGGCCCAACCGCGCTATGGCAGGATAGCCGCGTTTCATCCACGCAAACGGGCGTCTATCTGCAGGACCAGATTGCCTGGCAGCAGTGGCGTACCACAGTGGGTATCCGCCACGACTGGAGCAAAATCATCAATGAAGATTTTCTCTACGGCCAGAATTACGAGCAACACGATCAGGCCACCACGGGACGTGTTGGCCTGAATTATCTGTTTAACAATGGCATCTCGCCTTATTTCACCTGGGCGCAATCTTTCCAGCCGGTTGCCGGTCTTTCTCGCGATCAACAACCCTTTAAACCCAGTCGCGGCGAACTCTATGAGTTTGGTGTGAAGTATCAGCCACCGGGTACCACGACCCTGCTTTCTGCCGCTGTGTACAACCTTACACAGGACAAGAGCCTGAGCACTGATCCGGCGAATTCCGCTTTCCAGACTCAGGGCGGAAAAATTCGTGCACGCGGGCTTGAGCTGGAGGCGCGGGGCGCCTTAACCGAACAGTTAAGTGTGATCGGTAGCTACACACTGCAGCAGGTGAAGTACACCCAGGACACTCAAGGCCGCGAAGGCAAAACCCCACTGCGCGTACCACGGACATTTGGTGCGCTATGGCTGGACTGGCAGGCGCCAGCAGGCACAGAGGTTGAGGGATTAGGCGTTGCTGTGGGGGGGCGTTTCAGCGGCGGCACCAAGGGCGGCACCATGAACGATCAGTTTAACACCGGGGGTTATGGCCTGATGGATGCTTCAATCCGCTATGAACTCGGCAAGCTCGATCCTTCGTTACGCGGTGGCAAAGTGCAACTGACGGCACAAAACCTGCTGGACCGCAAAGTTGTCGCAGGCTGCTATTCCACCAACACCGGCTGTTTCTGGGGAGCAGGCCGTCAGGTGATAGCCAAATTTAGCTGGGACTTTTGATGTGATTGCCGGCCAGTGGTCGGCAATCCTTTTCGGCAAGGAGAAAGATCATGAAAGAACGTCAACGTTACAGCGCCTGGAGTGACAGTGAACGTGAACACTATCGACAAAATGGCTATTGGGTCGATCAGCCACTGGGTGAACAGTTACGCCAGTGGGCAATTCGGCAACCCACCAGCATCGCACTGGTGGCAGGAAAGCAGCATCTGAGTTACGCCGGGCTGGATAATCTGGCCGACAGACTTGCTGCGGGATTAGCCGCGCGTGGGATTCGCTCTCAAGATAATGTGTTGCTGCAGTTGCCAAACTGTATTGGCCTCGTGGCAACACTGTTCGCTCTGTTCCGTCTCGGCGCACGCCCGATTCTTGCCATGCCTGGCCAGAAAGCGGCAGACATTGATGCCTTGAGCCAACTGGCAGAACCCAAAGCCTGGTTTTATCCTCATCACTACCTTGGGCATGACTATCAAACATTGGCATCGGATATGGCGGTTAAACATCCCGGTATGCAACGCTGGCAGGTGAAAATCCATGACGATGCAGACTCAGTGATGACAGCGTTTCAGTCCGAGCCCCAGCCTTTGCCTGCACCGCATGCTGAGGATATTGCCCTCCTCCTTCTTTCTGGTGGCAGCACCGGTACGCCCAAATTGATACCACGCACGCACGCCGATTACTTTTACAACGCACGTCGCATGGCGGAGATCTGCCAGCTTTCCAGCCAAAGTGTGTATCTGGCAACATTGGCTGTGGCACACAACTTCACCCTCTCCTGCCCGGGAGTGCTGGGCACTCTATTATCAGGCGGCAAAGTGGTACTGGCACAAACCTCAGGCTGTGATGAAGTGTTCCCTCTTATTGAGCAGGAGAAAGTCACTTTCACTGCACTGGTACCACCGCTTGTCACCCTGTGGCTGGAGTGTCGGGCATGGGATGAAAGCGACCTCTCCAGTTTGCAATTTATTCAGGTAGGGGGAGCACGGCTGGACAGTCAACTGGCAGCAAAAGTCAAACCCGCCTTTGACTGTCAGCTCCAGCAAGTTTTCGGTATGGCTGAGGGACTGATTTGTTGCACACGGCTTGATGATAGCGATGACGTGATTTTACACACTCAGGGTCGTCCGATTTCAGATGCGGACCAAATAAGAGTGGTGAATCAGGATGGACTTCCCGTAGGAATCGAAGTCTCCGGCGAACTTCTTACCCGCGGCCCCTATACTATCGGTGGCTATTATCGCGCTGAAGCGCAAAATCTGCAGGCGTTCACACCGGATCATTTTTACCGTTCTGGTGACCTGGTGCGCCTTACCGATGCGGGTAACTTCGTCGTGGAAGGTCGGCTCAAAGAGCAAATTAATCGTGCCGGTGAAAAGGTGGGTTGCGCAGAGATTGAGTCGTTTATCGCTAATCACCCTGATGTGGCAAGCTGCGTCGTAATTGGTGTTGAGGATGCACGCCTGGGTGAACGTATCTGTGCCTGTTTACCAGGTGATACCCACCTGACACTGGCTGATTTACGTGGCTACCTGCAGCAACAAGGTGTCAGCAATAATAAACTGCCTGACCAGTTATTACCTGTTAAGCGTTGGCCATTAACCGCCGTTGGCAAGATCGATAAGCGTCAGCTGGCGAATATTGCCATGCTTGCCCTGGACAGCAGTGAGTCCAGCCATACCCTCATCCTGCAGGCTGACCCGCTCGATGTCATTTATCACTTGCTGAAGAACGAATCTGATTGTCACATTGCCTATGAGCGCGACGAATGCTGGGATATTGGAATAGGCAATCAGGTAAAAATCTCACTGTATGTTGATCGTGCTGAACTCACCCTGCCCAACGCCGTGGAAAAGAGCTGGCAAGGTGGAAGCTGGCAGACAAATCTGCAACAGGCGCTGGATGCGATTCCCTTTAGCGACTGGCAGGCTTATGGTGTGAGCCATTTCGAGCTCTCACACCTGATACACGATGTGCAGCCAAATCACTTACCTGAGGCAACGCCCCTGCTGACCCTCTTTATCCCGCATGTGCAAATCAAATTAAAGCCGGGGGAAGCACAACTGATCGCGTCTTCTGATCAGGATTTATCGCAACTGGTGAAGCGTGTTCAGGCGGCGGATCGTATTGCAGTGTTTCCAGAACCTGATGCTCAATGGCAAGCTTCAATCGCCAAACAGATTCGCGAACAGGATGCGCGCGACTATTGCCAGCGCGTTGCCCTGGCAGTGGAAGAAATTCAGCGCGGTGAGTATCAGAAAATTATTCTTTCTCGTCGAATAACCCTTGCCGCTCCAGTCGATTTATTAGCTAGCTATCACGTTGGCCGTCGGTTCAATACCCCGGCACGTTCGTTTGTTGCCCGATTGAACGACGATCACTTCATCGGGTTTAGCCCTGAGACGGTGGTTGAAGTCTCTGATTCTGGCGCTGTCAGCACTCAACCACTGGCCGGCACGCGAGCACTGACCGCTGACGAGGCCGAAAATCGGCGATTGCGCGAAGTGCTCAGTAACGACACGAAAGAAATTGCTGAGCATGCGGTGTCCGTCAAGCTCGCCATTGAAGAACTGCTCCCCCTATGTGAGAACCATTCAACCCACGTCAGTGATTTTATGCATGTCTCACTGCGCGGCAGTGTGCAGCATCTGGCCTCCCGGATAAAAGGACAACTTCGCAAAGAGTTCGATGCCTGGGATGCCTTTGGCGCATTGTTTCCCGCAGTAACTGCTTCGGGGATACCTAAGCGCCCGGCGATAGAAGCGATTCAGCGGCTGGAGCCGGTCTCACGCGGTGCCTATAGCGGCAGCGTGTTCATGGTCAATAGCCAGGGTGAAAAGGATGCGGCGCTGGTGCTCCGCTCGCTTTATAAGCATGGTCGTGGAGTGGCGTTACAGGCTGGTGCGGGGATTATTGACCAATCGTTGCCTGACAGGGAGCTGGAAGAGACCATCGAAAAATTACAGTCGGTTAGCCGTTTTATTATTCCAGATAAATGAGAATAATTTTAAAGGGCTGTTATGGCCCTTTAAAACCAGCCATGTGAGTGATTGGGGGGCGACGATTATCTGGACTCATTTATTGAGTGATACCGAGTTTTCGTTGGGACTTTTCCAGGCTGACTTCACCTGGCGACAGCTTGATACCTGCCTGTTAGCCAAAACATCGAAGCCGATTTTCCCCGCATTATGTGCCCGAAATATGGCGGCCAGACGCTGCCAGTTCCTTGGACGCGGCCATGCGGCCGGTATATACGCTGCTGTATGAATCGTTCGTTCTCTCATGGCTGAAAATCAGAACCGTTGACGCAGCCATGAAACAATTTAAGTTCAGCTGGAATGCGGTTTACGACATTATAACCCGGGCAGTTAAGCGAGATCTTGTCCGAATAGAAAAGCCATTATCAGCCCGTCATATGAATGTGGATGAGGTAGCCTTTAAAAAAGACAGCGTTATATGATGGTGAGCTCCGATCGCGATGGACGGGTGCAGGCCTCAACGGACGCCCCTGGTACAGATAGTCTTACTGGTTATCTCACAATCCTGACTGCCCGACAGTTGCTGGTCATCAAAACGCTCTCAATGGACATACATGAGTGGCGAAGATTCAATGACTGCACCGGCAATGGCGGTAGTAATGATTATTGGAGAGGAGATTCAGAGGATGGTGGTGGCGCAGGTAACAATGGAAGCGTACACGTGGATGGCCCGATTGTAAAATCTGACCTGGATGGACATATTACAATTCAGAATCGACACGGACCATGGAATTTTTATTACCATACCATTCAAGTGGAATTAATTACTGATAATTCCTTTATAATAATTGATACCTGTAATGAATATGATATATTTTTCCTTTATACTGAATAATGATATAGACTGCCTCTATAATTATTTATATAAAATAGAAAACTATGAGATTTCAAACAAGCATGATGATATCACAACTTAAGAAATAGCATATATTACATAGGTATCAGATAAAAAAATGGTTAAAAATACGTGCAGAGTACTCAATGGCTAGTCTTTTTGTTGTTCCCGAAAAAGGCAATCTTGTGCAACGACTGAGGTTGTGGGGTTTACTGGCAATTATCCTCTCCGGGGTGATGGCCACACTTATCCTCCGAGGAACATATCAGGCTTCCTCGCAGGCCAGACAAAATGCTCTGATTATCCAGGAGTTATATCAGCTACTTAATGCAGCCAATCTGCTCGCGGCTGAACGAGCCCCTTCGAACATTTTACTGAGCTCCGGGATAAGGGACCAGGCGGCCGCCAGAAGTCAAGTCTCTCAGGCAAGACAAATGACGGACAAAGCATTGCGACAAATCATGCCTCTCATTCCGGATGCTCAGCTTACTGTTCTGTTGACCAGGCTACAGGATGCCCGAAGACTGGTTGATCAAACTTCTGCAGAATTGTCCCCCGACCAGGAGCAGATCCAGAGGACAATCAACAGTATGTTCGCTGTTTCTGATACTTTTCGTGACATCGTTTCGCGCAAATCGTCAGGATGGTTTGAGGATGACACATCACTTTCCGGCCCGGTGCTACGGGCCGTTTCCTTGTCTGAACTTCGGGATGCCGCCGGGCGCATGGGCTCCTGGCTGATTGCACCTGTTTATACCCATACCCCATTATCTCCTCAAAACAAAGAGGGCCTGAACCGGACCGATGAACAGGTTAATATGCTCTGGCATTTTCTCGTACCCGCAGGTGAATTTCCCTTTACCGGTACCGGCCGCCTGGCAGCGGTACGTAATCAGGCCCGGAAACACTTTTTTGAACAGGGGCGTCCCCTTATCAATAAGCTCATTTCCGAAGGGATGAATGACAGTGGCCGGTATTCTGTCACTGCGGTTGGGTTAACTGAGAGCTATGTGACTACTCTGATTTATCTTGAAAGCTGGCAGCATGAATATCTGCTGCAGTTACTGTCGGATTATAAAAAAAGGTCTGAAAAAGAAACCGGCTTGTTTATCATGGTCCTGATAGCCATGCTGATAACGGTAATCCTGATATCTGCAAACGTACTGGTGGTTCAGTTCAGAGTATTGCGTCCCTTGCTGGAAGCCCGGGAAATCATTGTTGGAATGGCTGAAGGACGCCATGTGCCCTCAACCTATCACAACCATTCCCGCGAGCTGAACCAGTTATTCGATTCTCTTGATATCCTTAAAACGTATCTGGAAGAACGCCAGGAACTGACACAACAACTGAAATCCCTTGCGGAAACAGATGCACTGACGGGCCTGTTTAACCGACGAATTTTTGAGAGTACCGGCAACCAGTGGATTTCCGGTAGCATCCCGGGAGAGTATGTTTATCTGATCATTATGGATCTTGATTATTTTAAGCAAATCAACGACCGCCATGGTCATCCTGCAGGAGATCAGGTGCTTATATCAACCGCCTCAATTCTAAGTAGGAATATCCGTGAAGGTGATATTGCTGCACGCATCGGGGGGGAAGAATTCGCTGTTCTTATGAGGGGTAATAAAATAGCAGAGGCCAAATCTCTCGCGGCAAGGATACAAAGGGAAATAAACAATGCTGTCATTAAGATATCTGATGATACATCACTTAAAATAACGTCCAGCTACGGTATTGCCGGAACATCAGCACAGCATTCATGGCCGCAACTGATTGCTGCAGCGGATAATGCTCTTTATGCGGCAAAACGGATGGGAAGAGACTCTATTTATATTTCTGACCGGGAATAAGCAACTAAAGCAGGGTTACATGCAATATAACCATTTCATTGAGAGGTCTTACGGCAAGACACCATAGGCCAGAATATTATATCCAGGGTACGGATAGTATAACCGGAAACGTCGTCGCCCCGGAAAATTACCAGTGCAGAGTTAAATGCAGCATTTCCTCCATAGTTTATAAAATTCTTGATGGTGCCAGGATCCATGGCTAATAAAGCGAAGCCTTATCCTGTTGTCTGCTGTTGTCTGCTGTAGACTAGCCCCATGAATATCTAGGCAGTTAGTATCACTACACTTTTATAAATCTACTCTTTAAAGAGAAAAGACCTATTTTAGAACTGAATAGCACGATCACTTATTAGTATGATAACGGTCTGTATATCATCAACCGAAATTCACTATTGTCACCACCGTCCAATTTCCTATCAGGTCATTGCCAGATAAAAACCTATGCTGATGGCATAAAAATTATTGTTCTTTAATTGTTTTGATAAAATACATAAAGAGGTGGTATCATGCCAAAAAATACTTTAATATTAACCATCGACAATAAAATGCCCGCTTGGGTTACTATCCCAGAAGCCGTCGAGATCGCGACAGAATCAGCAAAGAAAAAGATCTGCCCCAGCGATATTTATCGTCATGCTTTAAGTGGAAACATTATTCTTTCAATTTATTTCCAGTCACCTGTTATACTCAAAAAAATACAAATCAGCAATGGAAAGTTAAAATTCAGACAACTGGAAGGGGAATTGATTGACAAACTATGCCATCTTGACAACAGAGGGTTTACTTACGGGAAAAATTTGATTCTAAGTACCGAAGATAAATATATTCATCCCATGCAACAGATTATTGATACGACACTAGTGGGTTATGAATATGTTTTGCTGCAGAGAATGCTGGCGCATGAACTTCATTTTTCCCAACCGATTATTGGAGCAAAAATTGCCAACTATGGCGTAACTGTTAATTTTCTAGGGGAGGCTTATCAAATCTTCGAGAAGATAACCTGGTTAAAACGTGCGAAAAAACAAATTTCTAGATTACCTCAAGATATCTCGCATAATCTTATTTCTCAGATATCTGAAAACCCTATCAGAAAATATCAGCAAAAAGGGTACTTCCCTCTTCACGACTTACCACCAGATGCACGTTTTGTCATACGTCAGGAGGAAGTTGAGAAACTAATTAATTTATATATAAAGAACAAAGAATTTCCTAACTCATCAACACGTATGACTACCCCTTTATCCCGTCTATTCTGGCTGGCCTGCAAACATAATGATGCTATCAGCCCACTACTGAAACATCCCTATAAACTTCTCTCTATCTTCGAAATATGGGCATCAGATGACGGCATCACAGAATCTTTGAGCGCCGAAACTTTGAAAAATGCTCTGGAGCGTGGTGCTCCTCCCTCTGCATTCTTATCCCGCTAAAAACATCTTTACATGATAAAACCCAAAACCCTTAATAATGGTGTCATGAGTCTTATTAAGGGTTTACCTGCTTTCCAGCGGGTGAATACTATGTTTCTTATAAACTCCGAATGCTATCAGGTTATTTCATTCACAGGAGAAAAATATGACCTCTCATCATTTATTACGGCTCAAACAGGTTGAAGAAAAAACTGGCCTGAAACGTTCTCAGATATATCTATACATGAAAAATTGCTCGTTCCCTCGTTCAATTAAGATCGGCCCATCCAGCGTGGCATGGCTTGAATCTGAAATTGATGAGTGGATCAACGTCAAATTAGGTAACCGCCAGGGGTAAGTAATCGTGAACGATGATGAATACGCCTTGCGAAAGGCTTTTCATCTGACTTTCCCTCGGATTTAATTATTTATTCGCTTTTTTTTCCTGAAATATCGCGTGAGGAGACGACAGGATGATCCCGTCACTGAATTACGCCGTCTTAACCGACGCTTTAAATGCTCTCAAAGAGGGTGATATTCGCCACTGTGAGTCTATGGGATTCACGTTTGACGAAATGAACGCCCTTAATCTGTTATCGCTTGATGAACTGTTTATGGTCAGCCGGGCTATGACACCCTTTGTTTCCGTCAGTATCCGTCATGATGTTCTGCTTCATTTACTGGCTCTGGCCCGACAGGAGCACAAACGCCAGAAACAGATTAACCGGGCGGTCCGGCTGGGCGGGTCGATAGCCCTGCTTAATCAGTATTTTGGTCTCACCTCTAACGAAACATGTCTTCGTCGCCGGTTGCTGGGTGTCAGAGTGCCGTATGGCCGGACACCTGAACCAAATGAAGAGACTGATGCTGAAATCTGGCGGCAATGGCAACAATGCCGGGTAGACAACCTTGAGTCGCCTGATGCACTGACCGCCATGATGCAGGTGACCGAAACCCTGCTGCCGAAAGCCGAAGGGCTGTCACTTACCACGGTCTGGAAGCGCATTGCGCAGTGCGAGAAGGAAGCCGCTGCTCACAGGAGGACCCTCCATGCCGGATGAGATTGACCGCGATCAGGAGTTTAATGAGCAGCGGCTGGAAGAGATGATTGAACAGAGGCGTTTCAAACCGGGAAAAACACCATCATTATTCCACTGCCGTTTATGCGGTAAACCTATTCCTGAACAACGACGGCAGGCACTGCCAGGCGTAACAACCTGTACGGAATGTCAGGAAAAACTTGAACGCCGTCGGTGTTAAATGTGAGCAAAAAGACGTATGAGTAATAAATTATCATACGTCTTTATCTGTATCAGAAAATAAAAAAAAACTCCCATAAGTTACTTCCACTTCCTTTCCTACCCTCCCATTTCTTTATTTATCCATCTGATTAACTCTTTCATTTTTGTTTTGAGTTTATCGTTCATGACTCGATCCAGATCCCTCATGCTGAACACGCCATTACAGAATGGTTGCCCTGATGGACGTTAATTCGTCCGGGGCGGGTATTGCTCTTTAATAATTCGGAACGGGCTATCACAAAACCACAATTCAGGGTGCCGCTGAATGTTCTCGCTGATCCGTTAAAACCGGAATGCAGAATCGGGATGTGATCAAGAAACATATTTTCAACTGTTTTAATCAAAGAGGGTAAATCATGAGGAAACCCGTTTATTACGCGTATGTTGCCCAGGAAAGTCAGCCGGATGCTCAGCGCGAGAAAAACACGTACTGGACAAAAGTCGGCGTCGCCTTTGCTCACCACGGTAAAGCCGGTCTGAATATTGTCCTGACGCCCGGTATTGCCGTCTCCGGCAAACTGGTCCTGCTGGAACCCCGCGAGGAAAACAGTTCGCCGCAGAGTACGGATCCTTTCGAAACCGCGCAGTAATCCTCTTAATTCTGATCCCTCAGCATGCAGCGTCAGCAGATCCTGCATGCTGCCTGCTTACCGAGGCCATCATGCTTTCCACCACTGCCTTTCTGGCGGCGGCCATGCACTGCGCCGCCAGTATTCATCCGTCCACCGCGCTCGACGTGGCGCGGGTGGAATCCGGTTTTAACCCTTATGCCATCGCCGAGATAGTTCCGAAGGCCAGAGGAGCCTCCGGTGACAATCCTGTTATCTCCCATCAGCCCGCCAGCCGGGACAAAGCTGAGCTCATTATTCGCCGCCTCGTGACACAAGGCCGCCGTTACTCTGTGGGACTGATGCAAATCACCAGCACCAATTTCCATCATTACGGCGTGACGGTCTCTGACCTGCTTGATCCCTGCACCAATTTGTCCGTTTTTGAACGCATTCTAAGCGACTGCTACCAACGTGGCGGTTCTCTTAAAAGAGCATTGAGCTGCTACTACTCCGGCAATTTCCGTACCGGACAAAAGCCTGAAACAGCTTTTTCCGGGACTAGCTATGTGCAGCGGGTGGGTTATGTTTCGGCGTATCCCGGTTATGCCGTACCAGGCACCCGCGAGAATAAATCCACAACATCGACTCCCCTGGAATCCATTTCTGTTGATAAGCCACCCCCTCCCCGTCTGATCTGGCCGGGGACCGTCGTCCGGGGCGTCCCCGCAAAATTCCGTCAGGGGAACATCGCCATCGCACAGACCTCCGCGCCGTCAGTACGTCGCAGCCTCTCTCAGTCACCCCGTGAGGAAGAATAATGACACTTTTTCGCAAGCTAAAGACCGCTGTCAGTGCGGTTTCCGTAGGTGTGCTCATGGTTTTTTCTACAACACCGGCGTTTGCCGATGGTTTCACTCGCGCAAATACCGTGATGGAAAAAGTCTCCACCGGCCTTCATGGTCTGGCGGCCATCACCATCACTGTGGCCGTGATCTGGGTGGGTTACAAGACCCTCTGGAAAGGCGAAAGCCTTTCCCAGTGCGCCTACATCATTATTGGCGGGATCCTGATTGGTGGAGGCAGTGAGATCGGCGCGCTGCTGATGAGCTGAGGGGGCATCTATGGCAAAGCTGCTCAAAGCAATGAAGCGCCCGGCGGCACTGTGGGGGGTGCCGATGGTGCCCCTGCTGGGTGTCACCGGTATCACCATCATCGCCGCTATCTGGACTTCCGTCGCTTTCCTTGCCCTGCTCCCGGTTGAATTTCTGGTAATGAAGTCTGTCACCCGGAATGAACCCATGCGGTTCAGCCTGATTGCCGTCTGGCTCAGGGCAAGAGGAAAACCGGCAGCAAACCGGCTGTTTGGCGCAACAGTATTTATGCCCGTCGAGCATGATGCTGTTGATATCACGGAGTTTCTCAACGCCATGAAACTGAATCAGTGTGCCACGCTCAGGAAGTACATTCCGTATTCATCGCATATTCATCAGCATGTTGTTCGCTCACCACACAGTGATCTCTACTGTACCTGGGAACTGACGGGGACCCCGTTCGATTGCGAATCAGAAGAAACCCTCAGTATTGACCGCAACCAGTTGCACGGACTTATCCGCTCATTCGAGGGGATGCCGGTCACCTTTTATATCCATAACGTGCGGGAGCCGTTTACCGATTCGCTGCATAAGGCATCCGGCAACTCTTACGCCGATGAAATAAGCCGCCTATATTATGCCTCGCTGGCGGCGGATCCGTTTCGCCGTAATCGATTGTTTCTGACTGTCTGTTACCGTCCGTTTGTCAGCCTGGAAAAGGCCGGGCGCAGACGCATGAATGACGGCAAGAAACTGAAAGAGCTTGACGCTGCACTGCGGGAAATGCTGGAAATCAAAGGTTCGCTCGATACCGCACTGTCACGCTACGCCGCACGTCCTCTTGGCACGTTTACCGAAGATCATGCGGTATTCTCCTCCCAGTTATCCTTTTATGAGTACCTGTTGACGCACCTGTGGCGCAGGGTGCGCGTCACCCGCGCTCCGGCGTATTCGATGATGGGGTCGGCGGCGCTGTTCTTTTCCGGGGAGTCCGGGCAGATAAACCACGCCAGCGGTACACGGTATTTTCGGGGACTGGAAGTGAAGGAGTTCCCGGAGGAGACCGCGACAGGGATGATGGACTCGCTGCTGTACGCCCCCTGCGATTATATAATCACCCAGTCGTACACCTGCATGTCACGTGAAGAAGCACGCAAGGCCATCAAACGTACCCGACGTCTGTTATTGAGTTCGGATGATGATGCAGTGTCACAGCGACTGGATTTGGATGTGGCACTTGACCTGCTGACCTCGGGAAAAATCGCCTATGGAAAACACCATTTCTCCATCATGGTGTTTGCCCGCACGCTGGACAGTCTGGTGGCCGATACCGGTGAAATCAGCAACGCCCTGAACAATCTCGGCATCACCCCGGTTCCGGCAGCGCTTTCACTGTCGGCAGCGTATATGGCGCAGTTACCCGGCAACTATCATCTGCGGCCCCGCAAGGGTGAGCTGAGCAGCCAGAACTTTGTGGAGCTGGCTGCGCTGCATAATTTCTACCCCGGCAAGCGCAATAACGCCCCCTGGGGAGATGCAATGGCCTTGCTGCGCACCCCGTCAGGGGATGGCTACTACCTGAACCTGCATAACACGCTGGCGGACAAGGACGAGTTCAACGAGAAGAACCCGGCCAGTACCTGCATTCTCGGCACCAACGGTTCGGGTAAAACCATGCTGATGACTTTCCTTGAAAATATGCAGCAGAAATATGGCCGTACGGACAGTTTTTCTCCGGATGCGAAAACGAAACGGCTGACCACCGTTTATCTGGACAAGGACCGGGGCGCGGAAATGAATATCCGGGCGCTGGGCGGCCGTTACTTCCGTATCACGCATGGCGAGCCCACGGGGTGGAACCCGTTTTCGCTGTCGCCCACGAAACGCAATATCAGTTTCATCAGTCAGTTGATGAAACTACTGTGCACGCGTAACGGCGCGACCATCACGCCCCGTGATGAACGCCGTCTGAACGACGCCGTTAACGCCGTGATGAGCAATGAGCCGCAATACCGTGTCTGTGGTATTACGCGCCTGCTGGAGAATCTTCCTGAACCTGCTACAAAAGAAGCCCAGGAGAACGGCCTGAGCATTCGCCTGTCGCAGTGGGCGCAGGGCGGCGAATTCGGCTGGGTGTTTGATAACGCCTCAGACACCTTCGATATCAGCCATTGCGATAACTTCGGCATTGACGGCACAGAGTTTCTGGATGATGCCAATGTCTGTGCGCCGATCTCCTTTTACCTGCTGTACCGCATCACCAGCCTGCTTGACGGACGTCGACTGGTCATCTTCATGGACGAGTTCTGGAAATGGCTGCGGGATCCGATCTTTAAGGATTTCGCCTATAACCGACTGAAAACCATCCGTAAACTGAACGGGATGCTGGTTGTGGGCACCCAGTCCCCGGCGGAGATCATCCGGGATGAGATCGCGCCCGCCGTGATTGAGCAGTGCGGAACACAGATCCTGGCAGCCAACCCCAGCGCCGACCGGGCGCATTATGTTGAAGGGATGAAATTTGAACCGGAAGTGTTCGATGTGGTGAAAAATCTGGATCCGCAGGCCCGCCAGTATGTGGTGGTAAAAAATCAGTTCAGGCGCGGCGACACAAAACGTTTTGCCGCCCGCGTGACGCTCGACCTCTCCGGTATTGGCAGATACACCCGGGTCATAAGCGGCAGCGCCGACAACCTCGAAATCTTTGATTCCCTGTACCGGGAAGGGATGCAGCCCCATGAATGGCTGGAACCCTACCTGGCTCAGGCACTCTGATACCCCACAGGAGAACCATGATGAAAAGCCGTTTTCATGCCCTGATTTTCGCGTGCGTGATGGCCAGCCCGCTGGCGCACGCCGGTATTCCCGTTCTGGTGGATGCCGATCCGCTGCGTGAGGCCGAATGGCTGAAAGAAGCGCAGCGCTGGATGCAGACCGCGCAACATTATCAGAGCCAGATCCAGGCGTATAAAGACCAGCTGGCGACGGCCACCGGCGTCCGTGATATTGCTGATTTTGTGGATCAGGCGAAGAGTCTGAAATCGGATCTGGAGCAACTTCGCAGACCGGGCCAGACACTCAATGACCTGCTGCTTTCCGGTGGTACCGCCGGGCAGTTCGATACGCTGTATGCGAAGTACCGGGTTTTCGATACCTGCAACGCGAAACAGTCGGGAAGCTATGCCGGTACCTGTAAACAACTGGTCATCAATAAGGCAATTCAGTTTGAGCAGACTGACGAGATCCAGGAGCAGGTCAGCCAGACGCTGGGCGAAATAAACAGTCTCTCGAACCGTATCGCACTTTCTAAAGATTCAAAGGAGTCTCAGGACCTTGCCAACAGTATTCAGCTAAAATCAGTGATGCTGAACACGCTCACTGACCAGTGGGAAATGAGCGTGAAGGCAGCAGAAAAGCGCGAAAAAGTCCTGGAGGATGTGCGCACTAAACAGTGGAATCAGCAACAGTTAACTGCGCCAACCCCTGATTTAAACGGCTAAAGGAGTCTCACATGCGTTTATTAACCCTCTCTTTCCTGTCCTTATTATTCATCATCATTGGCTGTAAAGAAGAAGCCAAAACTACTCAGTGGTACAAAGATCATCCCGATGAGCTAAAAGCGGTGTATGAAAAATGCCCAAAAACCGGCGATGCCTCAGATAACTGTAAAAACGCCAATGAAGCCCATTATCAGATTCAGCAGTTAAATGCGCCCACTCCCGATCTGAATTCATAGTGAGGTTAATATGCCCGGTGGTGTGTTTATCGGTGTTGAAAAACACCTGATCGGAGGAGTCACCGATGCCACAAAGGGACTGATGATGTCATACTCCTCCTTGATGATGGGGCTGGCGGCAATGTCAGCCACCCTCTATATCCTGTGGCGTGGATACCAGACCCTGGCGGGTAAACTGTCCACACCGATGGAGGATGTCACGTGGGACATCATGAGGATGGCAATCATCCTGTCCTTTGTGGCAAATGTCAGCGGTTATCTTGATGGTGTTATTGATGCCATCAATGGTTTAAAGGAGGGATTTTCCGGCAGCGATAATATCTGGCAGTTACTGGATAGCTTATGGGATAAAGCGAAGGTATTAGGTAAAACGTTACACGATATGGATAACTCAACGTACATAAAAGATGAGGGCATGACCGCTCAATTTTATGTCTGGCTCGGGATATTCGTATTAATGATCGTGACAGCCTTTGTTTCAATGATCGCGGAGGTCATGATTTTACTGCTGAGTATTACCGCCCCTGTTTTTATCTTTTGTCTGCTGTATGGCTTTTTACGCCCCATGTTTAACAACTGGCTGCAAAATGTTTTCGCAGCAATATTAACGGTTCTGTTTTCTGCGTTGTCGCTACGCATTGTCGTTAATTATTTAAACTCGCGGTTAGCTATTGCAACACAACTATCTGCACAATCCAACATTGTGGAGTTAGGCGCACAGGTCTGCCTGGCCGGTATCTGCGCGGCAATACTGGTGTACCTCTCCGCCAGACTGGCCGGCGCGCTGGCCGGGGCCAGTGCGACCGTGTCCATGCAGGGGTTGGCGGCGGTGGGTATTGGCGCGGCGGCGTATGGTGCCGGGAAACTGGCAGCAGGAACCGGGAAGCAGACAACCCGCGCCGTTCTGGACACTCTACAGGGCTGGAGAGATGCCAGCGCGGGTAAACCCGGCAGCGGTCCGGGATACAGCGCGGCAAAAGCGCGTCAATACGCGATTGAGCAGATGATCGCCCGCAACGAAGCCCGGCGGCTGGCGCAATCAAGAGAAGCCGCCGTTCAGAAATTCCATCGTTAAACCTGTCATCCCTGGTCGAAATATCCCCGTTAATCCTCCGGTGAAAACATAACCCTGTTTTCATTCCACTGATCTCACACAGGAAATATCCCATGAAACGCTTGATTGCGCTGGCTTTGCTGTGCGCGCTTTCCGGCTGCGCGCAGTCTCCCCGTCCTCCTGCCTTTGGCGGTCAGGGCGTCCCCGTGAACACCCCTCAGATTATGGCGGAGTTAAACAGTCATGAGTGAACAGACCCTCATTGCGGATTCCCGCACCTTTGAACAGCAGATGATTGAACGGGACAAACGCGCCACAAAAGCCGGGTTTGTGGTTGGCGGCGCGGGCCTGCTCACCGCCATACTGGCGCTCATCGCCGTGGTGCTGATGCTACCCCTGAAACAGACGGTCGTGGAACTGTACACCGTGGATAATCATACCGGGCGGGTGGAGCACGTCACCCGTGCGTCAAAAACCCACCTGACGGCGGAAGCCGCTTATCAGAAGGCGATGACCGCCAGCTACGTCAGACTGCGTGAACGGTATGTCTATCCCTCCCTGCAGGATGATTACGCCACGGTACAGATTTACAACAGCCCGCAGGTCAACGATGACTATCTGGCGCTGTATGCCGGTAAAGACGCCCCGGACAAGGTCTGGCAGAACGGGGCGCACACCGTGCGGATCGACATCCTTTCAAACCAGCTCACTGATGGCACTGACCCCGATAACGTCGCCACCCTGCGTTACAAAAAGACCATCCGCCGTCTCGCTGACAACAGCACCCGCACCGAATACTGGGATGCCCGCCTGACGTTCCACTCCGACCCCGGCAACGAAATGAGCGATACGGAGCGGGAGGTGAACCCGTTCGGGTTTTCTGTGACCAGCTGGCAGGCAGACCGTGAAATTCGGGGAGGTGAATAATGAAAAGTCTCATCCTTTTCGCGCTCACGCTGATGTGCGGCACGGCATGGAGTGCCGCCATCCCGCAGGCGAGCCGCTATGATGCCCGCGTTCAGCAGGTTGTCTATAACCCGCTGAATGTCACCGTCGTCAGTACCCGGCCCGGTTTTATGACCTCGCTGGTCTTTGACAGCGACGAGGCGGTTATCAGCGCCAGACCCGGTTTTGAGGAGGCGTGGGAAGCCACGCCGGACGCCAACCGGGTCAATATCCGCCCGGTGGCGCTGGTTCAGGGCGCGCCCGGCGCGGACGGTAACACCACTCAGGTGGTCATCCCGCCCAACAGCCGGGACTGGCACACCAACCTGCTGGTCGTCACCACCCGGCGGCTGTACAACGTCGAGCTGAACGTCATCGATGATAAATCACCGCAGCAGCCCGCCTTTCAGGTGAGTTACCGCTATCCGGGCGAAGACCGGGAGAAGGCCAGCCGTGAGACAGCGGCCAGAGCGCTGGAGCGTGAGCAAAAACAGCAGCAGACCGATATTCAGCAGGCCCTGAATGCCGCGCAGACGCCGCGCAACTGGGACTACCTCCGCTATTCAGGGCGCGACAGCGCCCGGATTGTCCCGGATTTCGCGTATGACGATGGCCGCTTTACGTTCGTGGGCTTCTCCCCGGCTAAATCCATTCCCTCCGTGACTAAAGAACTGAACGGCCAGGAGCAGGTGATTAACAGCAGTGTCCGCAGAAAAGGCAACTTCACCGTACTGGTGATTCAGGAGGTCACGCCCCGTCTGGTTCTGCGTTCCGGCAACGCCGTGGTCGGCCTGGAAAACCGTGGTTTCGGCAGGGTCCGGACGGCTGATGGTGCCACCGTCTCCCCGCAGGTCGAACGGGTGGAAAAACCCGCCACCCACTGATAACTGAGGAACCATGCAGATGAACGACGAACACCCGCATCCTGAACCTGATAAGTCCCGGCCCTCCCAGGCACAATCGGAGGACGACATTACCGCACTTGAGCACGAGGCCCGTGCCAGGCGGGAAGCGGCACTCCTCACCACACAGGAGGATGAAGAGAACGACCCGGTACAACCCGCCGTCAACAGACTGAAAAAGCGCAGGCGCGGGAAAGCCACCGCGTTTCTGGCGCTCGCGGCCGTTGCGCTGATTGCACTGGCGTGGGCGGGCAACTGGGTATACCGCAATCTTCTCTGGCAGCCCGGTGAGGAAAAGCGGCAGGATGCCGCGCCACAGCCGAACCGGAGCGATTACCGGCAGCGTACCGATCTGGGGACGCACGATACCGGCCCCGCAGCACCGGAACCGTCGGACAACAGCCCGCGCAGTAAGGCAGTCACCGGGCCGGAGACGCCGCCGGAACTGGATAAAGCCCGTTTTCTGGTTCGCCGGGACAGCTCTGCCGCTGCGGCCCGAAACCCGGCACGGACCCGGCAGCAGGAAATGACGCAGGTATCCTCTGCCGGGCAGTCGTCAGGGACGCCATCCCCTGGCACCGGTCAGCAGCCAGACACCACGTCGTCACAGCCGGAACACTCCCCGTCAGCGGTACGGCGTATTCCTTACAACCCGGATCTGTACGTGCCGGAAAATACCGCCATTCCCTGTTCACTGGATTACCGTTTTGTCTCGGACCGGGCGGGGAAAATCCGCTGCACAGTCGCCAGCGATATCTGGAGCGCCAGCGGCAACACGAGGCTGATTGAAAAAGGGACCATCGCCACGGGCGTTTACCAGACGGGTGCGGAAACCGGGATGACACATGGACAGGGCCGCGCCTTCCTCATCATCACGAAACTGCGTACCCGCCAGCCCCCTTATCTTGATATTCCGCTGGTTGATACCCGCGCTGCCGGAGAACTGGGCGAGGCGGGTGTTGACGGCTGGATCGATTCGCATTTCAGCGAGCGATTCGGGGGCGCATTACTGGTCGGTATGATCCCCGATGTTGCGGCATGGGCTTCCAACAGCGCGGGTCAGAAAGATCGTAATACCGACTACACCGAAAACAGCCGTCAGGCCATGGCAGATATGGCACGAACCACACTGGAAAACAGCATCAATATCCCGCCGACCGTGCACAAAAATCAGGGTGAGATCATCAACCTGGTCACCGGACAGGATATTGATTTTTCCGGCATCTATACGCTGAGGATGAAAAATGACCGCTAAAAACATCTCACTGGACCGCTATAAGCAGCGATTTTTTAGCGATTTTCTGGCGCTTCCCGGACTGACGGAGATCGCCGTCAATCGTCCGGGTGAGCTTTTCACCAAAATTAACGGCGTCTGGGAACAGCACGCTGTTCCGCTGGATTACGAGGGCTGCTACAACTTTGCCAGATGCCTGGCGAAGCATCACGGCGACAATATCGAAGATATCAAGCCGGGGCTGTCCGCCACGCTGGAATCCGGCGAACGCTGTCAGGTCATCGTGCCCCCGGCCTGCGAGCGTGACACGGTGTCCATCACGCTGCGTAAACCCTCACAGGTCCAGATCCCACATCAGGACTATATCGACGCCGGGTTTTATAACCGGGTGACGGGCACGGAAAAAACGCAGACGCACGATGAGGCATTACTGGCCTTATATGACGTAAAAGACATTCCGCGCTTTATGGAGAAATGTGTGGAATACGGTAAAACCATTGCGGTGGCCGGGGAAACCAGTACCGGGAAAACCACCTATATGAAGATGCTGATTGGTTATATCCCCCTTCATCTGCGTATTACGACCATTGAAGATAACCCGGAAATCACCTTCTTTATGCATAAAAACTACGTCCACCTTTTTTATCCGTCGGAATCGGCAGATGAAAAAGGGTCAATTGTGACGCCCGCCAGCCTGCTGCGCTGGAATTACCGCATGAATCCCGACCGCATACTATTAACCGAAGTGCGCGGCGGCGAAGCCTGGGATTTTCTCAAAATAACCGGCTCCGGGCATGAAGGCAGTATGACCTCTGTTCATGCCGGTTCGGCAAGGGAAGCGGTGGACGGGTTTATTACCCGCTGTTATGAAAATCCGCAATGCGCCCGACTCCCTTACACCTTTATGTTGCGCAAGGTACTGGACAGTCTGGACGTTATCGTGAGTATCGACCTGGACGGTCATGTGCGCCGAATGAATGATATTTATTTCCGGCCACTGCACCGCAACGCCTTTTTTGAGGAGATGAAAGCATGATAAAGGTTATCACTATGCTGCTATTCTCGCTGGTACTTTCCGGCTGTTCTTCACCCCCGCCACCGGTTCCTGTTGAATGGAATAAACCGGGCCAGTCAGTCAATACCGGTTTACCGCAGTGGCGTGACAATCCGGTTATTATTCCTTCTCCGGTGGTTAACGATACATGGTTATTATCCATTCACGCACGGAATTTTAATGAGACACGCTGGACGCTCGCCGTATTTTACGCAGTCGCCCACTCTGCGCGTATTGTTGTTGCAGCGCCATCAGGCGCAGATTTCTTTACGGCAAAAAACTGGCTGCGTCAGCATGGCGCAGAAGGCATTATTGCATATCAGCCTGTCTCTGGCTGCCTGACATGCAGCGATACCCATATTTATTTTTCGCATTAAATCCTCCCCCTCACGTCCTGAAATTCATCTTACAGTAAGGTATCCATCATGAAATATTCCGCTATTGCGGCGGCAGTGCTGTGCATTGCTGCCGGGACACCTGTTTATTCGTTTGCTGCCGACCCGTGCGAAATGGTGCTGTGTATGTACGGGAAAGCAACCGGAAACAGTGGAGGAAGCGAATGCCATTCTGCTGAACGAGCCTTTTTTAATATCGTCAAAAAGAACCGGCACGGATTTTTACCCAACCACACACTGAATGCCAGAAAAGCTTTTCTGGGGGAATGCACCGGCGCTGATCCGGTAGCGGTGAACAAAATCCTGTCCAGATTTGGCAGGGTTAGGGGGTAACACAATACCGGATGTTATCTTAATACATTCCGTATGGAGAAATAAAAGTGGATAAAGAAGACCTGTTTATTGCCAACATCCATTCAACGTATCAGGACAGAATTTCGATCATGTGTATCTATGATTCTATGTCGAAAGAAGCCCATCAGGGATGCGGGCTTTATTACGAGATATATGAAAGCCAGTTTATCGGTTTATTGCGACATCATTTATCACAGCTTAATGAATCGGACGCAGAGAAGCTCAGGCGGTATGCCGAAAGTCAGGGAACGAAAATCGATGATGAAACTTACCATACGGCATTAAACGCGGAACGGGAATGCCGGGCTGAAATAGCCCGCGAGCAGATGTGAATCACAGACATTAATAATGTATCGAACGACGCCACAGACTGACAGACGGCGGGTTTCAGGCGTGCTTATTTTGGGCTTCAATTTCGGAGAAATTGTTAAGCCGTAAAATAAGTACGTGGCGCGCGGACAGAAAATTCAATTTCGGAGAAATTGTTAATTTTAAGGCACCGCGCCCACCTGCGAACATTCGCCCAAAGCGAATTAAGCAGGCCGGGGGGAGCCGAATAAATTTCGCCGCCCCAGCGAGCGAAAAGCTGTCGCCCACGACAGCGGTTTATTTGGGGGGCTTGCCCCGCACACCGTCAAGCCAGGTCATATTTCCCGCCCCAGCGGGGAATATGACCGTTCAGGCGCGACCAACCCCTTTAAAGCAGCGTTCCCGTTTTTTGGAGCCTGCGAGAAAAAACAGGCGAAACGCGCGTCTTAAAGGGGTTGGTCGCGCGTAGCGTGCGACGGTGTGCCGCCGTTGACCCTGGGGGTTTTGGCGCGGTGTACAGCCACGACATTACCCCCATGCGACAGACAATAAGGGCGTCCAGCCCGCATGTACTGGTGCACGCCGTTTCGTGCAGGAAAGAATGCTTTCCGGCACATGGCCGCACAGCGGTCACCTTCTTCGTCCCTTAGTTCGCCCCGCCTTTTCGCCCGACACCGTGGGGCGAATTGATGGGGCGATGTTATGGGGCGAATGGCTGACGAAGGAGGCATCATGATTTTAAATAAGCTTGCCGCTTCACTGTCGCCGATAGTGAACGGAATGCTGGCGCTGCTCGCTTTTATGCAACAGCAGCAACTGATGCTGGCGTTATTTGCGGGGCTGACGATGCCGTTTTTTGCGTCGATGAAAAGCGATGAACGGCAGAAAGCTCCGCTCTGGAAAAAGCTGATTATTGCTTTTTCCCTGCTGTGTTTTCTCTCCGGCACACTGGCCCCGATAGTTATCGGGTCCTTTCAGTGGCTGTATAACATCAGGCTCACCAGTGATAATACCGTACTGGCCTGGTCAGTACGGATTGCTTTTACTGTAACCGGGATAATTTTTCATATTATGCTTCGCCGGTTATTCACGCCGGAACTGGACAGGATAAAGAAACGCCTGGTTAAAAAGACAACCCTTGAACGGGAATTGCGCACCGATGTCCGCACCGTAAAGTCCTTGCTGCCGGAAACACTGCATTATGATCCGCTGGATTATATCGACCTGAATAAAGGCATTTTTACTGGCATGGACAGGGAGAACGAGCCAATGTATCTCCCGTTAAAAGACTGGCAGAAACAACACGCGGATATTATCGGCACCACCGGAGCCGGTAAAGGGGTTGCCGCTGGCATTTTGCTTTATCAAAGCATTCTGGCCGGTGAAGGTGTGTTTGTGATGGACCCCAAGGATGATGAATGGGCACCGCATCTTTACCGCAAAGCCTGCGAGGATGCAGGAAAACCCTTTGCCTTAATTGACCTGCGAAAACAGCAGTACCAGTTAAACCTGATTGAATATATTACGCCAGATGAACTGGAAGAACTGTTCGTTGCAGGGTTCAGTCTGGCGGAAAAAGGGCAGGAATCAGATTTTTATCGCATTGATGACCGGAAAGCCGCCCGAATAGCCGCACAATTTGTCACCCATAATACTTCCTCAACCATTCGGGATATTTATAACGGAGACTATGTTCAAAGCATTGCAGATAAGATAAAAGCCTTTTTCGGCAAGATTGAGGAACTGGCCTTACTCAATGCCATTAACTCACCAGAAGGCTTTTCGCTTAAGCACATATTTGATGAGGGCGGCTGCTGTTATGTTGTCGGCTCCATGCGAAACAGCAAAATTATTACCGCCCAGCGCATGCTGTTGGTTCGCCTTTACCAGCTGGCAGAAAAGCGCGATCGAGTAACAGACGTCCCCCGCCCCATTGCTGTTTATCTTTCCGAACTGAAATACCATTTATCCAGGCCAGCGCTGGAAGGTTTAGGTGCGGCGCGGGATAAAGGCGTACACATTATTATGGACCACCAGTCCATTGCCGATTTAAAAGACTGCCCGGCAGATTTGAAAGGTGACGCTGTTGTCGGTGCGGTCGTTGAAAATGCCAAATTCAAACTGGTTTACCGGGTTATGGATCCGGATACGGCGGAATGGGTGGCAAGAATGTCAGGCACTATTCTGGTGGATGACGAACTCCGCAAGGCTAAGACGGATAATATGCTGACGGAAACCATCGACAGTGAGCGCACAATCCGCCAGGCCGAACGTTTCTTTATTGACAGCAATATGATCCTGAACCTGCCCGATTTTGTCAGCTTTATCTTTACGACAAAAACGCTACCTTCTGCTTCACTGATCTCACCGATAAAGGTCAGAAAGCGTCAGCTAAAAATCTTTTCGATTTCACCTGATATTGCCGCAGCGGCAGCCCCGGTGAAGATCATGCTGGATTTTGGCGAGGATGATAAACCAGCCATGCCGGATGTGATGACAACGCACCCCGCTCTTTTATTCGACGAAATCGAAGTAAAACCGGCAAAGCCGAAAGCCGATGATAAAGAACACCTGTTCCCGCTGGATTTTTAAGGAGCGCTTATGCTGATTTCATCATTTCACGAGCGCAAGACGCGTAACAACGAGAAAATTAAACAACTGCTGAACTTCCTGAAAGAAGAAACTTACAGTGATTTTAAAACGCTGATGCTGTTATTTGGTTTCCTGGATCATAAGTCGCTTTATTCTCTACTGGCAAAAACAGAGCAAATGGGGTTAATACAGAAGCATGTGCTTGAATCACGAACAATGAAGATTTCATTATGGGGGATCACCAGCGACGGGCTGGCGGTGGTGCTAACCCCGAATGATAAAATCTTTCCCGCGAGGTTCGAACCGTCCAGAATTACCGGCTGGACGCTGGAGCATCATCTTGATAATCAGGCCGCCAGGCTTATTCTGGAGAAGAAAGGCGCTTCGGGATGGATTAATGGCGACCGTGCTACCTTTATCAGCCAGTATCAGGTGAAACATCGCCCGGACGGGTTACTGACCCTGCCTGACGGCAACCTGATCGCCGTTGAAACCGAACGCCGACTGAAAACCCGAGCCCGCTATCAGGCGATTATGGCCAGCCACCTGCTGGCCCGTACCCGCAAACAGTGGATTTATGTTTTTTATGTCATGCCTGACCCACAGAAAAAACGTGCGCTTGAACTGCTGTTTGACAGCATCAGTCATGTCATCATCAACCATCAGCACGTCCCGCTGGAAGAACGCCACCGTCGGGTGTTTCGCATTTATACCTTTGATGAGCTGAAGCGCCTGTCATTAGGCAGCTATACGTAAGTTTTTACTCAGGCCATCGAGATGGCCTCACCGGCCTGGCAGCAATACCGCCAGGCCGAACTATTTTTTATTCCACTGCGAGGCGCAGACTGTCCGATACTCGCTGTGCTGCGTTCCGCCTCAGTCTGCGCCTTGCAGCGTTGCCGGTAAAAACCATGTAACCACATTCCCTTGCGGTTATCCGGCTCCGGCCTCAGAGTTTATTCATCAGGTAACGATGTGCTTTAGAGGCAGCGCTGGCCGCTTTGAAAATATAACGCTTGTCGTTTTTCAGCGCGATCAGCCAGGAAGCAATATAGCTTTCATGTTGCACCTCTCCCTCAATCCCCAGGTCCGCCATCAGAAAGGCACTTCCCAGCTCCGCGACAAGTTCTTCCTCTGCATAATCCGCACTGCCAAACCTCCCTTTCATTTCACGGTTCAGGCGTTTTTTACCCCCACTCCAGTGGACAAGTTCATGCAGGCCGGTAGCGTAGAAGTTAGCCGCATCCGAAAACAGATAGCGCTCCGGTAACCAGACTTCATCGGAGGATGGACTGAAAAAGGCGTTTTGTCCTTTCTCAATGATGTTTGCGCCACTCTTCCGTAACAGATTTTCAGCCTGCGGCACCGGGTCAAAGGTTGCTTCCGGGCTGACGGTTTCCGTTGTCAGGGCCAGGCCGTCGATTTGCTGAACGTTAAACACGGTGAAGGTTTTCAGCATCGGGATATGCTCAATGTCTCCGGCGGCGTTTTCCTTCTCCAGCGTGGTGTAGAAAATGGCTGTTGTGCCATGTTGACCCTCGCGAACCTGTCCACCTGCTGCCTGAGCCTGTTTGTAGGTCATCCAGCGTGAATCGCTGAACCCCTGTTTTGACGCACTGCACCACAGCAACATGATATTCATGCCACTGTAGGCTACACGGGTAGCGTAATTGGATGGCAGACCAGACACGCCTGATACACGCTGCCACGGGCAGGACCAGGGTTTAACACCGGCTTCCAGCGCTGCAATGATGTTGTCGGTAACGGTCTGATAAATATCCTTTCTGGTTTTAGAAAATTTCGTTTTTGAGGAGCCTGACGGGTCCAGCGGGGATACGCTGGTCGCCGCTGCGGTGTTAGAGGCGCTTGTCCGGGTTGTATGCAGGGAAATAGCCATGATTTTTTCTCCGTCAGTGTGTGATTTTCGTCTTCGTATCGCCTGACGGTTCGCTTTCCCGGCATCGTTCTGCCCTGCAAGGGCGCAGCATGCGTGCCATTTACCCTTGCAGGACGGGTTGTGTTGGGAAACGATTAACCGGAAGCAGATATGAAGAACGGAAAGCGCACGGGAGAAAAAACCTGCCCCTGCATAGCCGGGCATAGCGCCCCTTACTCCGCAGCGGTGAAAATAGATTGGTGGTAATGAGTCGGGAATTGGCATTAACAGGAGGTTCTTGTTGATGCTAGCATGTTTTCCTGCCGGGCGAGGCGATCCTGCTAACCGGGGGCGGTTTGTTCTTAAATTGCCTCGTTCCGGCATCAATCACAGCCGAGCCAAAGCTGTCTGCTTGTTGAACAACGCGAACAGTTTATCTACCACCACCCAGACCGAGGTGAGAAACCTCTTGAAACAGGTCACAGCGCCGTAACCGGGGTATCATATTCCCCGACCATAAGTGCATAGGTTTCACCGCGAGAACACAATTGATATAACTCTAAACGTCGCAATACGACCACCCTCTCTACAAAGTACTGAATGGCGAGCGCTGCGTGCCATCTCGCCAGATACCAAGTTATGAAAGATTTAGGCCGAAAGCAGTAGTTCGTCTCGAAACATAGATAACACTTGAAAAGCTAAAAGTGTGACTATGCTAGCACAGCAGAAAAGAAGGCTTAATTATCGAATCAAAAACTTTCTTGTTACTGATATATGCTGTGTTATCCAGGTGTATAATAAACAACCCCAACCCGAATAGCATTTCCGTTGTAAAGTTATGAAGTTCATTGATAATTCTATTGCATTGAAGTTTATTTATTAACTCAAAGTATTACTATCAACCTGGCGGAAGATTAAAAACCATATTTAAAATACGACTCTATGCTCAAGAAACCAAATAGAAAGCGTGATTAGCTCGCCCATTTCCCCTCCCATGAGATATACATAAAATTAATAAAGTGGAGTTCTGATATTAAACAAACCGGTTATCAACTGAATTGCAGGCTCGAAAATACTCGCAATATACTGATTTTGTCCATAAAACAAACCCCATACAATCCCAGAAGCAGCCAGATAACCTATAAAACCCCATATGCAATTTTTTAAAGCGAATGTAAGTGCACTGGAGAAACTGCGTTGTTTTATGTAACCAAAAGTTGCATACAACAACATTACAGACACCGTTACAAACCCTATAATGGATGAAAAAATAGCGATCTGTTCTAAAAAGTATAAAATTGATTTACTAAAGTATTCAAACTTTCCCGCAGAAAAAAGAATAGAAACAAGAGAGCTTAAAATTCTATCGTATAAGCCATCAAAATGGCTCATAAAATAATATGAATTTTCAGCTGCACGTGATGCGAAATAAACATTAAATAGCGTCGGTACAATATATAAACAATCAAAAAAACGATTAGTAAAGCCTCTAGCCCATAGGGTAAAAACAATACCAACAACACAAAAGTAAGGAGCAATACGTGAAAAATTATACAAAAAATAATTGACAAAAGAGCCGCAATATGGAAGTAGTAAAATAATAATCCCACCCAGACACAAACTTAGATTCCTAAATTCACCTTGAGCATCTTTCATAACGATATTGAATTCGTTATGCTCGATACTATTCCCGTCGCCTTTAATAGTATGTGATTTGTTTTTTATAGTTAGATTTAACTTTATAACTTTAAAGGTAACAGCAAAGCTAACCGTAATAGTTACTGCTAAGGAAATAATGGATTCAACGCTAAATATATTGTCAAACATAAGTTTTCGCCTTGAGGATTAAAATACTTAATATACAAACGCTGCTTACCAAAAATATTTCATCTATAGGTTGATTACAATATATCACTAGAGTAAAAGATCCAACCAAGTATCTGATGATGAGGTAAATCATTTCCTACCTACAATAATGCAGAAAAATAGGCATGGCATAGTTCCACTTTAATGCGATTATAAATTACGCATCACATTAAAATATTGTCCAAAATGTCTATCTTTTTATCCGCGTCACAAACAGCCACAATCTGTATTTCAGGCCAAAATAAATTAATACTTCACCATTATATTTACACCCAAAATACTCGTCCTTTTTTTAGCCAAAAATGAGATTTACAGCCGTCTTTAAGCCATACAGACGGATGCAGCGTGAGTAACTTATTATTATCTAAAGAGTAATCCCATCGAGGGCTGGCTTCATCTATAACAAGTAGTTCAATAGTACGACAACATCCACAAGGGCACCTGAATCCGATGCACCAGTCTTCATCCCCATCTCTGGCAAGAATAATTGAACGTAAAGGCATCTTTGTGGGTAATGAGTCTCCATTGATAATTTTTAGACGCCGTGGCGGAAGCCACGGTTCCAGTTTACATAAGACATAGTAGAACAGCCTGTCGAAAATAGACATTATTTCCCTCCCAGTTCCGGGATCCCCAAAAGAGGCTCTTCACATCCGACTGCAAGCCGTGGATTCAGCGCCTTCTCTATATCACTTTCATCGATATAGTCTTCTTCAGCACCTGAAAGACTGAACATAGTACGGGCAAATCTCTTATTAGGATATTCGCGAAAAGGGAAACACCTTGCGATAAATTCTGACACACAAGCCGATGCCGCTCGCATATTCAGGGTGATTACTGATGGCGCCTCTTCCTGAACCCCCGTGATGTAACCTCTCCCGACCTGATCTTCATAATCCTTCGCGCTCAGGTTTTCCCGGTATATAAGCTCAGGTGTATACACATGACGATCAGATAAAGTAGAACCACCGGGTTTTACATAATCGATCCGGCCCGTCACGTCCGTGATTTTTCGCCCATCGTCAGGATCAACATGAGTCGGAATTTTCACCCCTACATCAAGCAATGGGATTAAAAAAGCAGAAGCAATACGATCTGCAATCATTCGGGCATGGTAGGTATCAACGCAGCAAAAGATTATATCTGCGTTTGCTGCAGCAAGAACGGCCTCCCGCGAGAAAATAGTATTGTGAATGGGCCGGGCAATATCGCACCCTCGAATACGCTTAATAACTTCCGCGAACATGTCTACCTTTGGTCGGCAGACCATCGCATCTTCAAGGGTCGAGTTCAGGATCCGGTTCAGATTTTTCTTTTCTATATGATCATGATCAATCAAAAGAATTTCGCCAAAGCCCAGCCTTGCTACCTGCTCGGCCACAATCGACCCTGTACCGGATACCCCAATGACAGCTGCGGTGAGCTTGTTAAAAGTGTCCGTCATCCCCGATGTAAAAGCCATTGCAGACAGCCGTGGCTCAGTGAGCCCGTCCCACCAGTAGTGAATATTATCACCCGCGACGGTTACCAGTTCCACATTCTCAGAGTACTTCCCCTCCCGGTAGAAACGTGCACGCATATTCCCGTCAGGAATCATAATTGCCGAACCATGAATGGCATTAACACCCTGAAAAAGTGACGCCATAGTCTGCACATCACTTGCATCATCCATATCAGAGAAAGCCAGGAAACCACCAGGATGCGAATGGACGAGTATAATTGACATCGATTTTTCTTCTGCAGTATCAATGGCCTTCTCCAGATAGCTACCCGGCCAGGAAATAAAATCGATCGTCCTGGATTTACACTCTTCATATGGAACAAGAATGAGCTTCTTAGCCAGGAGCTTCAGACGAGTACCGTCGTAACGATTACAGACCAGAATTGCAGCAGCCTCTTTTCCGTCTCCCGGGAACAGATGTTTCCAGAGTGAGGCATGAAGCTCCTGCGTCAATATCAGGCGACTCCCGGTGCTCATTGTCCGGCCTCCTTTTGAAGACAACCATCCGCCATCGCCAGTTGAGAGACGACGGAATCTGTTTCAGGATCCCATGAGCGATGGCGGGACCATCGCTGATACGCGACACTATCAATAGCCGCCGTAGCTTCCGTCGCTGGAATGTTGACGCCATTGACCCGCGACAGTGGCGGATGTACGTAAAACATATCCAGCATGTTTACGGGATAACCGGAGGTAATCAACAGAGCCAGTTTAATCTTATGATGGTTATACCCTTCCGGTAGTTCATAATCGTGGATAATCAGCCAGCGAGCATTGCCGTTCAGGCAGGTTTCCCAGGAATATCCCATTCCATCTAGATATTGCTCATCTGTAGGTAGCAAACTGAACTCACGACGGGTTACCCCGGATGCTTCGCCATTATTCACATCTTTCGGCGTAAGTCGCAGCTTCTCAATGCCAGGTGTACGCAAATCAATGACGTCATCAATATTCTTCTCAACCTTAGGCTGTCCTTCGACTTTGAGGAAAATATGCCATGCCTGACCGGGATTCAGCCCTGCACGGATAACAGCGTCACGGATTACAATAGTCGGGGTATCAAAAGTAAATTCCTTACCCTGAACATTCAGTTTCCATGATGCCTTCCTGCTAATGAAGCGCTCAATACCATCCCCATCCAGATCGATAAACTGGTCATTCTGGATTTCGAGATCAGCTTCGTCTTCACGCTCCAGTAACAGTTTTTTATTATCATCAACATTGCCAAGTTTACGGACAACATAGCCGGTAATTAAACGACATGGCCACTCCATACGAGTGCCATCAATAGTAAACAAATAGGTACGGTCTGACTCGACAATGATAAAACGGCGAACCTCAGAGCCAAGATCCACAACTTCATCGGGACGGATGTCCTCCAGAGAGCCATCAGAAAGCAACATCAGCACTACAGGTAGCTGATCAGGTTTAAACCCTGATGCAGCTGAAATCTGCGCACCGGTAGGCGTGTTATCCCCCACGGTTACCTGACGGTAAGCGAGGCTCTCGTCCGCCACCTCAATGATACGATGGTGGGGATGTTGTGATTGCAGGTCGTTCATAAGTACCTCCGGTATTTTATACAGTGGCATTGCCGCCAAATCTCATTAAATAAAGCTGTTTAACCAGAGGGCAATAAAAATCGTTGCCCATGAAAGTGACTATACACCACCTAATCTGGTTAAATCAACCTGTTTAATCAGAGATTCCGGGGCCGGTGTAGATAAACTCAATACCACCTGTTGGTGATGATACCTCTGACCGCATAATAAGTCCCTCACTTACAAGCTTTTTGAGCCTTGTACTCGCATTCTGTACAGAGATATTGAGGGCTTTAGCAACATTGGCGGTACTGGCTCCATCCCGGCTTAACACGACATCGAGCAATGCCTTTGTCGAACTTTTTGCTTCAGGACCAATGATACGCACTTCCTTATCAAGCATCACAATCAAAGACTGCTGCTTTGCTATTGCCGCATAGTCCCAGTTATCAATGAGATCTACAGAACTGACATCTGTGATAAAGAAGTACTTTTCGCCACAAAGCTGTTTTGCAAGTGCAATTACACTTTCCCGCGGAAAGGAAGAATCGGTAGCGATGATACCTTCAAGAGAAATTTCAAATGCCTTGCAACTAGGATGTGAGTCAACAACTCTTTGAAGTCGCTTAAACACTTCCCGTCCCAAAACATTTCCGAATGGGTGGTCATTGTTTTCAGTGAGTTCCAGCAGTTTGACTTTCATACAAACCTGCTTCTTATGGTTAATTTAAGGAGATGACACTAATCATAGCCTAAGAAAAAAATCAAAGCAAACTTGGGTACCTTTGATCAACGCCAGCCCTTTTTTTCCTATAATGTCGGTGAGTTCACCGTCTTTATATATGATTCTCAACTCGAAGTTTGGCTGTCGAACCAGCACAACTGCATCATATCTGGCGGCCAACTCTTGAGACCGTTTCAATCCCAGTCCGCGAGCTGCCTCATCAGGCGCGGAGCCAAACTGACTCAACCCACCTTTTTTTAGTGCACGCTTAACCAAAAATATGTCAGGATCTTCGGATAAAGATTCAATTTCCTTAAAAATTTCAGGGTAATATGTTTTAAGGTTTCGTTTCAAAGTTGTTGCTATGCCTAAACCACTATCTGAAATTACAGTCTGGATATGACGTCGCTTCCCCTTGTACAACTGCAACGCCGCGAACCCAGGAATAGGAGTCTCGCTATGATCTCGTACATTACCAATGAGCTCAGAAAAAATTGTAAACACAGCCATGTAATATTCTTGGCCAGCATGGAGCGCGAATTGTTTAGTCAGTTTTACCGGAATTGAATCATCGAAATCATCCAGGTTAATGGATGCTATCTCAACCAGATTGTCATTATTTCCCCGGTAGCGTTTTGCCCTGGATTCCGTTGGCCTCTCTGGCTGAACCCTTACATCCGGATGTAAATGGTCAAAAAAACCCAACCGGTCCAAAAAGTCTTTCGTCGATGGACATTTACTGAAATCCAGTTCGATCGCCTTCCCCAAAAAAGCAGCCTGATTTGACAGAGCAATCACTCTCGCACCAGCTGCCAATAAAATCCTGCAATTCTCCGGAAAGCATATCCTGCACCTGTTTGCTGAAGCGCCCAATAGGCAGCCTGCAGCCGATAAGTTAGCTTCAAAAATGTCTTCATCGATCCAGGCGTCAGCATCCAAAACCAACACATATTCATCTTCTACATACCATTTCCATTCGACCTGTTTGAGGCCCTCTAGATTGCTGTATAAAAATGAATTCAGGGCAGATTTATCAGGATACCCAAGCTTTTTGGCTATTTGCTTACCTGTCAGTCCAGGAAATTCACGAAGTAGCTCTTTGATTTTCTCTATATCGAACAACACCCGGCAGCATCCTTAAAGAGAGGGAGTTAGTAAATGTTACATAACATTGCACGACCCATTGACTGATTCGTTTCGCATAGCAGAACACATTATGTTAAAAACATGTTATACCGCTAACAGTAACTTTCAGTCTTTTTAGCAACGCGTAGCGACACTGATACAGATAACTAGCGGTCGACGCGCTGGCCTCATGCGCGATTATCATCCCCTCCCTCCGTTGCTTTATCAATAATGTTTTCTAACTGAAACCCACTCAATTTACCACTGTCAACAGCCAGTATTCTGAAAGAATATTTTCTAAGAGGCACACAGAGTGATCAGTCCAGGAAAAACATCCCCCCATGCCGCTCATGGGCACCTCTCTTTAAGCCACCTATAGGGCAGGATCGTCTACCGGGGTGGGGTCAGTCCAAAAACCCTGTGTGACTTTCTGCTACACGCATCTCTATTGCCGATATCATTCTGAACGAATGCCAGCACTGATATCTGGATAAAAAGATAAATCGGACCCTGACATTGAAATGAAAATCATTATCATATAGATTGTATGCCTAAATTTTCCTTAACTTACCCTCCTCTGGCGGTTAGAGCGACATGTCATCTCTTGGTTTTAGTTCAGCTGACAATGCTATATTGCTGTTTTCAGAACATAATAACTGGCTTCAAAAGTTGCTCAGACGACGCCTTGGGAATGCCAGCGACGCCGCAGATCTCGCACAAGACGTATTCCTGCGCCTGCTGATAAAACCGCGAAACTTTGACACTCTTGCCGGCGCGCGCGCCTACCTTGCCTCGATGGCTCATGGCATGTGTATCGACCTGTGGCGAAGAAAAGAAATTGAGCGCGTCTGGCTGGAAACTTTAGCGGCGCAACCGCAGCCCACCGAGGTTTCCGCGGAACACAGCGCGATCGTTCTTGAATCCCTGTTTCAGGTAGATGCCATGCTGCAGGCGCTGCCGGAGAAAGTCCGCGCGGCGTTTTTGATGTCACAGATCGGTGGCCTGACTTACGCAAGCATCGCCGCCGAACTCGCCGTCTCCGAGCGCATGGTGAAGAAATATATGGCTCAGGCCATGCTCCACTGCCTGAGCCTTGAAATCGAATATCTCGATGCATTACCCCCCGCCGCGGTCAGATACGATGAGCAATAAACCCGGCTTCGCCGCGTTGCAGCAGGCGGCAAACTGGTACGCCGAAGTCCAGGACATCTCGTCGCCGCAGACATATCCCGCCGCACTGCAACGCTGGCTTGACGAGAATCAGGAGAATCAGCTGGCGTGGCAGTACGTGCTGAACATCAGCCAGCGCTTTTCGCCGCTGCGGGAAAACGGTGAGCGACAAGCGGCGGCGTTCACCGCGCTGACCCAGCGAACGCACAACTCCGGGCGGCGCCAGGTGCTGAAAATGGCGGCCTGGATTTCCGTCGGCACCCTGCTCGCCTGGGGTAGCTGGCGTCATACACCGCTGCGCAATCTGGTACTGGCGTGGCACGCCGATTATCACACCCCCCACGGTGAAATAACGTCGTTCACGCTGGCTGATGGTTCGCGGATCTGGCTTGACACCGACAGCGCGCTGAACGTCGATTACTCCCCGACGCAGCGCGCGCTGCAGTTGCTGAACGGTCGGATGATGATCGAAACCGCCGCCGATCAGCATCGCCCGCTGACCGTCGCCACCGTGCAGGGCAAAATGCGCGCCCTCGGCACGCGTTTCAGCGTGCAGGCGCTCGGCGATACCACCGTGCTGCAGGTGTATCAGGGGGCGGTGGAAGTCTCCCCGGCGGCCGTCAGCGACGCGTCGATCGTGCAGGCCGGTCAGGCGATGACCTTCCGTCAGGATTCCTTTGGCCCGATGTCGCCGCTGCGTAATGCGCAGCCTGCCTGGCCTCGCGGGTTGCTACAGGCCGATAATCTCCCCCTCGGTGAGTTTATCGAACGGCTGTCGGCCTATCGCCGCGGCTATCTGGGATGCGATCCGGCCGTGTCAGCGCTGACCGTCACCGGTACGTTCCCGCTGCATGATACCGATATGGCGCTGGACATGCTCACCAACGCGCTGCCCGTGCAGCTCAACCGCCGCTTCTCCTGGTGGCTGACGGTCGCCCCGCGCGATAAATAACAAATAAATTCGCCTCATCGGTTCCCCTTTACGGGCCCTCATCCGATTAACCCTATGCAGCACTTTTACTTTTGGGAATTATCAGGGGAATCTATGTCATCATCACCACGCACCAGCCCGCCGCGGATTTTCCGTCGTACGCCGACGGCCGCCCTCCTGCGCATGATGTTTTGTGCGCCGCTACTGACCTTTGCCGCTGCGCAGGCCGCCGAAACGGCGACGGATAAGCACGTCTATGCGATCCCGGCCGCGCCGCTGGCGACTCAGCTGAATCAGTTTGCCGCGCAGTCGGGCATTTATCTGGCGAGCGATGCGCGGCTGACGGCCGGTAAATCCTCTCCGGCGCTCAACGGCACCTACACCCTTGCCGAAGGCTTCTCCCGGCTGTTGACCGATCGCGGGCTGCTGGCAGAACGTCAGCCCAACGGCAGCTACACCCTGAAAAAGATCCCTGAAGGGGACGAAATGGTGGTGATCGGTGATGTTAACTACGGCTCGATGACTGAAGACACCGGCTCTTACACCACCCGCAGCATGTCGGCGGCGACCCGCCTGAATCTCTCCCCACGGGAGACGCCGCAGTCGGTCAGCGTGGTCACCCGCCAGCGGATGAACGATCAGAATATGACCTCGCTGGACGACGCGATGCGTCAGGTCACGGGCGTGAACGTCATCAACGAAAGCTCCTACCAGACTCGTTACCAGTCGCGCGGCTTCACGATGGATAACCTTCAGGAAGACGGTATCAGCTCCTCGTTTCAAAACAGCCTCGCCGGAATGGGTTATGCCGAAGCCTCCACCGAATCGCCGGATCTGGCCATTTACGACCATCTGGAAGTTCTGCGCGGCGCGTCAGGCCTGACCCAGGGCAGCGGCGAACCGGGGGGAACGGTGAATATGGTGCGCAAGCGTCCGACCTATGATTTTCGCTCTTCCGTCAGCGCCAGCGCCGGCAGCTGGGATAACTACCGCGGCGAAATGGACGTCTCCGGGCCGCTGAATGACGATGCCTCGCTGCGCGGCCGCGCGGTTGGCGTACTGCAAAAGAGAGACAGCTTTACCGATTACGTGCACAGCGATCGCCAGGTGCTGTTCGGTACTCTCGCCTATGATTTGACGTCGCAGACCACGCTGACCACCGGTCTCTCCTGGCAAAAAACCGATACGGTGCCCAATCTTTACGGCGTGCCGATGTCCACCAACTACTCCAGCCTGGGTCTGCCCCGCTCGACCTTCCTGGGGGCCAGCTGGAATAACATCACCTTCGAGAAAACTAACGCCTACGCCGAACTCGAACACTATTTTGATAACGAATGGGTCGCCAAAAGCTCGCTGAACTACACGACCGCCAGCGCCGAGGGCAAATTCATCGGCGTTTACGGCAACGGCACTCAGGGCGTGGATGATTCAGGCAGCGCGAAGCTCAACAACTACCTGCAACGACACAACCGCAGCAGCCAGTACGGCGTGAACATCAACCTGAGCGGGCCGTTCGAGCTGCTGGATCGCGACCACCAGCTGGTATTCGGCGGTGATTATCAGAAGGAGAACTTCAATAATTTATTTGGTTCGCTGAGCAATACCAGCGCGGTAAATATCTACAGCTGGGACCCTGAAAGCCTCTCTGAACCCGACTGGGATTACACCCGCAGCTATCAGTACTGATCTTACCCACGTAATGTGGACACGTCCCTAAGCGAGGGTCTGGTTTTCGAACTGTTCCGGGCTGAGGCCGCCGC